>JBBSBY010000005.1:0-82763 GCA_038250835.1 Desulfomonilales bacterium | reverse complement strand
TAAACGGTAAGATTTGCGGCATGGCTCCATCCCGAGGAGGACGGAAGCAGAAGTAGAAGTAAACCTACGGCCACAATCAAGCGCTGTCTTTTCATGGTTTCTCCCTGGTTGGCGTCGAACTGCGTTAAGACATAATAGAAATTCCCTTGACCGGGATTGGCAATTTTATCCAAGTCCTATGGCTTTGTAGACGATCATTGGTAAAGAATTATAGCTATTCTCATTGGTGAACACGAAATGAGTACTCTACAAATTGGATTTTGAGCCGCTCTTATCTTCACCAGTCATTCCAGCGTACGCTGGAATCCAGAATTTTCTTTTCTCTTCTGATGTGACGGCTTACGCCGGTTTGACGAGGCAGGGCCATATGTATTAACGAATAATCGTCAAAAGATTTGAGAACCACAATCAACATTTTCCATCCCCGAACTTCCATTGGGAAGAATTGAGACGGACGTTCAAAACGAGCTTAATCCTAATTATTCTTCGGAAAAACGATTATAAACAATAATTCCCGCTCTAAAGGGGTTTTGCCGCAATCCTCTTAATACGATTATCAAAGAAACGATCGGAAGGATGGGCCTCTACGATCATCACCGTATCCGCTCCACGGCCCGTGCCTGCAATTGTAATTACGTCGGCGCCTTCGGGAATTAACCCGCCGTCACAGGCTTCGGCGGCAATTTCCACGCCCACCTTTACACCTTGAGACAGTATCCTTAAAGACATGGCGACCACATACGCGGGGGACACTCCTTGATGCTTTTTCATCAAAGCCGCTTCAATACCCCTGGTCAAAATAGTGCCCGTGTAGATTTTCACTCCCATTGATTGGAGTTCTTTTCTAGCGGAGGGAGGGCACTCGTCGGAGTTCGGTCCGGCGTACCCCACATTGTGCGTGACGGCCACAATGTTCAAGTCCGGAGACTGAAATTTCACGGCGGCTTGGATTGCCGTGGCGCCGGTGGTGGTGGCAACAACTATGTGGTGTAATCCTTCACCGAGCAAGTCCTGTACTATTTCCAAGCATCTTTGCGTATTGTCTTTTCCCGGTTTCTCGAAGTATTCAATTTGCTTGATCATCGATTGCTCTCCAAGGTCGGAGTTAAACTAAAAGCGCTTCTTGAAAGTTTTGTTGGATCAGCGCTCTTTGTCGGCGTCCTAAAATCTGATACGTACTCGATCCACGAAAATTGCGACCTGGATCTTCCTGGATTTCGGCTTGCGCTAAACGACGGGTCAGAGGCTCTATTCGACAGACTTTTGGCGAAATCGTATAAACCCCCTTAATCCTCCTGCTTCAGTGATTCCACTTCTCATTCCAGCCAAAGGTAACGCCTAAGGGCGTACGCCGGGAGACGCCGAAAGCAAAACGATTCCGACTAAACTTAGAGGCGCTATAAATCTCCGGCCTTGTAGGCGCACAAATCCCCGCACATCGTGCATGTCTCGTGATCTTCTTTGCACGTCCTGGCTCGGATTTCTCGGGCCAGATCCGGGTCTAAAGCCAATCGAATCTGCTCACTCCAATCACGTTTCCAGCGAGCCGCGCTCATTTGCTCATTCCATTCCCACACCCCGGGCCTTTTTCGGACTATGTCCGCGGCGTGACCTGCGACTCTGGCGGCTAAAACGCCCATGCGAACATCTTCAACACCAGGTAAACCCAAGTGCTCCGTTGGTGTGACATAGCAGAGGAAATCAGCGCCGTGCATCGCCGCCACGGCTCCACCAATCGCCGAAGTTATGTGATCAAGGCCGGGGGCAACATCCGTCACCAACGGTCCCAACACGTAAAAGGGAGCGTTATCGCATAACCTTTTTTGCATCATCATCTGAGCGGGAATTTGGTCAAGCGGGACGTGTCCCGGTCCTTCAATGATTGCCTGAACGCCTTTTTCACGGGCCCGCCGGCACAAATCACCGAGAGTAATAAGCTCTTCCACTTGAGCCGCGTCCATTGAATCCGCTATTGCCCCGGGGCGTAATCCATCACCCAAACTTATTACCATGTCGTATTGCTTGCAGATATCCAAGACTTCGTCATAGCGTTCAAATAGGGGGTTTTCCTGCGTGTTGAGGCGCATCCACCGCGCAAGAAAACTGCCGCCGCGAGAAACTACTCCGCAAACTCGCGGGTGTTTTTCCAGGTGGGCCAACACGGCCAAGTTGACTCCGCAGTGCACCGTCACAAAACTAATGCCGTCTTCCCCATGCAACCTTATGGCGTCAAGCATCTCGTCAGCGGTCATTTTTTCGCCGCCGCCTTTGTGACGCACGGATTCCACAATGGCCTCGTAAATGGGTACGGAACCCACAGGGACCGAAGACTCAGCGATTATTTTGCGACGCATGGATCTTAAATCACCCCCCGTGGAAAGATCCATCACGGCGTCAGCGCCGGCCTTACACGCGGCCTCAAGTTTTCTCAGCTCAAAATCTTCGTCATGCAGATCAGCCGAAGATCCGATATTTGCGTTCACTTTAATCTTGAGGTTTTCACCTACCGCAACGGGATCACCTGTTTTAGATCCTTTGAATATGACTATTTTCTTTTCATTGAAACTCTTGGTAAATGCGGACTCATCAATCTGCTCGGTTTGAGCGAGCTTTTTAATAATATTTTCCAAAATCGGCTCCGGATAAATGTGTGATCAATCTATAAGGTTTCTCGAAAATCTAACGGGATTGCTCCTCTTTCGATTCACGGCGAACGCCGGTAGGGTGTTGTTAAATAGAATCGCTCGTAATTGCATTCATTGTTGGTTGTCCAATAGAATCGTTATATCAATTCGAGATTTTTTTAGAGAATCGCTTTAATTACCTGTAATTCTTTCCCGGTCTTGTAGTTTGTCTCTACAACTGCAATCGCGGCGAGCCTGATCATTCGAATCTCGCCCCCAACTTCGTATTAGTATCTTTTTGAAGACGCATGAGAGCTACTTCAATATTGTAGTCTCGGATGTTTAATCCCTTGGATAAAGCAATGATTTCTCCGTCATCTACGCCTATTTCCATAGCCATGATTTCTTTGGCCTGTTGCAGCCCCGCCAAATTTACGGGAAAACCCGACCACAAATTCCAAGACCTAAAATAAACCACCCAATTGAGTTTATTATCCATGATTCTAGTGTCAACAAGGCGCAAACAGGGGCTTGAGCCGTCTTCGTTATCGTAAAAAAAGATGTCGTCCGGCTTGCCGATTTCCAGGCACATGCGATTTGTTCTGGGACCATATTTCTTGTAGTAATCTATTACATACTGCCATGAAGTTTGAAGCCGTTCGCCGTAAGTATAATGCTCATTAGGAGTTTTTTCCGGTGAGAGCAGGTACGGCATGTATTCGGATAGATATTTTTCGTCTGCAACGGGCGGTAAATTCAGATGCTCGGGGATCTGAGGCAGTAAAGGTCGGACCCCCGGATGTTTTATGTGCACTATTGCCATATCAAATTCGATACGGTCGGCGCCAGGGTTTGAGCCGGTTTCAACCGTGTATCTTCTGGCCGCTCCGTCCGGTTTCTTTGATTCCTCAATCAGAGTATATAGACATTGGAACCATGCGTCGGGTATCGTAGTCGCCTCAATCATTATAGGTTTCATGGCGGATTCCTTGATGTTTATTATTACTACTGTGAATATAAACGGAGTTCATATTCGCGTCGCAACAATGGTAAAGCCGGCGCAGTCATGGAAGTCGAATTGCCGGCGCGCTTTTGCCGTTATTTGTTATTAGCAAATAAAATAACATAACAAGTTATACAATCCAATGATGATCTCAGATCCTTATAGTAAGTTGCTTCCGAGCCGTGTGTTTGAGGTTCGGTAAACTCGAGAAGCGCCCCTTAGATATTAGTGTCGTTACATTTTGATAATGAAAGGCTCACTCTTTGACGAATACCGAAAATGGAAACGATAAATCGCCCGCTGCCGACGGCGTAAAGCAATCAGGCTGGTTAAAACGCGCCTTTATTGATCCCATAACCAGGACCGTGAATCCACCCTGGTATGACGCTCGAGGCATTGCAATTGGTCTATTCGTTGGAATAGGCGTGCCCCTAGGTTTGCACATGGTGTCATTGGCATTGCTGCGGTTTGCTTTGAGATACAACGTCGTAGTGGCTTTTGCTTTCACCTTTGTGAATAATCCGATCACTCTCATACCAATGTATTATGGTTTTTACTGGTGGGGTTCTCATTTAACGGGAACACCCCCTGCCATGACGATTCACGATTTCAGGCACCTTATGGATCCAATAATTCAAGCGCCGAATTTTTGGGAAGCGGTGCAGAGGTTCATGTCTCTCGGGGTGGATCTATTGTTTAAGTGGGCTGTGGGAGCAATGTTATTTGCGGGAATAGTATCCGTTACGTCTTATTTTATTTCTTACTGGCTGTTGATGAAACGATGTTTAAGGCACGCGCGGAAAGTGGGTGTTTCCTACAAGAAACTTGTCGGGGAACTCGAACAATCTTTAGCTGAGAAATCTCCAACAACTAAAAATTAATAGCAGTTTGATCAGAAATATTTTAGTCAGGCGCTCCGGAGTTAATCCATTCAATAATTTCAGCGATTTCGGATTGATCGAGGTAAGGGCCGCGGGACGGCATTCGGCGGAATCCGCCAATGTTCCTCCGTAATATTTTTACGAGATTAGTTTCTTCCGCTTTACCGTTTCCGATTTTTTCAGTTTCTATGAATTTTAAACCGTATACCTGGGAGTTTATAAGCTCTTCTTTGGTGGACCATCCAATTGGACCGTCATGGGCGCCTTTCATCCTGGGCTCCCGGGAGTTTGCTTTAGTCCATCTCTCCATGGCATCGTCAAGAATATTCTTGATTCTTGCGAAATTCAGATCAGCCATGCCATACCTCACTTAATAATGATCGGGGTACTCCCCCGATCATTATATCACTTAGACTATTTATGTGGCCTGCATTCCGAACAGGAGCCAACCAGAACGCCTCCCGACATTCTGCAGGATTTTACATCATCTGATCTCTTGCAAATGTTATCAACACAACAACAACTTTTTGAGGATTTCTCGACATTCATGATTTAAAAACCTCCTCTTTCCGTATACATATATAATATAGCCGGCAAATTGGCGGGGTCAACGGTTTGTAGTCTAAAATCTCTTGACTAGAGCCGCGCCGATAATTACCAAAACAATCCCCACGATTCGCCAGGGATTAACCGGGTGCTCTTGAAAACCCAGCAATCCGTAGTTATCAAGAAAAAGGCCGACAAAGAGTTGACCGGCAATCATAAAGGCCATCATGGCCGTGGCGCCGAGCACCGGCGCTAAAATTATAGAAACTGCGACCAAAAAAGCGCCAAGAAAGCCGCCGGTCCAAATCCACAGAGGCAACTCACCTGCCGTCATTAAATTCGGCCAGGGTAGTCTTAACAGCAACACGTATACAATGAGTACCAACGACCCTACCACAAAAGAAATCATGGCCGCAAATACGGGATCACCAGTCCAAAGGCGTAACTGGGCGTTAATCCCCGCCTGGGTCGGACCGCACGCGCCGGCGAGAAATGCAAGGACGATGTAGATAAAATCCATTTTTTATCCGCCCTCTTCAATGACTTGTAATATCGACATGTAGGAGAAAGCGTGGTTTTGAACCCGCTTGACGCTGAAATTTATAACATATATACTGGCGAAAAGGCTGAACCAGTGATTTGTGTAGCTTATTGTTCAGTTATTCCGACTAGTTCAGTTGTGGGTTGTAGATCCGTTCTGCAAATACCGACTGTGGGGATTGGGTTTCGATTATTACTGATTTGATTCTATAAATTATCCCGACCAAGTCCAATATCCTGCGTCTTGGCCCAGGGAGGTCAAATTATGCAGTTATTTAACGTGAGATGCGCATCTTGCGGTTATCCTAATGAGCTTAAAATCGGGCGTGTATACAATCGATTATTGTGTAAACAATGCGGCGCAGAGATTGACACGGACGCCTCCGTTACCTTAGATTTGCTGATGGACATGAAACCGGTAACATTGGTGCGTGAAACCGTTACTGTAGGTTTTCGTCCCCGAGAAGACGGAGACTCGATTGTCTGTTCCGTTTGCGGGAAAGAGGCTGATTTGCAAGCGGAAGATGTTCTTGAAGTTGGAAAAAAATTCAAATGCCGAAGCTGCGGCAATGAATTCGAGATGGAAAGGGAGACCGATCGCGCTTCCGGTGAATAATTCGATAATTCTTTCGCCTTGTAGTTAGTGATGTCCATTATATATAGGGTTTCTCAAAAGTTCCGTCGAAAAAGCCTCTGACGTTGATAAGCTCTGATACATGACAAGCTTCATAGCTTTTTGATGACACGTATGGTCGACCGATTCGAGAATCTTGGTCATGGATTCCGTGATTACTTTCGAGAATCAGGATAGGCGCTCGGCCTCGAGGTCATACGGAATCACAGTAGCTTCATGTAAAAATCACGTGTTAGTGGGACTCTTTCCCAGCCTTTCAGTTGTGGATCTCCATAAATAATGACGGCCTTTGCGCCTGTTTTTCCGGCCGAGTTCAGCGCCTGCTTTCGCTCCGTCTCCGGAGCTCTCAAAAACTGATCCTTGTCGGGTATTCTCACCAGAATTTGGACGCGAGCCATCCTTGCCCACAGAATGGGAGGAGTTCCCACTATTCCCACCTTATCTCCCGGATTTATTCCATTGCTTTTCAAAAAACCGGCCAATACCGTCAGATCACCGTAAGCCTGCTCATACGAAGGTTTTTGCGCATTCGCCGCTAATCCTCTAAGCGATTGGTCGATTGCGCTGATTGCAAGCAAAATAGCGCATAGGGCTATAATACCCCATAAAACATACTTTATTTTTTGAGAGCACGACTTCAAATTTTCCCTATAAGTAGGAAGCACCAGAACTGCGGTCATTCCAGTGAACATCGAAGGCGCCACATATCGCATTTCCAAATGCACCGGCGCGAATAAGCCCACTCCACATAACGAAGTTATAAATATTATGCCCGTCGTCCTAATTCGTTTCATATCTGTGAATGAGATACATTCCGAATACCGAAGCCATATCAGAGCGAGCAAAATAGACAAAAGATATAAAATTGAGTGACTCAGCAATTCAGCCACATTTCTAACCACTGCCCTCAACTGATCGGGAATATTAAACCCTGATGACAGTCCCATGGACCAATATGCGATATCAAAACCCATGGCGTCGGAACACGGTCGATCATAGTGAAATGCCAGCGTAAGCGGATTTTTCCACAATATTTGCGGTTTGTGGATGGGATCGCCCTGAGATGAGACCGCCGTCGTGTAGGCCAAACTCGCAACTTCTCCGAACGAGAATCGTCCTACACGTGATGATAGAGCTATCAATAACGGGGCTGAGACAATTAACATCAAAACTACGGCGACGATAATCTTGTTTTTTGCTCTCCGAAAACCGCCAAGGAATGCGGCGGCCAGGATATAAATGGGGGAAAGGACCAGCACGTAAGTTTTGGTTAGATAACCGAGACCCAGAAACAATCCGAGAGCGGCGTAATTGGAGAATTTTTCAGGAAACGCCGCTATTCTTATCAATAAACCAATAATCATTATTACAATGACGAATACAAACATATCAGGATTAATCAGGCGGGTCTTGATCCATGTGAGGGCGGCGGTTAGGAAGAGCGCGTAAATTACCGCGGTCAATGAGCGACCCGTGGAAGTGTTCCCGTCTAGTAACTCACAGCGTTTGAGTGACTGTACAAAGAATTCGCAGGCCGCCATAGCCAAAATAAGTCCTATGCCTCCCCCGACTTTCAAATAAACAGCCTCGAATTCGGGAGCGGGTCTGATAATGAGCTGAAGGATCCCCAGAAACGCGGCGTACAAGGGACTGCACGCGAGATTCACCATCTTCTCGGGATTTCCGCTGATCAACCCCTCACCCATTTCTATATAGGTCAATCCATCGGTGTTAAAGAAAAAGCGGCCGGTATAGGTTAATCCCGTCCCCAGAAGTAATCCGGCGACCCAAAAAGTTAATCGAATGATCATAATAGTTGAGCAAAATTGTAATTTTGATGACTGGAGGTCGAATATTTTATAGAGTTAATTTTAGTCAAATCCCCAAGATTTTACACTCTGTTAAAGATCCTGACAATGTCGTGAGTTTGATACTACATTTTTTCGCCCTCCATAGTCTTCAAGGATCGTTATTGTTTACATAATTTCAATTCGTTACTATAGTAAGCGGCTCGGCATAAAGGTTGCTTGATTATGAATAGCATTCTCACTGTGTCTTTTTACCATCAAAATAGATTTTTATAGCGACTGACGTCCAAGATCGATTTGTAATTGTTTTCAATGTTTAGGGGCTTAAATGATCCAGACGAAAGTGATGGTGGTTGATGACGAAGCCCCCTTTGTTCACGCAATAGAAAAACGTCTCCGTAAAAAAAATACTTGAGGCGGTCAACCAGGATTTACCTAGAGCCCCTCGCACTAAGCCGCCGACTTCATAAGAGTCAGCTCAAGGAGAGCCCATGCTGGTAAAAGATTGGATGAGTAAGCAGGTTACCACGCTCGATGTTACCGACACAATGCAACATGCCATCAACCTCTCCATGGAGAATCAAATCAGCATGATGCCCGTCATGGAAGAGGGTAAATTGGTGGGAATCGTCAGTGACCGTGACTTAAAGAGAGCGTCTCCATCGGACGCGACACTTCTCGACATCCAACAAATTTTATACCACTTATCCCGTCTCGAAGTCGGGGCCATAATGACACGTTACCCGGTAACGATACCTTTTAATTTTACCATTGAAGAAGCGGCTGAAATCCTTATGAAGAACAAGATCTCCGGAGCGCCCGTTGTCAACGACACCGGAAAAATAGAGGGAGTAATAACCAAGAACGATCTTTTTAAAGCCATGATCAGTTTGACCGGATTGACACATCGAGGACTCCAATTCGGCTTTTTGTTGGAAGACCGTCCCGGATCCATTAAAGAGGTCACAGACATAATCCGGAAATATAGCGCCAGACTCGTCAGTATTCTAAGCTCTTATGAAAAGGCGCCGCAGGGATATAGATTTGTTTTCATTAGAGCTTTCCAGATTAACAGGAAAGAAATTGAAAAATTAGTCAAAGATTTGCAGGCTCAAGCCAAGATGATATACATGGTGGATCATAAGGAGAATCGTCGAATTGTGTTTGATAATTAATACATTGTCGGCATTAGGATTATTTCTCGAGGTAAATTTGTCCGACATGTTCCAAGCACGATCTCGGACTTTTCTAATTCCAATGGTTCGGCGCCGCGAGACATTTCTCGACAAATGATGTAAGCTCACTGGAGCTTAATTGTCTAAAAGTTAATGAAAAGTCGACAAGGACTGACAATAGGGAGTCATGGCCCATATTTTAATAATAGAAGATGATGAGGTCGTAAGAAAGCTTCTTCGCAGAATATTAGAACTGGATGGACATGAAGTAACGGTAGCGGAAAACGGCAAAATAGGTGTGGAGCTTTTTCGTAGTCATGGAAGTGATCTCGTAATCTCGGATATCATTATGCCGGAAATGGACGGTGTGGAAACAATATTGAATATACGCAGCGATTGCCCAAACGCAAAAATAATCGCCATCTCCGGGGGTGGGCCGAAGGTCGGCGCGTCGACTTGCCTTACTCTGAGTAAACTTGTGGGAGCGGTCACTACGTTACAAAAGCCGGTTCGCAGATATGAAATTATTACCGCTGTGAATAATTTGTTAAGAGAAGCTTAAATTATTAGAGCTGATTACAAATCCTAAAGCAGCGTCGGCATACATCGGGAATCACTCTGCAATAAATGCCATCTAATGATTTTTAGACCATTTGTACAAATATTCTTACAGAATGAAACTTGACCCACAATTATTTGTCATATTGACAATGCAACTTCAAAATGTACATTCGATGTACATTAAGTACATTTTATTTGATTAAAGACACTTTACCACTACATTTTACAATATTGATGAGGAGAGGAATGAGCGACTCTCAACCTATTCAGCCCATCCATGCGGCTGAATCTACAAAACCTGAAGTTACCGAACCGGAGCCTACTGAATCTGAAGCTAGTAAACATCAGTCTAGAACGATTCTTGAAAATTGGATAAAATCGTCATCTAAATTTTGGGAAAACATGGCGGAGGAATGGACGGATCGCATGGCCGAGATGCCGTCTCCGGATAAATCCGCTGCAAAGTTGGCCAATGCGTGGTTTTCGACAATGAAAACCATGCAATCCATGGCGTCTACGGTCTCAGAACCTAGAAAGATGGAATTAATTTCCGACGGTGTTAATCCGATGCCCGAATTGTTCGTCAAAATGATGGCGCCTGCATGGAAAAGTTTTTTCAACTTGCAGAAAGATTTCTTTGCCAGGTCCACTCGTGTGGGTGAATCAGCACTGAGTTATAATTTCGGAAATTTGGATAAGGAAGCTTTTAAAGTATTCACCGACATGTATGAAAAAGAATTTAGACGGTTGTTGCTGGTTCCACCGCTGGGTTTAACTCGAGTTTACCAGGAACGCATGAGCCATGCGGCTGATAGGTTTAATCTATTCCAAGGCGACGTATCTGAATTCCTGGCTCAATTGTTTCTGCCCATAGAAAAATCTATGAAGATAATGCAGGAAGAATTAGCCGCAATGGCGGACACCGGCAATCTGCCCGGTAATTCAAAAGCATATTATCAAATATGGCTGAAAATTCTCGAAAATTCGTACATGACTCTCTTTAAATCGCCGGAATACACTAAGACACTGAGCAAAACCTTGGATTCTCTGGCTGAATTTAGTGTGGCTCGTCAGGAAATGCTCTACGACTACTTGCAATTTCTCCCCATTCCAACAGATCGTGACATGGATGAATTGTACAAAGAAATTTATTTGTTGAAAAAGCGAATTAAAGATTTGGAAAAACAGAGTAAGTCAAAAGTCAAAGAAACTAACAAACTCTTTGTGAAGAAAAGTAAACCAAGAAATTAATCAGTTATCGACCCGATAAATGGACGGGATGGAGGAGGGTTCAATGGAAAAACCCAAAGTTTCCTTAGATGTTTTGTTTTCGGCTTTAGCCGATGATGTGGAACAAACACAAGAACGCGTCAGTAAGGCCAAAGAAGTTCTTACGTCTCCACTCGATACGGAAATAGGATCAACGCCCTATGAGGTAGTTTACCAAGAAGATCGAGTAAAACTTAAACACT
Source organism: Desulfomonilales bacterium (assembly GCA_038250835.1). Taxonomy (GTDB): domain Bacteria; phylum Desulfobacterota; class Desulfomonilia; order Desulfomonilales; family Desulfomonilaceae; genus JBBSBY01. The sequence continues at coordinate 71,519 of JBBSBY010000005.1, read as the reverse complement.
ATAAATCGGTTGCGACCCAACAAGTGAAAACTCCGATGTTGATCGTTTACGCTTTGATAAATCGTGAAACAATGCTGGATTTGCAACCCGGTCGGAGTGTTGTACAAACCTTACTCAACTCCGGCGTAGACTTGTACATGATTGATTGGGGTTATCCGACAAGGAAAGATCGGTACCTCACCATCGATGATCACGTCAACGGCTACATGGACAATGTTGTCGATTTCATTTGCGAACACAGCGGATCTCCTCAGATCAACATCATGGGAATCTGCATGGGCGGCACTTTCAGTGTGATTTATTCTGCGCTGCATCCTGAAAAAATCAAGAATCTCATCACCACGGTGAGTCCTACAAACTTCGATACCGACCAAGGTTTACTGCATATTTGGATGAAAGGTCTGAACGCTGATTCCATGGTCGAATCGTTCGGCAACATTCCCGGAGATTTTATGAATCTGGGATTTCTGCTTCTGAATCCGGCGCGGCTAATTATTGACAAATACGTGGGTTTCTGGGAAAATATGGATGACAAATCCTTTGTTGAAAATTTTGTCAGAATGGAGAAATGGATTTTCGACAGCCCGGATATTCCGGGAGAAACCTTTCGGCAGTTCGTGAAGGATTTTTACCAGGACAACCTGCTGATCCAGAATAAGCTGGTGATCGGGGACCAGAGAGTAGATCTCAAGAACATCACAATGCCGATTCTTAATTTCTACGGCCATTTCGATCATCTCGTTCCGCCGGACGCGTGCAACAAACTCGCCGACGCCGTATCCAGTGAGGATGTTCAAGATATTTGCCTTGAGACGGGCCACATCGGGATTTACGTCAGCTCGAAAACTCAGATGCAGTTTGCTCCTAAAATTGTGGAATGGCTAAAGGAGAGAGACGATGCGGTTAATCAGGATGTTGATGTTATAGATATCCGAGGAGAAACGAGAATAGCTTAATCGAGTGTCGCCCCCTAAATCCCCCTTAACAGAGGGACTTCAAATCCCCGGCCGGCTGAGTTGTTTTTACTTTTGAGAGCCAATTCGGATTATACTATCACTGACTAATCCGGCTTGCCGATAAACCCCGTTAAAGCTGCAGCGTTTAAATCCTTCACTTCAGAGGGTTCAGTGGCAGGCAACATCCTCGAAGAATCCCCGGAGAGCACTTGCATAACCATTGTCTTGGCGGGTTCCGATACGGTGATTTGCTCGAAAACGGTTATTCCTTCGTGTGATTCCATAATCTTGCGCCAATACAAATCGAATTCTTTATTTTTCGAGTCGTAATACTCCTCAAAATAAATCTTTTTAATCCCCGCCTGTATGAGTTGTTTAAAACACCAGTTGCACGGTTCCAATGTGCAGTAAAGTTCCGCGTTCTCCAACGGTATGCCGAATCTTGCGGCCTGATCGATGGCGTTCACTTCGGCGTGACTCGATATACAATAATTGTATTTTTCAGCGTCGTGAGCCCCTATCGTCCTTCTGAGGCAGAAATCGGGCCCGTGATCGATACAATGGGGCGCTCCATGGACCGCGCCGTTGTAGCCGGTGGCCAATATTCGGTTGTTACGGACGATGACCGCCCCTATTTTGCGTGAATTACAAGTGGACCGAACACTTACAAGTTTTGCTAAAAGCATGAAATATGCGTGCCAGTTAGGTCGATTCATTAATTAATGTTCCTTTATATGCTTCGGCGCAATTCCGTAACACCATTTTAAACATTCTTTCCGTAGCCCTCCGAAGATTGAGGGGGAAAAGAAAAAGATTCCCACTATCCCGGCTATTCTGCCGCTAATCTATCTTCCATTAGCCGTCCAATTCAAAACGGGCGAGCTTTCATGCCGATCCGATTTGTTGCAACATCTTCCAAAAACTCGGCGCCTAGAATATCACTGAGCTCTGAAACCTTATCCCAGATACGTATTCTTTCCTGAGGCCTATCCACATAGGTGGTAAAATCAGTGCGATCCGGTATTCGTTTCCCGGGCAGCAAGTTTATGAAATCATCTGAAGGATATACCTGGAGCACTCGAGAAAGCTCCCGTCGCGTTGGGGCTCTCCACTTAAGCTTCTTATCAAACCATCCAGGCGCGATCCTTTCCTGATAGTGGAAAAACAACGTCAAGCCGTCGCCGGGCGCAAAATCCTGATTCAACTGGTAATCAGTTAACCCGCCGTCCCTGTAAACTCCCTGCGGCGCTTCCGGAAGCTCAGTGACTCCGGCGATAATGTACGGGAGCGATCCTGTGGCAAGGGCCACGCTTTTCAGATTTGACGGCGTTATGGGAACGGTCGTCCCGTTGAAGTTCTTCGTGAAGTCCGGTGCCCGATCCCCTGTATAGAACAACGTGCGTTCATAAAATAGACGCATAGTGGCGGGTGTCAGGATATTTAAAAGCGCTGCAATGAGTATTGCTATACCTTCCGCATGCTTATTCGATGAAGCGGCCAAACTCTTGCTCCGCACGGTAAAAGCGGCCAAGTCGTAATACGGATGGTGCAGGATGTGTTCAACGTCTTCATCGGTGATGAAAGCCTCGACGTTACTTTGCAGGGCCTCAGCAAAGGACGCGGGAGTATCTTTTTCGTCGAAGACATTACGTGAATACGCGATCCGCAGCTTCTCATACGCTTCGAGAGGCTCCTTGCAGGCCATTGCAAAGCAGCGCCAGGCGCCTGCGGAGGCGCCTGCAAGGAGAGTCCGGCGGGATTCTCGTTGAAGCAGCTTGGAACTAATCAGCGCGCGATCGAAACCTGCGGAAACAAACCATTTGGGCCCCCCGGCCGGTCCGGCGAAAACTTTGATACGGTTCGGTTGCAATCCTTCTTGTCTTAAAAGGTCAATAATTTCAGGAGAGGCTCTGTAATTGAGATATCTCTTTGCCATATACACTGAATAGCATTCCGGGGGTTCTATTTCAATGTGTAAGAAGGGGGGTGAGTACGCGTATGTTGCGCGCAGGCCGGCGCATACTAGATGCGGCCGCGATCCGGATACTCAAATACTTAGAAATCAACAACTAATTGAAAGATCCGCAATAACAACAATCTAACGATAATAATGATGTTTTAACTTGGTTTTACATTAAAAACTTTATCATATAATCCTCATAAATTGTTCAATTTTACTGAATTTTATTGTTGACATGACTTTTAGGATGAGTAATGAAGTGACTCGTAAAGATTGAACGGGAGCAAGGGTATGTTGAGAAGTATCCCTTATACACACCTGTTTTATCTACCATTTTCATCACATTACTATTTGTTGGAACGGTCTGCGACTGGGCTTTTGTTTCATCCCGGCTTGCGAGAACTAACTAACTCTAAGCGCCGAAGTTCCAGTCGCACGACCTGACCTCAATCTGAAATCAAAAGGTTTGCCGCAACTATATTTGGTCTCTACGAGTAGATTCAGAAGATGCTCAGGATGTCGATTCTGTCGAAATGGGCCTCTGACAGTAGTCCTAGCTATGTTGTGGCGCAATGCCGTTGATTAGCCTTGATATATGACCAAGCTTCACAGCTTTCCGGTGACAAGTTCGCGCGTTTCAGGCCCACAGTAAGAAACGGGAGGCAAAATCCGTCCGTTGAGCGAAAAGATTTCGAGAGAGGCGTATGGATGTTACTGGATTCCAGCGTACACGGGAATGACGTTTAATGGTCCCAAAATAATAGTGAATTTTCATGCTAATGAAGAGGCCCGGATAACGTATTCAAGTCTTACGTTAATAAATGCCACGCTTTCAGGATGAACAGCGAAGTATAGCTCCGCATATTTTTAGATCACATTAGCAAACAGATTAGAAAAAATGCGCAAGTCTCATGGTTTGTGATGTTTTTGCGCGTACTGAGCGCGCTTGAGGTAAATCATTCGTGAAAGCAATTATATAGCCGGGCTATCCCGCTGGGAGTTAAAGCAAAAACTGCGGGTCTTGACTACTTTAATAATGTTGCTTTTATGAAACTGATGTTATAATATAGAGTTAAATCAGAATTAGAGAATAAAGATTTGTTACTGCCGTCAACTTTCTGTATTATAGTAACTAATTAATATACTGCAAGTTACTTAGTACATTAAATCCAAAAATCACCGAAATACAACACAATTTGTCTTGACTTAAAGACCGAGTCGGTATTTAAAGCATTCCAGTTAGTTCGAGCTGGGAGGAAGGGCGCTATGAGAAGATACCCTCGTATGCTACTGGTATGCTTTGTCTTATTCATCACAACTACTTACGGAGCGGCGGCCAAAGAAGCCGACTTTGTAAACGTAGTTATCGATCCACAATTTCAGTCATCCACAGGAATTTCAACTCCTTCATTTAAACTGGAAGCGCCGCAGTATAAACCTGCAAGCGCGACTTTCCCAAGAATGCCGATTCCGACGCCGCCGAGGATTGGCGGTAAACCAATTGTCAAGTGCGCTCCTGCTGCGCCGGTTTGTCAACCTGCGGTATGTATGCCGCAAAGGCCGTGTTGCATATTGCCGATACGGCGACCAGGACAATTCGAATTGGCTACACAGGTTTTCTGGGCTCGTTTATCAGGAACCGTCCGCTGGCCCGCCATGGCCGGAGGCCTTCCTACGACGGAATTGGACCCTGCAGGCGATCTTGGATTACCACGTAACAACACGTTCCTCGAGTACTCCGGCAAGTACCAATTCAGGCCTACATGGGCCCTATATTACTCAATTATGCCCATCTACATGGAGGGGACCGCCAATCTGCCGAAGACCGTCTACTATGGTAATTGGGTGTTCCCTGCCGGAACTCGAGTCAACACCAAATGGGATTATCTCTATCAACGTGTGGGTCTTATGTATCAGCCGATCGTTACCACGAGTCTACAGGTGGGTATTTTCGGGAGCTGGATGTACAACGACCAGCGGTTCCAGGTGAAGAGCTACGTATGCGGTGGAACCGGAGCGACGGTGAACAGAACGCGAAACATGGTCATGAGCGGAATTGAACTTCAGAAGTGTATACGCACGCTACCAAACGGCGCCACCTTATCCGCTGATCATAGGGTCGGATTGGGATTTCTTGACAACACGTTCGGTCTGGACGCTCAGTTGAGTCTCAGATTCAGCGTGCCGATGGGCCCAGGAAGATTTGGGTACGCCAGAGGTGGTTACAGAGTGCTCAACTTGAGTGAAGATCGTAACGATTTGAGACTGGACGCCTCACTTGAGGGTGGATTTGCCGAATTAGGCATAATCTTCTGATTAAACGGTTTTGTATGGGCGCCGGAAACTGAATGTCCATCAGTCACAAGTGCTTACCATCCCTAACTTGATTGAATGTCCTGAAATCAAGGGTAAGTCACCTTCCTCCGGCGCCCCTCTTTGTTTACACTAACTCCACAAAAACGAAAAGCCCGAAAACGACTGGATTACAGCCGCCCCTTTCTGGGCTTTTCTTCAAAATTGAAAGGGTATGTTGAGAAGTAGTCCTTTACTAACATAGTTATTATTAAGCGCAAGAACTTTTTAAAGAAAAGAAACGCCTGTAAAGGGCGAGAATTCAGGATGTGTCCAATAGAAGGGGCATCCTGAATTCCTGTAACTGGAAGCGTTTACAATCCTTTGCAAATGTGTTAATATAAGATTTAAGCGGACTATTAATTTCCGCCCCCTGAGAAATAATAGGAGGGAACGGATGATCGTTCCAGATGAAAACGCGCGTCGTTCAGAACCTGGACAAACAAGATCGGGTTATGGTTGGACTACATTACATTCCTGGATCTTCCTCGGCATCGTCGCTGTCGGTTTACTGCTCATCGGAGCACAAAATCGATATCATTATCTCAGCCCATTCGGCTTGGGCAAAGCCTATAGAATCGATAAACTATTTGGCGGAATACAGGAGTTCGAGCCCAACAAAGGGTGGGTATCCGCTCAATTAGTGACTGGACCGCCTCCTCACATGGCCATGAATGAGACTTCGGCGGTTCCCGCTCGACCCCCGGTTCAACCGCCTCCGGCAATGAACGCTCCGTCGGCGCCGGCCGAACAAGAAGCTCCAAGTCCCGCAAAGGCAAATGCCCCCGCTTATGTGGAAAAGGACGCCCAAATGCCGGAAGTTACGCCGATGCCGGCGGTCAAGCCGAAGCCCAAGGAGCTTACTCAAGAAGAACGATTTAAAATGTTTCAGCAGGAATTTCCGGAATACGGGAAAGAAGAATTTCAATTAGCTACGGATGATCTCTATCCTGACTGGAAAAAGAATGTCGCGTCGAATGGAACCTGGAATGAATTCTTGAATACTTATAAAGATTTTATTCAATGGTGGACGGATAATGGATCTCCGCCTGAGCCCGGTTTGAAATTATGGAAAGACTTTACCGCCGACAAAAAGAAATAATTAATGATAGCTGATACGCAAAAGCGTAGCGAATGGCCTGTCACACAAATATGCCATTCTGAACACTCTTAGTTCCCTCTCCGGACGTGAAGAGGGTTAGGGAGAGTATGGGAAGTTACTGTGGCTGAATGCTAAATCAACTCAGCGACAAGAATTTAAGTCCCCCTGACAAAGGGGGATATAGGGGGTTGATGGTTATACGGTGTTCTTCAGATTACAGTCAAAGCGTGAACTAGGTCCAAAATAGTTTCGCTTTGACTTGAATTGGCGTGTTTTCATCATTAATCGGTTAGCCACTCTAACCGGCGGACCGGTTATCGTTTTGGCGCCAGACCTTTCAACTTTTCTTGTAATTTTTCGTCCTGGTATTTTTCCGGATTTTTCAAATAATCTGAAATTACCCGCCATTCGTCGTCCCGCATAACCTCTTTGAGTAACGGCAGACCGGATGTCTTAAATTGAATTAGACTGACCAACTTTAATTCCGCTTTTTGGGCCGTCGAGGTGCCCCCTTGCTCTCGATCCAGGACAACCAAAACGGTTTTGTGGCTCACATTTTCTAAATGTCTCTTGATCAATTCCAATTTCACTTGTTCCATAGCCACAAGCTTACTGTCGAATTTTGTTACCAAATCATCAACAAGAGCAATATTGTCTCCGGCGTTAAGTTCACCTTCCAGCATGGAATGCTCGCCATAGTCGGAGATCGCTGCGTGCAGAGCTTCGATGGATTTGACCCCTTCGATCTTCCTTGTGAACGCCGCGGGAATGCCTTGAAGAGATATGCCGGCGGCCAAGGGGACGCCCGCCATGGCTATCCCGACTACCTTATTCACTTCCGGGACTTCCTCTTGAATGAGGCGCGCCATTGCCGAGCAAACTTTTTGGAACACGTCGGGATGAGAAATTAACGGTCTAAGCTGGATATACAACGGACTATATAGGCCTGAGATCAATCGCCAACCGGAAGGATTATCCCTATACCAGGTTCTAATCATTCCTTTTTCATACAGTAGCCCAATAACATCTCGGGCCAAATCTTGTTTTTCGTGTAGCCAGGACATGTTTACCTTTCCTCTACCAACGGCCCCCTTGACCGGATTTGATTGCCATTCTATATCAACCTTGCGGCCATTAAAAGTATAAACTCCTGTTTAGTGGGATCTATTACGGTAAAATTCGACCATTTTGATTGCAGAATTATAACGATTGTCCTATCATCTTAGGTTGGAATCTGGATCTATGGGAATGATAGTATGGGCTTGATTGTCCGTCCATGATGATGAACTCCGCCATTACAACCTGTTAAATAGGCGCAATAGTATTTTTTGGTTTACAGAGCGAGATCTGTGTTGGAGACATTGCTTTTTCCCCTGCAAGGGTATTACATTTCAGTATGGCTTAATGCTCGCGCCTTTCAGATTCTGAATTTTACAAACTGTCATGACATAAGGGAGTATTTTAATGGAAGCCCTGGGACTGTGTTTGGGAGCATCCACTGTCGGCTTAGTTCATTTGGAAAGAGATGGAGAAGAAATCCGGATACTGCGGACAGAAACAATTACACATGAAGGTAACCCGCGAAAAGTGCTCCTGGAAACTCTCGAGGCTATTCCACAAGCATACGAACTACCAATCGCCATTACAGGCAGAAAGTTTATCAATTTTGTAAAGCTTACCACGTTATCCGAACCCGAAGCCCTTGAAACAGCGGTTGCGCACGTGCTGACAAAGGATGATCCTTACAATGTCATAGTCAGCGCAGGCGGAGAAACTTTTCTTGTCTATCATTTAGATGACGACGGCAAAATCCAGGGGATACAAACCGGCAACAAATGCGCTTCAGGCACTGGAGAGTTTTTTCTGCAGCAGATAGGCCGAATGAACCTTGGAATTGAAGAAGTCGCCGACCTGGGAATTTCCGAACATCCTCACAAGGTATCCGGAAGATGTTCCGTGTTCTGCAAAAGCGACTGCACCCATGCTCTGAACAAGGGAGTGCCCAAAAACCAAGTGGTTTCGGGATTGGCCAAGATGATGGCGGGAAAAGTTATCGAACTTCTCAAAAAATTGCCCAAAGACAGGATCATGTTGGTCGGCGGGTCATCGCAGAACAATATGATGATCCACTATTTAGCTCAGGAAGTCCCCAATCTCCATATCCCCACGGAAGCTTCTTATTTTGAAGCGCTCGGCGCCGCAATATGGGCTCTGGACAATCCCACACGGAGCTATACCGGTTCCGCTGACGTATTCAGAAAGAAAAGTTCGGTATTCGGGTACTTGAAACCTCTTGAGCAATTCCGCCACATGGTGAGCTTCAAAAATCGGCCACGGGGAAAAGCCCAAGCAGGCGACCGCACAATCATGGGTTTGGATGTGGGGTCCACGACAACCAAAGGTGTGATTATGCGGCTTAGGGATAAAGCCATTCTTGCCGCTGATTACCTGAGGACCGACGGGGATCCCGTCAGAGCTTCCAGGAATGTGTACGAGAGCCTTGCCGCTCAAATAGATGTTCCCATTAAAATAATCGGATTAGGGGTGACGGGATCAGGTAGACAAATTGCAGGTCTTCACGCCATGACCGACGGTGTGATCAACGAAATCATAGCCCATGCCGCGGCCGCGGTGCATTTCGATAAAGAAGTGGACACAATTTTCGAGATCGGTGGGCAAGACGCCAAATATACTTACATCACCAATGGAGTCCCCAGCGACTACGCCATGAATGAGGCTTGCAGCGCCGGCACGGGCTCATTCCTCGAAGAATCCGCAAAGGAAAGTTTGGGCCTCAAAGTTACGGAAATCGGTCCGGTAGCCTACAGTGGTTCAAAGCCACCCAACTTCAATGATCAATGCGCCGCGTTCATCGGATCTGATATCAAGAACGCGGCTCAAGAAGGCATACCAGTCAACGATATAGTAGCGGGTTTGGTGTATTCGATTTGCATGAATTACTCAAATCGAGTCAAGGGCAATCGGCCTGTGGGCAAAAAAGTTTTTATGCAGGGCGGCGTTTGTTACAACGAGGCCATTCCCGCGGCAATGGCTGCTTTAACCGGCAAGGAAATCGTGGTTCCACCGGAACCCGGCTTGATGGGCGCCTTTGGCGTGGCTTTAGAAGTGGAGCGGCGTCTCGAGATAGGACTTGTGAAACAGAAATCGTTTGATCTTAACAATCTCGCAGGGCGGGAAGTTGCACACAAAAATCCGTTTACATGCGGCGGGGGCAAAGAAAAGTGCGATTTACGTTGTGAGATCGCCAGAATTGAAATCGAAGGCAAAACCTATCCATTCGGCGGAGCTTGCAACAGATACGTGAACTTGATCCGCAGCGTGGATGTGGATAAATCCCGCTTGGACATGGTGACGCATCGCATGCGTCTTCTGTTCAAGGACCTGGAAACGGGCGAAACGCCGGCGGGCGTCAAGACGATAGGGTTAAATAAGTCTTTCCTTATCAATACATATTTTCCGCTTTTCAACGCCTATTTTAAAAGGCTTGGCTATAGAGTCATCGTCTCCGACAAACCTGATCCGCAGGGCGTTGAACAACAAGGCGCGGCTTTTTGCTTCCCGGTGGAAATCGCCCACGGAATGATGGCCGACCTATTGGCGAAGAACCCCGACATTCTATTTTTGCCGCACATTCGAGGGGTACCCACTGATCACGAGAATCCAAACACATGCACTTGCGTATTCGTCCAAGGTGAAAGCTATTACTTACGCAGCACTTTCGACGTGGGAGATAAAAAGGTTCTGGCGCCTTTTCTTGACATGAGTAGAGGCATTGCCTCCCAGGCTAATGAATTTGTCAAAATGGCTAAGGAGCTCGGCCACTCGGAAAAGGAAGCGAGATCAGCTCTGGACGCCGGCATACAAGCTCAAAATGAGTTTAGAAAAGCGCTTTTGGAAAAAGGCGCGGAGATGATTAAAGAGTTGGAAGATGACCCGGCGGCCATCGGTATCGTGCTGTTCGGCAGACCATACAACGCCTTTGCAGGTGAGGCCAACAAAGGAATACCCGCAAAGTTTGCGTCCCGGGGGTTCAGAATTATTCCGTTTGATATGCTGCCGTATGAAACACAAACACTGGACGATGAAGACACGATGTATTGGTCCATGGGGCGCATGCTTCTCAAGGCCGCACGGTTTACAAAAAATCATCCCAAGCTTTTCGGCACGTTTATCAGCAATTTTTCGTGCGGACCGGATTCCTTTGTGGTCGGATATTTTCGAGAGGAGATGGGCAAAAAGCCCTCTTTGACTCTGGAACTTGATAGTCACACCGCCGACGCCGGCTTGGAAACCAGGATTGAAGCCTTTCTTGATATAGTGAACTACTACAAGGAGCTTGAAAGCAAGAAAGTAATTGCCCCCGTGATCCGTGACTTTCGAGCCGCGACAACGGGAGTAAGCAACGGAAAAGCCGTTATTGCAATGTCCGACGGCCGCACACTCCCATTAACAGATTCCAAAGTGCGCATAATTTTGCCTGCAATGGGCCGTTTTGCCCATGAAGCGCTGGTCAAAACCTTTCAGCGTGTAGGAATTAACGCATACGGTCTTCCACCAGCGGATGAAGAAGTGCTCAAGATCGGGCGAGGCAATTCATCATGTAAGGAGTGCTTGCCTCTTCAGACTACCGTAGGATCAATGCTCAATTACTTTTGGAATGATCGACCACAGGGTGAAGTAACTGCGTACTTCATGCCCGGCGCAGGCGGCCCGTGCAGATTCGGGCAGTACAACGTGTTTTCCAGGCGTCTCATCGAGAGACATCGCATTCCGGACGCCGCGGTTCTGACTCTAAACGCCTCCAATGGATACTTGGGGCTCGGAGACAGTTTTACGTTGCCCGCCTGGCGATCAATCGTAATGGGCGACGTTATGTATGAAATCTGGTCCACGCTCTTGGCCGGGGCTCAGGATACGGCGTCCGCTCTGCAAGTCTTCTTTGAACAATGGAATGCGCTGGTGGGTGTGATCGATTCATCGTGGGGTAAGATTAAGCGCCAGTTGAAGGAAACCGCTCAAATTCTTTCCAAGATCCCTTTGAGGGCGCCATACGAAAAAATTCCGAAGATTTCCTTAATCGGAGAAATTTACGTTCGTAACGATCCTATTTCGTTACAAAATTTGGTCGAGAAAATGGCTGAAAAGGGATTCATCGTCAGAACATCCCAAACCAGCGAGTGGATAAAATATGTGGATTGGCTGATCAGGAATAAAATTGAAGGCGATAAACCGAATATTCCGTTTTGGATCAGATATTATGTAAAGCGTTATTTTGACAACAGGATCAGAGACTTGTTGGCGCCGTCCGGATTGTTTTTCCATGAGACGCTCAATGTAAACGATTTGATTGTAGCGGGTGAAAAATTTATTTCGCCAAAACTCACAGGGGAGGCGATCTTAACGGTGGGGGCGGCGCTGCACGAAATTTTGCATCCATCTTGCGGGATCATCTCGATCGGGCCGTTTGGATGTATGCCGTCAAGGGTTGCGGAATCAATTCTCTCTGAAAAATTCACCACAACGGAAAAGATGAGCCTATTGGAGCAGACTAACGGACATGGTCCCACTTACGGCAATATACTGAACAAGCATCAAAAATTGCCTTTCCTTGCCATTGAAACTGACGGCAACGCCTTTCCCCAGATCATTGAAGCAAGACTCGAAGCCTTTTCGCTCCAGGCAAAACGTCTGCATGAAAAGTTAGTCGACGCTCACTGATTCGCCTAAATGAATACAAGAAAAAAAGGCGCAAAAGCCGAACAAATAGCAATGGAGCGGCTCAAAAAATTGGGCTACTCCATTCTTGAAACAAATTTTTCATGTAAGTTGGGGGAAATTGATATTATAGCTCGGCACAATAACGAGCTCGTCTTTGTGGAAGTGCGTTCAGGGAAAGCCAATGCCTTAATCGATCCCGTCTTCTCGATCAATCGCTCGAAATGCAAAAAAATCATCGAAACAGCCCAGGTTTACCTGAGTCGAATGAAAAAACCGGATCAAAACATGAGATTTGATGTGGTTATCGTCACTTCCGGCGTCGATCCTCAGGTGAGGATCATACCCAACGCATTTAATTTGAACGACGTGTTCGGCGGGTGAAGTTCGGATGATCCGGTTTTAAGCCGAATCATCCATTTACGAATTCCGCAGTCAAGTAAATCCTACTTCGCCAATCTGGACGCCACCAGTTCAGTAATATCCTGCACTTTGATCTTCGCCTTCTTTTCTTTTCTAGCCCTTGCGGCGGCCTGGTTAAATGAGCTTTTGCATGAAGGGCAAGCGGAGACCAGTATTTCGGCGCCCATGTCTACCGCTGACAGAAGCCGCTTGTATCCGATGTCGCCGGCCATTTGGTTGTCAAATCCCTTCATTCCACCGCCACCACCACAGCATTTTGCCTGGGCCCGGTTGAGTGGGAATTCCAGAAGCTCGACTCCGGGAATGGCTTTCAGCACATTTCTAGGGGGTTCATACATTCCCATATGGCGTCCGATATCGCAAGGATCATGATAAATGACCTTTACCGGGGCCGCGTTTTCATCAAATTTCAGTTGATGTGAAGTGATAAGATTTTCCAGGAGTTCGACCGCGTGCGTCACCTTCGCTTCGCTCTTGCTGCCGTACTTCGGGTACAAGTCCCTGAACGTCTTCAAACACCCGGCGCAGGTCGTAATCACCTGTTCTGCGTTATTTTTCTCGAATAACTCGTCATTTTTAGCCACAGTAGCTTCAAAGGTCGCTTTGTCACCCAGTAGATAGGCAAGGTAGCCGCAGCAGCCTTCATCCTCGCCTAAAGCGCCGTAACTAATGCCGGCCGCGTCTAGAATTTTAATAAACGAAGGTATGATCTTAATGTCCTGAAAGCTCGTCACACATCCCATATGCAGTAGATTCTGCGGTGTTCCTGCCGTTGGTCTAGAATAGTTTTCCGGGTAACTGTCGGCTCTTTTATCCGTAGACGCCATAAACGGATTGGAATTTTCCACTATGGAAGTCAAAGCGGGCTTGAAAGGTTCAGGCAGAAAACCTTCGTCTACAAGGCGTTCGCGCGCCATTCTTATAACGGAAGACACATCAACCTGGGCGGGACACACCGATTTGCAGTTTAAGCACAACATACATTGGTAAAGCCTTTTTGCCAGATCTTCCGACGGTTCCAGGTTACCAATCAGCATGTTGTAAGCCAGGGTCACTCTTCCCTTAGCGTTTAATGATTCAAGCGTAGTTTCGCCGAAGGTAGGGCATCCGGATCTGCAAAAACCACACTGGATGCAAGCCATAATCTCGTTATCAATGGCGTCAGGAAAATGCCTTATTTCTCCCGGATTTTGAAGGTACTGAGCAAAACTGTTCTCATCTAATATGTCTCGAATAGAATCATCGAATCCCATCTTACCCGGATTAAGAATGTTATTGGGATCAAGAGTTTTCTTGATGTCCTTCATCACGTTGAGGGATTCGCCCAACTGCCTGCCGATGTAAGGGGACTTTGCCATACCCACTCCGTGTTCGGCGGATACGGTGCCTCCAAAATCAAGCGTAATTCTAATCAAATCTTCAGCAATTCCCTTGACTTTGTCCCACTGAGTTTGGACTGTTGGATCCATTATGAACGTCGCGTGCATGTTCCCGTCACCAATATGGCCAAAAGTGGCAATTGGAAAATCAAATTTTTTTGCGATTTTCTGAATCTCGGCGATTGTTTCAGGAATACGGCTAATGGGCACCCCCATATCCTCGACAATCGGTATTAATCTGTACCCGGGTTGCAAACGACTCATTGCCGGCACTAAGGCGCCGCGAGCCGCAAACAATTTGGTCTTTTCCATGGGACTGTCGGACCAAACATTCTCACTTCCACCTACGGACTTGCAAATTTCGTCAATTTTTTTGATTTGTTCTTGAACCGTTGATTTATGGCCGTCCAAAGCCATAAACAATTGGCAGTTGACATCCGCGGGTATATCCATTTTTAAGGCTTGTCGAGCAACATCCAGGCAAATATTGTCCATAATCTCGCACGTGGCGAGTTCCAACCCGGAAGTGAAAATCTGCTCGACCGCTTTGCCGGCGCTCTCCACATCCGGGAAGCTGGCTTTCGCAAAGGCTTCGTATTCGGGGATTGGAAGGATCTTAACCGTAGCCTCGGTGATAATTCCAAGAGTTCCTTCAGAACTTGCGAATAAATGAGTTAAATCATAACCGGCGGAACTCTTAGGCGCCATATCTCCAGTTTTGATAATCCGACCGTCAGCCAAAACCACCGTTAAAGTCTTCACATAGTCTTTTGTGGTTCCATACTTGGCCGCTCGGACTCCGCTGGCGTTTGTGGCTATCATGCCGCCGATTGTGGCGATAGGCGCGCTGCCGGGATCGGGTGGGAAGAAATGAGTCGGCGCCAACTTAGCGTTCAAGGCGTTACAGATCACTCCGGGCTCCACGATGGCGTAACCATCCGCCTGATTCACTTCTTTAACGGCGTTCATTCGAGTAAAATCCAAAATAATACCGCCCTTGATCGGCACAACGGCGCCGGTGACCGATGAACCAGTCCCCCTTGCGGTGACGGGAATCTTCTCCGAATTTGCGTACGCCACAATTTGGCTGACCTGTTCCGTGCTTGATACAAAGATGACGGCCTCTGGGGCGCCGGCATGAATGGACATGTCTCTTGAATAGGCAAGGCAGTCTACGGGTGATACGGTCAGATTTTCAGCGCCGACTATGGCGGCCAACGAGCTGACGAAGTCCATTTCTTCCTCCTGGAGAACGGTAGGTGATTATTTTAGAAATACTTTGCGAGTAAGCGGAGTTATCATGCTTGGGAACGATTTTAACTCTAAACAGAGATCAAAAGCTACACAATGAGACTGCGGCGTGAACTACTTGATTTATTTGAGATAAGAAACAAGCTAAATCAGAAATTCATCATAGCGGATTTGAAGGAATTAATCAAATTATTCTCTGCGAGTTGGAGACAAGCTAACGTATTGAAACTAAGGCGAGGATTCAGAGTCTTGGGCGATGTGAGATCGATTGTGGTGTTCCGGATAATGAAGTCGGGACAAAGGCGCCTGCGCTGCTTGTATTTTCGAAAAAACCACAAGCTATGTTTACTAAACAATTTGCCTATGATATTAGTATTTGATTGGGCTCAAAGAGCCGGACTATTTTTCCCGTCAGGAGGATACGGAGAGTTGGCATTTCCCACTGAAAAGAAACAGGAAATTATTCATAAGCATCGTTTGCACGACAAAGACACCGGATCACCGGAAGTGCAAATAGCTCTCCTAAGCGAGAGAATTGGATATCTCACCGAACATTTCAAGATCCACAAAAAAGATCATCATTCCAGACGCGGTCTCTTGAAACTTGTCGGCCAACGCAGGAGACTTCTCGATTATCTGAAATCTTGTGATGTAGAACGTTACAAGGGCATTATAACCGAGTTGGGTATTAGAAAATAGGGAAGCTTGTAGTTAAGCATTTTACAATAACTGCGGCGCCGAAGAATGTAAGCAGCCCGTAAGATAAGTAACATCGATATACTACAGCCTTTGCATTTATGCTCCATTTGAAACGGCCCTAAGCGAAGGACCGTGACGCGAGGATTTTATTAATATGGCTTACCAAGCGAGCTGTACCGTTGCAGGAAAAGAGATTGTTTTTGAAACTGGGCGCTTAGCAAAGCAGGCGTCCGGCGCAGTTTTGGTTCGCGCGGGCGAGACTATGGTCTTAGTTACCGCAGTCGCGGAAAAACATGGAAGAGAAGGCATAGACTTCTTTCCTCTTACCGTTGATTACCTTGAAATGACTTACGCCGCAGGCAAGATACCCGGAGGCTTCTTCAAACGGGAAGGGCGTCCCACTGAGAAAGAAATTCTGACTGCGCGCTTCATTGACAGACCAATACGACCCCTGTTTCCCAAAGGATTTACGGCGGAAACTCAAATCATTGCAACAGTTTTGTCGTCAGACGGTGATCATGATCCGGACATGCTGGCAATAAACGGCGCCTCAGCCGCGTTGCACATCTCGGAAGTGCCGTTCGGCGGTCCAATCGGCGCAGTCCGAATCGGGCGAGTTGACGGCAATTTCATAGTTAATCCTTCACCCCTTGAGGACGTGTATTCCGACATCAATTTGATTGTCGTTGGATCACGCGAGGGCATCGTGATGGTCGAAGGCGGCGCAGACAAAGCCGCTGAAGAAGAAATTATAGAGGCCGTATTCAAGGCGTACGAAGAAATTCTGCGCATTGTCGAAGCTCAAGAGAAACTTCGGGACCAAGCCGGAAAGTCCAAGAGAGAAGTTACCGCTCCGACAAAAGATACTGACCTTATCAACCACATCAAATCCGAATACGGGGCAAAATTTGAAGCAGCGATGGATATCGGCGCCAAGCTGGAACGCCACCACGCTCTCCATGACATTTATGATGAAATCCTCAAATCAAGCGAAGAAATGGAAACCCGAAAGGGTGAGTTGTTCGGTTACTTTGAGGAAATCGAAGGCGATTACATAAGGTCCATGATTCGTGATAAACGTATCAGAATTGGTAATCGGCAGTTCGATGAGGTAAGGCCGATCACCGCTGAAGTCGGAGTCCTACCCCGCACACACGGCAGCGCGCTGTTCACCAGAGGTGAAACTCAGGCTCTCGTCATCGCCACCCTGGGCACTTCATCCGACGAGCAAAAAGTAGAGTCGCTGGAAGGCTCAAGCTACAAATCGTTCATGCTCCATTATAAATTCCCGCCATTCTCAGTCGGTGAAGTCAAATTCCTTAGAGGTCCATCCCGCCGGGAAGTAGGTCACGGCGCTTTGGCTGAAAGGGCCTTAGCCTACTTGCTGCCGAGTGACGAAGAATTTCCTTACACGATTCGTGTAGTTTCCGAAATCCTCGAATCAAACGGTTCATCGTCCATGGCCAGCGTATGCGGAGGATCACTGTCTCTGATGGACGCAGGCGTGCCCCTTGCCGAACCCGTCGCCGGTATTGCAATGGGACTCATGAAAACCGGTGACGAATTCATTATTTTGTCCGACATAATAGGTGACGAAGATCATCATGGCGATATGGATTTTAAAGTAACCGGGACGGCAACCGGCGTGACGGCCCTACAAATGGATATTAAGATTCAGGGCGTCACCAAAGAGATTCTGACGAAAGCTTTGCAGCAGGCCAAGCAAGGTAGACAACATATCCTGGGTGAAATGAGTAAAGCGCTTGCTCAACCGAGATCTGAAATGTCGCCTTACGCGCCGAGAATTTTCATCATGTTTGTTAATCCTGAAAAAATCCGGGAGATAATCGGCCCGGGTGGTAAGGTAATCCGCGCAATCCAAGAAGAAACCGGCACCAAGATAGAAGTGGATGACACAGGTAAAGTGGTGATAGCTTCCACTGACGCGGAAGGAGCGGCTCAAGCAAAAGAAGCCATCAAGTCGATCACTCAGGAAGCCGAAGTCGGCAGAATCTACATGGGTACGGTCCGAAAAATAACGGACTTTGGCGCTTTTGTTGAAATCTTCCCCGGCACTGATGGTTTGGTGCACATCTCCCAGCTCGCGCCCGAGAGAGTCCGCAAGGTTACGGATGTAGTTCAGGAAGGAGACTCCTTCCCGGTCAAGGTTATAGGCATTGACGGACAAGGCAAAATAAAGCTGTCCCGCAGAGACGCCATCGGCCAAAATCCTGATTAGTCTGGGCGAGTAGGCAATTAAAAAGGTAATCAATTAGAAATAAAAGTGAACACATATAAAAAAACGGTTCTCAACAATGGAGTCCGGATCGTAACTGAACAAATTCCCTTCTTTGAATCCGTGAGCATGGGAATTTGGGTCCGATCCGGGTCCAGATTTGAACCTCCCGATCTAAACGGCATTTGTCACTTTATTGAGCATATGCTCTTTAAAGGAACCCACCGACGATCAGCATTAACCATAGCAAAAGAAATAGACGCGGTTGGGGGCGCTCTGAACGCTTTTACCAGCAAAGAGCTCACCTCATACCATTGCCGTGTTCTGAGCGAGAATATGGAACTGGCGGTGGATCTGCTGAACGATATCTACCTTAACCCGGCTTTTCCGGATGATGAAATAGACCGTGAAAAACAGGTTGTATGTGGAGAAATTTGTCAGGTTGAAGATACAGCGGAAGAGTTGGTCCACGAGATACTGGGCGCTCGCCTATGGGAAAATGATCCTTTAGGGAGACCTATTCTTGGGACGATTGAAACCGTGGAAAGCCTCAACCGTCCGGAGATTTTAAATTTTAAGGACAAGAATTATTCCGCGAACGCCACAGTTATTACGGCCGCAGGCAAAGTTGATCATGAAAGATTCGTGAACTTGATCTGCGCTCAAATGGATACTTTGTCCACGGCGGCGCCGCCCGTAAACGGAAAGGTCCGGGTTGATTCCACGGCGTGTGTAGTCAACCGCGATCTCGAGCAGGTTCATGTATGCGTGGGCATCGAAGGTCCAAGCGCAACGGATGAGCGCCGCCATTCGGCTTACGTGCTTAACACTATTCTGGGCGGTGGGATGAGTTCCAGATTATTCCAGGAAATTCGAGAAAAACGCGGATTGGCGTACAATGTATATTCCTTTATTTCTTCTTTTTCCGATACGGGCATTTTAGGCATATATGCCGGTTGTGATTCTGAGAGAATAGAGGAGATGATGGGTGTGATGGGCGCTGAAACATTGGGTTTCGCGAAGAATGTTACCGAAGAAGAAGTTCAACTCGCCATAAGTCAAATTAGAGGTAATATTATTCTTGCGACGGAATCAACTGAATCTCGGATGAATCGACTCGCCAAGAGTGAATTTTACTTCGGCAGACAAGTAACACTGCAAGAAATTTTGGAAGCGCTCGATAAAGTGACTCTCCAGAGTGTCAGAGAAACGGCGGAACAGCTTCTTGCTCCAGGAAAGCAGACAATTGTGGCGCTCGGTCCCATTGACGAATCAACCGATCTGTTCAATTTATTCGGTGTTCATAAGAATTAGGGCGAGTCTAGAGTTAAAAGGTTTGAAGTCCCCCTGATAATAGGGATGGGCAGGGTTATGTCGCCGGCAAGACATTACGGGTCTTCCCGACAATTCTGTCGAATAAAGCCTCTGACAATGAACCCAGCCCCCTGACAAGGGGGATTTAGGGGGTTAATGTCATTGTTCAATGACGCCAAAATATATGAAGATCGTCTCCAGGGATCTAGCCGTGTGAAGAGAGAATCACGAAAAGTTAATTCCTGCGCATCGTTACTGAAAGGAGTGATTATTCGACTTCAGTAGAATCACTCCTTTTAAACTCAGCTTTTTTCTTGCCGTAATCCATAGAGACTGAAATATTCCGATACCCTTTTACTCCGAACAAGTTAATAATTTCATTGCCACGAGTCTTACCATTGAAGCAGTGGAATTCCAGGTCGCCCAGCGGCAGATCATAAAGAAAAGCATCCTTGGCCTTGTATCTTGTGACGGTGTGAAGCGACCCATCGGCGATTCTGACTTTGGAAGTTCCTAGCGCCTCGATATTACATTCTTTTCTGATCTCATTCAGCAGTTCCGGGTTAACCAGGGAATAAGTGGCGCCTGTGTCCAATAAAAATCTATGAGGTTTTCCGAATTTGCCGAATTTTAATTGGACGAAAACGTGTCCCGAGTCACTTATTGAGACGCTCACATTGTGAGGGCCCGCCACATGCGTCGTCATCTCATTGAGCACGGACGTAGCTAATTTAGTGGTTGCATTATCCGGTTTGAGAGTCATTGCATGATTAGCGTCTCGTTTCGCCGCCTCAATCTTATCAGCTCGCAGGTACGCTAAACCTCGTCCCGCATAGGCGTATGCGTAACCGGATTCCAGATCAATAGCCTTGTTGAAGTCGGAAACCGCTGCATCCGTTTTTCCTCCATTCAGATGTACAATACCCCGTTTGGCAAAAGATGAGGCGCGCAATTGAGTGTTGTCGTGAGGCGCCTTTATTGCCGCTGTAAACTCTCGGATTGAAGCTTTGTCGTTTCCTTTTTTTTGAAGAAGCATTCCCTTTAAGTTAAGCCCCAGGGCCAGGGTCTCCGCATCGAGGCACGTTGATCCAAATAGATGATCAAGATCTTTCCAGGCGGAAATAAAATCCTCTTTGCCGTAATGAGCTTGGGCTCTAGTAAGTAGCACAATATGATAGTTGCAAGAATTCGCCTCAAGGCTATTGAGAGCTACCGAGAAATTTTTAATAGCTTCGTCATAGTCTTCAGCATTGAGACAGTTTTTACCTTTGGTGAATAGATCGGTCACCTGATCGCAAGGCGCCGTCGTGACTGAACTGATCACAATTACAAAAAGCGCAATTATGCTGAGTAGAGCGCGCATACGTTTGCCTTTAGCTTCTATTTTGGTTTGGGTCGTGAACTAAACCATTCGACTATCTCTTCCAATTCGGAGAGCTCTCTACCGGAAAATTTGCGAACCAAGGTCAAGATTTGTTGGGACAGCCACAGTCGTTCTTCTTTATCGGCAGAATCCGAGGTTTCTACAAATTTTTGCAATAAAATTGTAATAAGCTTGAGTTGGTCCAATATAGAGTCGGCAACAACAGAATCAAGTTTACGTTGTCTGATTTCCCAAATATTGATGATTTTTTGATTATTCGCTTCATTTAACCGATACTTGAGGATCGCCGCCGCGTCAAAATCCGATAGCACATAACCGCGGCCCAGTTCAATCTGCTGCAATTCCGGATATATTCTTTTAATTTGAACTCCAGTCCGCACGTCGAAGAAGTCGGTTTCTGCGCCGCCGGCCCTGTCGCCTTTTGGAACCCGCGCTATAATGGTTCCTTCCCGAATAAGTATATGATCGTGGGTCTCGACATTATCCATGGGACGAATTATAGCATAATTTGACGGATTTGGGTCCATAACGCGTATACAGGATTGTGTCGCTACGGCGGCTTGGTTTTAATGAATAGCTTTTTCCGTCAACTCTTTGTTGAACTATATGATACGGCTACTTTTTTGAGTTTAACAGAGATATACTGGTTTTGATCTTGTCCTCTTGGTCTTTATCTCGAATAATGCAAATAGTCCTATCGGAGCTTGGCTTTTATGATGCATGACCACTGCATACAGATAATCAACAACTTACGTGAAGGCGTAGTAGTGGTCGATTCAAATGCGACAATCCTTTTTTTAAATCGAGCCGCTGAAAATATCCTGGGGTGTGATGATCAGGATTTAAGCAAGTCTCGACAATGCGGCAAATTTATCATCCATACGGATTCAGAGGGGCGGGCGCTTTGCAACACTGAGTTTTGCCCTGTAAAGCGAGCGGTATCAGGCGCTTCTTCCGAATGCGACATGCTGCTAATGCACAGGCATGGCTATAAAATACCGGTTTCTTGCAAAACATTTCCACTAACCGACAATTCGAACTCTGTCTTTTCAATTGCTCAAGTGTTCACGGACAATCGTCCCGTGTTGGAGGCCCTGGACGGCATGGAAGAGGCCCAAAAAATGGCCTTGCACGATGTGTTGACGGGACTGGGAAACCGCGGATACGCTGAGATTCACCTTCAGAGAAGCCTTCTTGAATTGGATAGGTACGATTCAGAATTCGCGACGCTTTTCCTGGATGTGGATAAGTTCAAATTAGTCAATGACACTTACGGGCACGAGGTCGGTGATCAGGTTTTGAAAATGGTCGCCGCATCTCTTGTCGGCAGTTTGCGCTCCTCGGATATTGTGGCTCGATGGGGTGGCGAAGAGTTTCTATGCCTGGCGCTCCGTATTAAGAAAGAAAGAGCCCCCGGCTTAGCGGAAAAACTACGATCCTTGATTGAAGTGCGGCGAGTAGATACTGCGTTGGGCCCCTGTGGAGTCACCGTTAGCGTTGGAGTGACGATGGCGAGATCCGAAGATACGGTGGAAAGTCTCGTGGAACGTGTGGATCAGCTCATGTATCAGAGCAAGAAAAACGGCAGGAATCGCGTCACAACTGATATATAATAAGCGTAATGGAAAAGTTTCAAGGGTAAGTATCGTATGAAACAGGCGCTCTCGGGATTAAAAATTTTGGACCTAAGCATGAACCTACCCGGTCCATATATGACTTGGCTGTTTGCTCAACTGGGCGCGGATGTGCTCAAAGTTGAGAATCCCATAGGCGGCGATTACGCCAGATCTTTGGGAGGACATGAAGGCTCATCGCCATTGTTTACGGCTCTCAATCGAAACAAAAAAAGTCTTACCCTGAATCTTAAACATCCTCAGGGGAAAAGGATTTTTCTTGATCTTCTCGACGAATACGATGTCTTGGTTGAGGGTTTCCGGCCGGGAGTAATGGACAAACTGGGGCTAGGTTATCAACACATCAAAGAACGGAATCCCAAAGTCATATATCTTTCAATAACCGGCTATGGACACTATGACGATGATTATAAATTTCGAGCGGGTCACGACATTAATTACATTGCATTGGCGGGTATTTTGGAAATGACCTGCGACAAAGAGGGGCGACCAAGTATCCCCGGCGTACAGATAGCCGATTTCGTAGGCGGCAGTATGTTCGGCGCCGTGGCACTGCTGGCAGCCTATATACAGCGCCTGCAAACAGGGAAGGGACAATTCGTGGATGTATCCATGTACGATGGCGCCTTAGCGGCCGCCACGATGGTATTTGGATCGGTCGCCGCGGGGCTGGAAAGGCCCGGACCAGGAAAAATGCTCCTGAATGGCCGTTTCCCTTGCTACAATGTGTATAAAACCAAAGACGAAAGGTATATGTCTTTTGGAGCTATTGAGCCGAAATTTTGGATAAATTTTTGCAAAGCGATGGAACGTGAAGATTTGCTTACGGGCCAATACGCCGACGATTCCGTTATAGCTGAAGTTCAGGAGATTTTTTCGCAAAAAGCACAAGCCGAATGGACCGAAATCTTTGCCAAAGTTGACGCCTGCTGCGAACCCATTTTAGAACTGGAGGAAATGGCTGATCTAAAGCTTGCTCGAAACAGAAACATGATTGTCGAATTGGAGGGTTCAGAGTATATCGGCTGTCCTGTGAAGCTTTCCGAAAGCAACCTGACGGCGCCGACCCGAGCGCCTGAATTAGGCGCGCACACTTCTGAAGTGTTGACCAATTTGGGTTTGAATGAGGAGGAGATATCCGCGTTATCCGCCCAAGGCGCAATATAGCGAAATCTATCGCAAGAGGGTAATGCGTTGGAAATCAAAATAACTCATAGCATTGGCCGGCCGGCAGTCGCGCCTCATCAAAATAGAAAATCTTAGATCCATTCTGGTCTGGGAGGGCGAATTTGACGGTATTTTTTGTACGGGATTTAAGTTGCTCGGAGCCGTTATACAATTTAAACGATACTAATTTGCCTCGATCGTAGTTAGGTTGAGCTTCAACCACGGTCCCATTTACGGTCCATACGGGTCGTGGAATAAAAAAAGAATATACCGGAAAAGTTCCAATAGCCTCCAACATTGGACTTAATGTTCCGCCTGAGGATTTGCACAGCTTAACACTGGTTACTTTCCATTGAGTGGCATAATCCGCGCAGAACGCGCTTAGAGAGAGAATTGCGGTCAATGTTATTAAAGCAAGGACAATTAGACGGGCGGATTTGGTCATCGGATTTCTCACCGCCATTTACTCATTGAATTACCGGAACCTGTTGCCTGAACATTAAAAGATAAATCATCGTCGTCTCGCTAGCGCTGAAATGGGGGCGTTCATTTCGGTCGCCGCAAAAATGCTTAAACCGATACTTGGAGCTCCTTTTCGCCGGCGACATAGCCCAGTCGGAAGCGCCCATGAGACTCCGAGCATGGCGCTTAATTATGCTTTTATATCTGATTTGTGCTGGAAACACAAGAAGATAAATGAACTTTATTGACTAAGTTATTAAATCATCATATGACTTAGTTGCTTTTTGTAATGAACTAACTGAATTTGCAAATAAACCTGGAACAAATCTCTTTGAACAAATTCGTGACTATTTGGTCTCATAGGACACGGGAGTTTGATCATCAGGCGCATATTTGTTATCATTTGTTGAGCTATTGATAATAGTTGAGTGGCGATGTGAATTGATGCAATGTTTTGAGTTGTTAAGGCGCCTTAATATTAACGTAATTATGGTCAAAATATTCCATGGAAGATATTTTGCAACATCAAAGAATCTGAGGAGAGATCAAGTATGGCAATTAGAATCGCAATAAATGGGTTTGGACGTATTGGTCGAACAGTAATGCGTAGCGCCGTCGGCAATTCGAAAGTGGAAGTTGTGGCCATAAATGACAGAATGGACGCCGATTTGATGAGCTTCCTATTCAAACACGATTCCGTTCATGGGAAGTTCCAGGGAGATGTTAAAGCCGAAAAAGACGCTTTGGTCGTCAACGGCAAAACGATTAAGGCTTTACGAATTACGGATGATCTTTTGAATTTACCCTGGGCGGATCTGAAAGTAGATATCGTGCTCGAATGCACAGGACTTTTCCGCGATAAAGAAAAGGCGGGTAAACACATACAAGCCGGCGCGAAAAAGGTCATTATTTCGGCCCCCGGCAAGAAAGTTGATAAGACGATCGTAATGGGCGTGAATGACGATTCTTACGATCCGGCGAAGGATGATGTCGTGTCTAACGCTTCTTGCACGACGAATTGCCTCGCGCCTCCCCTGAAAGTGCTGCTTGACCAGTTTGGGGTCGAAAAAGGGATGATGACTACGATCCACTCCTATACCATGGATCAGAGTCTCCTGGATACCGTTCACAAAGATTTTAGACGCGCCAGAGCCGCCGCAATGAACATCATACCAACAACCACCGGAGCCGCTTCCGCAGTTGGACAGGTAATTCCGGAACTTGACGGTAAACTTGACGGTATGGCCATACGAGTTCCCACACCCAATGTTTCACTGGTGGATCTTAGCCTTGTGGTCAAGAAAAGCGCTTCCGTAGAGCAGGTGAACGCAGCTATTAAGAAGGCCGCCGAAGGTCGTATGAAACACGTTTTACTTTATATGGACGAACCTCTCGTAAGCACTGATTTTATTAACAACACATATTCATCGATCTTTGACGCTCAATCCACCATGGTGGTCGGCGCAAATATGATCAAAGTCCTGGCCTGGTATGATAACGAGTCCGGATACTCTGCTCGCATGGTAGATTTGGCTGTTTTGATGGGAGAGAAGCTGATTTAATCTGATCCGGTCAATTTTCGGAAATGGATTAATTTGCGCCTGGAACCTGTCCCTATGCGCTAAATGCGCCTTAAAGTTCGAATGAGGGAGATTCGTATGCCCATCAAGAGTATCAGTGATATAGATCTGGAAGGTAAGAAAGTCCTGTTTAGGTTCGATTTCAATGTCCCTCTCGATGAAAACGGAAAGGTTAAAGACGACACAAGGATATGTCGCGCTGTGCCGACCATTCGGTACGCCATGGAACACGGAGCACGGTCAATTCTAGCTTCTCATTTGGGTAGACCGAAAGGCGAAAGACGCCCGGAAATGAGCCTTAAACCCGTTGCGGAGGTTTTAAGTAAACTGCTGGACAAAAACGTCTCCTTTGTCGATGACTGCGTGGGACCTGAAGTTGATAAAGCGGTAGATGATTTACGTGACGGTGAGGCGCTCTTGTTGGAAAACTTACGCTTTCACTCGGGTGAGACTAAAAATGACCCGCAGTTTGCTAAACAGCTTGCCTCACTTGCGGATGTATATGTAAACGACGCATTCGGGACCGCTCATCGAGCCCACGCGTCTACAGTGGGTGTTGCTGAATTAATTCCTGAACACGCGGCGGGATTCCTCATGAAGGAGGAGCTGGATAGCCTGGCCAAAGCTTTTGCGGACCCCGCGAAACCAGTGACGGCAATATTCGGCGGCGCTAAAGTTTCCGATAAGCTGGGAGTATTAGTCCATATAGTGGATAAGCTGGACATTATTCTAATTGGCGGCGGAATGGCTAATACTTTTCTCAAGGCTAAAGGCGTAAAGACCGGCGCCTCCAAAGTGGAAGAAGACATGCTTGACGAGGTAGGTAAAATATTGGCAATAGCGGAACAGAAAGATACAAGAATCATTCTGCCTATCGATGTTGTTGTTTCGGATAAAATTTCCGCGGAGGCGTCCACCGAAGCTATTACTCTGGGAGAAATCCCGGATGGAAGAATGGCCTTGGACATCGGGCCACAAACTATAGCGGCCTTCACTACGCCTATCAAGAACGCAGGCACTATAATTTGGAATGGTCCAATGGGTGTTTTCGAGATAGCGAAATTCAGTAGAGGAACCATGGAAATAGCCCAGGCAGTGGGTTCGACGAAAGGATTCAGCATAGTCGGAGGCGGGGACACCATTCGAGCTATAAAGCAGGCGGGGGTTGCGGATAAAATGTCATACATATCCACCGGTGGAGGAGCATTTATGGAATTTATGGAAGGTAAAACTCTACCAGGTGTTGCTGCTCTGGAATCTTAGCGGTCGATATCAACTCTGTAAATCAGAAATGCGCGTATGGATACGGGCGGTATCGATGACTGCCGCTGACGACCGGCCTTTGACCCTCGAATACATCTGTTATTTTCGAGATACGCTGTTGTTTCTTTAAAGTGGAAAACTTCGGTACAAGGAACATTATATGTCGGAACGTAAAATTGTAATCGCCGGCAACTGGAAAATGCACAAAACCGCGGATCAAGCGCGCAAACTTGTGTCTGAAATAAAAGCCGGTTCTGAGAATGGACATTTCGCATGTGAGGTGGTGGTGGCCCCCACCTTCACTTCTATATGGGCGGCGGCTGAAGCGGCTACCGGTTCCAGTATCCACGTAGCGGGCCAAAACGTCCATCCCGGCGATGAAGGCGCATTCACAGGCGAGATCTCTTCTCGCATGCTCAAAGACGCCGGTTGTTCTCACGTCATTATTGGACACTCCGAGCGTAGGCAGTATTTCGGTGAAACCGACGTGAGCGTTAATCAGAAGATCTTAGCCGCTATGAAAGGTGATTTGGTCCCCATTTTCTGCCTTGGTGAAACTCTCGAAGAACGTGAGTACGGTGGAACTTTTGACCTTGTATCGAGGCAACTGAGTAACGGTTTATTGAATGTTCAGATAACCGACCCTGAAAAATTCATCATTGCTTATGAACCTGTCTGGGCTATAGGCACGGGTAAAACGGCTACTCCTGATCAAGCTGAAGAAGTTCACTCATATTTACGAAATGAATTGAAGCTTTTTCACGGCGCCGAGATTGCAAACGGCGTGCGAATATTGTATGGTGGCAGTTTAAAGCCGGGGAACGCTGAAGAGCTTTTGAGTCGCCCCAACATAGATGGCGGCCTCATCGGCGCCGCCGCCCTATCTGCGGCTGATTTTTTAGGAATAATAAAAAAGGTTCGATAATCTAAGGAGACACAGGCCGTAATGTTCCTTCAGACGTTAGTATTGGTTGTTCACGTATTCGTATGTATAGCGCTCATTCTAATCATTCTGCTGCAAACAGGGAAGGGCGCTGATATCGGGGCTGCGTTTGGCGGAGGTTCGAGCCAAACGGTTTTTGGAAGTTCCGGCGCTGCGACATTCCTTGGAAAAGTCACCATCGGGGCGGCGGTTGTGTTCATGATGACTTCAATCTTTTTAACCTATTTCGCCGGACGCACGGGTTCCGTAACTGAAAAGTCCATCATGTCCGATGTTCCTATGAGTGTCCCTAAAGTGGAAGTTCCTCAAGGTCCTCCACCGTTGCCCGGGACTCAGGGAGTAACACAGAGCGAAGCGGCATCCCCTGCCCCGCAACCCCAATCCGCGCCGATAGCTCCGTCTGCTCCGGCGCCTTCTACTCCTTCCGGAAACGGGGCGCCTGCCCCCGCCTCACAATAGCGGGCTAATGCGTTCATCGATTTGAAATCATATGAAAAAGCCGAATGTTTCACGTGAAACACCCGGCTTTTTGTTTATTGCTGTTTAATAGCGATTCGAAATGGACCAGTTACCTTCGTTATCCTTCCAGGCGCCTTTCCGTCGGGAATACCGCGAGGAAGAGGATCTTAAGAAATTTACTAAGTCAAACAAACGAACATTCCAAACTATTCCCTGGCGCCGGATTTGATGAACTCCTCTCGTTGATTTTCACGTAAATCCACTAGATACAACAGAGTAGTCTTTTCGCGGAGTTCCTCTATTAATTTCGGCATCGCGTCACGATTCACATCGTAAGCTCTTACGTACAAGTGCCGCATACCCGCCGGCGCTCTTTCATAAGAAGTGAGGATGCTGACTAATCGGCCCCCATAGTTTCGGATGATGTCCGTAACCTCCTTTATTGATCCCGGTTTATCATCAATCCGGAATGCAAACTGCACCCCACGCTTTTCCAGTCCGGACAGCGAGATTAATGCGCGGAATAAATCACGCTGAGATATGGCTCCGACAATTTTTTCATTCTCGACCACAGGCGCGCCGGAAATCCTGTTCTTCAACAACAGATCCGCAGTTTCTTCTATTGTAAAGTCCGGCGGCACGGTTAGTGGGTTTTTGGTCATAATGTCCGAGACTTTTATCTGAGACAAAAGGTAAATAAGCTCGTGAATATCTAAAGAGGTGGCGTCCGAAGCTGACGCTCTCTTTATGTCCCTATCAGTGATTATGCCGACCAAAGAGCCTTTTTTAGTAACGGGCAAAAACGCCGTTTGGTGTTGCTTCATTAAATTTATAGCCTGGTGCATTGAATCCGCGACATCGATTGTCGTGACGTCTTTTGTCATCCAATATTTTACAAGCATGGTTCTACTCCCTTCATTTCAACGTAAAATACCTCAAAAAGCTTCTCGAACCAGATCACGATGCAAGCGGCGCCGGAATTCGAGGAAGCCTGAAATCGCGGACCAAGCCGAGACATTTAAACGGAAAATGTTACGGCACACTGTCAATCGTGCCGACTATTTCGATCCTCAAAGAGAAGGCCCAATAACTACAAAGCTGACAAGCAATGCCCGTGCCAAGAAAAGGATTTAATCAATGTATGTTAAACTTCGCATCTGTGAACACCGTTTACAATTTTAGGCGATCAAAAATTCGCAACCGACTGCTGCGGTTTTCGGAAATTTAAGAGCATCGAATCCGAAGTAACGTCGCCAAGATTTTGGTGACACCCGTCCTGACATTTGCACGGCATAAGAAGTCAATTTGCAAGCTGACAAATGGCCGCATTTCTTATATTGTATTCCAAGGAACTTCATGGAATCATAATCGAATGCGCTTCACAGCTCCATTTGCATAGAGCTTTAAATGCGGGAATAGTGTTGCTTTGACATCTCCAACGGGTTGAAGCTTCCTTATACGAAATGCAGTAATTTCTCCATGGATTCAAAAACCTTCACATAGCGCTGTTTTTTGCGCAGCCTGGTGTCAGGCTTCTTTACAATTTGTAAAGCCGTGTCACGGAGATCAGCATACTCCGCCGCTTTACGCCGCCGGGATCACGCGGTCGTTATATGAAATTCCTGAACATTATTCTCCAATGTCGGCCATTTGGTTGAACGCACGACCTGAAAGACTAAATCCATGAGCACATGGAGGAACAAATTATGTGGAATAAGATGACCCTGCGGAAGCGCATCATGTGGATGCTCGCAGTGCTTATTGCAGTTACCATTGCGGGCGGCGCTATGTCCGTAGGCTATACCGTTATGATGGACGGATTTTTTACGACAATAGTAGACTCTGATTTGGAAGCTTTAATAGCGGCGCAGCAATTGGAAAACGCTCTTATAATGCAGAAAGGTTATGTGACTTATTATTTCACGGATAAGGACCCACAGTGGCTGCTTCTTTTAGAAAATTATCATAAGGAATTCGAATTGTGGATGGCCAAAGCCAGGCAATATCTTGTAATGCCACAGGAAAGGACAATTTTAAATGAAATTGAGGCGCAATATATAAAATTCTCGCATTCGAGAGACGAGGTCATTGAGCTCTACAAAAAGGGGACGCCAAAGGAAGGTTACCAATTACACCAACTTGTCCGCCAACAATTCTTCAAAATTATTGGGTTATGTGACAAATTCGAAAAGATCAATCAGGAGCGTATTGCCCAGACCCGGGAAACTATGCGCAATCGAATTCGACTGATAAGTGTGATAACCGTCTTAGGAATGGTTTTTGCCACGATGTTGGGAGTATTCCTAGCCTATACGTTGCTCAGCGAGGTTCTTGGTCCCATCAGACAATTGGCCATTGGAACTGATTCTTCACCCAAAGGTAAAATGGTCACAAATGAAGTTAAAGCTTTAAGCGCCCGCTTCCAGGATCTTATTGAGGACGTTGACCAAACGAAGACTAAACTTGAATGGAGTAGAGAGCATTTGCAGCAGGCGGAAAAGTGGGCGCTGGTAGGTAAGCTTGCAGCCGGAGTTGCTCACAGCGTCAGAAACCCTTTAACTTCAGTTAAAATGCGTCTCTTCTCCATGGAGCGAACACTGGCGTTGAGTTCAAGCCAAAAAGAGGACTTTGAAGTTATAAGCGAAGAGATACGACATATCGACACGATTGTGGGGAATTTTCTCGAATTTTCTAGGCCGCCTAAACTGAAGATGCAAAAAACCAGCCTTTCAGACTGTGTTGATAATGCCGTGCAGTTATTGCGCCATAGACTTGAATCTTACGAAGTGAATGTAAAAATTATACGAAGTGACCGTTTGCCGGAAATTTCGGCGGATCCCGATCAATTAAAGGAAGCGCTGGTAAACTTGATTGTAAATTCGTGCGAAGCTATGGTCATCGGCGGGGTTATTACCATAACTGAAGACCAAACCCAAATTGATAGCGGGACATTCGCCGTCATCCGTTTGAGCGACAACGGTCCAGGAATACCGCAATCAATACAGGAAAAATTATTCCAGCCGTTTTTCAGCACCAAAGAGGAAGGCACGGGACTCGGCTTGAGCATTGCCGCTAGAATAGTCGAGGAGCACGGCGGGTCCATGGATTTAATTTCGGAAAACGGAAAAGGGGCTACATTCATAATCATGCTGCCCGAAAAGGAGAAACCGAATTGGGAACAATCCTCATAGTTGATGACGACGCCCAATTAAGAAACAGCTTTGAAAAGCTGCTGATTGCCGAAGGCCATACAATTCGTTCCTCCCCGACGGCCGAAGGGGGTCTGGAGATAGTTAAATCGAATGCTCCGGATCTCGTAATTATCGACGTGCGGCTTCCGGGTATGGACGGCATGACGGCATTCCAAAAGATCCACTCCATTGAACCAAAGCTGCCCGTGATTATTATGACGGCTTACGGCACCACCGATACGGCTATTGAAGCAACCAAGCAAGGAGCTTTTGATTACATCTTAAAACCATTCGACATCCCTGAGATGTTGGTCACAATCGAAAAAGCTCTTGAAGCAGGCAGATTCATGCGGTCGAAAGTGGAAGTGGATAAAATTCCGGAAACCGCCAACACCGACGCAATTGTCGGTCGCAGCCGCGCCATGCAGGAAGTCTACAAAGCTATCGGCCGAGTGGCTTCCACCGACGCGACGGTGCTTATTCGAGGGGAGTCCGGCACAGGTAAGGAGCTTGTCGCTCGAGCAATCTATCAACACAGCGTGAGATCCGACAAACCCTTTTTGGTGATCAACTGTGTCGCAATTCCCGAAACTCTCCTCGAGAGCGAACTCTTTGGGTACGAAAAAGGAGCTTTCACGGGAGCGGTCAATAGAAGGGTCGGTAAAGTTGAACAGGCAAACGGTGGCACGGTTTTTTTGGACGAAATCGGAGATATGCCTTTCAGTATTCAATCTAAAATCCTGAGGTTGCTTCAAGAGAAAAGTATCGAGAGACTTGGCGGGCGGGCCCCGATCCCTGTAGACGTTCGAGTTTTAGCCGCAACAAACCGCGATCTTGAAGCTGCTCTTGTTGAAGGCCGATTTCGAGAGGACCTATACTATCGTTTGAAAGTCGTGACATTAAAATTGCCTCCTCTGCGGGAACGTCAAGGTGACGTGAAGATGCTTGGCGACTACTTTCTTAAACGATTTGCGCGCGACATGAACATAGATAGTCCCGGTATGACCCCCGAAACCGTTTCGATTATGAATACTTATCCATGGCCGGGCAATGTGCGAGAATTGGCCAATACCATGCAAAAGGCGTTAATATTTAGCAGAGGCGCTCCCATAAACGCCGAAGAAATGTCGCAGGCTATAGCCGGGGGAGCAGCCACAAGGGAATTCTCCGATTCGGAAGGCGACGAGGCCATTCGCAAATGGATTAGAGGCTCATTTACCATAGCCGGCGGCGAAAGAATGTTTGGGGACATCGTAGATCGATTCTCAGGATTGTTAATAACGGAAGCATTGAATATGACTTCTGGTAATAGATCCCAGGCGGCTAAACTATTGGGCTTATCCAGACCAACTCTTTTAGCCAAAATAGAAAAGTACGGTATAAAGATGCAAACCGCAGTAAAAAGTTACTGAAAGCGGTTACAATATATTAAAGAAGCGAATCATGCCGACAACTCCGCTTTTATTGCCTGAAAAAACAGGCTACGAGCAAAATGTTTTCCAAAATCTACCTGATCAGTTGCGTCAAACTATTTGGGAAAAAGGTTTAATTCAAACCTATGAATCCGGCGACTGCATTGTCTCACCCGGCGATACAGGCGACGCTATTCGTTTCCTGCTGTTCGGTAAGGCTTCCGTCCTCCTGAGATCCGAGGAAGGACAGGACATAACAGTGGAACTGCTGCAGGAAGGTGATTTAATTGGAGAGATAAGCTACCTAACCGGTAGACCTTCACCTTTGAATTCCGAAGTTATTGCTCAGGAATATTGCAAAGTGCTTGAAATCAGCGGCGCCGACTTCGAAGCGATTCTGAAGAATCATCCGGATTGCGCTGTTAGTGTCTTGCGGATGATGGCGCGCAAAGTTATTAAGCTTGATCAGAACCTTTGCAAAAATATACGCAAGAAAAGAGCCTTGCAGGCTCTAATAAGCCGTCAGGATCACCTCTTTCCGGACTACTTCGTCAGCGAAACTGTTCGTCGCCGTGTAAGCCGCCAACTGGAGCAGTTGGCGGAAGGTAAAAACCACATCCTGATTACCGGAGAAACGGGGGTTGGTAAGGAATTTATGGCTCACGCCATTTACGGTATGAGCCCACATTATAAGCGTATATTCCTGTATCTAGATCTATTGCGACCTTTTCATCAGTCTGAACCCGGCGACTCCTATTGCGAACTCCCCCAAGATCTCGCGGACGCGACGGAAGAGCAAACCAAAACCTTTTTCGGATCGGAAGAAAACCGTGGAGACGGCAGGCTTATAGAAATTCCCGGCTATCTGGAACTAACTGAAGAAGGCACGCTATTGGTCCGCGGTGTTGAGCAGCTTACACAGTCAATGCAGTTGAAGCTCCTCAGGGCACTAAAAACAGGTCTATATCGCAGGTCCGGCGCAAGAGCCAATCAATCTGCGGATTTCAGGCTCATTGGAACAACAAATCTGGATATTTCCGAAATATCCCAAGAAAAGCACCCGTTGCTCCGTTGGCTCTTTTCCAACTCCCTGGCCGTGCCGCCCTTGAGAAAAAGACGTAAGGAGATTCCGGCGCTGGTTCAGCACTATGTTCATCAATACTGCCAGGAATTGCGAAAAGATCCCATCAAGATTCCCAAGGATACCATCAAGGCCCTGGTGACCTACTCTTGGCCGGGAAACGACCGCGAACTGGCTACTACTCTAAAACGGGCCGTGCTGTTGGCTGAAGACGGAGTGTTGCGCAAGCAAGATATATACTTCGATCTACGAAGTATCGAAGGCGAAGGCAAGATCAATCTCCTGCGATTGCCGGGACTCAGAGCGGCAATGGAAAGTCCGCTTTTCCCAGCGGTCTTTCAGAGCGCCGCGGCTCCATTTTTCTTTATTCTGCTGATTCTGCTCTTTCTCGGGCCGGTAGATCCTAAAGCCAACATTGGTGGATTGTTCAGTTGGGCTGTGGGGTGGCCCACGATGATTTTTGGATCATTTATATGGGCTAGATTTTGGTGTTCCCTATGTCCGATGGGGACTTTGTCGCACCTGGCAAAACGCGTTATTTCCTATGATGTTCCCTTGCCTCCATTCTTAAAACAAAAGAGCGACTGGATCATCGCCGGGTCAGCTCTGTTTGTAATATGGCTCGAAGTGGTCACGGACATCAGAAACTCACCGGTCAATACGGGATTATTGCTTTTGAGCATATTACTGCTCGCACTGATTATTTCGGTAATTTTTGAAAAACAGTCCTGGTGTCGGTACTTATGTCCTTTGGGCGGAATGATGGGACTCTTTGCCAAGACTTCACCATTAGAATTACGCGCGGATCGTCACATCTGCGCTTCACAATGCACTTCAAATGAATGTTTTACAGGGACCGCGACTATGGAAGGCTGTCCCTTTGGACAAATGGTTCCGACTTTAAGGAGCAATCGTTTCTGCAAACTGTGCGGCTCATGTATAAAAAATTGTCCGCATTCGGCGGTTCGTCTCAATTTGCGTGTTCCAGGACGGGAAATTTGGGAGATCAAGCAGATCGGCGCAATAACCGCCATGCTGGTAATAGGAATGTACGGCGGCTTACTCAGCGAAATGATGCACAAGATGAGCGCCTATACCACCTGGACTTTTTGGGCGCCTTTTCAGTCCGAATTGATACTATTTACCATCTTTTTTACCCTGATTATAATTGGATGCAATCTCGTCACACTTGCGGCGGCTTATCTATCGAGCGTTCCTGCCGGCGAAACCGTCAAGGAAAACTTCGCTAGGTACGGCCTCGCTCTTTTGCCTGTGGTACTAACGGGCTATATGGCTTTCCATTTATATTATTTGATTAACCTCGGGGTTTACTTCCCCATAATTATGGTCGAGACGTTTAAGTTTGAAATTTTCCGACCCTTTATCATAACGGTAGCCCCGGATATAACCTGGAAGATCCAACAGCTCTTATTGTGGTTGGGCATAATTGGAAGTCTGGTTTTGATGTTCAGGCTGAGTCGAGGAAAAAATACCTCGATGAAAGACTCACTTCTCGAGTTCTTACCACACGCGGTAGCCGCTACTGCATTCTTTGTGGTCTTAATGTATACAATAAAAGGATTCTTCTATTATTAGGCATTTCAAAGACCGCCCGGCGCCGTTGTGATGCCGGCTTCTGAAGTCCCCCTGACAAGGGTGATTTAGGGGTTAATGTCGTTGAAATACAAACCAATAGATATTCGCTCCACAATGTTCCTCGCACAGTTATCCAGGCTGACGTGCTTTAATGCTAAGCTCTTCACTTGTCGAGGTATGTCCGCACAGCGTCTACTACGAATGCAGAAAAGGGAGTATCTCCACGCGCGGCCTCGATAGCGTCTATAACGCTCACGGGAAAGTTCACGGCTTTGTGCCGCATGATCTCTGCCGCTTCATCCAGCGCTACGGCGCTCTCTACGTCTCGCGCCTTTTCCCTGATCTTTTGAACGAACTCTACGGGCTCATCCGGCTCTTCGACGAAATTCCTTTCCAAGATATGGAATTCCTTGTCGCTCAACGACAAGCTTCCAAATCCGATGTAGTGCTTGCCTCTTGACTCGTCGAACTTAATCCAATCGATTACCCCATGGCAGGTTATTTTTCTTTTACCGTGGTTCAATAATAGTCGGAGTTTCACATTAGCGCCTGTTTCAAGTCCGACATACTGGCCTGGTTCCATCGAGCATGAGGCTTTGAGGCCAAATTCGTTTGCCATTGAGGAGTTGATAATAGGCGGACTCAAAGCCCTGCGCGAAAAAACCGGCCCATCGATCCCCTTGTATTCCATGGCTGATTCCTTTCCTGGAAATGGGCGGCATGTTATTCCAAATTATGGCCGCTGCGCTACAAAATCAACAAACAACGGCTATCGGCTGCCTATGGCGCCTGCGATATGGCCTTACCTCCTTGAAATCGCAATCATATGGGCTCCGTTAACTCCACCGGCGCCTCTCTTTGA
Organism: Desulfomonilales bacterium; assembly: GCA_038250835.1. GTDB lineage: Bacteria > Desulfobacterota > Desulfomonilia > Desulfomonilales > Desulfomonilaceae > JBBSBY01. The sequence goes on along the minus strand of JBBSBY010000005.1, from coordinate 35,077 downwards.
GGAAACGTAGCCACAAACGTGGTGCCTTGACCCGGTCTGGATCTGAAAGTGATGGTTCCTCCGTGCTCCCGAAGCGCCTTCTGGGTCACCATCAGACCTAATCCCGTCCCGTGGTCCCCTTTGGACGAGAAGTATTCTTCAAAGACATGGTTCTTGAGTTCTTTATCAATGCCGACTCCGTTATCAGCCACTTCGATCACGGTAGCGCCTTCAGGTCCCTGCCGGCTCCGAAGTTCAACTAGGTGGGTGTCCTTCCAAATGTCCATCTTGCATGCGTCGAGAGCGTTGGAGACGAGATTCGAGACCACGGTGTGCATTGCCGATGGATCTACAACGGCTTCCGCAAGATTGGAATCGAGATCCAACTTCAGCTCAATTGCGTAACGTGCGGCGGTATCCTTGAAAAGAGCGTAGATCTGCTCGATGATTTCGTTGGGCTGCACGATTTGAAAATTGGGAACACGCGCCCTGGAACAGTATAGGATGTCTTTCACGATGTGAGAAATTTTATCGAAGTTGAACAGAACCATCTCCCAGCCGTCTTTTATATCTGCTTGGTTCTTGGCCTCGAGACCTTTGTTCACGACGTAAATACCTCCCTCCAATCCCATCATGATATTCTTGATACTGTGGGCCATGCCGGCGACGGTTTCCCCCAGAAGGATCAATTGTCGTTGCATCTCCTTTACCGAAGTGATGTTGACCCCCATCTCCACTACCGCCGCCACATCTCCGTTACCGTTCATTACGGGGGATGAATTGATCAGGGCCTGCACACGTCCGCCCTCTCTTGTGGTGAGCAGCATCTCCTTGGAGTGAACCCGGCCATCCTCAAAGGTCTTTTGCACAGGGCATTCCGTGCATCGGGATTTATCCAAACCATAGAAGACGTGACATTCCTGCGCCAATTGGGGGCCAAAGTCCCGGAGCGCGAGCGCATTTGCCCAATACACGCGAAAATCCTTGTCCAGCAGAGTTACGTAGCACGGCAGAGCGTCCAAAAGTCGCCGGTATTGCTTGTCAGTCAAGGGTATCGGTGTCATTTATCACCTCTGGGAAGGCGCCATGAAACTCTCAATGTCGAAAATAGCGGTCACGCCAATTCATCGGATACCGACAGCGAGAGCTTATCGATCCGCCGGAATCTATTCAAAGGTTTTTTTGATGGTAGCCAATAAGGCTTCCCTGTCAATCGGTTTTTCGAATACCCCGACGGGTTTGGTCACGGCAAGGTGCCGCCCCGGGAGACCACTAATAATGATCACCGGGACGTTTTTGAACTCCTTAGTCTTGGTCATATTACGATAGAAACGAGTCCCCGTTTCGTTGGGCATCTGGAGATCAAGAGTCACCAGATCGGGCTTTTCGCGTTGAAGGACGTCGAAAGCTTCCTCTCCGTTTGAAGCGGAGCAGGTCTCGTATCCACTATCTTCAAGAAAGGACGTCAAATACTTCACTAGATGGGGCTCGTCGTCCACCACCATAATCTTCTTGGGCATGGTCTCCTCCTTTCAAACTACCGTCAGTGGTGTTCCGGCTCGAAATCCGGATGTTCGTAGAGAATCGGCATTCTGTTCATGATCCAACGAAACGTCAGTATTCCAATGGTAACCACGCTGATAGTGACGACCACCTCCATCCAAGAGGGAACATAACGATACTCCCACGGCAGGCGCCAATTATACGCTATTACAGAGTGGTTAAGCCTGTTGAACACGATTCCCAGGACAGCCACGATCGCAGTCCACCTCACCAAACGCGTAGACGAATTCTGTACCGCATACATAAACAAAAATGCGGGAATGAGCACAAATCCGATAACCTCTACGAGGTAAAGATATCCATACCCTGTGGTCAGATAATGCCAGTTATTTCCGTGCGCGAGACCAATCACTTTCATAAAAAAATAAGCAAAGAGCGCCACGGAAGAGGCCTTTGCCAGACCAAGAGTTACCCGGTCCAGATGAGCGGGATCATGGTGCTTTACTTGTTCGGAAAAGACCTTGTGAGAAGCGGCGCTCTCAATTATGGTCATGGCCAGCCCACCTACTACCGCCGACATGAAGAACCACAGCGGTATGTATTCTGAGTACCAGAGCGGGTGCAACTTCCCGGGCATTAGTAGAAATAGGGATCCCAGCGCGGACTGATGCAACATTGAGAGGCAAACACCAAAAATAGTGGCGGCTAGAGTTAATTTGATGAATGCTTTGCGCGCTTTTTTCATGTTAAGCCACTCGAAAATGGCCGGACACCACTCCACAAGTTGACAGGTCAGATATAAGGCCACATGCCATGCCACAAGGAAGAGGATCGAGTTGACGCCCCAGGATACTACCATGGGATATGGTATCCGGTAGTATCGTCCAAGATCTAAGGTTAATGCCAGAATGGCGAAGAGATATCCGAGAAAACCCGTCAACACCGCGGGTCGAAATAGAAACGAGTATTCTCTCATTCCCAAAAGGTGAACAGCGGTGCCGATTACAAATCCTCCGGCGGCAAGCGCCACGCCGCACAGCATATCGAAGCCGATCCAGATTCCCCATGGATTATTATCGGTGAGATTCGTGGACGGCCCGAGTCCATAGATTAGACGGTAGAAAATAACCGGTATTCCTACGATCAAAATCATCGCCACAACCGCATTGAAGGGAGTGTAGTTGCTCCTGAGGTATTCCTTCCAGGTCATGCCGAGGAGGAGCTTCTCCTGAACCCATGTGGGCTTGAATTCAGCAGTGTTAGAGGTGGCGTCCATTATTTCTCCTCCTTTTTCTCAAGAGCCTTCTTGATATCCTCTTCCGCCAGTTGGTCTCTTCTCTTCTTGAAGCTGTAAAATCCCATGGCAAGCGCCGGGACGACTATGAACACCGGAGACACCAGAGAGAGAAAAGGTTTGCCGTAACTAGGAATCGGGGTAGTCCCGAGATCAGTTCGAAAGCCGATCTTTTCGAAAGGAACGGCGGAGAGATACAGCCAGCTCGTTCCGCCAACTTCGTTCTCCCCATACACATGGTTCACATATCTTCCAGGATTGTCCCGGATTTTCTTATGCCCGAGATCGATGAGATCGGTTCTTCGGCCAAAGGTCATGGTTTCCACGGGACATATTGATACACATGCGGGAACTTGACCTTCCGTCCTGATCCGATCGAAGCAGAAGGTGCATTTTGTGACTTGAGGCGTCCAGGGATCATAGTATTGATAGGCCGGCACATCAAAGGGGCAGGCCGCCATGCAGTATCTGCACCCCACGCAAAGTGAGGCGTCATAGGTTACGGGACCAATGGGCCTTTTGGTAAAAGCTTTTACAAAGCAAGATGAGGCGCACCCGGGTTCGTAACAGTGCATGCATTGTTTTTTCACGTAGATCGGCTTGGACGAGTCTTTTGGATTCTCGAAACGATTCACTACCGTATAGGAATCGGCATGGGTTCGCCGAACTTTTTGAAAAACAGACTTGTCGTCGTCGTATTCTTTGAGAGATTTCTGATTGGGCAACTTATTCCATTCCTTGCATGCCCATTCGCATCTCCGACAACCGATACATACCGTGGTATCCACCAGCACGCCGTATTGATCCGGATAGCCCGGCAGAGCGGTTACGTCGGCAGAGGCCGGCGACTCCCACGCAAGAGATCCGAGGCCCGCGCCGGCGAGTATTCTTAAAAAGTCTCTCCTATTTGTTTGCATAAGACTCTCTCCTATTAGACATGGACCTTCCGGGGCGCCGAGCGCCGATCCCAAAGCGCTATTCCGCGCGGCTGGACTTTAAGGAACCATTCTCAGATTGACTCACGTGAGGCGCGGCTGAGATAAGTTCAACGGAAGTCCTATGGACGTTCGATTCAATCCTTTTCCCTGTACGTCAAAAATCGCCAAAAAGAGATAAAAAGTATAAGGTAGAGAATTACCACAAGGTATTCCATCCCTTTTGTATAAGTATAGAATTCGTGCAGGATATTGGGCATTTCTTTCTCCTTACATTGATCGTCACAGCGGTTGCGGGACCTTGCCCGTTAAAAAGGGAGAGACCCCGCCGGTTCTATCCAAGCCGACCGGCTACCGACTATTGCGCCGGCGGCTTATGATGGGCGTCTATGCCGGGGGCTACGGCGCCAACCTGCGACCCCTCTTTATTTTCAAGCTTTCCGAGCCTCTCCAAAACGGCCTTGTTAGCCGTGGCGGCGTCTTTGGCAGCGTGGCATTTTACGCAGTCCTGTGGGGCCGGTTTCTGACGCATTGCCTCATGACAGCCCATGCATTGACGATGATAAGCGGCCAAAATGCCGGGTTTGCCCAAAGCGCCGGGCTCGAAAGGCGTGCCGTGACAGCTTTGGCATCGGGGGACTTTCTTGGCCTGTACGGCGCCGGGATCGCTCTTGTGGTGGCATCCGCTGCAGAGAATCTCATCGCCTCGCGCTGAATGGAACACCCTCGCCAAAGAACTCCCATTGGAGATGACTGTCAATTTCGTCACGATCTTTTGGTGCGGAAAATCTGCGGGCTTAAACTCTTTTTCCAGAGATTTGAGCTGAAGTTTTTCCGGAACCTTATCTTTGTCGAATACTATGGACGCCGGAGGCGCATCAGTCGGCTGACCGTTGGAAGGCCCGCGATGACATAATGGGCAAGAGTTTTGAGACAGTTTATCCTCGTCGGTTCGATGGCATCCTGCGCACTTCAGATCCTGCTTAGCTACGTTGTGGCATCCTGCGCAGGCCTGTTTTGATGACGCCTTGTGAAAGGCCCTCTCAAAAGTTACCCCGCCGCCTTTGGGCGATCCCATCTTGGTGTGACATGTTGAGCATTTCTCCAAGGAATGATGGTGACAGCTATTACAGAATTGAGTGCGTGGCTCGTGAGCCTTATGATTGTAAGGGACCACCTTCATTCTTGAAGTCTCCGGATCATTGAGGGCCACATCCATCACATCCTTCTGGCCTCTCAAGAGCCGGGGAATTTGCGCAATTTGATCCTGAGTGAGCTTTTCATGTTTTCCGTGGCAACCGGAACATTCGATGGGGCCAAATTGTTGCTTTGCTCCAACGGAGACGGTTTTCATTTCTCCACCGGTCTGCGTGGTTTTCGCCTTGTCGGCCAATTTCATATGGCACCCGATGCACGCGGCATGGGCCACTTTCTGCAACGACCGGGCATTGTTTTCATCACGAGCTTTGTGGCAGGCGCCGCAAGAATTTGCGGAGTCCTTCTTGTATATAAGTTTCTTTGCGTCTTTGTCGTAGGAATGATGGCAGAGTTGACACTTGTCGGTTTCGACGGCAGGCTCAACCACTTCAACACTGCCCGCGACCAGCAATTGCTTGAAATCCTGCATTTTATCCAACGCCGTGACATGCTTTGCGTGTTGGGCGTAATTAAAAATAGGTTTCCAACTCCAAGCGACTTTCGAGACTTCAGGTTTTTTCACATGGCACTTTCCACAAAGCCCTATTGCAGGCCCGCTGGACTTACCTTCTTTCGCGCGCTTTTGATGACAGCCAACGCATCCTTCGTGATATGCCGTCATGGTAGCGGTCTTGTCAGTCTCGTCAAAAGCTTCCTTGGGGAACTTGAAAACCGCCACATCGGGATTCGATAATCTCCCGTCCTTCGCCTTCATTTGATGACAAACGCGGCAGTCTTCCATTTTCTTCTGATTGAGGGCTTTTGCGTGTCTGTCGTGGTCAAAGGCCACCGGAGGTCTTTCCCTGCCGGCTTCTCCTGTCGGTGTCTCTATAATGAGAGGAAGTGGAGCGCCGCCCGGAGGCGATATACCGGCAAGCGCCTCGGAGTGGCTAGGCTCAATCCTTCCGGAAGCAATAACGAGGATCACTCCCACCATGATAACTAAAACTATTCTACTTCTGCGTCGCATAATCCACTCCTCGTTTGGAGGCGTACTTTCGGTTTCAGCAAATCTACTGAGCCCTAAGCTCATCGGGCACTTCCATGACCTCGACCAGAATTTCACTGAAGAATTTGACGTGCTGGCCCAGTTTGTAGCCGCTGATGATATCCTCAATGCCGCTATGACAATTGTGACAAGGAGTAATTACAACGTGAGCGCCCGTTGCCGCCAACTGTTCGGCTTTAACCCTGTTTCCTTTTACTCGGGAAACCTTCCAGGGAGGTCCGCAGTTGATCACGCCTCCTCCCGCGCCGCAACAATAGTTATGCTCGAAACTGGGCTCGGGGGGCCTGAAATCCTCACAAGTGGCTTGAATGATTTCCCTCAGCTTTTGGCCCAAACCTCGCGCACGCACTATATTGCAGGGTTCCTGGACCGTCACAGACTCCTGGTACTTATGCGCTATTTTAATTTTACCCGTGGTGATTAGCTCGTGGTAAAATTCCACTGCGTGGATGAGCGGTATAGGAGGCTGTTTCCAACTCAGCCACTTTGGGCCGTCGTAAACCGCGCCTCGAAACGCGTGGCCGCATTCTCCCATTACGATCCTCTTTGATTTCAGTCGCAGGGCGGCCTCGTGGTGGACTCTCTCCACCCGTCCCATAGTTTCAAAGTCCCCGGAGTACATGGGCATGTTGCTGTTGTCCCATCCATCCAAGGAGGGCATGGTCCAGTCCATTTTGGCCACCGCCATAATCTGGGCCATGTTCCCAATCAATTGGGCTAAGATCTTGGGTTCCGGCGCAATAATGGAATAGAAGACATCAGCGCCTTCCTTATCCAGCGGTATCCGGGCCGTTTTGATCTCGGACCTGGCCTCCTCTTCCTGCCACTGGAGAGTATCGATCCATTCATCGGGCTTAACCCACATTTGGTTCATGGTGACCGAATGGCTGTTGACCGTATCCTGTAGAAATTGCGGAACCATACCGCACTCGTGGCAAATACGCCTTACAACGAGCAGGAGATACGCAATGTCGATACCAAAAGGACAATACATGCTGCATCGCCGACAGACGTTGCATTCCGTTTGCGAGATCCTGGAGCACTCCCTGATGAAAGAGGCGTCCACGTTACCCTTTCGTTTCAGCATCTCCCATAAGGTTTGTTTGACTTTGCCCACAGGGGAAAACCTGGGGTCGCGGTCATTCGAGAGAAACCAGTGACAAGCATCTGAGCACAGGCCGCAGTGGACGCAGGTGTTGAGGTACGTGCGAAATCTAGCTGCGGTTTCTTTATCTATGACCCGGTCTATAACCTCTTTTATGTGTTCTCGGGTGAGAAGATCCGCAGTCCGATCCAGTCCCGGATCGGTGACAGTTGGAAGTGCGGGTAGACCCATAAGCCGCCTCCGTATCATGATGTGACAAGTATCTTGTTGGGTTTATCTGTTATGCTCCGCCGACTCTCCCGAGTTTCTCCGCCGACCAATGCAGAGCGACTCTTAACGTGATTGGATATGCCGTTTACCAATCCTTAGCGTGGCGAACAGCGCCGAATTCCGATCCCATATAGGCGCGAGTGAATGGGAAAAAAAGCATGTGGCTCAATCTTGTGAATGGAATTACCATTAGCATTAGAGCGCCGGAAAGCATGTGGATGATGACCATTGTCTCGTAATTAAACCACTGTTGGTTAGCCATGAAGCCCGTTACAAAAGGAGCCGCGGCCACCGCGAGCAAGACGTAATCCGACGCGAAGGTGACAAACCTGATTTCAGGCATCATGATCCGGCGGAAAAGGAAGAAAACCGCAGCAAGTATGACCACGATAGTCATAAATGATGCGGCGCTCTGAGAAAGACTTACCCATCGAGGGCCCCACGAAAATGCAAACATGACAATGTGGGCGGTGAGGAAAATCGGAAGAAGAAGGAGACACAAATGAAACGCAAAACTCACTATGGTCACCTCGTACCGATCCCTCATGTTCTTGCCCGCAAATGGAACGAGCCAATGGAACAGTGATCTGAGACTGTACTTAAAGCTCATGTACGGGTAGATCACCTTATCCTTCTTAGCCATGGTCAATAGCCGCACAAGTTGGTAAATCATTCCCCCAATGAAGACGATACCTGCAATCCAGACCAGTGGACCGCTTACAAAGTTGTACATGATGGACCTCCTCTTATATGGAAAGCTCGGTTAAAGGGGCGATCCTACGAGAATACTTGCCGAATTCCACCGCCCGAATCATCAATTTTGATCCATCAGGACTGAACACCGGCTGCCGGAGGTGCTCATACCCAAGCGTAACGATCTTTCCGTTTAATACGACAAACAACTCATTATTTCTTGAAGCCTTAGCGGCTATTTGTTTCCCGTCGGGACTGAAAACCGGATCCCAAATCATATCGAAAGTCTCCGACCAAGGCTTTCCGTCAACTGCGATCGTCCAGCGCCCCCCGTCTTTGACCACTGCGGCAATTCGCTTGCTGTCGGGGCTGAAAACGGGAGTAAGAACCACGTCGCCGAAAGTGGCCTTCCACAGGTCTCCATCCACCGCCACGGTCCATTTACCGAAATTCGGAGAAGCCACAGCGGCAATTCGCTTACCGTCGGGGCTAAACACACCATGCCACAATTGGTTAAAAGACCGCTTCCAGATTGGCGCCCCGTCTTCCATGAGCATCCATCCATCAGGGGTGAGACAAGGAGCAATCACTTTGTCCGTGTTCGGTCTGAAAATGGGCTGCCATACGGCCTTGTAATCGCTGGGCCAAACTTGGCCGCCAACCGCGATCGTCTGGCGTTCGGAGGTCAACCTCACTTCGGCGGCCACTAAAGAGGCGTCATCATTGAAGGCCGAACCCCATACGTTGAGAAAAGTACTTTCCCAGGCTACGCCGTCTACGGCCAGGCTCCATAGCCCTTTATGGAATTCCCAAACGTCACCCTCTGAAAGAGGCGACATCTGTACCGTTGCGGCCGTCTTCCGACCGTCTCGGCTCAAAACGCAACTCCGAGCTTCGATAAAGCTTGTTTCCCAAGGCTCATCATTGAGAATTATTCCGTAGCCTGCCGTAGACCTAACATTAGCCGCAATGCTCTCGCCCTCCGAGCTGAACTGCAGGTTCCAAACGTAATCAAATGTTTCCGTCCACGGCTCGTTTTCTACAATCACACGCCACTCGTCGTCGTTCATGCCTATGCACGTCAAACGACCGTCCGGGGCGCACTGCAAAGACCATAGCTTTTCGAACGTGTTTTCCCATGGCTCCCCATTCACCGCCACAGTGAAGGTTTCGTCCTCCAACTGAACTATCGCCGCGATTCTTTCACCGTCCATAGGGACGACCAGCTCTTGAATCTCGGAGAATCTCGCGTGCCAGGCTCCAACATCCGCAATAAGTTTGGAACCGTTTTCCCATTCGTATTTCTTCACGTCATGCATTGAATTTCCCCACTACTCAAGAAGTGACTCCAGGATAATATGAAATGAAGTCAATGATTTTCGCGGTTGATGTGTGGCTGCCGATCAGCCCTCGGTACCGGCCGGCGCCGCAAGTTCCTCTTGATCTTCGTCGATGATCGAGTCGGTATCAAACACGTCGGTTCTTTCCGCATTAGCCGACGAATCGGTGGATTCATAGGCTTCGAACGCCCTTCGGTTTGGTAAACGCAGCGTAAAAGTTGAACCGACTCCAGGCTTGCTCTCGAAGGAAATGTCGCCATGATGTTCCATCACGATTTTACTGGTTACGAGAAGGCCCAAGCCGGTTCCACGGCTTCCCTTAGTGGAAAAGAAACCCGCGAAAACTTTACGCCTCGTATCAGCGTCCATGCCTATACCATTATCAGAGACTTCATAGACTGGATTGCCTTCATCATCCTCTTTTGTCCTGACCACAATGCGATGTTCCTCTTTCTTGTCATCTATCGCGCAGGCGTCGATTGCGTTGGCGATTAGGTTGCACAAGCAGGTGTGAATACCCCGCTGGTCCAGAAATACTTGGACCGTCTTTCCTACGTTGGGGTCAAAGTCTCTCTCGATGACTATGGATTTCTCGGCTGCTCTCATGTCGAAGAGGGCGCATGCCTCTTCCGCCAAAGCATTCGGATCCGCCGCCTCATACTCCGGCGGCCTTTCCTTTGAATAGCTCAAAAGGTCCTTCACGAGACCTGAAATGTGGCCGATGTTTTTTTCGACCATTTTCCATCCGCGTTGCAGCAATGGTTGGTCGCCGTCTTCAATCCCGGTCTGGACCACGTAGACGCCGCCCTCCAATCCCTGAAGGATATTCTTGATGCCGTGGGCAAGACCCGCAACGGTTTGGCCCACTACGGCGAGCCGATCCGAGGCCCGCTTTTCGCGTTCCAGTTGCTTGAACATACGCAAGTCTTGATAAAATCCCACGCTGCCGATTGCCTGGTCTTTCTCAAAGAGGATGACGCCGGAAAATCTAACCGGGACCTGCTCCCCCTTACTTGAAGGAATAACCGTCTCCTGAGCGATGATACGGTGATTATCAATGGGTTTTCCAAGATAGGCGTCGAGGATTGTTTCAAGGAAGGGTTTCGGAAAGTATTTTTCCAAATCCGTATCCCCGAGAACTTCCTCATCTTTATATCCGAGAAGGGTTTCTGCGGCTCGGTTGAATATGGCAAGTCTGCCGTCTTTGTCTGTGGCGACGATCCCGTGGATTGAGTTTTCAATGAGATTTTCCTGAAACTCTTTGGTAATTTCGAGTTCCTTTTGGAGCTTCACTCGGTCTTCCACGTCCACTGCAATGATCATGGCATATAGGATTTTTCCGTTTTCATCCGTGATCGGCGCCGTGTAACTCACATAACTCGCTTCCTCCCCGGCGAAAGTTAACCCGCAGTGCTCTTTATGGGACATGGTTCCACGGCTCAAGGTACTCTCTGCATGGCAGTCTTTGCATTTTTCGTTTTGCTTTTTAAACGCTTCGTAGCAGTGCATGCCTACAGCGCCCTTAAACAGCTCTCTCATGGAGGAATTTTGCTGAACGATCTTTAAGTTCTGATCTATGACACAAATGAAACAAGGCACTTGCTCAAAGAGGTTTTTATACTGCCACCGGCTCTGTACAAGCTCCTGGGCGCGTTTCTGTATCTGCTCGCCCATGCCATTGAATCCCCGAGCGAATTCGCCCAGCTCGTCGGTTGAATCAACCGGGACCTTGTATGAAAAATCGCCGGCGGCAATCTTCTTGCTCGCCGTTTTTAATCGATTGACAGGTCTATGAACTCTAAAGAAAATATAGAGCGCAATAGTGAAAAAGACCGCAACGCATGTTCCGACGCCGAGTAAAATAATCTGCTTCACAAGAGAAGAGGCGCCGCTGTCAAGTTTCTTCAGAGACACTCCGACATCGAGAACGCCGAGAACTTTGTGATCGATTGGATGCGCGTGACACGAGGCCGCGTAACAGCTTTGTTCGTTGTAGATTGGCGTGATCATGCCCAGCACTCGGTGACCTGTGTGATAGTGGATGCGCGTCCTCGCGTCGGTGACAACCTCATTAAAAGGTTTATCTTCCGAGTGGCAGGCGAAGCATGCTTCGGCTTTCTTATCCACCTTTGTTCCGACTTCCAGAGGCTGCCCGGAAAATTTGGTAACTCCATCATGGTTGTAGATTCGGATGTCCGATATCTCCTCCTGAGTGCTGAGATTCTTGACGATACTTTTCGTGGCCTCGGGATCATTGTTGAGCATGCTATACCTGGTCGCTCGTATGACCGAAGCGCTGAAGCGATCAGCCTCTCGAATTACCTGTCGTAAATAGAAGTCCTGGTATATATCCAGGACCAGGTAGATAAAGACCACGTAGGACACAAGCAGGATAAGACCGACACTTAAACCTATTCTAAACCCCAGGCTTCGGAAAATGCCGGTCCATTTTGTCTGTTTTCCGCTCAAGGTGGACCTCGACTTTCCAGCCGGCAAAAGGAACCTGATGTGTTAACTCTTACTGGACCGCACTCAGGCTCCTACGACTTCACGTACTGCTTTTAAAAACTCTTCCTGGTTAATCGGTTTCTCGATGTAGCCGTCAGGAGCGGGTATAGATCTCTCGTGGATGAATTTCTTGAATTCTCCGTATCCCATGGCCGGGGTGGAAAAGCCGGTTACCATGATCACGGGGACATTTTTGAGCTGTTCGTCTTTTCTCATCTCCCGATACATCTTGATTCCGGTTTTCTCCGGCATTACGAGATCCAGACAGACTAAGTCGGGTTTTTCATCGATCACCTTTTTCATCCCCTCTACCCCGTCGCACGCTTCGCAGACATCGTAGCCGTTCTTTCTCAGCAAGGTTCCGAGGAAAATTAGGATGTCCGGCTCGTCGTCGATGATGAGGACTTTTTTGGCCATGGTGAGCGCTCCTTCCGGTTTAGTGGGGCCGAGACGGCTTCCCTCAAAGTCAGGCTCCTCTCGTCGCGGCCGGGCAATTATTGGTAAAGTCCATTCGTTACCATGGTAAAAGCAAACGGCGTGCCACAATCTGAAAATGAAACTGATTTTTGAGCTAATGTGGGGTTATTGATGGGAGTGTCTTTGGGAATATGGATTTTGAAAAAGTTTAGAAGAATAAAGCCTCACTCTCGCAAGGTATTGATAATACTTGAATCCAGCTTTCGCTGGAATGACGATAATAACTCTGAATGCGTCTCGAAGCTTTATGGCTTTATGTAATTGATTAGACGGCCTAATTGAAGACATTGTCATTCTATCCAGGTTTGCTTTTCGAGAATCACTATTATCGAACTTAATTTTATGGAGAGTTGACGATATAGCAGGAATGAGGACGCATGCGGCGCCTGATGAAACGCTTCCGAGCTTCTCAAGTGGTTCGTTCATGAAACACGAGTCGACGTCATGATGGATAACACATAATGAATACATGCTGAACTCAGTCATGTTCCATTAATGTAACACTGTTACAATGATGAAACTATTGGCTTATGCAGTACTTTTCTATTTTACGCCACAAGGTTGTGCGGCTTATGCGGAGACGTCGCGCTGCAACGCTCTTATTCCATCGCGCGGCTTCCAATTCGTTAATGATCAATTGTCGTTCCAGGTCGTCCATTGCCGTCTCTCGTTTGGAGTGGCTCGCCTTCATCTTTGCAGGGACCTGGTTGACCAGACTTAGCGGTAAGTCGGCGGGATAAATGAGAGCTCCTTTGGCGTGTACAAAGGCGTGTTCGATAGCGTTGGCAAGCTCTCTTACATTGCCGGGCCAGGGGTATTCTTCTAGAATTTCCAGCACGCGGTCCGCTATCCCCTGGATATTTCGTCCCATCTGCTTGTTGAATTTCTCTATAAAGTGGCTCATCAAAATGGGGAGATCCTCAACCCGATCGCGTAGTGGAGGCAATTGGATGGGAACCACACTCAGGCGATAGTACAGATCGTCGCGGAATGAACTATCGATGACCTTCTTGTAAAGGTCTCGGTTAGTAGCGGTTATGAGCCTGACGTCTATCCTGATGGTTTTGTTGTCGCCGACCTTCTGAAACTCGCGTTCTTCCAGCACTCGCAGCAACTTCACCTGAATTGCAGGGCTGATCTCTCCGATCTCGTCGAGAAATAAGGTTCCTCCGTTGGCCAGCTCCAGTTTGCCGACGTGATCGCGAACGGCCCCTGTGAAAGCTCCCTTAACGTGGCCAAAAAGTTCGGCTTCCAAAATTCCTTCAGGCAGCGCTGAGCAATTTATGGCTACGAAAGATCTCTCCCTACGCGATCCATAATAATGTAGAGCCCTGGCGACGAGTTCCTTGCCTGTGCCGGATTCGCCCTGGATAAGTACTGTAGTATCCGTAGTCATGAGGTCGGCCATTTGTTCGAATACCTTAGTAATGGCCTCACTACGACCTATGATATTACGATATCCGTAATGTTGCTGGAGTTCCTCCTGTAGCCAATAGTTTTGCGACACGTCGCGAAAGGTCTCCAGGCCGCCGACAATGCACCCCTCCTCGTCGCACAACGGCGCGGCGTTGACGAGCAGGTGAACAATGTGATTGCTTTTGTTACGGATCGCTACTTCAACATCATGGTACGGGTGGCCGCAGGATAGAGCTCGGTCCACCGGACAGTTGGCGCCGCACAACGGAGTCCGAAACACTTTGGAACACTCTTTACCGAGAACCTCTTCCCGGTGCATGCCGGTGATCCTTTCTGCCGCAAGATTCCAGAAAAAGATTTTCCAATCTCGATCCAGGGCCAAAACGCCCTCGGAGATGCTGTTAAGAATAGCCTTAAATACCTGGTGATTTTCCATGGTGATTCCGCCGTGACCGGCCGTTCTGCACGACCTGAAGCTCGCAATTCGGAGGTTCATGGATGAAGGAGGATTTGCCGAGGTATAATGGTGAAGATGGAATGTCCCGACGATAGTCGCTTTCAAGCAATCTATCTTCATTCGATACCGCGGGAGATTAACCTAGGCGCCTCCGCTATGTTGCTGACGAAGCTTTCCTAGGTGCATGCAATGAGTATACCGTAGTACGCGCCAAATTGAAAGAGAGGTTGTGGCTTTAGTCTTGCAGCGCCATCAATCTACATCAGACCAGGCTTTATTATAGCTATGACAAGACTCGGTTATGTAACTTTTGACTGCGGCGTCATTCGGAAACTTGTCTCCGAGATCGGTGATGGCTTGTCTAACAACTTCCGCGCTCTTCCGTAGATTTGAGGATTCCTGTTGGGACAAGGGGGGAAGAAATGTGCCGATTATACCATTTCCGCCCAAAAGTCTCGGAATTGAAAGCGTGACATCCTCAACGCCTTCTATCCTGGGAGTTCGGGCGGATATAGTTAATAGCGCCCGGTAATCATTGAGAATGACCTCCACAATATGTGCGACCGCCCCGGCAATTCCATAGTATGTGGCGCCTTTACCTTCAATTATGTGATAAGCCGCTCGACGGACCGATGAATCGATGATAGTCCGCTGCTCATCGGACAACTCTATTCCGGTTATTTTTGAAAATTCGGATAAATGGGTCACGCCGATGGAGACCAATGACCACGTTAGAACTTCCGAATCTCCATGCTCGCCAACAACATACCCATGCACATGTTGCGGATCTATGCCGAAATGCCGCCCAAGCAAAGATCTGAAGCGAGCCGTATCCAAGGTGGTGCCGGACCCGATCACGCGACATGATGGAACTCCGTATTCAGCGGCAAAACCGGCGGCAATATGTGTCATTACGTCGACGGGATTAGTCACTATCAAGAGCACTGCGTTATGGGCATGGTCAAGAATGCCGGGGATGACCTGTGAGAAGACATCCGCGTTTCGTTGGAGAAGCTGGAGGCGGGATTCGCCGGGTCTTTGCCCAACACCCGCCCCGACAATAACAATCCGGCTGCCGGCAAGGTCGGAATAGTCCCCTGATTTGACTCGCACCCTCTGAGCAAAAGGAGCCGCGTGCATAATGTCATCGGCTTCCGCATCGGCACGCGCGGAATTCTTGTCGACGAGGACAATTTCACTGCAACTACCCTGCAAAACCAAAGAATAAGCCGATGTTGATCCAACCAAGCCCGCGCCTACAACTCCTACTTTCATTTCAACCTCCGGAACCTACTAATTGATCGTGTTTCGAATTTAATTTCGTGAAATCCCGTCTATTATCCTCACCCTAACCCTCTCCAAATGTGGAGAGGGAACCAAGAGGATTTAGCGATGTTGTGTATTTTGCAGCGAATCCACGTGAGTCACGTCAATTTCCGATCACTGATACTATTGGATATTCAGTAAGAAGTTTTATGGCAAGTAGCCTCATCTCCATGTGATTGTGGGGCGTTTTCGCGAAGGTAACCTGTGATAAGCGTACTTCGGATAACCCACCATGGCGGCGCCAAATGGTAGATGCTTATCCGGCAAGTCCAAATATTTGCTAAGCGGGGGATAAAAATTTGCTGCGGCATTAAAGTACCCGGCCCAGCATGTGCCGAGCCCCAGGCTTGGTGCGGCTAGTTCCAGATAGGTAACGGCAATTACGCAGGCCGCCTGAGACGGCGCCAATGTGGAATTAGCGTGAGCGACTACCAAATGGGGCGCACCACGCAGCGCCCTATCTTGACCGCGTTCCCATGCCGCTGTTACACGATCCATGTGCAAGGGCTTGGCTATCTCGGGATTATTTTTAAGCATAAAGCGCATCCATTCTATGACCAATCCGGCGATGCGCTTCATTTCCTCTTTGCTTTCGATTACAAGCCATTTCACTGGTTGGGAATTATGGCCGGAGGGCGCGTAAGAAGCCATTTCGATCAAGTTTTCGAGCTTTTCCCGCTCCACGGGCTTATCTTTGTAGGACCTGATGGATCGTCTGAATCTTAGGAAGGTTTCAGCTTGTTCAGGATTAGGACGAGATTGCCTTGTTACGGACGGCAAATCTTCCGGTTTGGCGGATCGGAGTGATAGGGCCCCGTGGGGGCATACCGCCATACAATGGCCACATTCAATACACAGATCTTCCGCTCCTTCTACTTCCTCAGGAACATCGCCGTCTCTGCTCATTTGAATTATACCCATCGGGCATTCGGCGACACATATACCATCGCTCTTACATTTATCGGGATCAATGGATAACAACGACATAGTTACTCCTTTTTTATATGTTTCGAAACAATTAAAGGAGCCGCAAGGCTCCTTCTCGTGGGACAATTTACAATTTTAAATCAGCCGCCTAAGCGTCAGCGTAGTACCACCTACAAGTATACCGGCAAATCGTTAAGTGTACTAAAGCAAAGAGTCGTCATCGCTAAAGTGAGCCGGCCGGCTAATAAGCTTCTGCGCATTTGAGCCTATTTCTTGCAGCACTCTTTCAGAGCTTTTGCCGCCGTAAATCCTGGAACAGTCGCTTCAGGTATATCTATTTTATCTCCTGTTCTGGGGTTCACTCCTGTCCGAGCGTTACGTTTAGTAACCTTGAAAGTTCCTAGATCGGGAATACGAATTTGACCTTCATTCTTCAGGCTGTCGTGGATAGCGCCTGTCAATGCGGATAGCACCTGATCTGCGGATTTCTGAGAAATGCCGGCGTCTTTTGCTATTTTAGATACCAGATCGGCTTTAGTCATCACTCTCCTCCTACGTTGGTTGTTTATATAGTAAATACAATTGAAAAAAACGGTTCACAAAACAGTTGAGTATCAACATATATGCAATCATTCATAATGACTGCTATGTGATGCACGGCCTTAAACTATTGAAGTTTAACACCGGCGTTTACTCGAATCTATTCTCATCAAAAACAGTCTATAAAATGTAAGGCATCATAGAATATGTATAATTGGTGCGCATCGTATCCGCATGAAAATCATATGTCAAGAATGATTCATCACAAATGTGGCATTAGATTGCCGACACAAGTTAATTATTATCAGACTTCTTCGACTTTTATGGCGCTGTTCGGACAAACTGCGCAACAAGCCTCGCAACCCGTACAAAATATGGGATTGTTCACTTTGATACAGTCCTTCTCGGATTCCAGCACCATTTTCGGACATATCTTGCTGCATTCTTTGCAATTAGAGCACTTATCATCATTGATTGACGGGATGAACATAATTAACTCCGTAATGCTAATACTAAAAGAATAATCACTTAGGACGCCACTGCAATGTATAGGGTTTATTGAAAGTTCTGTGGTGATTGCTTCGCCTTGTAGCCTGCAAAAAATTTGCTCAGTCCTGTTACAAAATCATGGAGCCCGCGAATACTCAAATAGATTGTAAACATGTTTAAAAAGGAGATCTCCATGGAAGCCATTCAATACGATTGGATATTAAATCCGGCGAGCGCCGGCTTGTCAAAATCACTGCATCGCGGACTGAGGCGAATATTTTCACTGGGAACCGGCCTAAGCGTCATCCGCAATTACAGTTCGAGCGCTTCAAAGCTCATCTGGTGTTTAATAGTCGGGATGACTCTGCTGAGCCCTCTAGGGGCGTCTTCTGCGTTCGGCGAAAGCGCTCGGGGCCAAGGCGCTTTAACCATCATAGAGCCGGACGGTAAACCCGGCGGTTTTTGTCCCCTGGAGCACACCACCGTCAAAGTGAATATATCCGGTTTCATTGCCCAGGTTGCGGTTACCCAGATATTTCATAATCCAGGCGCCAATCGCATCGAAGCTATATATACATTCCCATTGTCTTCCAAAGGCGCGGTTAATGATATGCAAATGAAGATCGGCGACCGCACCATCAAGGGATTGATGAAAACCAGGGAAGAGGCAAAACAAATTTACGAGCAGGCCAAACAAAAGGGGCAAACGGCTTCCTTACTTGATCAGGAGAGACCAAACATATTCACTCAATCTGTGGCGAATATTCCGCCGGGGGCCAAAGTCGAGATTACCATTCGTTACAATGAACTACTGCCATACGATGACGGCGCTTTCAAATTTGCGTTCCCCACGGTTGTTGGTCCCAGGTTTATTCCAGGAGCGCCGGCAGGCAAGGCCGGTTCCGGGTGGGCGTCTGATACAAAAGACGTTCCCGACGCCGGCAGGATTACGCCGTCGACCGCTCGAGAGGGCGTTCGAGCGGGTCATGATATCGACATACATATATCTATAGACGCAGATGTTCCCATTGGAAAGATCACTTCCGAACTTCATGAAGTGACTACAAACCGGAGCTCCCCGAATAAGGCTAACGTAACACTCGTAAACAAGAAGGAAATCCCAAACCGTGACTTTATCCTCAAGTATCAAGCAGCAGCCGACAAAATCCAATCGGGCGTTATCGCTCACAAGGCCGGCAACGAAGGCTATGTCGCAGTGATAATGCTCCCGCCTAAGAAGGTGACGCCTGCGGAAATAGCGCCAAGAGAATTAATTTTCGTTATTGACTGTTCAGGGTCCCAATTCGGTCTACCGCTTGAAAAAGCAAAGGAGACAATGCGGTTTGTCATAGACAAAATGTCTCCCAAGGACACGTTCAACATCATTGACTTCAATGTAGGGGCTCGCATGCTGTTTTCAGAGCCCAAGCCGAATACTAAAGAGTATCGCGAGAAAGCTCTAGCTTATCTTGCTAAACTCGAAGCCAAGGGCGGCACCTGGATGAAATACGCGGTTGAATCAGTGATGAAGACGACTGCGCCTGATAATCGCTTACGCGTAATTACGTTTATGACCGATGGTTATGTTGGAAACGATTTTGAAATCATCGATCTGGTTCAAAAATATAAAAGTAAAGCCAGATGGTTTCCGTTTGGGACCGGCAATTCGGTCAACAGGTTTCTGCTGGATAAAATTGCCCAGGTCGGTGGTGGAGAAGCCGAATACATATTGCTGAACAGTCCCGGTGAAGAGGTGGCGGCCAAGTTTTACAAGAGGATTGCCGCTCCTGTTCTAACGGATATAACATTAACGACGGCTGGTATCGAGCTGACGGATATGTTTCCATCGCAGATTGCCGATCTGTGGGCGGATAGACCACTGGTATTTAAGGCTAAGTACGCAAAGGGCGGGTCGGGATCAATCACTATCAAGGGGAATGCAGCAGGCAAAACTTATGAGCAAACCATTAACGTCAATTTGCCTGAGTCGGAAGAAAACAATGCCGCCATCGGTTCAGTATGGGCACGCGCCAAAGTTGACGATTTAATGACAAAAGACTGGATGGGAATGCAGACGGGGCATCCCTCAGCAGAACTCAAACAACAGATAATCTCAGTCGCGCTCGCTCACAAGATTATGACGCAATACACCAGTTTTGTTGCGGTGGAAGAGAAGATCAATCCCAATGGAGGTGAACTCATCACGATTCCTGTCCCGGTTGAGCTTCCCCACGGCGTTAGTGAAGACCGTATTTTCGGAGGGGTCCCGGGAGGCGCTCGCACAGCCCCGGCAATGGCGCCAAAAGGCGTCGCAACTTCAAGGTTCTTTTTAAATCCGGTTCAGGGAAGACGCCCCGAGTCTAAAGTCAATGGGCCGGCATCTCCGTCTGAAGCCAAATGGAAGGGAAATGAACCAACGGAAGCGCAAGAATCGGCCAAACAGCAATCTGACCACAAGGATGAGGTTCAGGGACCGTCTAAACTGTCCCAAAAGCTTCAAAAACTTTACAACTTAACCACGAAAGGCGCAGATACGTCCCAGTTAGGTATCAAAATTGAGAATGGTCGAATAAAGATCAGCATTAAAGCAAGCGTTATTTCCGTGGCTCTAATGGACAAACTGGAAGCGGAGGGTTTTTCATTGATTAGGAAAACAAATTGTGTGGATAAACTTATCGTTGGAACGATTGCCGTTGATAAGTTGAAGGTAATTGAGCGAATAAGCGCAATTATTTCCATAGATTTGTCAAAGGATGCAAGTAAGTAATTAAGGTGATGTGGGGAATGAACACTATTTTAGAGAACAGATGTTGTCACGGAGCGAATAACATCAAATCCAAAACTCAGGATACCGTCGATTGCTGGGGATGTTGTTGAACAATATTCCAATTAACGTGAGTATTAAAGCCCCCAGCCCAATGGGCGTCAGGGCGAAAGAGAATCCAAGGTCGTAAATCGCCGGTCCGCCTATAACCGCTACAAGACCTGTCGCGCCGGCGGGAGGGTGCAGGGTTTTTGTAAAGTGCATTAGGGCGATTGCCGTGGCCACAACCAACGGCGCGGCAATCCAAATTAAATCTGGCAGCAGCTTATAGCCTATCACGCCGATTATGGCGGCAAGAACATGCCCGCCGATGACATTACGAGGTTGCGCAAGAGGACTTTTGGGCGCCCCGTATATAAGCACCGCTGAAGCTCCGAAGGACGCAATTAGGAAAACCGAATTGGGGCCGGTCAACATTTTAAAATTTATATAACTGACCGAGAGCATTCCCAGGAAAGCTCCCATCCATGACCATAGAATCTCCCGGTATCCTACGGCAGGCGGACTTGTGGAGCTGCCCTTCATTTTTGCAAAATACGACATCATTTGATTTTCACCTGGGGCGCCATTAAATCAGACCTACATATAATTCCAAGTAATTGATTGGATTCGTCCACAACAGGAACACGATTGATCCCTTTGCGGCTCAGCAAATCTGCAATCTCCATTGCCGCCGTTTTAGGAGATACCGTGATTACGGACTTGGTCATTACATCCGAAACCAAAAGATCACGCGCCGGCGCGGCCAGGCAATACCGCCCATTTAGGCAATTAGAAATAACGTCCATGAAATTTGAAGCGACTCCTCGCGCCATCTCTTTAAAGAAATCCTTTTCCGTCAAGATACCGACTACGCGCATTTGATCATCGAGAACAGGAATCCCTGAGACTTTG
Source organism: Desulfomonilales bacterium (assembly GCA_038250835.1). Taxonomy (GTDB): domain Bacteria; phylum Desulfobacterota; class Desulfomonilia; order Desulfomonilales; family Desulfomonilaceae; genus JBBSBY01. Next base: position 13,894 of record JBBSBY010000005.1, on the reverse strand, counting down.
GCTGCGGACATTTTGGCTGCCGCGGCTTTGAGCTGATCCGTATCACGCGCATACACGACCTTTCTGATCATGATGTCCTGGGCGACCACGGAGCCCACAAGTCTCTCAAGCGCATGTCTATATGCTTTTAGGTACACTTCTTTAAAGTCCCCGGGTGTGATGTCCAGATACCCGGAAATCTCCTTCATTGCTTCAAAAATATCCCGATCGGAAATATCGACCTGAACGCAAAGAGCTGTTTCGTCCGTCATGTACGCCTCCGGTATTTCTCATCTTAAGCATAAATAAATGCCAAAGTAATTGACCCAAGTCAAAGTGCGGCAAGAGAGTCGGTGACATTGAAAGATAAGATGCGCCGCCATCTCAGCTTTAAAACCGCGTCAACATTCCGGAACATAACTGTTTGCGACTTGGCGGGGCACGTTAAAGGGTTATTGCCCATGTTGGTCTTATCCGTCGTGAGGGGGGGCTTATAAGGATCTCCTAAACAAAAGCGAAACAATAAAGCAAACCGCACTCATGGTTAGCGCAGCGCGTAAACTCCGTAAACAAATGATAAGACATTAACTATCAGCGATTATTGGCTATTTGTCTCATAGAATCACACTTAACAAACCTGTCGGCAAGATCAGCGCATCCGATGAACATATTACTTTAAATTAATATAAACAAAATTATATAATTTGGACATAAATATGGAACTTTAAGGTCTAAAGTTACTCTTATTCATTAAGTTTGTTGTACGGAAGCCGGCAACGCAAATCACAACGAAAGTGGAAATTCCTCGGAGTTTCAATGAGCGCACAAGTAATTCACTCTGAAACGCCATTGTAATCCGCCAATTCAATATCGCCGCTCATGCGCATCTAAAATGGAGACACACATGCTGTTCACCGGAAGACCAGTCGATCAGATCTTAGAAAATGATTATCACGAAAATGGAATGGACGGCCAATTGGACTACAATGAAAAGGAAGCCGCTGATTCCCCGACTAATGATTATGTTGGGAGAGCTAACACTAAGAATCCACAGACAAGACTGAGACCCGCCTATCTCACGATAGACAATAAGAAGAGACCGTTGAATGAGATGTTGCGCGCGGATTCAAGCAGGCCGGTAAGTTTTCGCAGTAAAGTCAAAAATAAAGTATTAGACTTGCCGCCCCAACTGGATATCCCTCAAGCGCCATGTAAACCTGAATCCACTGAAGATTTGGTGAAAAAATTTAAACTTCGGCGTGATCTCAGGGATTGTCAATTGCCCGGCATGGTGAGCAAAGTTACCAAAGAGGCATGCAGAGGCTGGAGGAAGACCCAAGTTCAGAGATATTCGAAACAAATGGCAAAAGTTAAACTTGGACCGTGCCTTGGTTGCCGGTACTTTAACGAACCAACCCTGGTTAAATAGAGGCTCGTCGGTTATTAAAACCATCGTGCCCGACTGTGTCCTGCGGCGCCGTCGGTTGATTGAGCCGCTAAAACACTATGATTTGATGGACTGCCTTGCATCAGCCCAAACTGCTCAATCAATCGGCGTAATGCCGAAGTATGGACGAAACCCGTAAATCGCCGGCTTTTAACAATAAAAAAAGTAGGTTACCTGCATTAAGCTCAGGAGTTCGACATAGTGGAGTACTCAGGCGACCGAAGTTCACTCCACTATTCATCAATAGGTCGGGCTATCGCCGGCGGATTATTTACAAGGACCGAAATGTGCGCCTCGCATTCATCGGTTTTATCAAGATCAAAGCCGCATGCCGTCTTTAATCGACAATCCGCGTACCTTGTTTTAAAGCGCTTTGTCCACTGTTCCGGCATTATTTTGCCTAATGTCCAAAATAATGCTGCGCTGAAAAAACAACGACACCAAGGCACGGTATATGGGAATATGCCGTTCACGCGCTGGGCTCGCGCATATTCAATCCAGTATATCGGCGCCGAATCAAGGTCGGTGCTGACGCCGCCGTTGGAAAAACCCGCGACTACTATATCCGGCATGTAGGGAGCCTGCGCACATTTGAGTTCGCGCAGCAGCAATTCGTAATCACCCGCAATTTTGAAGGATTCGTCGAATCTGCCGTGAGTTTCAAAAAAAGATCTGTGGTGGAATGTGCCTTGGTGGGGTAATCCAAGAATCTGGTGATTGAAGTCCCCCCAATCTCCAATGACTCCGCCGTCTTCCGAAACTACCGCCACTCGGCCATAAACCAGCTTGTCACAGAAATTGGTGGAACACAGTCTTGTTGCAACCCGTTCAAGGACATCGGGAGCTATCAAAAAATCATCAGCGCCTAAAAATATGATCCAATCGCCGGTAGCCCGATCAACACCTTTATTCATTGCGTTGTAGATGCCGTTGTCGGGTTCCGAAATCCATTGATCTACTGCCGACGTTCTATTTTTTATGATCTCGATGGTACCATCCGAGGAACCGCCGTCGATAATTATCAGCTCTCTATTATGGTAAGTTTGATTCGCTACGCTGTCGATGCATCTTTGAATCGTTGTTTTACGATTTAGGACTACCACTATAATGGAGAACTTCAGCGGGCTCGCGTTCATAAAACAAGGACTCCTTTCACACATCGACGTCTCTGCCGCGCAAGTAATCTTATAGTCGGCGCCGTGTAACGGAAATGGTTTTTATTTAATATTAAGCCCATAGTTATTAATTTACGAGAAAACGAACCCAATGTGACATATTAATTGGTATAGAGCTCCGACTGTAAATTTCTGAGATTATCATACGGGCGTCTATTTGCTACATAACCAAACTTGCTTAACTATTTAGCATTAGCACAATGCTTGGACACAAACAAATTATTTACAACACACCCAATACGACGCAACATAATTTTGTCACTCTTTTCCGTTTTGAGACGGCTACCGCAAATTTACGTGAATGAGCATTATAAGCTTGGCTGTTATGGATTGAAAATGTTATTAATTTAAACCGAGTTTAAAACCGTGTATTTAAAATGACTACAATACTTCTTATTGATGATGAACCGTTGATCCTTGACTTTATGACCAAAGCCCTTGAGCGAGCCGGCTACAGCATTCTTGCCGAATCCGATGGAGTAGCGGGAATAGACTGCTTTCAGCGCGAGAATGTTGACCTGGTGATCACCGACTTAGTTATGCCTGAAAAAGAAGGCATTCAAACAATACGTGAGTTGTTGGCCATCCGCCCTGATTTGAAAATCATAGCTATTTCCGGCGGCGGGGTTGTTCCTTCCGACCTTTACCTCGGCATAGCCGAAAAATTCGGCGCAAAGAAAGTGCTGAACAAACCTTTCCTACACAATGAACTGCTATTTGCCGTTCAAGAAGTATTAAACTCCTGAGTTTTTATAAGCTACCCACCTAGTTAAATGTTGCCGGGCGTGCGTCATTGCCTTAATATGAAACGTGGGGAGTCTTCCCAATTATTATTCTCCCAATTATTACCGAAAGGAAAAATTAATGAGTTTTAATCCGCTTGAAGAGAAAGGAATGCCTCTCGAAAAGCAACTGCGAACATGGTCTGAACTTAATTCTTCGACCTATAGCAAGAGCGCCGTTCATCCTTATTCCCAGGCTCGAATCATACTAATGAACGGAATTGAAGTGGAAGCGGCTCTATTTCAGCATCAGTTCGCTCGTCACGCCATCGACCCGGATTTAACGCGCCAATTGGCTATGGTGAGGCGGATTGAGCAACAGCAACAAAAAGCGGTTAATTGGCTGGTCCCGGGCAAAGCCTCCATACTAGAGGCCACAATTGGATATGAACAAGTCGCGGTAGATCTGACCGCGTTTCTTGCCCGGACGGTTCCAGACCCTTACGTGAAGGATGTTTTTGACTTTGGTTTGCTCGAAGATTTTGACCACCTATATCGTTATGCCAATCTGATGGAGACGCTTGAAGGCAAGGAAGCCGAATCCATAGTAAGGGACTACACGGATGTGCTTCCGGGACGTCCGACAAAGAAAGAGCATCGTCACCCATACGACGACGTTCGTAAACCCATTGATCGTAAGAAATCTGATCCTCTCACATCATTATACTGTTTGCTCCTGATGGCCGGTGAGCAGCAGACAATGAACTTTTATATGAATATGGGCAATAGACTGACTGACCCTCTGGGAAGGGCTTTGTATCTTGAGATTGCCGAAATTGAAGAGCAGCACGTTACGCAATACGAGAGTCTGTTAGACCCAAAAGCGTCCTGGTTTGAAATGATGCTGTTACATGAATACGTTGAGTGCTATTTGTATTGGTCTTTTATGAATCAGGAGCCGAACGAATATATTAAGCACATTTGGGAAACCCACTTGGACATGGAAATAGAGCATCTGAAGATAGCCGCGGATTTACTCAAACGACGTGAAGATAAAGATCCGACCTCCGTCGTTCCTAAGGAAATGCCGGACCCAGTTGTGTTTGAATCGAACATAGAATATGTCAGGGGCATTCTCAAGGAGCAGGTTGACCTCACGGCAAATGAAGCGGATTTGGTCCCTGTTTCAAAATTGCCCAAAGATCACAGATACTTCAGTTACCAGGAAAAAGTGAACGGCGATTGGGTTCCCAGTGAGGTGGTAATCGAAGAGAACTCGAAGAAGAATGGCGCCGACTACCAATTAAAGCAAAACCCTAAGAAAAAGTAAGTAGGCTTTTGGCCGGGTATCGACTGATGTTAGGCTCAGTCTTACCCGGCTCCATCCCACCTTAATTTTCAAAAACTCTTATTTGTCAATCTCTAATTCATCGGCCAATTCTTTATAATATTTCGGAAATTCCGGTTGAAAGTTTTGATAAAAGGTAATCGGATATTTTGCCCCGATTTTTTTCCCGGCCATTTTCAAACCATCCACCAGATTATTGATTTCACTTCCAGGTAAGGCGAAGGCCATTTCATCGTCCTGGGTCATGGAAAAAATGCGATCTCCACCTCCGGGAATGGCTACTCTCGGAGCTTTGGTTTTGTAAGGAGCTATCAAATATTCGGAGCATTCGACTTTACCGCCGAAATTGCCGGTAATTCTGGATCCCGTGATGTAAGTCCAGGCTTGATTTAGTCGCATAATTTGCGCAGGATTCCCGTAAATAGTAATAGTGTCGGGTTCTTCGGCGGCCTTTAAAAGCGGAGTAAGCAGAATCCCCTTAAACTCCCCACTTACCAGGAATTGCATGGATTGCCCCTCGTTGTCGCCCGTTTCACGGTCCTTGCTGAAAGTCACATTGCAGAAAAGTTTACCCACGGTCTTCGGCTGGTCGGAAGCTTTGGTGAAACCGAAGGTGATCATCGCGGGAACACATATAAGATCTTCGGGAGCAAGCCCAACAGTCCAGCCATATACTCTCGCCAAAGTGACGGCTTGACAAATGGTAATACGTTTAGCCAATGTCTTACCGGGTCTGATGGTCTTCTCGGGAAAGGTGAGATCAGTGAGGAATTTTGTCGCAATCGGCTGAGTTCGTAATCTTAAATTATCGCTTATGAAATTAGCGGCCTCTTGGTACGCTTTTTGGCTCATTGCAGGTCCTCCGTTTTGCTGAATTGAAATAGATTCCGAGAGGTCTGATTATCAATCACTTTGCTCGACACGATGTCGAGATGGTCCGTCGTGCTAATAAATACGCGCCTGTTGACTCACGGAGAGCGAGGCTCACGGCTTGTAGGTTAGGGGGCTCAGCGGAGCGATTCTAGTTAAACTTTCGAGATTCTATAAACCAATTTCAGGCGCAATCTTTGCCATGGCATTGATGCTGGTGTCGATGAAGTCATCTAGCTCAAGTCCCAACCTTTCGCACAAGCGTATGTGATCCCTATTAACCGATCTTGCGAATTCTTTAGCTTTCATACGTTTTTTAACGGATTTGACCTTTAATGCGGTAATCTTACGTTCCGGATTAACCAGCGCCGCAGCCACGAGTAATCCTGTGATAGTTTCCGCCGCCGTCAACGCAAAATGGATTGGTTCGGTGCGAGTCAAGCCTAAATTCTCGGCGTTGTGGCGCTTAATCGCGTCAATAATTTTATCGTCCACCCTTTTGTCCCGCAGTATGACTTCAGTCACAAGCGTGTGCCGATTCATTTGGTCTTTGGTCTGGTTATAATCCAGATCGTGCAACAGCCCCGTTAATCCCCAGAGTTCCGGATCTTCTCCCAGTTTGTCCGCCAGATCACGCATGATAGCTTCAGAAGCTAATGAATGGGATTTCATGTTCTCAGACGGCAGGTGTGCAGAAATTAATTCTAAAGCTTCCTCCCGAGTTATTCCATATAGCGCGCTCACAGTTATCCTCTCGTCATCGGACCGAAAGTTCTCCCTAATTACGGAAAACATCGGTTTGTGAATTTGAGCCTCAAAATAACACATCCGGTAATATAATCGCAATTCACAAGCTTGGGATTGACAGGTATTATACTTATACTAATGTATAGTATGAAATAATCCTTTGGCTCGGCCTCGGGGGTGTAATTTATGAGAACAATTAATATGGATCACGTAGCCGCTTGTCCGGTTCATCCGGATGTAATTAAAGCTATGCTGCCTTTTTTAACGGAAAAATTCGGTAATCCTTCAAGTATGCACAGTTTGGGTGAGGAAGTCACAGAGGCCGTTGATGATGCTCGGGATAATACGGCCAAGCTGATTAATGCCCGAACGGATGATGTAATCTTCACTTCAGGCGGCACGGAATCAAACAATTGGGCGCTGAAGGGTGTGGTCGCAGCCTCAAAATCCCGTGGAAATCATGTAATCATCAGCTCCATAGAACATTTTTCAATAATGCACGCCGTCAAAGCCTTGGAGAAGCAAGGAATTGAGATTACCAGATTACCGGTCGATAAATATGGCGTCGTAGATCCCGAAGACGTAGAAAAATCTATAACTCCCCAGACAATTCTTATTTCAGTCATGCACGGAAACAATGAGATGGGCGCTATTCAGCCGGTGGCGGAGATTGGAGCTATAGCGCGGGCAAACAAAATTCCGTTTCATTCCGACGGAGTCGCTACGGTTGGGGTAATTCCTGTGGACGTTGAGGCAATGAATATAGATTTACTGTCCATGGCGGCAAATCCAATGTATGGCCCGCAGGGAATAGGGGCCCTTTATGTGCGGCGTGGTACGCGTATTGCCCCCCTTATGGACGGAGGAATCCAGGAACGAGGGCTGAGAGCCGGCACTGAAAACGTGCTCGGTATTGTAGGCATGGGAAAGGCTGCTGAAATTGCCGCGGAGGAAATGCAGTCGAGAATTGATCATATGGTTCCGCTCCGGGACAAGCTGATTAAATCATTGCCCTCTTTAATGGAGGACGTCCATGTGGTGGGTCCGACAACCAATCGCCTTCCCAACAATGTAAGTGTGGTAGTAAAATACGTTGAAGGGGAATCAATGCTATTGTTTTTGGATATGGAAGGCGTCAAAATAGCCAGCGGTTCGGCTTGCATTTCACGCTCTTTGAAAGTGTCACATGTCATGTTGGCAATGGGGATCGACGCCGGAACGGCGCAGGGTTCCTTGTTATTCACATTAGGTCAGGACAATACCGAACAGGATGTGGCGGATGTGATTGAAATTTTGCCTCCGATTGTGCAAAAATTACGGGATATGTCTCCGCTTTACAAACGAACGGCTAAATTTAAAGCTGGACGGGCATCTTAAAAGTTACCGGGAGTAGCGATATGTACAGTGAAGTTGTAATGGATCATTTTAAAAATCCGAGAAATGTCGGTGAAATACCCGATGCGGATGGAGTCGGTGAAGTGGGTAATCCCGCGTGCGGCGATATAATGGCCTTTTTCATCAAAGTCAAAGACGATAAGCTTGTGGACGTGAAATTTAAAACATTTGGATGCGGCGCGGCCATAGCGGTGTCCAGCATGGTGAGCGAAATGGCCCTGGGCAAGACTCTGGACGAGGCGATGCAGATTACCAACGCGTCCGTAATCGACGCCCTTGAAGGCCTTCCCAAGAAGAAGCATCATTGCTCTAACCTGGGCGCAGACGCTCTGCATAGAGCCATCGAAGATTATAAGGCAAAACAAAAAGGCGCCGCTTACGAAAAACCCCTTGACGGCGCCGAAGTATGCGCGTGTCCGGTTTGCGATGTTAATGACCCTGAAGAAGCTCCTTATTGTCAATCCGCTTGCGAAAGGGTTAAGTAACGGTTACAATTTTTTAATTCACTGGAAGTTTAGCCCCGTTGTAAATCTCAATGTATGGGTGGTAATCGAATGATCATTGTTTATGCGATTTCGGTACCCCCATACGGATTTAGCGCATAACCTTAGTCAAGGCATTCCGCACGCGCTTATTTAACGCAGGGTCTAAGATAAATTAGCTCCATCACCAAACACATTCAGGGGGGATACGGTCTATTCCGAAACAGTCACGTCCAATGGCGATTTTGGAAAATACGGCTTAATTGCGTTTAGACTAAAGGTGTCCTGATAACGATTGAAATGTTGAATGATGATGATTCGCAGCAAAAATAGGTAACCTTCTTCTTGATCGGCTCCCTCTACATGATGGATCGAGAATTGTGGAGAAGATATCCATTACAAATAGGGAAATGATACGGCGAAACTAGGAGTCGTAAACACCATCGACCGACAAGCTTCCGGAGGTGCGCAGTGATAGATTTTCATACCCATACCTTTTTGAGCGACGGAGTTCTGAATCCGAGTGAACTCGTTCGCAGAGCTCATGTCATTGGTTATCGAGCTATAGGTCTTACTGATCACGGAGACGGGTCCAACCTCGATTTTATTATTCCGAGAATCGTCAAGGTGGCGCGGGAGTTGAATCAGGTTCAGGAAACATTGGTCATTCCAGGGATAGAACTCACCCACGTGCCCCCGGCGCTTATTGGAGATCTTACAATACAGGCTCGTGACCTAGGCGCGGTTATAGTGGTGACGCACGGTGAAACCCCTGTTGAACCGGTGGCGCCCGGCACAAACATGGCCGCAATTAAAGCCAAAGTCGATATTCTCGCTCATCCTGGATTATTAACTGAAGAAGAAGCCGACTTAGCCGCGGAAAACTCGGTTCGTCTGGAAATCACCGCCCGAGGCGGTCACAGTTTGACCAATGGTCATGTGGCTAAAATAGCCCTGAAGAGTGGCGCCAAATTAGTTATAGACACGGATTCGCATGCGCCGGAAAACTTAATCAATTTAAAAACTGCGACAAAAATTCTTAGAGGCGCGGGCCTGGATGATTCCGAGGCTGAACAGGTCCTTCACAATAATGAGGAATTCCTCGAATTAGTAAAAAAGAGATTGTGAAATGTCAAGATGGCCGAAGCCTTACTGGACGCGATTTAATCCCTTCATCACCGTGGTTGTTGCCTGTGTGTGGCTGGTCTTGATGGGGATGATGTTTCGTGAACACTATATTTCTCCGGCTCACAGTAGAGATGTTGACGCTTATCAGATTGCCGCAGCGGAGTCGGATGATTGGTTCATGGTTCGATTGGGAGGAGCTTACGCCGGATATGGTCGTTCTCGGCAGGTTAAAGATGGATCCAAATGGGTTTTGAGGGACGACCTAAACATTTCGTTGAACATACAGGGTCAGGTAAAGCCCGTCAGAATCGCAAGTAAGTCCGTTGTAGATGAAAACTTCAGGTTAATATCGTTTAACCTAAAAGTAGCGTCCGGAATCGTCTCCTTTGAACATACCGGAAGAATGAACGGTCGCGATCTCATAATCGATACTCCGAGTTCAAAAGGTGGGGGGAGCCGTAAACTCAAACTGTACGACGCTCCGCGCATTTCCAGATCCCTCGGTTTGCCGGTTCCGCTCGCCGGGCTCAAAGTCGGCGATGAAATCATCATCCCAGTATTTGATCCGTTGGATGGGAACAAGTGGGACGCCGTGGTCAAGGTGCTTGAACAGACGGATGTCGATATCTCCGGTGAAAAGTTGAACGCCTGGCGAGTCAAAGCGACATTCAGATCCGTTGAACTAACCATGTGGATAGACGAAGGCGGCAGGCTTCTGAAGGGTCGTATGCCTCTGAACATGACGGTCGTAAGATCCCACAAAGCCGATATCGCTCGTGAAATGAATATGCCGCTGAAAGACTTACCTGATATGATCGAGCTCACTTCAGTTCCTTTAGAAGGATCTGTACCGGATAAGGAGCTAGAGTATCTCAAACTTGAGGCGCACATGGGATTGGACCTCGTCATTCCGTCGGACGAATTCAGACAACACGTGAGCGGGACTGAAGTAACACTGAAAAGGGAAACCATCCCGGAAGCCGCATACACATTACCGAACATAGATCCCAAAATGCAGAGCTATTTAACATCTTCGCGTTTCATAAGGAGCGACAATTCTGAAGTGAAGAAGGTTGCCCAAAAAGTTGTCGGCTCTGAGAAAGACCCGGTGAAAGCCGCTCTAAAGATTAATGAATTCGTTTATAGCTACCTGAAGAAGGTCCCTACTCCCGGAGTTCCCGACGCATACACCACGCTGATGAGTCGTCAAGGTGATTGTAATGAACACGCCGTCTTGGCGGTATCGTTGGCGCGAGCGGTCGGTATTCCCGCCAGGATTTCCGTAGGTCTTGTGCATATGGATGAAGGTTTCGCATACCACGCCTGGGTTAATTATTGGGCGGGAGATTCATGGTTTTCGGCTGATCCTCTAATGAACAAGGCGCCGGTTACGCCGCTGTACGTGACTTTGCTGCACGGTGATATTGACAAACATGTGAACGTGCTGTCCTATATAGGAAAATTGAAGTTAAAAGTATTGGAAGCAGGATAGCCGTTGAATGATCCGCATTGAAAACTTGTCTAAACATTTCAACAAAACTTTAGCAGTTGATAACATCGAATTAAATGTTCCTCCCGGCGAAGTAATGGGATTTTTGGGCCCTAACGGCGCAGGTAAAACAACCACTATAAGAATGATCGCCGGGTTAATGCGACCTGACGAGGGTAAAATTATATTAGCGGGCCATGATCTCGCCATAGAACCGGAGAAGGCCAAGGCGCTTACCGGGTTTGTCCCCGATAGGCCGTATCTGTACGAGAAACTTACCGGATGGGAGTTTCTCGAATTTAGCGCGGGGCTTTACAATGTATCCAAGACCGATTTGAACGAGCTTGGAATGCGCTATTTGGAGATGTTTGAGCTTCTAAACTGGAAAGATGAGCTTATCGAGGGTTATTCCCATGGGATGAAGCAGCGATTAATTATAAGCTCGGCATTGTTGCACAAACCAAAAATTTTTATCATTGATGAACCCATGGTGGGTCTTGATCCACGAGGAGTGAGACTGGTTAAGGATCTGTTTACTGAAATGGCCAAATCGCGGGGCATGGCCGTGTTTCTATCCACTCACACACTTGCCGTGGCTGAAGAAATCTGTTCCATGGTGACGATTATTCACAAGGGCAAGATCATAGCTTCGGACTCCCCGACGAACATCAAGACCACTATTGCAAAAACCCACGGAAATCTTGAAAACGCCTTTTTAAAATTAACTGGATACGAAGAAATAGACGATCTCAAGGGGTCCCTTGGAATTTCCCGAGCTGCGGGAATTTAGAAAGAGCAAACATGTCTCTGTTAAAGGATATTTTTCAACTCTGCAATGAATCGGGAAGCAAATACGCTGAGCTGTACGTAAATCATCTTGCAGAAATTCTACTTAATCTGGATTTCGAATCCATCGGAGCGGTAATCGATCTATTTAGAGAGGCGCGTTCAAAAGGATCGGTGATCTTTTTATGTGGAAACGGCGGAAGCGCCGCTACGTCGGCTCATTTTGCGAACGATCTTGGCTTTGGAGCATCCCAGGACGGCAAGATTCCCTTTAGAGCGGTTTGTCTCGCTTCAAATAGCGCATTTCTCACGTGTCTCGCCAATGATATTGGTTATGAAAATGTTTTTTCATGGCAGTTGCGCAATCTCATGCGACCGGGTGACGTAGTGGTTGCTATTTCAGCAAGTGGAAATTCCTCCAATACTGTGAAAGCTTTGGAATACGCGGCGGCGAATAAAGGGATTTCAGTGGCTTTTGTTGGATTTGACGGCGGAGAAATGAAGCGAATCGCTCATCATTCAATTCATGTAAAGACCAATAAAGGGGAATATGGACCCGTCGAAGATGTCCACATGGTGCTGGATCATCTCATCTCAACTTTTCTGGCAGCCTGTGATTGAGTCTATACCTCGTCTTGAAACCGGACACGAAATGGACCTGCCAATCGCCATCATCACATGAGCAAAAGATCACGGACTGACGGTTTGGTATGTGTATGAATATTTCAGTCCATTGCAACCGTCGGAGCATGCCCTTTGGCCATAAACTCGACAAGCCCAATCAGCCTCAAAACCTATATCCGGAGATTTATCGATCGGTATGTCAAAGGCAAAGTTTCCAACAGAATTGTCGTTGAGGCATCGGCACGTTATGTGACATTTCGTCCAAACCTGCTGCGCAGGGGCGATAGTCCATGAAAGCGCCGTTATTAAAATAGCGAATGCCGGGATGTAAAACCATTTATATCGTCGCATATTGTTTCACCCGAACAGTATTGATTTAGCTCAGTTGTAACGCGTCCGTTCATCTGCAAAACAAAGCCGTAGTTGCGTAAACCAATATATCACGTCGTAAGTCCGTTTCCAAAGAAACAATGAATGTTTTAGGTATGTATTAGATAGGGAAGACTTACTCAATATTGCGACAAGCGCAAGGCTCAACTATAATAATGTTATTTATAGATAACCAGCGTCATTCTCTTGACGCTGTCACTGGAGATTTGAAGCGCTAAGTTAATGACATCACATTAAAAGAATTTGACTAAGTGTAGTATGTAATTCTTAATTTGTATGGGTAAAGGAAATTAAATGCCTAAATTGTTTGATGAGTTTCAAGTAAAAGATGTGACGCTGCGGAACCGAATAGGCGTTTCCCCGATGTGTCAATATGTCTCCCACGATGGTTGCGCAGGTGATTGGCATCTGGTTCATCTGGGATCGCGAGCTGTAGGCGGGGCGGGTTTAATCATAGCTGAAGCTACCGCTGTGGAACCGCGAGGCCGTATATCTCCGCATGACGCCGGGCTATGGAATGACGATCAAATCGAACCTCTGGCAAGAATCACCAAATTCTTAAAAACCTATGGCGCCGTTCCCGGAATTCAGTTGGCCCACGCAGGCCGAAAAGGCAGCGCAGCACGACCTTGGGACGGCGACAATCATTTAACGGACGAAGACGGCGGCTGGGAAACGATCGCGCCGAGTCCGGTTGTTTTTGGGCAGAAGCTTTGGAAAACTCCCAGAGAGATGACAAAAGACGACATTGAAACAGTCAAACAAGCTTTCGCAGCATCCACCAAGAGAGCCATTGCCGCCGGTTATCGCTGGTTGGAGCTTCATGCGGCCCACGGTTATTTATGCCACGAATTCTATTCACCTCTATCAAACAAAAGAACAGACGAATATGGCGGCAGCTTTGAGAACCGAATAAGATTTGTTCTGGAAACATTTACTGAAATGAGGAAAGTTTGGCCGGAGAATTTGCCGTTGACGGTGAGGATCTCGTGTTCAGACTGGGTGGAAAACGGCTGGACAATTGACGAATCAGTGGAACTTTCCAAAATCTTGAAAAATGCCGGCGCGGACCTCATAGATTGCAGTTCAGGATTCAACAGCCCTGACCATAACCAATATCCGTTTGGTCCGGGCTGGCAAATACCTTTCTCGGATCGCATCAGGCGAGAAGCGAATATTGCTACTGCAGGGGTGGGGTTGATTACTGAAGCCGAGCAGGCTAATGAAATTATCGAATCCGGCAAGGCGGACATCGTGCTATTGGCAAGACAAATGCTGAGAGAACCATACTGGGCGCTGAACGCGGCCAAAC
>JBBSBY010000004.1:0-97098 GCA_038250835.1 Desulfomonilales bacterium | reverse complement strand
CGGAGCCGCACCATTCGTTCAGTCCAGCTTGGTTCACCGTTGTCGCTTAATCCGAGTTCCATGGGCTCCAATGATAAGGTGACGCCAGGGGCCTTTTCACCGGAACCCAAAGTCACTTCAGGTAGATGGTCGTCATCCCAAATTCCCCTTGCGAATCTGATATCAAGGTGTGGAGGCTTTTTCTCGATCGGTAAAGATCGAATCGAAAGTCTTACCTTGCCGTGATGAGCAGCCGCCAAATAGCAGCTCAGGTCTGGAATTCCCGCGCTGAGCATGGCCAATGCCGAGGCCAGTTCATGCCGGAATCCGGGCCGTTTATAGCGACCGATTTCGGGCGCCTTTGCCCAATCACCCGAGGCGCCAGTCGGGTTTCCCTTTATTGCCTCCTGGAACACCTCGTGAGCTTTCCCTCTATCGTGCCATATGGCCGCCATTCGTAAAGTTTCTACATCGTCACTTGATAGTAAGCCGGCGATCCCCCTAATTATTGCATCCAGTTGCTCAATCACCTTGTTGGTATGTTCCGAAATTGTTTCCCGGTCGGGTTTTACAGCGAACTTGTCCGCATCATTGGAATCCGGGAGTTCGGTTGAAAAGCCGATGGTCTTAACTTTATCCGAGAATGACTCGTCCCAACCCAATTCAGAACTGTAACCGCCTTCCGCAGCCGGGACCAAATATATTCGGCCGGGAAACACTTCTGCTTGTTTTGTTTGAAGTTTCCACCGTTTCTCAAGGAAATCCCAAAGGTAAGCTCTTTTCCCGGATTTCAAAAATTCGCGAAAACCAGAAATCGGCACGGAGCACAATTCTTCCCGACTCGGCGCTTTTTCCTCTTCAAGTTGATGTTCTTTATCCGTCTCTCGCCAGAAGACCTGAACGTCAAATTCATTGCCTTCTCTAATAAAACGGGAAATATCGATATCATTGCCGGCAATATCAGGAGTTGTATCAAACAATTCAATAATGTCCTTGGATCGAATCACGTGACCCGTAGAGTGAGGAAATAAAGCTTCTCTTTCCTCCTGTGTTAGGCCGGCAATGTGATTCTCCAATGATTGCGGACTGACATCGGTAAGTTTTCTTAACTGCTCAATGGCGATACGAACATCTTCCTCATCGTACGGCGCAGCGCTCTCTTGAGTCTTCTTCTGACCTTGAAATATATCCATCCAGAAAACCTTAGCTTCCAGATCTTCGCCTTTGCGATTGCAACGCCCAAATCTTTGGACCAATGAAGCCCATGGGGCTGCATCGGTAAACAAAACGGTTGCGGATACGTCAACGCCGGCTTCGACAACCTGAGTAGTAACGACAACTCGTCCTTGCTCTGGTATCGGCGCAAGCAGTTTTTTGATTTTGGCTGCTCTCTCAGGAGGACGAAAACGAGAATGGATGAGAAGCAATTCGGGTTTATTTTGGGCCGTGTTACCTGAATCCACAGACGTGTCTTTGGTCAACATCTTGTAAAGTTTCTTAGCGCGGTCAACGGTATTCATGATCACAAGCGTTAGAGATCCGAGCTGATGAAATTCTTGCACTTTCTTGGCTATTTCTTCAAATTTCTCACTCTCCTCTTCCTCAGCGGACTTTTTCGAAGATTTTTTCCCAGCCTTGGGTTGATCAACTATTTGTAATCGTGCCAAACTTTTGCGAGCTGTAAGGCGTTTCTCGAACGTCGGTGTGCTTTTATCACTCTCCGAGAGTTGTAGCTCCTGAAGATTGTGACTCGCTGATTTGAAATCTACGGTTGCCAGCCATTTTTTCTGAAATGTGGCGGACATCCAGACGGATTTGCAACCGCCCATTGTGCGGAATTTCGTGCGAAAAGCCTGAAGTTGCGCCGTGGTTGCAAGACCGCTGCCCATAAGCTGCACTTCGTCGAGCACCCAAAGGGTGTCATTATTCAGAAGAGCAAAATCAATCGGCCAGCGATAACGGCTCATGCCGTATCCACGGTTCATTGCCCGGGATAAAAGCATATCCTGAGTGCCGATGATAATTGCCGGCTTTTCCGGGTGCAAATACCATTCATTGGCGTCTTCCCCGCCCATGAGCTGAGTCAATCCAACCTGATCGACTAAATCAACCTTGGTCAACCACTCGGCGGCGCATCTCAAGCTTTGCTCAACGAGAACCCGCATAGGCAGGCAATAGGTGAGTCGAATCGGTGTGGAGTTTTTAATTTCACTGTTGCCATGAAAGCGTCTCCACAGCCATCCAACCATGACGGCGGCAGTTTTACCTGCTCCCGTGGGCGCCGTAATGATGTCGTCAAGAGTATCGTCAGTTGCGAACTTCTCTTGATACGGAAAAGGTTGTAAACCGGTGGCACGTTCAAAAAACTCTTTGAAAGCTATCATTGCTTACTCCAAAACGACGTAATCCGCTGAAGTTCTGAAAGTCAGGGACTTTACTTTTGTGTAAAATCCGATAGAGCTTGGAAAAGACCAAAGAAAGCAAAGGCTGCGTTGAGATCTTACCGTAGTTCTGCTGCAGAAACCGGAATTGCAAAGCTACGAGCGCTTCCCAGGCGGTATATTACTATCACTCAGTGTCAGATGGGGTCAAAAGAAAAAAAATAATTTGTTTTTGGGAAGAATAAGATTGGAAAACGTCGGAGATGTTTGGAGGAGCCGATGCTTCAACTAGCCAATTAAAAGGATTCTTCTCTCAACAGTTTAGATTGAGTGCGAAAGCAGACCCGGCTCAAATAATGGGGATTTTATCATCCCTCAAATCCGAAGAAAAAGAATGCATAATTATCATTCCTACTAAGGATTGTCCGTCAGACCGACATGCAACCATTCAGCAAGCGTGAATGCGTGATCCGGATCTAAATGCTCAGTGGAGTAGAGGAAAATAGTCCCATCGGAGGTGACTGTCTGAGCTATATCCCCATATTCTCCGTCGTGTCCCAATATTTCGAGGCATTCCGAAATTGCCTGCGGACTGAGATCAAACGGCGGTTCACTGAAACTTTCTACAGGAATGGGTCTCGGGTAGAGCTTGGAGTTTTCACGCACAACTGCGGCAATGAGCCAAAGCTGATTTTTCGATTTCTGCGCTAGAATGCCGGCGTAAGTATCGCTTAAGCTCAATGAAGAATAGTAATAAGAGATCCCATTTGGACTTATAATCCTTTTAATGTCGCAATTATCCGTCAGCGTTTGGTTGAGCCGATTTTGAAAGTCAATTTTGTAGTCAATTTCCTGCGGATTAGGAAGGTCTCGACTTTGCAGGTCGGCTGAAATGTCCTCGGTTCGGATGAGCCGACCCGAATTGCTTGTTTCTCTGATAACGTTCAGAATGCAGGCGCAGATGTATTCTTGATGCTCCATTGTCGGCACTACGGCAGCAGTCCTTTTTTGGCTAATTCATCGGCTACGGCGCCCAGCCCGAAGTTTCGGTATGTATCGCCGGTCGGAGAGCCGGTGTTCCGGTCCCATCCCATCTCATCGTAATACATGTCCATTCCGACTTTCATGTCTTCTTTGTCCATGCGAATAGTCCCCTTACTGAATGCGGCTTTATCTTTGGTATCCGTGAAGACCCATTCCGGAATCGTATCGTGTTTAGTCCGCATATCTTTTGTGTTCATGTAGCGAATTGTTAAAGCCCTATGGAGAAGGAAAATCCGTTCCGCTACTTCGTCAAGTTCACGACGAGATTTTTTGTCGCCGGTGGCCAAACTGTATAGCGATGACTCGATGGAATCATCTCCCCGATACCCACGCTCCTTAAGTGGGGAAGCAGCCAACGGCGCCATCCAATTACACAGTGACAAGCTGTCATGTAATTCTTTTCTTAGTAGTGACCATTTAGCCATTTTGGCTTTGTATACATTCATCGGCGTAAAAGCGGCCACTGAGTCTATTGCGCCAGGCGCCCCCCACAGTTCCGCCGCCAATCGCTTTTGTATTTCCAACGGCAGTCCATTACGAGTGAAATTGCTGTGCGAATGGCATTGGGCATCACGATTGTATTGCGTGTTAATGATTACACCGCATTGGCCGGCGTCCTCGCTGGAATGATGTTTTGGATGCCCTTGCTTCCAGTACCGTAGTTCATGACTTTCAAGCCACTCTTGTTCCGGAATGCCCCAGCGGTCGAGAAGACCGCCGGTCCCCAACCCTAAAGCCGTAGCCAGCTCACCATCCTTGTTTGCGATTCTGGGAAGAAGTTCAAAGAGGAATGTGGGATCTCCTTTTTCATACTTGTCCCAAGAGTAGCTCTTGTATTCCTTCTCAGGAACCTTTTGACTCATAATACCATTGTAGTAAAGAGCTTGGAAATCGCGTTGCAGTTGACCATAATTTTCCCACACTCCTAGATCATCCGCCAAATGCATACCGACCATGCTTGCTTCAATGGCCGTTTGTCCCTTTGGACCGTCGGGAAACTTCTTAAAGAAGGCTCTGCCGAGCAATAACCCGGAGCAGGTGTTCTGGCCCATCTCCGAAATGCCGTACTTTGCAGTGACGGCCGGAACCTTGAGCATGGTGTGACAACGTATGGGACAAGCCGTACAGCCATTGCCTCTAATCGTGTACTGCCAGGCCTTGTCTCCCAAAAAGAATGCGGCATTATTCGTTCGATAGGCGATTCTATTCAAATTGTGCGGCTCGCAAGGGCCGGTGTCGATATTCGGACCCGCCGAGCCCCATTTCCGACCGGTCGACGCCACCCACCGTGAACCGGCGTTGTAGTGTTCCGCCCATGGTTGAGGATGATTGGGAACCACATGCTGATTGTTCGCTCCCAACAAAGAAAGGTGCAGTTTTACCAGTTTTTCCCACTGTTCCTTGTCGCCTGCAATGCGAACGCTTCCTGTTCCTCGTACTCCGATAGCTTTGAGGTTTTTGGATCCCATCACCCCGCCGACACCGCCCGCGGAGTGATGCATCATTCCGTGTTAAAACACGTCCCTGATTCAAGGCAAATCCATCTAACCGGATTTCAAGGAGATGTTTTCATGACCGGACTGGACGTATTTGCTTTAATCGTGATGGGGGTAATCGTTCGCTCAATCATAACGGCAATAATCTTTCTGGGAGCTTGGCCGGGCGAGATTGCGACAAACAGGAATCATCCCCAAGCTTAGGCAATCAGGGTGAGCGGCTGGTTGAGAGTCTTAACTTTAGGTATATTATGGCCGGTGGCGTTCATCTGGGCGTATTAGAAAACACTTTAACAATGTGTCACATCAGTCTCGAAGATACAGCTCATCAATATTTATGGTGGAGCGATTCCCCAAATCTGCAAAATTACCATCGAGCCATCGAGTAGTTGTTTGATAGCCCACGTCATGTAAATGTTCCAGAAATTCCCATTCAGTATTAACTTTACTGGATACGCCGAGCGGTTTAAGGCATTCGTCAGCGTTGATTCGATGGAACAAAAGTTCCTCGTAACGCTCGTTTTCCAGATTTCCTGAATCTATCTGTTTCTTGAGATAGGCATAGAAGCGAATGTCTTTTATTAAGCTTGCATTAAAAGTAATTTCGTTGAGGCGGTTTAAAATATCCTGCGCAGTGCGGGGAAGCTCCTTACGCATAACAGGGTTGATTTGAACAATAATAATGTCGCGTGATTTACATTCTTCCACAAGCGGCCGTAAAGATGGATTACCCATGTAACCACCATCCCAGTAAGCTTCACCATCCACTTCCACCGCTTGAAACATGAACGGCAGGCAGGCTGAGGCTAATACCATTTCCGCAGTCATTTCATTTCTATGAAAAATCTTCAGCTTACCGGTCCGGACGTTTGTAGCTCCCACAAAGAGTTTAATACCTTCGGAATGACGAACGTGATCAAAATCTATGAGTTTGACAATGAGATCTCGAACAGGATTCAGATTAAGGGGATTCGTTTGATACGGAGAGACGAGACGTGACATGAGATCCATCATGATGTAGGCCGGTGACCAGTCCAAGGTCCAGCGACCAAACAGTCGATCGAGTAGCGTTCTTTGAAGTGGGGAAAACGATCCGGCGGCGCTTACCTCCCGCCAAAATGCTCTAAGCGCCTTTATAGCGCCCTCTTTGCCTCCACGATCCAGGCCGTCCGCCAGCACGACGCCGTTCATTGCGCCGGCGCTCGTTCCGCAGATCCCTTCGATCTTTATTCTATCGTCCTCGAGTAGACGCTCCAAAACACCCCACGTGAATGCGCCATGGGCGCCGCCTCCTTGCAGGGCGAGTTCAATCATTTTTGGCTCAGGCATATGGTCTTTCCTCACCGAATCCACCTGGGTAATAATCGCCTGTATACAGTATACTGTATACAGGAACACGGAAAGCGAGTCTAACCTTCAAAACACATTACATCATGCGGAAACTACTTTTGCGTCAACAGCGTCTAATGCAGTCTGGAGCTTGGTTTCGTTTTCGTGAGACAGAGAAGTCTTGAGAACCTTGCCTCCGGTACCTTTAAGCTCCTCAAGCACTTTGTCGGCAGTGGCGCGCCTAACGAGCACAAAGAGAGCTGAACTTCGAGGCTGCATACTTTCGGCAAGTTCCTTCATAAACTTATCGTTTATCCCAACGTCTGTGAGAGCTCCGGATACTGCCCCTGCCGTAGCGCCCACCGCCAAACCGAGCAAAGGGTTCAGGAAAATAAGTCCTACCAGCATTCCCCAAAAACCTCCGCCTGCGGCGCCCGCGGCGGTAAGATTAACGGGTTGATGAAGTTTGACCTTACCTTGGTCATTTTTTTCCGCGACTACAGCGTCTTCGAGATCGATGAGATATTCTTTCTGCATCTTCCAAAGCTTTAGGCGAATCTCTTCCGCCTTGAACTGGTCGTTGTAAGCGATGACTACTAAATCACTCATTGTTTTTGATCTCCCTTTATGAATACTCTTATTTCAACAAATTTGAATCTTAGCTGTGGACGCCCAGCGCCTCATTTGAAGAATCTAACTTAATTAACGAGTCGCGTAACTTTTCACAGTTAACAAAATAAGTCAGGCGCCGACAAATATTTACACCATAGCATAAAGAATCATAGAACATAGGCTGTTCTATGACCATAAGTCAAGGTTTGTATATGGAAGAAGAAGTAAACGAAGGTTTAATGTTGTTTGGATTTAGGTATGGTGAAACAAAATGCCGATCCTTTACCAACCTCGGATTTAACCCAAATTTCGCGATTCGCGTGGTAGTTTTGGTCACGCAGTTCAGCCTTTAAAACCGCTAGCCTCGCCTCAAGGGTCTTGATCTGATCAGTTAGATATTTTTGAGATCTGGCGCAACCCAAACGAACTGTTTGCGCCCTCGCGAATACGTAAATTTTTATCACGCGAAAAAAGTTTCTAAGACGCGTCAATAATGATATTCCTGGATAATCAAAATACCAAAGGACAAGCTATGCCCGGATATGCTCTAATTATCGTGGATATGGTTAAGGACAATGTTAACACTCAATCTCATGGGATGATTGATGTTGAAGCCACTAAATTGATCCCCAAAATTCTTACGTTGTCCGATGCTTTTCGATCGACCCAAAACAAAGTTGTATTCGGATGTGACAGTTTTATGCCCAATGATTTCATCTTTGGAGGGCGCATGCGCCCACACGCAATAAGAGGCTCCGGCGGGGATCATCCAATTTCCGAACTCAAAATGCAGCCCGAAGACATCTTTGTTCCAAAAAGACGCATGAGTTCTTTTTATAAGACGGATTTGGATCAAACTTTGCGCTTGCTGGGCGTTCACACGGTCGCAGTTTGCGGTATAGTCACAAATGTTTGTGTATTGTTTACCGCGTTTGACGCTATACAAAACGATTTCAACGCCATAGTCGTGTCCGACGCCTCCGCGTGCCATAAAAAAGAAATTCATGAAGCAACATTGCAAATTTACGACAATTTTGCGTTGCAACCTTTATTTCGTATCATGAACTCCAACGAAGTTATCGATGAGATAAAAACCCATGTCTGATCCTTGCTTTCGGAATGTAAGTTGATACCGTAATTCTATGCTTTTCCATAATTGATACAGGAGGACTCCTATGTTCACCCGTCTGGCTTCTGAATTAGAAAATTTGGTGAATTTTACATGGCAAACTTTCGAGCCATACTACATCGATCTTATTGATCGTCCCATTAACTCCAATAATGTAGAAACATTCCTAACTAATTGGACGGCCCTCAGCGAAGCAATAGATGAAATGTACAGTCGATTGAATGTAGCAATAACAGTTGATACCGAAAATAAAGAAGCAGAGACTAAATACAACAATTTCTTGGATAAAATATATCCCAAAGCTGAAGAATACGAACAGAAACTAAAAAGCAAATTTATTGCATCCGGCCTCACCGCTCCGGGATTCGAAGTTCCCCTAAAGAGGATGAAAGCTGAAGCTGAATTGTTTAGACAGGAAAATATCCCATTGTTAACTCAAGAACGAAAGTTGGGTACTCAATACGATAAAATTGTGGGCGCCCAGACAGTGGAGTGGGAGGGCAAAGAGGTCACCGTTACACAGCTCAGGCCCATTTTCCAAAGCCATGATCGCAGCTTGCGAGAAAAGGCGTGGAAATTATCCGCTGAACGTCAGTTGCAGGACAAAGATAAAATAGGATCTCTGTGGTCACAATTCATGGAGTTGAGACAGAAAATCTCCACAAACGCGGGATATGAGGATTACCGTTCCTTCCGGTGGAAACAACTCCTACGGTTCGATTACACTCCGGATGATTGCAAGAGATTTCACTCTGCCATTGAAAAAACTGTGATTCCCATTGCCGCGCAAATCCAGGAGCACAGAAGAAAACAATTGGGGGTCAAGACCTTGCGACCTTGGGACTTGGACGTGGATCCTGCGGGCAGACCCCCGCTGATTCCTTTTAAGGATATAAGCGAGCTTACCACCGGCGTGGGTGAAATGTTCCGCAGACTGGATCAAACTCTGTCCCTGTACTTCATCACCATGGTTGAAGAAAATCTACTTGATCTCGACAATCGAAAGAATAAAGCTCCAGGCGGCTATTGCACCGAATTTCCGGCCGTCAAGCGACCATTTATCTTTATGAATGCCGTCGGCATGCACAGTGATGTCCAAACACTGCTGCATGAATCAGGTCACGCGTTTCATGCCTTTGAAAGAAGCATATTGCCGTTTTATCAGCAGCGCCACGTGGGAATGGAATTCGCCGAGGTGGCTTCCATGGCCATGGAGCTCCTTGCTGCGCCCTTTTTAGAATTTAACGAGGGTGGTTTTTACACCAAAGAAGACGCAGCGAGAGCCCGCATTGAGCACATCGAGAGCAGTATAGTCTTTTGGCCGTACATGGCTTTGGTTGACGCTTTTCAGCACTGGGTGTACGAGAACCCAGGCGATGCGATCCAACCTGAAAAATGCAATGAGCAGTGGAAAACGTTTTCGGAGCGTTTCATGCCCTGGCTTGATTGGAGCGGCTTTGAGGATGTGCTCGAATCAGGATGGCAAAGGAAATTACACATACACGTTGTCCCCTTTTATTATGTGGAATATGGGATGGCTCAGTTGGGCGCAGTTCAAATTTGGAGAAATTCTCTCCAAGATTCGGCTTCCGCCCTTCACAGATACCGAAAGGCCTTGTCCCTGGGAGGCACGGTTCCGTTGCCGGAGTTGTTTGAGACCGCAGGCGCGAAATTTGCCTTTGACGCTGAGACCTTGAATTCTGCCGTAGGGTTCATGGCCGATATGCTGGAGAAGCTTAGCTTGGGCGGCTCGGAAGATTGATCAGTGAGCGAGCGCGCAAATTAATCTCATTATTAAAACATAACAAATTAGATAGTTATACTTATCAGATCCATCAGAACATAAAATAATTGTGGAGCTATTTACAGCAGCGTAGCTGTCCAGTATGCGTGTACGTAAAAAATATAGTAATATTGTATAAATATAGATGTGAACAAGCTGACGGACATGATGTAAAGGTTTAACTTAGACAATGTAAAAATAATTTTTGTTAATATGTTGTAATATCAGGAAACTGTAGCAAATTACCTAAACATAGTTAAAAAATAATTACATTTGGTATTAAAATATCTTGACAAGTAACCCATAAAATGGTTTTTTCTCTTCCAGCGACAAACCAAACCTAATCCTTCCTTTAGCCCGTTTAATGTAAAACGGGCATTTTTTTTGTACCGTCATCGTCAATTTTGGTTAGTCAGTTTCCGGGAGAGGAACAAAACCGTCGTCGCGACACGTCAAAATGCGTTATAATGGAAACAACAGGCGAGCATTTTCAAGTGTGAATCCGGGCGCTCCACATTGCCCGGATTTACATGCCAATCAGTAGTTTTTATGGAGGGATGAGTCAACAAAGTTGCCCTGACACTTTAAACAAAGCGCCAAGTGACGGATGATCAAAGTTGTTATTTAGCGGCAATGGCTCCGTAAGTTTATCTACATTACTTTGAAGTGCACCAGGAACTCTCGATTGCCTTTGGGGCCGCGCAACGGACTTTCTATCTCTCCAAGAGGTTTTAATCCGATTTCGGGGCCAAATCGCTTTACACCATCCACGGCGGAGCGAATTTTATTTAGATCCTTCACGACGCCCTTTTTAGCGTCCTCACGTCCGACTTCAAACTGTGGTTTTACTAGAGCCACAATCCATGCTCCATCATTCAGGAACGCTTTTAACCTGGGCAAAACGAGTTTTAGAGAGATAAATGAGACGTCGACCACCGCGCCGTCGATGTCGTATGGGACTTTTTCTCGGTCCAGAAACCGGATATTTGTCCGCTCCAGCAAAAAAACACGTTTGTCTTTGCGCAAGCTCCAATGGAACTGTCCGTAGCCGACATCCACAGCCACGACCGTGGCCGCGCCGCGTAATAAAAGACAGTGTGTAAAGCCACCTGTAGAAGCGCCGGCGTCCATCAACGTGAGACCTCCGGGGTCAATTTTAAAAGCCTCAAGCGCAGCTTCCAATTTTAAGCCGCCTCTGCCGACATAAGGCATGTCTTGTTGAACGGTTATGGCGGATTCGATGTCCACGTCCTTGCCCGGCTTATCCATTAGAGCGCCGTTTACCGAAACCTTTCCCGCCATGATTATGGCCCGGGCTTTTTCCCTGGAAGGAACAAGCCCTCTTCTCAGCAACTCCGAATCAAGTCTGCTCTTTGCGTTTTTTGACATAGCGCCTGCTCGGGTTAGTCGAATTTGTTGTGGAATGTTGTTTCGCAAACATTAAAGCAATTAATTGACTGTGGAAGATCCCGGCATCACTGTGAAATCTAAAACATCAACAATGCTGAAGCCGTAATAAAGATAAACGGATCCCACCCCTACAAAATCATCCGGACGATGCAAAGTGAACTGATAGGTGTAGGATCCTCTCCTGCCGGTTAATTGGACAGTCTCCTCGTACTGTCTGGAATCAGGCAATTTAAGCATGAATTTTAGGGGAGTCTCAGAACGGGAGGACGTATACGAAAATTTAATCATGAGCGACAATTTATCCGGGAAATTCCCGGCGTTAAAAGTCCTGCTGTTGCCCAGGAATTGCCATTGATTATCTTTGTAAATAGCGGGGCCAAACTGAAGATCATAAATTGAAACACGGCCGGGCATTTCCCATGAAAAATCATTGTCTTTAATGGGACCCGCTTGTTTTTGTGCTATTGCGCCGCCGGGAAGAATAAGTAAAAAAATTAAGATGCAGATTGTCGATAGCCGACGCACAAAACTCAAGTTAGCGCTCATCAGCCCCACCACCTCGGCTTGAGAGGTTTAGAAGTAATTACAGGTCCGCCGGGTATTTTTTGATCCCGTTGACTCTGGAGAACATTTTCCCAGGAAGTTCGCCTGGAGTCTTCACGACCTCGGACGTTTTCCACGTTTCCTGGGCCGCCGGCGCCGGTCTGATCAGGGATGTTTCCGATCCCCAGTATTTCCGATAATGTCGGAACTGCTTGGCGCTCTTTTTCAACCGGCATCTCTTGCCTGGGGGCTTTGTTTCTTCGACTTACCAGCCAAAAGAAGATAATAATTAACAAGGGAAAAAAGGTGGCAATAAGATCCCAGATTTGATCAAACATTCCTGTTTTATTTTTTAGAAGAGGATTGGCCTGCAAATAGTGAAGGATCTCCCGAAAAATTTCCATAATTGAAACCTCCGGAACGTCTTTGTTGAAGCGTTTATCTTAGTCATTAAAATTTGGCCGTTTGCGGTGGAAATCTCGGTTCGAGTCCGGATTCACTCATTTGTTATTTATACATAAAAAATTTAATTCGGCAACGAATCTAAATGCTGAGCCTCAAAAGGCTTTTTGTGTTGAAATACATATGCTTCATGAGTTAAACTTTAGCGCTTATTTTTTCTAGTCCGCTATAATTCATCAGGAGGGATAAACATGGCTCGCATTTACAATTTTAACCCCGGTCCCGCCGCCCTACCACTGGAAGTATTACAGGAAGCCCAAAATGAGTTGCTGGATTTCCGAGGCTCCGGCATGTCCGTCACCGAGATCAGCCATAGATCCAACTTGTTTGAAGATGTCCTTAATGACGCAATAGCGCGACTTAAGAGGCTGTTAAGTTTATCCGATGGCTACAAAACGCTGTTTCTGCAAGGCGGTGCCAGTTCTCAGTTTTATATGGTTCCAATGAATCTTCTCGCCGCCGGCGCCTCAGCAGACTACATCAATACGGGATCATGGTCTAAAAAGGCTATTAAAGAAGCTGAGATTCTCAATAAATCCATAAGGGTGATCGCTTCGAGCGAGGACGCTAATTTCAACTATATTCCACGTGAATATTCAATGGACCCTGGGGCCGCGTATCTCCATATAACCTCCAATAACACCATAGAAGGCACTCAGTATTTTGATTACCCGCAATCAGGAAACGTCCCAATAATTGCGGATATGTCTTCAGACATTCTCTGCAGACCCATAGACGTCAATCCGTTCGGTCTTATTTACGCCGGCGCGCAGAAAAACCTTGGACCTTCGGGTGTTACCGTTGTAATCATTCGTGAAGACATGCTGTCGAGAGTTCCCAAAGATGTTCCCACAATGCTTCGTTATTCAACCCATTCTGAGAAGAACTCTCTATACAACACTCCGCCCAGCATTTCTATCTACATGGTTGATCTTGTCTTGAAGTGGATTGAGGAAACTATTGGCGGTTTGACTAAAATGGAAGAGCGCAATAGAGCGAAAGCCGAGCTACTGTATAAGACCATTGATGACTTGGATTTCTACCGAGGAACGGCGGCCAATGATAGCCGATCCATTATGAACGTCACATTCCGTTTGCCCTCCGAAGACATGGAAAAGCAGTTCGTGTCCGAGGCCACGAAGAGCGGCTTGAGCGGACTCAAAGGCCACAGGTCGGTTGGAGGTTGTAGGGCTTCAATTTATAATGCTCTGGGACTGGACGCTATTCAGCACTTGACTGATTTCATGAAGGATTTTGCCAAAACCAACGGATAGAATAAACTCAACGGCTAATCAATAATGGAAAATTATAAGATACTTATATGCGGCAGTGTGCACCAGCGTGGAATAGATTTGCTGGAAAGCAAACCCGGTTTCCAGGTGGAACTTTGTCCAAGTATATCTGATGAAGAACTAAGCGCCAAGATAGGCGATATAGACGCGCTTATTGTTAAAGATGAAATAAATATAGACGCAAAGATTTTAAGAAAAGCGGAAAACCTTAAAATTATCGGCAAAGCGGGCGTCAGTCTTGCCAACATTGATGTGAACGAGGCCACTCGCCGGGGAGTGGTTGTAATGAACACGCCGGGCGTAAACGCCGTCGCCACGGCAGAGCACACGATCAGCATGATAATGGCGGCTCATAGGCATATAGCGCAGGCGGTATCCTCAATGAAAGCGGGGCTCTGGGAAAAGAAAAAATTCCAGGGTAGAGAAATGGCCGGTAAACTGCTCGGGGTAATTGGTCTCGGCAGAATCGGCGGCATGGTCGCTCGGATGGCTTCGCGCGGTTTGAAAATGGATGTGGTGGGTTATGATCCGGCCCTCACTGCGAGAGCAGCAAGCCAACTGGGAATACGACTCGGTTCACTTGATGAGGTTGTCAGTCAATCTGAAACAATCACAATCCATGTGCCGTTGAATAACTCCACGCGTGGTCTTTTGGGCCCCGATCAGTTCAAGTCCATGAGGCGCGGAGTAATTATCGTGAATTGCGCCCAGGGCGGCATTATTGATGAGGACGCTCTATATGATGCTTTGGAACAGGGTATAGTAAGCACTGCGGCGCTCGATGTTTTGGAGGTTTTTCCACCAACAAACACCAAGCTCATAAATCATAAAAACGTAATTATGACTCCGCGGTTGAGCGCGGCTACTCAAGAGGCGCAAATAGGCACATCCGTTGCCGTGATAGAGCAAATAGTGGATTTTCTCGGTAAAGGGGTCATACGTAACGCGATAAACGTATCGTCGCTCGATGATTCGACAAAGAGAAAAATTGGCCCGTATCTCGATCTTGCGAAACGTCTGGGTTCATTTTTAGGCCAGTATACTCCGGCAGGCGTTACGGAGATGGAAATCGAATACTCGGATGACATATCATCGGATTTGCAACCGATTACCAACGCCGCTCTTGTAGGGCTGTTATCCACTGTAGAAGGCGCTGACGTGAACCTTGTAAACGCGGCCGCTATTGCGGGGGAACGAGGAATTCAGGTCTCCGAAACCATCTTGAAGGAAGCCGCCGCATTTGGACCATCGCTCGAGCTCAGAACCAAGACCAAAGAAGGCGCGGTTTACAGTTTACAGGGAGCATTAATTCGCCGAATTGGTTTTGAACCAAGAATTATAGGCATCGGTCCTTTTGTCACCGAAGCCGTTCCTGCCGGTCCGATGTTGATAGTTAGGAACAAAGACGTTCCGGGAATGATTGCAGGAATGTCGTCTACTCTCGCGCAGAGCGGCATAAATATCGCGCAAATGAATTTGTCCCGAGACTGTATTGGCGGCAGCGCCATGTCGATAATAAACATAGATACACCCGCTGATGACACCACGCTTCAGAAAATTAGAGGCATTGAAGGAATCCTAAGCGTTGATCAAATAATCATAGACGCGTAAGGTTTCGCACAGTTCTTTTTTGACGGCAGGTTTGATGCGGTGTGATCAAGAAACAGAAAGGCGTTTAGTTTGAGCACTCTTGTAATCGTTGGAACCCAATGGGGAGACGAAGGTAAAGGCAAAATTGTTGATCTACTTACGGGACGCGCCGAAGTGGTGACGCGTTTTCAGGGAGGCGCCAATGCGGGCCACACTCTGAAAGTCAGTGGAGAAGAGATAATCGTGCATCTCATTCCGTCAGGGATACTATACCCTGATACCTTAAATATAATAGCTAACGGTGTGGTCGTCGATCCCAAAGTGGTTTTGGAAGAAAAGGATACTTTACGGCAGCGCGGCTATTTTCAAAAGGATGAACAACTACTCATCTCGGAAAAAGCCCACGTAATAATGCCCTATCATAAGGTTATTGATCTGGGACGTGAACAGATTTTAGGCGAGGGCAAAATAGGCACGACAGGTAGAGGTATAGGACCATGCTATGAAGATAAAGCATCGAGAATGGGCATCCGTATGGGCGATCTGTTGCGTCCGGATCGACTCCGCGAACGGATAGTGTCGGCTCTGGATGAAAAGAATTGCCTTATCGAAAACAGATTCAAGCTTCCGGTTTTGTCAGCGGATAGAATAGTCGAAGAGTACACACAGTACGGTAAGCAGCTTTCTGCGCATATCGGCGACGCAACCTCAGTCCTAAACACTAAGATTTCCGAAGGCGCAAGAGTTTTATTCGAAGGAGCGCAAGGGACGCTGCTTGATATCGACCACGGCACCTATCCATTCGTTACGTCATCCAATGTTGTGGCCGGGAATGTTTGTTGTGGGTCGGGAGTTAGTCCCAGGAAGGTTGGCCATATTTGGGGTGTCGTGAAGGCGTACTCGACTAGAGTCGGCCAAGGTGGTTTCCCCACTGAACTGAATGACGAGCTCGGGGAAAAAATTCGGAGAATCGGGGGCGAATACGGCGCAACGACCGGCAGACCAAGACGCTGCGGCTGGCTTGATATGGTAATCTTGAACCATTCAGTCCGTTTGAATGGATTAACGGGATTGGCTCTTACTAAGATGGATGTGTTAACAGGCATTTCTCCGCTTCTAATCTGCACGGGCTATGACCTAGACGGCGCAGCCTTTGATCGTGTGCCTGCAAACATACAGGATTTGGATAGATTAAAGCCAAAATACCGAGAGGTGAAAGGTTGGGAAGAGCCTCTGGATTGGTGTCGGTCCTATGACGACTTACCAAAGAATGCCCGTGATTACATTGAGACGATCGAGCATCTGACAGGGGTCCCGGTTACCCTGGTATCCGTCGGGCCTTCAAGGGAACAGAGCATTTTGCGGAAACCGCCTTTCTGATGATGCGGCTACTGAACAAGAAGAGGCTGTGTGCGATTCTTGATTCCGACCGGCGCATTCTAAACTGATGCCGTAAGGCGCCTATTTACGTAGATTGGATATATCCTGGGAACTACCGTATAATGAACATTTCCGCGCCGAATTGTTTTTGCTCACAGTCACTGAGGCATGCTCATGGAAAAGAAAGACGCCAAAATTAAATGCACAGGATGCGGCGCAGGCTATAAATTAAGAATTCCGGTAACAGACAAACCGGTTAGCTTTAAGTGCAAAAAATGCGGAAAAATCCTTAAGCTGAAAATAAAGTCAGGTTCTCGTCCCCCGGAAACCAGGCCGGTCATTCCGGAAGTGTCACAAATGGTAATCGAAACGACTCAACTTCCGGACTCGGATGATTACCAGAACACCTTTACTAACGAGAGAGCTCCGGAAATTGAAGATCATACGTTCGGCCAGGCGCCTGTTGAACCAAAACCCGAAACGCATGTAAACCGCCGATGGATTGTTTTGTCCGGTGAAAATGTGAAAGGTCCTTTTTCGGATGACGAAATCATTAAAATGATTTCAGAACAAGAAATTACCCCCGACACATCTTTAAGAATGGGCGAGCGCCCCTGGATAAAGGCCGTTGAAGCTCCGATTTTCAAGAATTATTTTCGAGGATCGACGAGCTTCATTGAGGATGAAGAAGAACCCGCCACCGGTAATTCGATTATTCCAAAGTTCAGCGCTCCAAGTTGGATCGCTTTTCCCTTCTCGAAAGCAAATCTTGCATCTTTCGCAATCCTTTGCGCAATATCAGCGCTCTTATTTTCAGTATTAGCATTCGATTTTTTCATAGGTATAGGGCTGAATATACTAGGCTGGATCATGCTTTATGGCTATCTTACCATAATGATGAAACATGTATCCAGTAACCCGGAATCTTCGGCGCCTGATTGGGATTTTTCACAGTTAAAAAATTGGATATTGAACGGGGCCGAGATCTTCTTAGTCTTTTTCTTGTACGGCGCATTGCCGATCTCAATTATGCTGCTGGTCATGACATTCGGTTTTCTCAATGGGATTAGCCCTGTCGGCTACGGTTTTATGGCGCTGGTTCCTCTATATTTTTTAAGCTCAATGTATATGCTGCCGGCCGCAATGATCGTTTTCAAAGACACTGGGGCGGTGGGCGCGGCATTAAACCCAGGCGCCTGGATTACGATCATGAAAACAAATCCTGGCTACCGAAGTCTTGGGTTGACATCGGTGGTTATTGGTTTAGTAATTTTCTTAGCCGTCTTGGCGTCCGTATTTATAATTGATATACCCATTGCCGGATTTGCTGTAACCGGAGTGATGAGTGGTTTGATTTTAGCTTATGCCAATTTTCTTTGGTTTTATAATTTGGGTAGGTTTACGGGAGAAAGCGAAAGCGGCCGAAAGGCCTACGCTTCCGCTTAATCTTGAAAAGAGCTTCCTAACAAATGGTTTTATCACTTCGTTGGACCAAGCGCCCAGTATTAATTGTGGTCTTCACAATGGCGCTCACTTCTCAAAGCTTCGCATTTGAGGTCTTTGATCTGGTTTCCGGAGTTATCGAATCCCCCCTGTACAAGGGCAAGGACCCAATCGATAAATTGAGACTTGCCGCTGAAATGCTTCGTAATCGGAATGTTAAGCAATCCGATATGGCGTTCTTGCTGTTGGATTGGGGCGATCAGTACATCCGTGAGCCAAAGGAGCCCATTGAGCGTCTCAAAAGATGGCCTGATTTGACCAATGACGAGCAACTGAGCAATCTTAAAATTCCAAGAGATTATCTAAACAGAATGTTGGTGGCGGAATATTTAGTCGATCAGCCGGCATATTTGATTGCCGCTCCCAGGCGGCGTTTGGAAATAATCAGTAAACTTGCGGCCCAAAGTCTTGTAGACTGGTCGGTGTCTCTGGATTATGCAAGACTTTATGCTGGCGGAATCATTCTAGGAGCGGGAGAATATAGATATCCGGGACCGTTGGAAGCGCTCATGGCGCTCAAGCGACTTAAAGATGAAGGTCTGGTGAGCTGGCAATATCGTGTGCCGACGGAAGCCATATTGCTTGCCGAAGCGCTTGCCGACAATTCCACTTACAGAAACGGCTCGCCGCATGATCAATTGTCAATTTTAAAGGATTTCCTGGCCCAGGGACTCATAACATCTTTGACAAAGAAAGAGATGGAAAAGCTTCCTATATGGCGGATGCTTGGTTCCGATCCTTCCTTTATCAAAGCCGACGCCGCTACCAAACGAGAGAGATTGGCCGAATTAAAGGATCAAGGATTGATTTCAGCTTCCACCTACAATGACTTGTTTAATATTTTTAGGCCGTTATCGATGGTTTCCCCAGTCGAAACCACCCCAACGCCTCTGCCCCAACAACTTACGCCATCAGGAAAATAATTAGAAATAGACTTACCAATTGACATTAGTTTGGATTTTGCAAACATGGCGTTTGGCACTCGTTAATATGGAATGTTTCGTGAACTCAACATGATTAACTAGTTCCGGAGCTATGCTTATCTTGAAAGGAATACCATTTTGTGCGGAATAGCCGGCTTTATCAGCAATGAAGAGTGGAAGTTGAAACGTAGTGATGCTTGGCTGGAAGAACTTACAACCGAATTGCAAAAGTATTCGACCGAAGAGCAACCGCCCTGGGATAGGATTGGGATATCTTTGCGCAAGCTTATATCAGCTTTTGATTCCATGATGTCGTTCAGCTTTCATTATTCATTGGTGAGCGGATCCGGCTCATTAAAATTAGCCGAAACAGCCGTGGACTTATTAAGTCGGTATTTGGACAAATTGATTACGCAAATTGCGGAAAAGGGGCAATCAGACGAATATGAGCAACTCATGGAAGATATGCGTGATTGCCTTTGGCAACTCAGGCAAGAAGTAATCGGCAACATACGCCGCACGCTCGATATTATGCCTGAAGAGTATCGCAGCCCCGACGTGGGCATAGAGCCTCACTTTGCAGCCTGGGCCATAGAGCAGGTCATGGAGAACTTGGACAGGTTGGAAGTCCGCGGCAGAGACTCGGCAGGTATATCGATTCAGTTGCTTTTGAACTCTACGGCGTCGGCGAAGCACTTAAAAAATATTCCCGATTTTGCCGATCGCCTGGACGGAGAAGTTAAGGTAAATATTTGGAATTCCGTGCTCGATGACGGCCGTAGGTGTGTTACTTTTATTTACAAAATATCAAATTTGGTAGGCCGATTAGGCGACAATACTGCCGGCTTACGCAGCGCTATTCTTAATGACGTTCTACTGTGGAATGCGACAGCGGAACTCGATCACATCAGCATAATTTCGCACACCAGATGGGCTTCCAACGGAATAATCAGTCTGGGAAACTGTCACCCTGTGGATGGAAAGCTTTATGGGGATGATCACGGCGCCTCCATTGAGGAGAGCGGCGCAGTTTTCGTTCTAAACGGGGATGTCGACAATTACAAAACCCTTGTCGACAAATATGTTTCCGAACAAGGCTTTCAAATCGATCCGTCTGTTACCACAGACGCCAAAATCCTACCAATTGTATATAGACTCGGCGCCGACCTGAACCTACCCGTACAAGATAGGTTCGGCACGGTCATGAAACTGTGCGACGGCTCGCTTGCCGTAGTTATGCAAAACCCCAAACGGCCGCGCAAGTTGTTCCTGAGCCAGAAGGGTAGCGGACAGAGCTTGTTTATCGGGAAACTAGCCGATGGATACATTTTGGCTTCGGAAGTATACGGCTTGGCCGCACGCACACGCCAATCTTATTCACTATCAGGAACCGAACGCGGCGGAACTGTAGTAGTTATAAATGCAAACGCCTCTACCGACGCCTTATCCGGATCACACCTGGATGACGGGCATTCTTTCAGTCTTAAAGCTGAGCCGATTTACATCCACTCGCGGGATATTTATCGAGGTGATTACGACTACTACTTTGAAAAGGAAATATTTGAAGCTCCTGATAGTGTGCGCAAAACTATCAAAGGTAAATACCGAAAGATTACCGGAAAGATAGAATTTGCAAAGAATGGTATCGAGACATTTAGCCGATTGCTGAGCCGTATTCGAGACAAAAGCCGGCCTCCGATTCGTCGAATAATGGTTATCGGTCAGGGCACGGCTTCAATTGCGGCAATGGGTACAGCATGGCTGATTCAGCGATCTTTGGCCGGCACGAAGATCGTCGTCAATTGGAGTAAATCATCTGAATTGTCCGGTTTTCTCGTGGACGAGCCGCTTGATGACATGCTGCTTGTCGCAATCTCCCAAAGTGGAACAACAACGGATACAAACCGCACCGTGGATGTCGTAGGCTCCCAGGGCGCCTGGATTCATTCAATCGTAAACCGACGAAATTCACCCCTTGTGTCAAAATCAAATTCGCATTTTTATACAAGTGATGGACGTGATGTTGAAATGGCGGTTGCGTCCACAAAGGCATTCTACTCACAAATAGCCTCCGGAAAGCTGTTGAGTTTGCTTGTAGCTCAGGAATTTCGCTCCCTGACTGAAGATGAAATTTACCAGGAGATCAGCGAATTAGAAAAATTACCCCAGCAAATAGGATGGGTTCTCAACCATAGTGAGCAAATCAAGGATTGCGCAGAAGAATATGGACCCAGGAGCCGAAACTGGGCTGTTGTTGGAAACGGCCCGAACAAGATTGCGGCTGATGAGATACGAATTAAGCTGAGTGAACTCTGTTACAAGTCCATTCCTTGCGATTTCACTGAAGATAAGAAACATATTGACCTTTCGACCGAGCCCTTGACTTTAGTTGTCGCAAATGACTTGCCGGAGCAGATTGTCCAGGATACAGCTAAAGAGGTAGCCATTTTTAAAGCGCACAACGGTAAACCAATAGTTCTCGTAACACGGGGTGAAAAGCGTTTCAATGAATACGCTGAGCGGCTTATTGAACTGCCGCCCATTGGAGCGGGACTTGGTTTTGTTTTGGCCACCGTCGCCGGGCATCTATGGGGATTCTATACTGCAAAAGCCATTGATTCACGTGCGGAAGAATTTCGTAATATTCGGACTTATTTAACCGGAATTTTGGAGCAACCGGATTCCTGGAGCCCGGAAATTATTCAATCTCGAGTGATAAGCGCCCTTAGATTCGTAGCCGGAGGCGAAATGAACTCCTCGCTTCCCGCTTCTACTGCGGCGTATTTAGCTCTGTTCGTTTCAGACTTGCCTCTGAAGGGGCTTAACTCCTCTAATATAATAGAAATCGTTGCGAACGGTATTACCATTCTCAACAAAGCCATTGAAGAAATGACGCGGCCTATAGACACAATACGACATCAGGCCAAAACGGTTACTGTAGGGATCACTCGGCCGCAAGAAATACTCTCCCCAATTTTGCTGGATGCTTTGGAACGTCTGGCCATAGCCGCAACGAAAATCAAGGAGCAGGATAGGCGGGTTTTGCGCTTAGTTTCGCCAATCATCTCGTCCATTGCGGGGGGAATGTTTTACGAAATTGCGGCTGCTCCAGGAGACGGTCTCCGAATCAGGGCCGTGAAAAAGACCGGTTTCTGCGAAGGCAAACATTCACGTTACGACGAATTTCAGCCGATCGGTGGGAGTAAGAGAACAGCTCTAAGACTTGAACGAGCTATATGGAGCGCAGGACCGGTCGGAGACGAAAATTTGTTGATCATTCCGTTGTTTGATGAATTTAGCGGCGCCGCCGCAGGTATTGCGTTACTCCACCTCAATTTTCAGACTATGGTTTCGACTCAGCAAAAGCTTAACATATTACGTGGATTGGGAGCGCGTTACTATGAAGTTTTGGAACGACTTGAAGAGGTAGCGCCGGGCACTCAAATTGAGGATGCTTTGGACACTATTTCGCCCCGTGATTTAATCTTGGCCCCGGCGGATAGAATTATTGAACAGCAATGAACTTGTTCCGCCCCCATCTTAACAAGCGATTCGGGTATTATAGTGCTTCTCGAAAGCAATCACGGATAAAATGGTACTGTCTTTGATTGGTCGATTATCCGAGTTACATAAAGCCACAAAGCTTCACCATGCGCTCAGAGCTTATCATCGTCATTCCAAGCGGAAGCTGGAATCCAGGAAGATCTGGGTCCCTGCGAACAGCTGTGACCAGATCACAACGAAAAATGAAAACACTTTTTATAAAAAGACCATGCATCCTCGAGGGTATTTTCAGGTAAAGCTCATGAGCGCTAACTTTGGTTAAGATCCAAAATTGAACTCAGCGACCGAGGAGTTGAAGTCCCCCTTGACAAGGGGGACTTCAGGGGGTTGATGTCTTTGCGCCGCACACCGACAAGTTTGCTTTGCGCCGATCGCCTAAATTTAGTATTAATAATACTCTCCCATTTATATTATATTCTATTGGTAAGGATGGTCGTTATGCCGCGACGCAGGGACATCAAGAAAGTTATGATTATTGGCTCCGGGCCCATCGTCATTGGACAGGCTTGTGAGTTTGACTATTCCGGAACTCAGGCTTGTAAGGCGCTTCGGAAGCTTGGTTACGAAATCGTGCTCGTGAACTCCAACCCAGCGACTATTATGACTGATCCCGGCATGGCGGATGTCACATACATCGAGCCTCTTAACCTCGAAACGATGGTCAAAATTATTGAAAAGGAGCGGCCGGACGCTCTGTTGCCCAATCTAGGCGGACAATCAGCCCTGAACCTTTCCTCAGAGCTTTTTCAAGCAGGTGTATTGGAGAAGTACGGCGTCCAGATTATCGGCGTGCAGGCCGACGCAATCGAGCGGGGTGAGGATAGAATCGCATTTAAAGAAACTATGAACAGACTGGGCATCGACATGCCTAAAAGCGATCCGGCATTCAGCGTCGAAGAAGCGGAAAAGATTGCTGATGAACTCGGTTACCCGGTGGTGATTCGACCCGCTTACACTATGGGTGGGACAGGCGGTGGTCTTGTATACAATGTGGAAGAACTGAGAGTTGTCGCAAGTCGGGGTATTGCCGTCAGTTTGGTGGGGCAGGTCCTGGTTGAGGAATCCGTCCTCGGATGGGAAGAGCTTGAACTCGAAGTGGTTCGGGACGCTAAAAATCAAATGATCACCGTTTGCTTCATAGAAAATGTGGACGCAATGGGAGTGCATACCGGAGATTCTTATTGCACCGCTCCTATGCTCACAATAGACCCTGAGTTGCAAAAGAAGCTTCAGAAGCATTCCTACGACATCGTCGAAGCAATACAGGTGATCGGCGGAACAAACATTCAATTTGCTCACGATCCAAAAACCGGACGCGTTGTGGTCATTGAGATTAATCCCAGGACCTCCCGGTCGTCCGCTCTGGCTTCCAAAGCCACGGGATTTCCGATCGCCTTGATCTCCGCTATGCTGGCCGGCGGCTTGACTTTGGACGAAATCCCCTACTGGAGAGAAGGAACACTGGAAAAGTACACTCCCTGGGGAGATTACGTGGTGGTGAAGTTTGCCAGATGGGCCTTCGAGAAGTTTGTCGGCTCAATCGACAAATTGGGCACACAAATGCGCGCCGTGGGTGAGGTGATGAGCATTGGCAAGACTTACAAAGAAGCCTTCCAGAAGTCGATCCGTTCTTTAGAAATTGACCGGTACGGCTTGGGTTTTGCCAAAGATTTTCACCAAAAATCGCTTGAAGAGCTTATGGATCTGATGGCGGAGCCGTCCAGCGAACGCCAATTTATTATGTACGAGGCTCTGCGCAAAGGCGCAAGTATAGAGGCGCTTCATAAAAAAACGTACATCAAAGCATGGTTTATCCAGCAGATGAAAGAACTCGTTGAGCTGGAAGAACAGATCCTCCAATTCAAGGGCAAAGAGATTCCTGACGCTCTACTGGAACAAGCCAAGAAGGATGGATTTTCGGATCGCTACTTGGCTCAGCTACTCGGTATTGCGGAGAACTCCCTCAGGACGAAACGAGAATCCATAGGAATTACTCAAGCATGGGAGCCTGTGCCGGTCAGCGGTGTCGAGAATGCCGCCTACTATTATTCCACGTACAGCGCCGCAGACAAGATGGAGATTAGCTCCAAACCAAAAATTATGGTCCTTGGCGGCGGCCCCAATCGCATAGGGCAAGGGATTGAATTTGATTATTGCTGTGTTCATGCCGCTCTTGCAATTAGAGAAGCGGGCTACGAATCCATCATGGTCAACTGCAACCCCGAAACCGTGTCAACGGATTATGACACATCCGATAAGTTGTACTTTGAGCCACTCACTCTCGAAGATGTCATGAGCATTTACCGAAAAGAGAAACCCAAGGGAGTCATTGTTCAATTCGGCGGGCAGACTCCTCTGGACCTCGCCGGCGAACTTGCCGCTGTCGGAGTCCGGATAATCGGGACGTCACCCGATATTATCGACCTAGCTGAAGATAGAGATCGCTTCCGTAAAATGATGGACAAGTTAGGCATACCTGAGCCAAAATCAGGAATGGCGGTCAACCTTGATGAAGCGCTGGAGATTGCAAAGAACATAGGTTATCCGTTAATGGTGAGGCCTTCCTATGTACTGGGCGGTCGGGGCATGGAGGTAATCCACGACGAGGACATGCTCAGACATTATGTGACCGCCGCGGTGGAGATAAGTCCTGAACGACCGATACTGGTCGACAAATTCCTTGAAAGCGCCATTGAAGTTGAAGCCGACGCCGTGGCTGACGGCACGGACGCGTTTGTGCCGGCGGTTATGGAACATATTGAGCTTGCCGGTGTTCACTCTGGGGACTCCGCCTGCGTCATACCGCCCATAAGCATCCCGCCTAAACATCTTGAGACAATTTACGAATACACGCGGAAAATAGCGATTGAACTCGGCGTTGTTGGATTGATGAATATTCAATACGCTATTGCCAATGACACGGTTTACATTTTGGAGGCAAATCCCAGAGCCTCCCGAACCGTTCCTCTTGTCTCAAAGGTGTGCAACATTCCCATGGCTCGAATGGCCACGCAAATTATGCTGGGCAAAAAGCTGAAAGATTTCGATACAAAGCCGAAATCCATTCCTCATTATGGTGTTAAGGAGTCTGTTTTTCCATTCAATATGTTTCCTGAGGTGGACCCGTTGCTGGGACCCGAAATGCGCTCCACCGGCGAAGTGCTGGGACTTGCGGATTCTTTTGGACTTGCTTTTTACAAAGCTGAGGAGGCCACTCAAACATGCCTTCCCTCTGAAGGGGGGGTGTTGATTTCCGTCACATCACGGGAACGACCGGATATTCTTGAAGTCGCCCGGCAATTTACGGATCTCGGTTTCAGAATAAAGGCCACGGAAGGAACGCACAACTATCTGAAGGAACATGGAATCGAATCGGAACATGTGTTTAAGCTCAACGAGGGCCGACCGAACATCGTGGACCACATTAAAAACCGCGAGATCAATCTGGTGATCAACACGCCAAGCGGTAAGCTCAGCAAAGATGATGATTCCTATATCCGCAAGGCCGCCATCAGGTACAAGACACTTCACATCACCACGTTGGCTGCGGCATTTGCCGCTGCTAGGGGCATCCGGGCCTTTAATAGGAAAAAAGGCGAGGTGAAATCCCTTCAAAGCTATCATGCGGATATAAAGTGAAAGTGGAAACAAAAATACTGGTGGAGGCGGCGGGAATCGAACCCGCGTCCGAAGACCTTCAGCACAAGGGGTCTACATGCTTATTCCGAGTTTTGTGTTTCGCTCAATCGGACCCCCTCGGAACAGGTTCCAGCCAAGCAAACCCGCTAAATGTTTCGCGTCATTCCCAACGGGTCCGGGAAATCAGCTATCCTGCTGCCCTCGTTTCTTCCAAACCCACAGGAGAGATCCGGAGAAACGCTAGCCTACGCGGCTAGAGCGTACTCGTTATTATTGGCGAGTATCTTTTTTTACCGGCGGTTTTACGAGTCACCGGAGTGCTCGACATGCATCCTTGACTTCAACTGTCCCCGTCGAAACCAGGTCGCCCCCAGGGGTAAAGACCGAGTAGGAAGGGAGAAAAACAAGTGGATGAGCAGTGCAGATGTGTATTGAAATGTTGTTACACCTGCGCACAGATGTCTACGCAATCAGCGTATACCTCTTAATAAGTATACCACAAAGTATTTTTGTTCCAGTTTATTTTTGAATTGAAGGTCGGGAAATATTCAAACAAGATTGGACCAGGAAATTTATGTATTTACCCGTCGGTCGACAGGATATATTATTCTGAACCACGAAGTATACCACGCTACCTTCTTGAATACTTCTGTAACCGTTCCATTTCCCTACGCTGATCCTTCTTCTTTATAGATTCGCGTTTATCGTAATTTTTCTTACCCCGTGCAAGCGCGAGATCCACTTTGACTTTTCCGCTTTTGAAATAAAGCTTTAACGGGATCAATGAATAACCGCGTTCAGCAACTTTGCCAAACAACTTCCGCAATTCGCGCTTGTGCATCAATAGCTTTCGTTCGCGCAGCGGATCATGATTTTCCCT
Organism: Desulfomonilales bacterium; assembly: GCA_038250835.1. Lineage (GTDB taxonomy): Bacteria > Desulfobacterota > Desulfomonilia > Desulfomonilales > Desulfomonilaceae > JBBSBY01. The sequence goes on along the minus strand of JBBSBY010000004.1, from coordinate 70,159 downwards.
GTTTGATTGGCTGTAAGGAGAAATGTGGGCGTCTACAAGGTAAAGCTCACCATTTTTATATTTAGCGTAAGAATCTCCCAAATTTGCCTTACCATTTCGGAGCGACTTAACTTCAGATCCCAAAAGGCTTATACCCGCCTCATACGTGTCTTCGATCTCAAAATCAAAAAACGCTTTGCGATTCTTGCAAATAATTTTAATGCCTGATTGTTCAGCCATAATTAAGATTGATCCAGATAATAATCGGCAGGGAAGCGCTCACGAATCCAGCTCTCCAAAAATGAGTGGATTTCCTGGGCTTCGGTCATTTGAAAGGCTTGAAAAGTTAATTCATTGCACTCGTCCATGCTGACGGAGCGTATTAGTTTCTTTATCATTGGAATAGCCAATGCGTTCATCGAGAGTTCGTCCAGCCCAAGTCCCAATAGTATAGGTAGATTCAGGGGATCGCCGGCCATTTCGCCGCACATTGACACATGAATTCCACGCGCCTGGGCCGCAACCGTGATTTGTCGAATCAGCCGCAACACTGCCGGATGCAAAGTATCGTACAAATAATTGACGTGTTCATTCACGCGGTCTATAGCCAAAGCGTATTGTATGAGATCGTTGGTTCCTATACTGAAAAAATCAACCTCTCTGGCGAGTATATCCGCTATTATGACGGCCGAGGGAACTTCAACAAGTATTCCAATTTTGATTGCGGGATCGTATGCGGATCCTTCGCCCGAAAGGTCCTCCTTGACCTCCTCGAGCACCATTTTTGTCATTCGGAGTTCGGCAACACCTGAAATCATCGGGAATAAAAGCCTGCAATTGCCGTATACCGCTGCTCTCAAAATAGCCCTAAGCTGGGTCTTGAAAATATCTTTACGATTCAGACATAACCTGATTGCGCGTAGGCCGAGTGCAGGATTTGCTTCGTGACCCAGGTTTATTGACGCCGCCATCTTGTCCCCTCCGATATCCAAAGTTCTAATGGTCACCGGGTGAGGTTCGTTGTGCGCAATTACTTGTTTGTAGGCTTCATACTGCTCTTCTTCAGAAGGTAAGTCCGGCCTTCCCATAAAAAGATATTCGGTTCTGAAAAGTCCAATACCTTCGCATCCATGAGTTCTGGCAAGCTCAATTTCATCGGTGAGTTCAATATTTGCGGTAATTCGCACCGATTTTGTTCCGTCACGAGTGACCGCCGGCAATCTTCCATAAGCCATCAGAGATTGCTGGTATTTCTTATAGAGTTCCTGACGTTGTCTGTACCTAAAAATCACGTCGGGGTCGGGATTAAGTATAACTATGCCGGTGCTTCCATCGATAACTATGGTATCGCCGGTTTGGGCTTGACGGCTAATACTCTCCAGACCGGTAATGGCGGGAATTTTCAACGACCGTGACATGATCGCGGTATGAGAAGTGCGGCCTCCCATATCTATTGCAAAACCAAGCACGGTTTCTCGTTTAATTTGGGCGGTATCCGCGGGAGAAAGGTCGTGGGCGACGATGACCGAATTTGGGGGGAGTTGATGTATTTTGCTCTCTGAATGAACTCCCATCAGGATGCGCAAAACACGTTCACCAACGAAGTGCATGTCCCTCGCGCGTTCCTTGAGATACTCATCTTCTATAGTTTCAAATGCGGCAGATATTTTTGAAACGACATCGCTGATGGCCCATTCGGCATTCTGGCGCTCATTTTGGATTATCTCCCTAGTTCCGTCAAAAAACATCCTATCCTGAAGTAGAAGGATATGAGTATCCAAGATGTAAATGTGGTCGCCAAGGGGATGTTCGGGAGTGATATGACTTTTGATGGTGGTGAGGCGCTCGGAAGCCGTCTGGACGGCATGTTCAAAGCGTTCGATCTCAGCGGGTATTTCTTCCGGTTTCAAGATGCGCTGGGGGAAAACATCCGTAGCCAATCTTTCAATAACTACAACTTGTCCTATGCAAACACCACCTGAAACTCCTACGCCACGAAGAATTTTGTTGATGTCGTTTTCAAGGGTTATCTGTCCCGGCGGCGTTTTCTCCATAACAGTATTAATCGGACTCTTCATCTTGAATGAGTCGAGTTATCTCCTGAATAGCTTCTTTTGAATCAGGTCCATGGGCTCTAATGAGAATCCTGCTTCCGGGAGTTGCGGCCAAAAGCAACAATCCAAGCACGCTGCGCGCATCAACTTCCATATCATCTTTGATCAGCGTTACCTTGCTTGCAAATTTCCTCATTGTTTGCACCATCATGGTTGCGACTCGAGCATGCAAGCCCATTTGATTCCCAACAACAACCATGGTTTGAAGACCTTCATTGTCAATTATCATATCACGGCGATCCAATAAACAAGTACATAAATAGAAATTCCTACGAATCCGATTACATAAACTAGAATAGTTGAAGATAACCTATTTCTCAATCTAGCCAACAACCCCATGATCGGAATCATAAACAAGATCGATATTAAGTGATGGGATACAGCCGTAGTCTGAGAATTGGCTGATTTGGCCGATAATAAGATGCATGTCCCGGCCAAACATCCAAGACTAAAAGCCGAAAATGCCTCCAGGCCTATTACCGCTGTTTCCAATTTCCAAGATTTTAATAATTGAACTGTTTGTACTCCTTGAGTCCAACCTCTTTCAAAACCTAAGTATCTGAGGGTCAACTGGGGTACATTATATATCAATAAGAACAGAATAGCCGATATCAGTGGAATTGCCGTCAAAAAGCCGGCAAATACCCCCACGATAGACGCGAACGGTCGCAAATGTCCCCAAAAGAATCTATCACCATGCGCCGCAAGCGTGGCCATAATTCTCTTCCGGTACACCATTATGTGCGAATCGTCAAACTCGCATTCAAGACGCGCCGTCACGCCCGCAAGTAACGGCGACATTGCAGGATGGGTATTTACCGTTTCCAGGTGGCGTTTTACAGCGTTTTCTTTTGCGGTGGAATCAGGGAGAAGTTTATCAAGCGCGGGATAAAGACTATAAAGGAATCCGATATTCTGCAATTTCTCATAATTCCATATGGACTCAAGCAGAAAGGATCTCCAAAAGACTTTGCGACTCACCCCTTCCATATCTGCCGGATCGCACTGATTCTGCATGCGACAAGATTAAACTACGCCCGAAGAAGTGTCAATATCATCCTCCTGACGCCACAGGATTGTGATGTCGTTAATGATAAAAATTTGAACTCATTTTTCTATTCAAAATCCTGAATTGTGGGAGGAACGGGAACCCGCTTGGTAACAGCCCTGGGCGGTTCAGCCGAAGTATTGTTGTCGCCGGCGCCGGTAGCTAGAAAATTGTCGATTGCTGCGCAGGAACTCAGTAGCAAAGTTGCAGCTGAAAGTATTATGATGCTTCTCACGAAAACTTGCGACATGAAACTGTCCTTACATAAAGACCTTTGTAATTCAAAAGCCTGTATACTAAAATACCGGTCTATGTTCAATTAGAATCGTTTCCTCAACTAAAAAACAGTAGTTAGAAGTATATGCTGGTTAATTCGACAATTTTATATACCGGCTAGGATCGTTATCGTCGGACTCGGGAGTCAAAAAAATGATCTTCAGACTTGTTTGGATAGTTTTTTTCACGGGGACTATAATCATGTATTCCAATTTTGCCCCCGCTCATTTCGGAATGCTCATTCCGTCAAACGATGTCGTATCTAAGGATGACACGAGAGACATAAAGCTGACTTTGCAGTTTACACACCCATTTCAGGGCGGACCTCAAATGCAAATGGATAAACCAGAGAAATTTGGGGTAATTGTTGGAGAAAAAAACACCGATTTGCTGGATTCTCTAAAGGAAATCAAGGTGGAGGGTAAGTCCACATGGGAAGCTAACTACAAAATCACCAGACCTGGGGATTACATCTTTTACGTGTACCCTAAACCTTATTGGGAGCCCGCTGAAGAAAAATTCATTGTGCATGTTACTAAGGTAATTGTGGATGCATTGGGGGCTCAAGAAGGCTGGGATGAGCCAACAGGACAAATCGCCGGTTTGCCGGTAGAGATTGTTCCATTGAGCAGGCCCTACAGCTTGTATAGCGGGAATATCTTCACGGGCGTGGTGTTACGGAACGGGAAACCCGTCGCCAATGTGCCCATCGAAGTAGAGCGGTGGGGCAAAGGAAAAACCAAAGCCGCTACCGATGCTCACGTCACGCAAGTCACCAAAACGGATCCAAATGGAGTATTTCACTACGCGATGCCCAAAGCGGGATGGTGGGGATTTTCAGCAATAGTGGAGGGGGCTAAGCCAATCGAGTTTGAAGGAAAGCCGAGAGTAGTGGAACTGGGGGCGGTCATTTGGGTCCAGGCTCGGGAAATGGATTAATTATAAGTTGGCTTTGCATTCTATTACCTGTTGATTATGGACATTGGCTTCACAGTGATCACGGGATTATTCCACAAATGTTTTGCATGGCTTATCTATACGTCATTCACTTAAGAATTCCATCCAAAACACTCCCGCGGCAGCAAAACAGGTAATATGTTCGCAGTCCCTATGCTTCATCATCCCATGCTTAAAGAAGGAGAGGGCGAGTATCGTCAATAGAGTATCAGAAAATTAAAAAAAGCTGAAAGAGGTTAAGTTGCATATTTCAGAAGGGGTTTTATCACCGACGGTTTTGATAACCGGCGCAGCGGTGGCGGCTGTAGGCGTTGGGATTGGACTGACCCGGACGGACTATGACCGACTACCTAAGGTCGCGGTCCTGTCGGCGGTTTTTTTTGTGGCAAGTCTGATCCATGTTCCCGTTGGTCCGGCTTCCGTTCACCTTATTTTAAACGGAATATGCGGGATTGTCCTCGGATGGGCGGCTTTCCCGGCTATCCTGGTGGGATTAACTTTGCAGGCTTTGCTTTTTCAATATGGCGGATTAACAACTCTGGGTGTAAATACCGTCATAATGGCGACGCCGGCGGTTGTGTTCGGTTACCTCGGCAGATTCTTTTTGAATAGTGATAAATTTGCTTTACGCGCGCCGGCGGAATTTGTGATTGGATCCGGCGCTGTTTTGACCTCCGGGTTGATAGTGGCGATGGCCCTGATATTCACGGGAGAATCTTTCACCGCTGCGGCTAAACTTATTATTGCGGCTCACATACCGATAATCTTGCTGGAAGGCGTAATCACGGTCTTCTTGGTCGAATTCGTGCGCAAAACAAAACCCGACTTTTTTATAGAAGCCTAATCGCTTCCATCATGCGGCAAGATTGAGCAGATAATGATTATTCCCACGCAAGTTTTCAAAGTCTCTATTGTCGTTTATCCGTCATTAGTAAGGCTAAGGATCTTCAGAATAAGGTAACCAAAACGAAGGGTGAGGCATTAAGTTTTTCGCTTGCCGCACTCCATTGAAGGTCGGCAGGAGCCGTCGATGCAGTTCTTGGCACAGTCGTGGTCAGGTTCTATCTGTATGGTGGTGTGAGTAATGTTAAACTTTTCCGCAACTTTTTTGTTGATTGAGCCAATCATCAACTCGCGATCGCGCTGGGGATCGTCCATAACAATGTGAGCCGCCAGAGAGTTTTTTTCGCTGGTGATGCTCCAGATGTGAAGATCATGGATACAGCAAACACCCTCTATGTTGACAATTTCCTGTTCCACTTCTTTAGCGTCAATTCCCCGGGGGACGCCTTCCATAAGGATGTGCACCGATTCCCTGATCAAATCCCACGACGAATAGAGAATGAGAAAGCCCACTAAAATACTTACAAGCGGGTCCAGCCAATAGGCGCCGGTAAAAATTATTCCTATGGCCGCAATGATAGCGCCCAGTGATCCTAAGGCGTCACCGATGATATGAATAAAAGCGCTTCTGATGTTAAGATTTTCGCTTCTGTCACGGAAGAGGAGCGCGGCCATGACTATGTTTACCGCAAGACCCACCGTCGCGATAATCATCATTCCGTCGGCTTGAACCGGCTGAGGATCACCAAACCGCTTCTGAGCCTCATAAAAAATCAGACCCACAATCAACCACAGCGCCAAACCGTTTATAAATGCGGCTAGAATTTCAAAGCGCCTAAATCCAAAAGTGTGCTGATCAGTGGGGGCTCGACGCCCTATTCGCATGGCAATCCACGATAAACCAAGAGCCATCACATCCGACAACATATGGCCGGCGTCCGCTAAGAGAGCTAATGAATTGAAAAAGTAGCCTCCCGCGGCCTCCGCAATCATGTAACCCGCAGTTATGATCAGCGCCCAACCTAATCTATTTTGGCCGTGATCGTGAGAGTGAGCGCCGGAGTTAGTTTCCACCTGAATCCAATCCTCCATGTAAAACGATTATTTGACGCGCTTGCCAATCTCTTGTTACTTATAGTGGAACTGAATGGCGCAATGGTCAACCCGAAGGTCGGGGCACGTTCGAAATAATCCGGCTACAGTTGTTCAAACTGATGTGAATTTATTTTTCGTTTGATCAATATTTTCCGGATCGGCGCCTGCGCCTGAGATGTTCGAGACAGAAGATCAGGGCATAGTGTTCCGGAGTTAAGTGAGTGGCTTGATATGAAGCAAAGCGGCGCATAATGGATCTACTTACATTATTCGGGACGGCGATTGCTCTTGGAATGGACGCTTTTGCGGTTGCGGCGGCAATTGCGGCAACATTGCCCGTGTTTACATCCCGACATACATTTCGCCTGACGTGGCACTTCGGGCTGTTTCAGGCGATGATGACCACCATCGGATGGTTCGGCGGCGAAAAACTTGCGCAGTCTACAGGTGGCATGAACACATGGATTGCCTTCGGTCTGCTGTGCTTGCTGGGCGCCAATATGATTAGGAACAGTTTCGGCCCGGAAGAGCGAGTTGATGATTTTGATCCGACGCGCGGCTTCAGTCTTGTGGCCTTATCGGTCGCCACCAGCATTGACGCGTTGGCCGTTGGAGTTTCTTTGGGGCTCATGGGCTCCCGCGTTGCAGCTCCTGCTCTCATCATCGGGCTTGTAGCAATTATAATGACTTACGTTGGCGCGTCATTGGGAAAACGAGCAGGCGGTCATCTGGGTTCCTGGGCAGAGCGGGCCGGGGGTATTGTATTAATAGCTTTAGGACTAAGAATCCTCGTCATGGATTATTATTTTAAGTAATCCGAAGGAGACACAATGTTTTTGGATTTTCAGGCGCATACGATCACTACTGTTGATGAGATTGAAAAAGGAACTTATCGGGTAATTATGCGAACGGATGACAACTTTTTCGGCGCGGAAATTTCGCTGGATATAAAGTTACCGGCGCTGAACATTTTGTCCGCGGACATCAAAATTACTAGAGACGCCCTTTCAGTAACACCGAATTTAACAGAGAATTTCAAACGGTTAATTGGAGTTCGCGTTGGCCCGGGCATGACCAAAATCATCCGCTCTTTAGTCGGAGGTCCCACGGGTTCAAACCGAATAGCGGATCTAATCCTGGACGCAATGGAGATGCTGATAAATGGGCTCACGGTCCCTGAACTCCGTAAAGCGGTCAAATCTGGTGGAGAGTCTGTTTCGTTGCCTTTTGATGTTCCCGAAGTTCCTTTAAACGATGTGCTCATCAATGAGGAAATGATCCACATTATGGCCGCCAATCCTCGACTAAAGAATAGCTGCGCAGCTTTCAAGATTGAAGATTGACTTGGCGCCGGCGAACAAGCGCATAAATCGCGAGAAAATTGTTAGCGGCATAATGCGCAAAGTAAAATCGCAGAATACCTCGCCCGAAATACGCCTTAGGAAATGCCTTTGGGCTCATGGAGTGAGATACTCGACCAACCGTTTGGACTTGCCGGGCAAGCCCGACGTCATGATTACTTCAAAAAAGCTCGCCATCTTTGTTGACGGTGATTATTGGCATGGAAACCAATGGAGACGCCGCAACCTTGCATGCCTCGAACAGCAGTTCCCTGCTACTAAATCAAAAGATTACTGGTTGACTAAAATTCGTAAAAATATGGATCGTGATTGCGCTGCCACTTCCTCTCTCATTAATTCGGGTCTGCGCGTTATCAGATTCTGGGAAAGTGATATTAATGGGGACGTGGAATCATGCGTGCAACAGATTTTAGCTGCCATTGCGCACGAGACTCCAATCAGCGCACTGTCCTTGGCGCCTCGAAAAACCTTTGCCGAATTTTTCGCGGGCATTGGTTTAATGAGAATGGGGCTGGAGCGGCAGGGCTGGGAAGTAGCTTTTGCAAATGATCTTGATGGTAAAAAGCAAATTATGTATAAATCCCATTTCAAAGATTCGGTGGATTATGCGCTGCAGGACGTCCACACGCTGACGACGGATCAGATCCCACCTGTGTCTTTAGCTACAGCTTCATTTCCCTGCAATGACCTATCCTTAGCCGGTCACGGAAAGGGATTGAATGGGAGTCAATCCTCGGCGTTCTGGGGCTTCTTGAGGGTTATTCAAGAAATGGGAGATCTGAAGCCGCCGTTGATTTTGCTCGAAAACGTGATCGGTTTTCTTACTTCGAGCAACGGGGCTAATCTTCGATCAGCTCTGGAGGCTCTGAATGGTCTTGGTTACACCGTGGACGCATTCATCCTTGACGCAGTTCACTTTGTTCCCCAGAGCCGTCCCAGGCTGTTTGTGGTTGGCGTTATGAAGGACGATCAATCATTCCCGGCAGGCTCACCGGAGTTTCCCGGCAATTCAAATTGCCGTCCACCAAAATGTCTTGAATTCATGGCTTCAAATCAAGATCTTGATTGGAACATCAGACCTTTGCCGGCGCCACCGAATAGAACCACGAGCTTGAACGGTTTTGTGGAAAATATCCCCGGTGATTCGAAAGATTGGTGGTCCGAAGAACGAGCTTTGCGGCTACTCGAACAGATGAGCCCAAAACACAGAAAAATAGCGGATAAGATGATCTCCGGGACATCCGTGTCATATGGAACCGTGTTCCGAAGGACCAGGAATGGTAGATCAACGGCTGAACTCAGAATTGACGGAGTAGCCGGCTGTCTGAGAACTCCTCGAGGCGGCAGCGCAAGGCAAATACTCATGAAGGCTGGAAATGGCCGATTTGCGGTAAGATTACTCAACGCCATCGAATGCGCAAGATTAATGGGCGCCGAGGGTTTCCGTGCCACAGGCTCTTTGAATCAGAATCTCTTTGGGTTCGGTGACGCAGTTTGTGTGCCGGTAATTGAATGGATTGCTCAGCATTATCTAAACTCGGTCATTTCTGAGATGATGCGAGGCCGGCTATTGGGAAAGCCTGGGAATCGTAACTTCTGAAGGTTCGACAAGTATTTTGATCAAGGTTACGGCGCAGGAAAGATGCTGAGCTGATGTTTTTGAGCTCATTTTCGGTCGCAGCATTCCTTAATTCACAATGGCGCGCCATTACTCCGACGATCCGATCCGAGCTAGTCCCTCTTAATAAGCCACAACTCCTCAAAACAAAACCATTTGAACGCGAACAATAATCGATTCAGGTTGTAATGTTTCTCTGAGTGATGTACTCACATTTTCTGGGAAATAGAATGGTCCTTTAGAAATTGATTTTACAGATTGAGTTCAGTAGCCTCCATTACCCGAACGTTTGTCGGCGCGGCCTTTCGACCGTTGAGATCTTCTTTGCCGAGTATAATGGCGGAATATAGTCGTGGATTTTGGTTGACAGACGGCTTTAGGAATACTAATCTGCTACGTCGAATAATATGTTCGTTCACGACATGAGCGGCCCTCCATATTATGAAGGCCTAAAAATCCAGTTCACTCACGATTATTGAGGCTTTTCGCAAGGCGACATGGAAGCGCATCAGCATATACGTGTCCCTTTCGAGTCAAGCTCGTAATTCGAATTAAGAGGAATCATGGCAGGATCTACCTTTCTAAAAGGCGGAATACATCCGCAGGAACATAAAGAACTAACTGAACATCTTGCAATCGAGGAAATGCCGCCCCCCACTCAGGTGGTCTTGCCCTTATCCATGCACTTCGGGGCGCCCGCCAAAGCTATCGTCGCAAAAAAGCAGACCGTTCAAGAAGGCGAAGCAATAGCGGTTGTGGAGAAAGCTCTTGGGGCCACCATCCACAGCAGTGTCACCGGGGTCGTTAAAACCATAGAATCCAGGCCTCATCCGACAATGGTGAAGTGCGACGCAATAATAATTGACCGCGATCCGGACGCTCCGCCTAGAGAATACGTAACCGAAGACTGGCGCAAGCTTACTCGTGAGCAATTATTGGCGCGAGTAAAAGATGCGGGTATAGTCGGTCTGGGCGGCGCGGGATTTCCGACCCACGTCAAATTGTCTCCACCACCGACAGCCAAAATAGACACGCTGGTGCTGAACGGGGCGGAGTGTGAGCCTTATCTAACTACCGATCACAGGATAATGCTGGAGTACCCCAAACAGGTAGTTGAAGGGGCTAAAGCCATCCTACGGATATTGGGGATCAAAAAATGCGTAATCGGAATAGAATTAAATAAACCGGACGCTATTAATGATATGAATAAAGCGGCTGAAAAATTGGCCGCAAAAGATGATCTAGAGGTGCGTGTCCAGGGTATGGAGGTTAAATACCCCCAGGGTTCCGAAAAACAGCTTATCTATTCCCTTACAGGGCGATCAGTTCCGGGAGGAGGATTACCCTTTGATGTCGGTGTGATCGTCCAAAATATTTCGACAACGCTTGCCGTTTACGAAGCGGTGGCCATGAACAAGCCCCTGTACGAAAAAATCGTGACTTTTTCCGGAAGAGCAATCAACAGACCTGCAAATTTGAAAGTGAAGGTCGGCACTTTGCTGACCGATGTCATTGAATACCTTGGTGGGACGGACGATTTGATCAAGATTGTTTCCGGCGGCCCGATGATGGGCTTCGCAATATCAAAACTGGACGTGCCCGTCACAAAAACAACTTCCGGCGTGCTATTTCTCAACAGCAAAGAAACGGACCTGGGAGAATTCGGCCCATGCATCCACTGTGGTTGGTGTGTCAAAGCTTGTCCCATGGGTCTGATGCCCAAGGAAGTGGGCACTTACGTAGAGGCCGGCAAAGGACACCAGACCGAACAATTCGGCGTCATGGAGTGCTTTGAATGTGGTTGCTGCGCATATGTATGTCCTGCAAAGCGGCCTTTGGTGCAATTTGCGCGTCTTGCCAAGATTGCCATAAAGAAACACGGTTAATAGCGATCCGGTAATCGGCGCGGATGCTGCGGTATGGGCATCGACGAATATTTGTAGCCGAGTAGGTTGCGGTTACTGTGCCACTTTTCATTTAGCGAAAATGTCGGATTCGAGGTTTCCGCAGTTTGACGACTTGTTTCAATTTTGTTGAAAGTTGCGATAAATGTAGATGCTTCTTTGCCCAAAGCTCATTAGTTAAATGAGCCTGGGTTTTAATATGGTTAATAAAACCGGTCTACAGTTCCAGACTGCTCTGATGTGATGGGCCGCCGCTCAACATTGCCAAAGTTACACCATCGAACACTGGATGGAGATCAGAAGCAATTAATTAGCTACGGTTTCACCGAGTTGTTTTGGTTTAGCGCATTTGCGCCTGCCTACAATGGAACGTGTTTTCCGGGGGAGGATGGAAAATCGAAACGTTAGACCAAACACCAGCCGGCATTCAACCGCAATGGGCTGTTTCGGTTTCGCCCCACATACGAATGGGGACAACCACCGCGGGGATCATGTGGACGGTTACGGCCACTCTGATGCCCGTCCTATTGTTTTCGATCTATAACTTCGGCTTGCGAGCTCTCTTTATAACGCTTTCAAGCGTAATATCCTGCGTCATCGTGGAAGCCCTTAGTCAAAAGGCTTTGGGCCGCAAGGTAACCTTGAGCGACGGCAGCGCAGTGCTTACCGGCATTCTTCTTGCCTTCGTTATCCCTCCCGGCGTGCCTTATTGGCTCCCTGCAGTAGGCGCCGTTGCAGCGATGTTCATAAACAAAGAACTTATGGGCGGCCTGGGATTCAATATCTGGAATCCCGCCCTGGTCGGGCGAGCCATAATGATGGCCGCATTCCCAGTATACATGACGGCGACGTGGCTGCGTCCCGTGGATTGGGGTAAGGCAAACCTATCCGTTTACCTCAGCGGGGTTGACGCAGTATCCACCGCTACTCCTCTGTACGTTTTGCGGTACTACGGCTGGGACGCCTTTGTAAAACAATTTGGAAACGTGGGAATCTGGGGCGCCGACATGTTCAAGTTCTTCATAGGTCGGCATCCGGGTTGTATCGGTGAAACCTCGGGCGCTCTTATACTGTTGGGCGGACTATTTTTGCTCGTTCGCGGAATCATTAGCTGGCATATCCCGGTTTCCTGCATCGCCACAGTCGGAGTCCTTGCATGGGTATTCGGCGGTCCAACCTTGTTCGCAGGCAATCCCATCATTCACATAATGTCCGGCGGCCTTATGCTCGGCGCTTTTTACATGGCTACGGACTATGTGACCTCCCCTACGGTCAAAGCCGGCCAAATTGCGTTTGGTATTGGAGTCGGGGCTTTAACCATATTGATACGGCTCAAAGGCGGTTATCCCGAAGGAGTTTGTTATGCGATTCTGTTGATGAATTGCTTAACTCCTACTCTGGATGAATGGTTTAAACCTCAACGGTTTGCTCCGCCCAAGCAGGCGCCTGTGGCTGCCGTAAAATAGCGTAATAAAGAGGCTCCAATGAAAGATATTTTTAAAATAGCGTTCAGTCTTACGATAATTTGCGTCGCTGCCGCAATGATCCTGGGGGTGGTCTTCGCCTACACTGATCATGCCAGGAAAGTGAATGAGGAAAAGCTCAAGAAGGAGATCATTCAGGGGCTATTGGGTTACGGCGGCTCAACTAAGACTCCTGAAAATTTACAGGTTTTCCCAATATATCGTTACGTCATAGCTCGAGGCGAGACCACTACATTGGGGTACGTAGTGCCTACTAAAGATCAAGGCCATGCTTTGGTTGAAGTGGACGTCGATGGTCAACCTGTAAAAGTAATTCCTATTAAAGCTACTGAAATTCAGCTTGCCGAGCAAGGTTCAAGAGACGCCGCAGTATCGGAAGCTTTAGGCAAAGACGCCAAGAGTGTCTACGCTGAATCATTTTATATAGCGAACCTGGGGAATGAACGCCTGGGGTATGTGGTTCCCGGTGTAACGCAAGGTTTCAAAACATTTATTGATTTGATGATTTCCATGGATCCAAAGTTCACAATCACCGGCGTGGAAATCACGAGGTCCGAGGAGGATCCGGGGCTTGGCGACGAAATCAAGAGAGACTTTTTCAAACAACAGTTTGTAGGAAAAAATACCGAGGCGCTAAAGGGTTTAAAGGTTATTAAAGAACCCATGCCTGCGGAATACTATACGGCTCTTGAACCCGCCAAAGCAAAGAAGGCGGGCTGGAACTCGGATAAGATTGGTGAAATCAAGCACAGGCATTTGGAAGATGAAATATACGCTTTAACGGGCGCAACCATAAGCTCAAAAGCCTTGACCACCGGAGTCAAGGAGACCGCCCGTAAGTTCGTATACAGACTCGATATTTTAAACGAAGCATTAAAAAAACAAAACGTCCAGGCGGCGTTTTAGTGGAGGCACGATGGCTAGTAGTCTAAGACTCCTCTGGAACGGTTTAATACCTGAAAACCCGATTTTTCGCCTAGCTCTAAGTCTTTGTCCGGCAGTGGCGGTTACCACTTCGGTGAAAAATGGAATTTTGCTTGGATTGGCCGTTGTATTTGTTCAAGTTTTTAGTTCCTGCACTGTTGCCATATTCAAAAAGTTTATCCATCCACGAGTTAGAATCCCGGCTTACGTGCTCATAATCGCTCTATGGGTCAGCGTAATAGATATGGTATTGCCGGTTCTATCACCGGAGGCTTACAAAGAAGTTGAATTGTTCGTTAAGCTGATCGTGGTTTTTGCCATCATCATTTCCCGTCTGGAACTCTTTGCCTCCAAGCAACCACTCACCCCCTCGTTTTGGGATGGGATGGGCATGGGAATCGGGTTCATGTTTGGCTTGTGCCTGGTGGGAGCAATTCGTGAAGTGCTCGGCGCAGGAACATTTTTGGGTCATGAGATCTTCGACAAAGGCCCTCTTTTGATCATGATCTTACCGGCAGGCGGTTTCTTCGTCATCGGCTTCATTATGGCCACATTTAACTGGGCGGAATATAAGATTACAGGTAAAATCCCCGCATCCGGAGGGGGACACTAATGAAAAGTTATAAATTCTTAATCTTCACGGCGGCTGTTTGCGTTTGGCTGATCGCCGCCGCCCCGGTGTTTGCCCAATCGAGCTCCGGGAGCTTCAAGAAAGCTAATGAAATCGAAATTTCGTTGGGAGTGCCGATAGATCAAGCCTGGGCCAAGGACCCCGCAAACTTCGTTGTATTTGAAGAACCCGATCCCGATATTCGAATACCAGTGGAAGCTGTAGAACTCAATCCTCAGAAAACCGACGTCATATTAAAATTCGGGGAAGCCTTAAATCAATCGAAAACCTATGTAGTTAAGGTGAAAAACGTGACCTCGGAAGGAAAAGATCTAGGTTCCCGGGAATTCATGGTCAAGAAAGGTAAAACTCAGATTCTTTTTGGAATATTGCTGGGAGCTATGCTCATCAACAATTTTGTTTTCACGAAGTATCTGGGTCTGTGCATATTTTTCGGAGTATCCCAGAAAAAAGAAACAGCTATTGGAATGGGCATAACTTTTACTATAGTTATGGTCCTGAGCGCGATTTTTTGTTGGGCGTTGTTTACATTCGTTTTGCGACCGCTGCACCTGGACTTTCTCAAAATTATCGTATTCATCGGCACCGTCGCCATTTTCGTGCAAGCTGCGGATACAATACTCCGGAAAGTCAATCCATTCCTATTTAAAAAGCTCGGCGTGTATTTGGTGCTCATCGTCACTAACTGCATTATTCTTGCCGTGCCTCTGATAAACGCAGACAGCAAAAACGGACCTATGGAAAGTTTAATTCTGGGGTTAGGCGCCGGAGTCGGATTTGGTATAGCCATGTTTTTAATGGCTTCAGTCCGCGAAAAGCTGGAACTTGCCAGAATCCCGGCAGTTTTCAAGGGATTACCGATAGCGTTCATAGTCACCGGTTTATTTGCCCTGGCGTTCCTGGGTTTCTCGGGGTTATCGATATTCTAAAGCGCAAGACCTTGAAAGTAGTGGAAAAAAGAATTAAACTTGCATTTCGATTGATATAACCAAAGTGTTATCTTGCAAACAACTCGCGAAGATAGAGGTGCAATAAATGGAAAATGTTTGGTCCATAGCCCTGTACGGTCTTCTTTTCTTTCTAGCGTTTGGGACGATTTGCGGAATCCTTCTCGCGCTCGCAGCCAAGCGATTCGCAGTCAAAGTAGATCCCAAAATAGAGGCGGTCCGGGAATGCTTACCCGGCGCCAATTGAGGCGCCTGTGGATTCGCTGGATGCGAATCTTATGCGGAAGCCGTAGTTGTCGATCCCGCGTTGCCTGTCAGCAAGTGCGCTCCCGGTAAGCAAGAAGTAGCTGAAAAAATTGCCGCAATAACCGGCAAGGCCGCCGGAGCGGCAAGTAGTGTAATTTCCGTGCTGCGATGTTCCCGCAATGAGGGAAACGTCAAAAAGCGACACGAATATGTTGGTTACGACAGTTGCCAGGCCGCCGCCATAGCTTTCGGGGGACCCTATGAGTGCAATTACGCCTGCGTTGGTTATGGTGATTGCCAGGTTGCTTGCCCGTTTCATGCAATACACATGGAAAACAATATGCCGGTAATAGATCCTGAAGCTTGCACCGGCTGCGGAGTATGCATAAACACTTGTCCCAAGGGCGTATTACAACTTAGGCCCAAGGATGCCCCTGTTTTCGTGCCCTGTAGTAGCCATGATTCCATGAAGGCGGTGACTGCCGTTTGTGACGCAGGCTGCATTCACTGCATGTTATGTACTAAGAAAGCAAAAGACGTCGTCAACATGGTAAATAACAGGGTCGAAATAGATTACGACAATTTGACTCCTGAAATGGCAGACGCTTGCGTAAAGGCTTGCAGCAAACAGTTTATATTCAGGTACACGGACCCGGAAAAGCAAGCCCAGGCAGTTGAGCAGGTCAAAGCGGACCAAGCCGCTAAAAAGGCCGCCGCTGCAAAGAAAGCTGCTGAGGCTAAAAGTTCGGAAGCTAAGAGCGTCGAAGCGTAGGTCGGTCTTCATCCAACTGATCTGCGGTAGAACGCGCGAAATTTTGGGATGCGTGCTTTTGCCTCAAATCAGATTACCGCTAGGGTTCCGACCTTTGCCGAATGTACCAATCATAGTTAACGATAAGAATATACAAAGCCGGGGCCATACCCCGGCTTTGTTTTTTTGTGTTCAAGCCTCAAATGCTCCCGGAAGTCCTTGATCGGGTTTCTCGAAAGTTCTCTCGGAATAGAACCTCTTACCCGTCGTCCCAGCGAAGGCTGGGACCCAGATCTTCCTGGATTCCAGCGTACGCTGGAATGACGTTGATAAACCCTGAACGCATTTCCGACGTTCATTGTTTTTAGCGAGACAGGCAGTCGATTAAGCAGACAACCCTTGGCATAGATGTGTGATTACTTTCTAGAACCACACTAGGTTCACAAGCAGACTCGTTCCCTTGGCGCCAATCAGTTAAGTAACGAATCTCAACTTTTTTCCCCGGAATTGTTTGGAATCCATCTTTTTGCAGCAAAAATGAATAGAAATGTCGGTAATGAAAGAATGAATGTTAAGAAAAAGTAAGCCGCATAGCCAATTCCGGTGGTCATTACGCCGCTGAAGGAGCCTGCAATAATGCCCGTGATTCGGAACAAAGCAGAAAGAATAGCATATTGCGTAGCTGAGAATTGCTTTTGACAAATACTCATCAGGAAAGCTAAAAAAGCCGAAGCGCCCAGTCCTCCGCAGAATGATTCGACTATAGAGGCTAAATAAATGCACCTACTCCCCGTCTCAGGGTTAAGCGCGCAAAATGCGTAGGTCAAGTTGCTTAGGGATTGCCATAGTCCGAGAAACCATAATCCATGAAATATTCCGTATTTCGAAACAAACATTCCTCCGACCAGGCCTCCGGCTATGGCCGATACCACGCCCATGATGCCGGTGATCAGCCCGATTTCGACAGGAGTAAGTCCCCTATCCAACCAAAAGGGTTTGATCATTGGTCCGATAGCTAAATCACCCAGCTTGTACAGCAGAATAAAAGCCAAGACTTGCAGGACTCCCGGTCTTCTGAGTAAGTCTTTTACAGGTTCCAATATGTTGGCCACTGTTACCGGGGGACGTTCGACCTCCACCGCAGGTAATCGCAAAGAGATAATTCCGCAAATGGCCAGCACAGCCGCTGAAAGCAGGTAAATCGGACCCCAGCCATATAAGCCTCCCAGGGCGATAAACAGCCCCCCTGTAACCATTATTGCAACCCTGTAGGCGGCCTGACGAACGCCGTTGGCCATTCCCATCTCGGAGGTGTTCAGAAGCTCTATGGTGTACGCGTCAATGGCTATGTCTTGGGTCGCCGATAATACTGCGAAAAGCATAATCGTGGACCACAAAATAAGTGTTGGAGACGCCGGGTCTTCGGCGGGAATGAGAATAAGTAAAGCAGCCATTGAAAACTGCGCCACGGCGATCCAATGTCTTCTCGATCCGATAAAATCCACGGCAGGGGCCCAAAGAAACTTTATGGCGTAAGGAAGCCCCAAGATTGACAACAAACCCACATTAGTGAGGGACATGCCGTGAAGACGAAAATACACCGGCAGGATCTGATCTACTATTCCGAAAGGTAAACCCTGGGCAAAGTATACTATTGAAACAAAGAACAACTTACGGTTCAGAGTCACACAAGCTCCCTTTGGAGTTGATTTCAAAGCAGGGGATTATACGGTATTGCAAAAAAAGTCAAAAAGGTTTGTGGATCACTAATTTAAAATGATCTATTATGCTATGGCCCAGACTGGGAAAACTTAATATGAGTATGTAAATTCCCGCGAATCTAGTGGCTTAAATAGCGGAGGCGCCGAATAGGTGATGAAAAATGAAAGCAGCAGAGACTTAAGCGCAAAAGCTGCCGTTGAAGGCCTTAGAAGCAATACGACTAACGGAGAACTGATGCAGCAATTCAAGATCAGTCCAAAAGGTTTCGCGGATCTTCTTCGTCAATTGTATGAGAAAAAGCTGATCACCGATCAAGATATGCTTAGGCGCGGCATAAAATTTAAGGTTGCGCCCAAAGGATCAACGGCGTCAAGCCAACCGGAGGAAGAATTCCTCGACACAGTGGAACTCACTGAATTACTGTCGTTTAAATCGACTGAGACTCCAGCCACAGCAAGTAAATCTGAAAATGTGAAACCAGATGCTCCCAAGAACCAGAGTGCTCCAAGAAAAAAGGCCGGCTTCAAACTAAACAAACTTTTCAGACGAAGAAATAAAATTTCCCTACTCGATCGCTAATGGTTTTCCAGTTCTGTAAGCTAAACCGTTGGCGGTGGCAATAAGCTTACCATTATCCATCTGCCTGATTTTGCAAGAATAGGACGCAGTTTTGCGCGTCTTGTATACTTCAACGGCTTCCGCCTCGATTGTTGCCCCCAGGTCCGGCGGCGCCACATAAGTAATGCTCACATTCAGCGCCACGGCTATCGATCCGTGAGAATTGCATGCCAATTGAAAAGCCTCATCAATGAGCGAAAACAATACCCCTCCATGAGTTACTCCGTAAATATTGCAGTGCTCAGACGCAACAACCATGCGAGTCGTAGCTGAGCCCTCGCCTACTTGTATTGTCTGAATATTCAGCAATTTGGCCAAGGGCTCGTTGAGAGAATGCGCCATCAGCACTTCATGAACCTTGTCCGTCATAGCTTCTTCACTGATTGCCGATCTTTTGTCGGTACTGTGTTGCTTTTTTGAATTTCTTTCTTCAAATCAGCGTGAACATGGGCTTTTAAAACTTGCGGACCCAACACGCCCAGGGACATCAACAGCTTGGCCATTTCCTCCACAGACATTTCCATGTGAACAAAATCATCTGCCGGAACAAGCATATTGAAGCCTGTGGCGGGAATAGGAGAATTCGGAATGAATACCAGAAGATGCTTGCCGTCCGCAAAGTGAAATTCGGTAGTTGTAGATAATAAGGCGAAAACCTTCACATTGCCGACCTTCACATGACCTGCCCCGCCGAATCTCTCCAGACCTGATTGATCCTGCTTTCCAAACAATTCCACCAATTGGGTCACGCCGGTATGTATTTTCCCAATTAATGGAATACGGGCGAAAGCGGATTCAATTGCCTTGTGTATGCGCGATACGGTTGCTCGATTAACCAGAAATCCCAATAATACAATTAAGATAATGACGATAAGATATCCAAAGAAATATCCCGTGATAGTATTGCCGGGACCTGACAGTGTATTTATGAGCCTCCCAAAATAACTACTCGGACCAACATACGCATCCGCCATTTTGACGGCCCAGGTGGCTATGAATACGGTGACTACAAAAGGCAACAAAGTCGCTAAGCCGGTAAGAAAAAACCTAACCAGCGTTGTAAGGAAAGACGGCATTTCAACTCCCAGGAAATGAACGGAATACTAATTGATGTTCCGACGTTATGGCATGGCGTCCATTGGCAAAAGTGGCATGTGGAGAATGGCGGCAAATTAAATGTTCGCCGCATCTCTGTTTTGTGATAAAGTCCAAACATACGATATTTCTTATCGAAGTTTTTACTCTATGTCCGGTTTCACGGAAAGCGCCCAAGGATTTTGTGCGCAGGCTGAGCAAGCATATAGTCGGCGCAACTGTATTAACATACAAGTCGGCATAATAATAATGCGCACTGTTCTGATTACCCAAGATACTTTTAGAACAGATCTAATTCATTTTGCGTTTTGCATTGTGCAATTTGTCCGCTGGGAAACGGCTTGGATTGCCCTGTAAGCCCGTCCGGCGGCTTTTTTTTTGTCTTTCGATCTCGGTCTCGCCGTCGCCGTCTGATTCCCTTACAAACTGAGTATTACAAACCCATCAAAACGACTTAACATTTAATTAAACCGGTGTTATCTACAGGAAGATAGCGCTACTACGTAAAATTTCCGTTAAACAAACCTGTGCATCGTCAAGCCTTCATTTGATAAGGTAATCCGCATCAAAAAAAATGATCAACTTATCTACAGCGCCGCGATTAACTTTTGAAGAGGAGTCCTGAGTGATCCCTCAGGCTTAACGGCGCCATGCGGATCCTTTATAGGACCTTTTGGTTTCCTATCCTGACCTTTGCTCTTAAAATCGACGCTGAAATAAACTACAAGGGCAAAGAATATCACAAGCGCTACTCCCGAAAAAATCATAACCCAATCTTTATTAGTTCTGGTATCGCTAAGTATTGTTGTTGCGCCTACCTTTGATTCAGTTTTCATGCTTTACGAACCCCGGAAAATCGGACTTTAACTACTTTTCAGCGTCAATGATTTATCACAATCGAGGAAAATTCATCAAGTTGTGGTATAAATACAGGTTGCAATTATGTAGCGAAGCGGCGCCCTGATACTTTTGAGGCGCATTCGGTATAACATGGTAATGTCATTTTAAACAGAGTGGATTTTAAAATTGACGATGATCACTGAACCACAGGAGCGGAAAATGCAGCTTGAGGATTTCGTTCGTAACAATATTAAATGGCTCGGACATGCAAGTTTTCGAATCGATGGATCATCCGCGGTGATTTACATCGATCCATGGAAACTAAAAAACCCCAAACCTGCCGATGTCATTTGCATTACTCACAGTCATTTTGACCACTTATCGGAAGAAGACATCAAACTCATTCGAAAGGACTCAACAGTGATTGTCGGCCCTCCTGATTGCAAAAGCGATCTCGGTCAATCGTTCAAGTCTATTGCTCCCGGAGACGTCGTGAATGTCGGCGACACGAAAATCCAGGCAGTTCCTGCATACAATGTCGATAAGGAATTTCACCCAAAGAAAAACAACTGGGTAGGATACATTATTACCGTTGACGGAATTAGTGTTTACCATGCCGGCGATTCCGATTTGATTCCGGAAATGGAAGGATTAAATCCGGATGTTGCTTTGCTGCCTGTAGGCGGCACTTACACGATGACTGTGCCACAGGCTGCTGAAGCCGCAAAAAAAATAAATCCCAGGTTAGCGGCGCCCATGCACTGCGGCGACATTGTGGGGACTTTCGAGGATTGCAAGGCGTTTCAAGACGCTACAGGCATACCTGTAGTGGTCTTAGATCCTCAGACGTAAAGGGAAAATAATTTTTTATGACAATTTCTGATATCAAACAAACGCGCGTGCGGTTTGCTCCATCTCCTACAGGCTACTTACATCTGGGAGGCGCCCGCACGGCACTCTATAATTGGCTTTGGGCAAAAAAGACAGGTGGTGTTTTCATTCTCAGAATTGAAGACACCGATGCTGAGCGGTCGACTCAGGAATCAGTTCAGGAAATTTTAGATGGATTGCAATGGCTCGGTCTCGATTGGGATGAAGGCCCCAACCTTCAGAGCGCCGGCCTCTCAAAACACGTTGAAGCGGCTCACCGTCTACTTGAATCGGGTCACGCGTACAAATGTTATTGCACAAAAGAAGAGCTGGATGCTCAACGTAAAGAGGCTGAAGCCAATAAAACTGCGTTTATTTACGATGGAAGGTGTAGACGTTTAAGCGCGGACGATCAACAGCGCCATTTTGATAATAAAACACCGTATGTAATTAGATTTGCAGTGCCAAGAGAAGCGGATTCGGTAGTGGTTTTCGAGGACGCCGTATTCGGCAGAATGGAAAAGCGCGGGAAGGACATCGAGGACTTCGTTATTCTAAGATCCGACGGCAGACCTCTATACATATTGAGCAATGCGATAGATGACGCGAACGATTGTATTACCCTTGTTATCCGCGGCGCAGACGGGATAGCGAATACTCCGAAGCAAGTACTAATTTACAAAGCGTTGGGCTTGACGCCGCCGATTTTTGCTCATATGCCGCTCACTTTGGATAATAAAAAAGCGAAGTTATCCAAGCGCTCTCATGGAGAGGTTGTAACTATTTCTTATTACAAGAAAAAGGGTTTTATACCCTGGGCGCTCTGTAATTTTATGGCGCTATTGGGGTGGTCCTCTCCGGAAGGAGCTGAAATATTCTCCAGAGGGGAGCTGATACAAGCATTCGATTTGACTCGAATTAACAGATCAAATTCGATTTTCAACTATGTTCCGGGTGATCAGAAAAACTGGACGGATCCAAAAGCCATCCACTTTAACGCGACCTACATACGAACCATGGCGTTAAACGAACTCCTACCTTATGTGAAAGCGGAGTTGCAGGGGTCCGGCCTGTGGGACGACGCTTACGAAAATGAAAAAAAAGAGTGGTTTGAAAAAACCATCGACCTTATTCGAGCGCGTTTCATAACTCTCAAAGATTTTTCGGAAAGAGGCGGATGTTATTTCTCAGATGATTTTAGTTTCGATCAAAAAGCGGTTTCAAAGAATATGAAAGATCCCGGGTTGAAAACCTACTTACCGGAATTGGCAGGCCGGCTTGCCGGATTGAGTGAATTTTCTGCCGAACGAATAGAAGAGGTGTTTCGATCCTATTCTGAGGCTAAGGAGATTAAAGCCGGTTTGATAATTAATGCGACTCGAACTACCGTTTCAGGGACCTCGGTGGGGCCCGGTCTTTTCGAGATGCTTGAGCTGATGGGCCAAAATCGCGTAGTCGCAAGAATGAAAGAGGCCGTTAGTCTCGTTCCATAGTTTATTTCGTGGATTTCATCGGAACCTGCAAAATGGCTTTCATGATCCTGTCCGCGTAGTTAATAAAGCCGGGGTTTTTCTGATTACTGTTTACCAGCGCCGCAAAAACGAATGGTCTGTTGTCGATGGACACGCCGAAGCCTGCAAGCGCATTCACGCCTCTCAATGTTCCGGTTTTAGCTCGTAATCTTCGTCTAAATTGCGGGTCCGTGAATTTTTCCTTCATGGTTCCGTCGGTCCCTGCAACGCTCAGGGACGCCATGAACTCAGCATTGTAGGAAAAATCGTATGCGGTATTCAGCAACACTTTGACCATAGCGGCCGCGCTGATTTTATTGTTACGGGATAAGCCGCTGGCTTCACTGATTGAATAGTCCGCTTCCTTCACCCCACATGCTTCAAGATGTTTACGGATCACCGCGAGACCTTTCTCACGTGTGCCCGGCGCTCCGTGTACCTGGGCGCCCATCGCCATATTGATTTGTTCCGCCATAAAGTTGTTACTGTATTTATTCAGCCAATACACCAAGGCCCCAAGCGGTATGGAATAAAAGTCCATGTACGATGAGGCGTTTTTCGGCGCGTTGCCCTTTATTACACTGCCATCCACGCGTATATCTTCCCTCAGCAGGAACTCTTTAAAAACGTAACCCGCATATAAGCCAGGGTTTAGCATATTTATGTAGCGTCCTTTAATGGGCGCGTCTGAGCCAATTGACCCATTTACGCTGATTATCTCATGACCGTCTTTCGTTACTCTCCTGTCAATATCTGTTTGCAAAGGCTTGGAACCTTTAACGGTTTTAACTCGACCCTCCAGTCGCGCGTATTCGGATGCGGGGTCCATTATAATCTGCGCGTCTTCGCCTAGTTTAGAGGAGGGAACAGCAATTATTTTGATGGAATTGAAATTAAGCGAAAGAGCGCCATAAGGGGCATGGTAAGCTCTAAAACCCAATTTCTCGTTTTCATCCAACGGCTTACCCGGATTAAAGTATGACTCGTCTACTACAATGTCCCCCCGCACGTGCGCCAGACCGCGGTCCTTGAGATCACGCGTCAACCTGAAAAGCTCCTCGCTCACGAGATGGGGATCTCCCAGCCCGCGTATGTATAGATTTCCTACAGACCCGTTGCGCGCTCCGTCGATATAAATTTCCGTGGCGAAACGGAAATCAGGATTTAGTACTTGCAAAGCCGTCGAAGTGGTGACCACTTTCAATGTGGAAGCGGGGATGAGCGGCTGATCGGAAGCGCGCTCCATCAGGATCTTTCCGGTATTAAAATCAGCCACTTGAATTGATATGCAATGATCCGAGGGCAGTTCACGCCTTAGTATAAGATCCAATTGAGAATTGAGCGGCGGCTCCGCATGGGTCCAGACCGGTGGGCTGAATAAAGCGATCAGAATAACTAAAACTTTTGCGCTAAATAGCATGGTCCGGGGGCGGCGTCCAGCTCCTACGCGGCAATACATTTGCGAATTGCGCGCACTATTTAGTTCCGGCATGAGCGTGTCGATTCTCTCAGCTGAAATCATTACATATATCCTTGATGTAACGTAAATTTTGGGACCGGCGCCCCCGGCGTCGCAATCGGAAGACGTTACCGGTTTAAGATGCGTTATCAGGGAGATAGCGTTATCGGATTAACATTTTCGTGTCAAGACAATGCTATTGGAAAATACAAAATGGTCTGGAGATTGGTAACATCCGGCATTCTGTACCCCAGTAAACCATTAATACAAACGGGAGGTTATATAGTAGCCTATCCTATATTCTAGGTAATAATCTCAACATGCTGAAAGTTAGTTGAAAAAAATGCTTGACATGTGAAGGCGATATACATACAAGCAATTTCCAACATTTCGAGCTGGGAGGAAGGGTATGTTGAGAAGAATACCTGTTACGCCACTGGTATGTCTAGTTATTCTAGTGTCCGCTGTCTTCGCTACAAGCGTCAACGCGGCGGGCCCCAATGAACCTTTGGAAGTTTTGCTAAAACCGGATAATTCTACGCTTACTCCGGTAGTGCAAACCGCAAGATCCCGAAACACTATTTCAAGACACTCATCTAAGCAAGCCGTTTGGGTTTGTCCGCCGCCGCCGATGGGCATAACGAAAGTTAAAGCCATTCCGGCATGCGCTCCGCCAATGCCTTTTAACATGTGCATACTGCCGCAACCACGAGCAGGGCAATGGGACATGAGCGCCCAGGTTTTCTTTGCCAGGAGCAGAGGCAAGATACAATGGCCCAGACAGTCCTGGTACTATTCTTATGGCTGGAACCAAGATGTTGATTTCAATGATCAACTTGGATTGCCCGCACATCAGGTGTTGGCTCAGTTCACAGCGAAATATCAGTTCAGACCGAATTGGGCCATAAGAGGCTCACTCATTAGGAGTGACTTTAATGGTGATGGTGGTGGCCAGTCCTGGAACAATTGGGGTTTTTACTTCGGCAATCAATGGTTCACCAACACTTGGGGAATAAATACAAAGTGGGAACACGGTTACTACAGATTGGGCCTCGTCTACGACGCTGTGAAGAATTGCAGGGCAGCAGTAAGCATCTATGCCGATTGGGTGCACACGGATGATAAGATAGGCGTCAATTGCAGCTACTGCGGTTATCAAACAAGCGTGTTCAGCAAAGGCGGCGACAGCGCAATGGTGGGACTGGAACTTCAAAAGTGCCTTGCCACAACGCGCAACGGGGGAACCTTCTCCCTCGACAATAAAGCCGGCGTCATTTTCTTTGACAACGTCGAAGGATGGGACGTGCAAGCCGGCGCCAAATACTCAGTACCTCTAAATTATGGTCGCTGGGGTTACATGAAGGGCGGCTACAGACTTATCGACCTGAAAAAATCCCAACCTGATTTGATCTTCAATCATGCCCTCGAGGGCGGCTTCATGGAATTCGGATTCATCTTCTAATGATAAGCGAACTAGTCGGCGAACATGACACTGGAATTATTGACGAAAAGAGCCTAAACATGACGATATTACAAATTCAATGGGTTTTAGGCTCAGATCAGATCAGCAACGTGATTCGCCGACTAATAAATTTGTGAGCCCGGCCGCTTAACGGCGTCTCCCAGCTCGACACCAAGGTCGGGCTTGATTTAAGTGCAATGTGGGATGGCGCTGTTCCTGAAGCAACCTGGCCGATTGCTCGGGGCAACCCATCCTACGATTTTATTTTTCCGCACACCGGGAGACAAAGCTGGAGGCCTAAAAATATAGCAAGGAAATAAGTAACTCGATAGGATCAGAAAGACAGAAAGAGGGTAGGAGTTATGGATTTGGGTTAAATCAAGTTGGTTGTTAAGGCGCATATCAGCGCCTTTTTATTTTTAGGAGTTAATAAATCTCTGTTTAATTTCCTTGATAACAAAATTCAGATGTTTACCCATTGCCGTTTCCGCTCCGTCCGGGTCGGAAGCCTCAATGGCTTTGAAGACTGCGCGATGGTGAGATAAAATCAACTCTTGTTCTTGACGCTCCAAGAAAATCTTTTCACGATACATTATAACTGAACTGCTTATAAGCTCGAAAATACTATGCATCAAGTGGAGAAAGATCGTGTTGTGCGCGGCTGCCGCAATTTCCGCGTGGAATTTGAAGTCCAATTCAGCGCGTATCATTCCTTTTTCAAAATCAGACTCCATGGCCTCTAAATAATTCCGCATCGAATTTAGTTCAGGTTCAGTTCGATTTTCCGCAGCTTTTCTTGATGCCCACATTTCCATAAGGGTTCGCACTTCCGTAAGCTCTAGAAGTTTAAGGGGATCATTATCCAGGACGAATTCAATAGGCGCTTTAAACGCTTGTTCGGTCAGGTTCTTGACAACAGATCCGCCTCCATAAGTTGTTTCTATCAAGCCCAGCATCTCAAGTTTCTGGAGCGCTTCTCGTATAGAAGGCCTACTTACCCCCATTCGCTCCGACAATTCACGTTCCGGAGGCAGCTTGTCACCGATTTTGTATAGTCCTTCAGTGATCGCTTTTGTAAGTTGCCCCGCAACTTTATCAGCGACACGTTCCAATCGAATAGGCTGAAATGAATCCACGGGGTGCTTTATACTCTTGGAATCGTCCATGTTTCACCATAATGAATGAAGAAACTTGTTGATGTTGAATAAATTTAGGTTACCATCAAACAATAGTCTTGACAACACGTTATATTGTATTATGGTCATACCAATTAACAGTTCCCAAAGGATTCCCCCCAATGAACCGCCCTTTTGTCCAGCATCTCAAGGATGTGCTCGGCCCTTCTAAGGTTCTTGCCTCCGAGGCGGAACTTCTCTGTTATTCATATGATTCTACACCACTGGTTGCCAGTAAACCCGAAGCTGTTGTGCGCGTAACCAACGAAGACGACATTAGAATAACATTGGAATTCGCAGCAAAAGAAGGCTTGCCCGTGACTACCAGGGGCAGCGGCACAGGGCTCAGCGGCGGTTCGGTTCCATGTTCAGGCGGAATAGTCCTGCTGACAACGCAAATGAATCGAATTCTGGAACTCGATGCCAATGATCTATCCGTGACTGTGGAGCCGGGGGTTATAACCGCTGCGCTGCATGCCGCGGTTGAAGCTCAAGATTTGTTTTATCCGCCGGACCCGGGCAGCATGAAAATTTCCACCATTGGCGGGAATGTCGCCGAAAATGCCGGCGGACTTCGAGGCCTGAAATATGGAATCACAGGTGATTATGTGATGGCCCTGGATACCTACTTCATTGACGGCTCGAAAGTGACTTACGGAACCAAATGCGTCAAAGATGTAGCGGGTTACAACCTAACAAAGTTCCTAACCGGGACCGAAGGAACCATCGGCATATTTTCGAAAATTGTCTTAAAGCTGATTCCAAAACCAAGAACAAAGAAAACCTTTTTAGCATTGTACGATGACGTAATCGACGCTGCGCGGACGGTATCCGCAATAATATCCCGCAAAGTAATCCCATCTACGCTCGAACTGATGGACTCCGTGACAATTAACTGTGTCGAAGACCACGCTAAAATCGGCCTGCCCAGAAATGTTGAAGCCCTGCTTTTAATCGAAACCGATGGTCATCCGGAAGTGGTAAAAGAAGAGGCCGCCATTATTGAAGACGCCTGTCGCTCCAATCGAGCGCGTGAGCTTAAAATTGCCGCGGACGCAAAAGAATCCGATATTTTGTTTGCGGCTCGGCGCAATGCGTTAACCTCTCTCGCTCGAGTAAAACCCACCACAATCCTTGAAGACATTACGGTTCCCAGGCCGGCCATTCCCGAAATGATGGCGACCATCAAAGACGCTGCCGCAAAATATTCAATCACAATAGGCACGTTTGGGCACGCCGGGGACGGAAATTTACATCCGACCTGCTTAACTGATGAACGGGACTTGGATGAAATCCAACGTGTTGAAGAAGCCTATGAGGTTATTTTCGATAAAGCCATTAAACTCGGCGGCACTATTTCAGGTGAACACGGCACAGGTATAACCAAAGCAAAGTATCTACCTAAAATGGTTGGCCCAAAAGCGGTTGAAATGATGCGACGAATCAAAAAAGCTTTTGACCCGGAGGGCCGACTTAATCCTGGAAAGATCTTCACGCTTACGGAATAAACTATGCTGACAAAAGAACAATCTCAAAAAATCGCCTCAGCATTATCTAAGCTCGATATCCATGATTACGGGGACGTGTTGCAATGCATGAGGTGCGGAACATGTCTTCCTACGTGTCCGACGTATCGCACCGACGCCGTTGAAACGCAATCGCCTCGAGGGCGAGTCGCCATGATAAAGGCCGTCATCAAGGGCGACTTAACTGCGTCCGAGGAATTTATCGAGCATATGTATCATTGTCTTGATTGTCGCAATTGCCAGACCGTTTGTCCCGCGGCGGTCAAAGTCGGAGAATTGGTACTGGAGGCGCGCCATTGCATTGAAGAGGCCATACCTCAACCTTTGATCAAACGATTTATGCTTGAGTACGCCATCAAGGACCAACGGAAGCTCAATAATTTCATGGCCCCTGTAAGACTGTATCAACAACTTGGGTTGCAGTGGTTGGTGAGAAAGTCTCAAATATTAAACCTAATCTCCGATGATCTTGAATTCATGGAAGCCATTCTGCCGCCGTTGCCGGCAAAGCCGCTTACCGCCACCATTCCTGAAATCATGCCCGCGATAGGTCCTGAAAAGGGAAGGGTGGGTTTTTTTCTGGGCTGCGCAATGAATCTAATTTTTGCGCATATCAGCCGAGATACCATCGCCGTCCTGAATCACGCCGGATATACGGTTGTGATTCCGAAGAATCAGCAGTGCTGCGGAACTCCAAACATTGCCGAAGGAGAACGCAAGATCTACAGAGAGATGGCCGAGCACAATATAGACATTTTCCGTAAGCATACGTTGGACGCTATTGTCACGGATTGCGCGGCCTGCGGAAGTGAACTGAAAACTTACACTGAAATGCTCGCCGGCGGCAGAGCCAGAGCCCAAGCGGAAGAGTTTTCAAGAAAAACCCGAGACGTGTCGGAATTTTTGGACTCGGGCTTGGACGACTCCGTGAAACTAAGCCCCATTAAAGAAGTTATGTGCTTTCATGATCCATGTCATCTCCGACACGGCCAAAAACTCATTTTACCTCAACGAAATCTCCTGAAGCGAATACCCGAAGTTGTGTATCGAGACATTCCCGATGACGGCCAATGTTGTGGTTCAGCGGGGATTTACAATATTACTCACCGTGATAGATCCATGCAAATATTACAAGCCAAAGTAGAGGCCATTGATAAGACCCGCGCCGATCGAGTCGTCACATCCAATCCGGGCTGCCTTATGCAATTACTGTATGCCAAGCGACACTGGGATAAAGAGTGGGAAGTTTCCTACATTTCCCAGGTGCTTAGGCGTTCCATACAAGGCGCATGACTGTGTTCAAGGGCTTATGCCCAGATTTATAAGGAAGGAGAGAATTAATGGCTTGGCAACAGGTGTACAACCCTCTAAACAGTGTTCCTTTGTCGACACTGTTTGCCGCCGTTCCCATTGTCGTGTTGTTGGGAACACTGGCGCTATTGAAGATAAAGGCGCATTGGGCGGCTATTTTAGGACTGGTTTCTGCTTTACTTGTCGCAATCATAGTATTTGGAATGCCGACAGGAATGGCTTTTGCTACCGCTGCTTATGGAGCGGCTTTCGGGACACTGCCGATCGGCTGGATCATCCTACACGTTATATTCCTGTATCGTCTCACAAAGGAGAAAGGTGAATTCCAGGTCCTTCAGGAAAGTTTAACCGGGGTTACTCAGGATTCCCGGCTGCAACTCGTTCTCATAGCCTTTGCGTTTGGCGCTTTTTTTGAAGGCGCGGCAGGCTTCGGCACACCCGTCGCGGTTACAGCCGCAATTCTTATTGGTTTGGGCTTTGCTCCCTTACAGGCGTCAGGCTTGTCTCTAATAGCAAACACGGCGCCTGTCGCTTTCGGCGCTTTGGGAATCCCGATAATAACCTTAGCCGCGGTTACCGGCCTTGACGTCCTTAAGCTCAGCGCAATGGCGGGACGTCAGTTGCCTTTTTTCTCCATACTAGTGCCTTTTTGGCTTGTCTGGGCTTTTGCGGGTTTCAGGGGCATGATCAGCGTATGGCCGGCAATATTTGTTGCCGGCGTTTTTTTTGCCGTTCCGCAATTTTTGGTGTCTAATTATCACGGGCCCTGGTTGGTTGATATTATCGCCTCGCTATCCTCTCTGGCCGCAGTAACAATCTTTCTACTTTTCTGGCATCCAAAAGAAATTTGGGGTATGAAGGGCGCCGATAAAACCGCCACGGCCCGTGTAGAGCACGGCTACACAAAAAGACAGGTTCTGCAAGCATGGCTACCCTGGATCATTCTGAGCGTGCTTGTTTTCATCTGGGGCCTTCCCGAAATGAAAAAATTCTTGGATTCGCTCTCGGTAGTCAAAATACCCATTCCGGGACTCAATGAAATGATTATGAGAATGCCGCCGGTCGTGCCAAGTCCCGCGGCCGAAAAGGCAATCTACAATTTCAACTGGCTTTCCGCCACTGGAACCGGAATTTTGTTCGCCGGCATTATTTCAGCTTTCGTAATGGGGTACCGAGTCTCCGAAATGTTCAGAGTCTACTGGGAAACCATCAAAATGATTCGTTTCTCTCTCTTGACCATAGCCGCTATGTTGGCTCTGGGCTTCGTCACAAGGTATTCTGGTCTTGACGCCACCCTTGGATTGACTTTTGCCATGACCGGATCTCTCTACCCATTTTTTGGCACGCTCCTGGGTTGGCTCGGCGTAGCCCTTACCGGTTCGGATACGTCTTCAAACGTTTTGTTTGGAAGCTTGCAAAGGATCTCGGCTGAGCAAATCGGTATTAGCCCAATCCTTATGTCTTCAGCCAACAGCACGGGCGGCGTCATGGGTAAGATGATTGACGCCCAGAGCATCGTTGTGGCCAGCACCGCAACTCAATGGTATGGTCATGAAGGCGACATTCTGAGATATGTATTTTTCCACAGTCTGGCTCTGGCCTGCCTGGTAGGTATTTTAGTGTACTTGCAAGCCTACATTCCTCCGTTTACATATATGGTAGTGCACTGATCGTCGCTAAATGACTGTATGAAAGGGGCGTTTTCCAGCGCCCTTTTTATTTTACCCGCTGTGTTTGCCAACTCCGCATCGGATAAACAAATTATGGTAAACGCCGGAGGGAGTCTGAGAATGGAGTTGGTGACAATCGAACTTGGTATTAGGAAGTTTCGAGTTCCAATTGAAAAAGCCCGATTGATCGATCAAATTTTGTTGGGCTACACCGCTCAAGGCATGGGGCGGTTGATGATTCTGAGGCATTTGATCGGCTTCGATCAACAAGACCTAGCGGCTTTTCATGAATGGAAAAGCGCAGGCGCTATAGCGGTGACAACACGATTTACAAACCAGGAGGATTTTCGTATCTGGGATAAAAAACTTCAAGCCATTGCGGAACAAATCACAATAGAAAGCAAATTGCGAATACCTTTCTAAATTCCTCATCCGGCATTCAGCCTTAATCAGTGATTAAAATCATTGCAATGCATTTCAGCCGTGGAAATAATAGATCGCTTTAAGTTTCGCTCTGATATTTGGAGGTTCGCAGATATATGGATTCAATCCCAATCCATGACAAGAAACATTACAAACGTCTCCGCTCAACTATAGTTGCTTCCATCGCTATAATGTCGATCATTCCTTTGATGGTTATCTCCGGCATAGCTCGCCACTACTTTGATGTTTCCTACAAAGAAAAGGTTTTAAGTCACCTTAAAATCCTTGTCATCAAACATAGAGAAAATGTCGATAATTTCCTACTCGAAAGATTGGGCGCCATCCGAGTTTTGGCGGATTCATTTCCAGAGGATAAGTTGATTAACCCCGACTTTCTGAAGGAGCGCTTATCCATTCTCCAA
Source organism: Desulfomonilales bacterium (assembly GCA_038250835.1). Lineage (GTDB taxonomy): Bacteria > Desulfobacterota > Desulfomonilia > Desulfomonilales > Desulfomonilaceae > JBBSBY01. The sequence continues at coordinate 37,877 of JBBSBY010000004.1, read as the reverse complement.
GGTGAGTATGGGAATTCCCTGGTGGATCTCAGCATAATTAATGAAGAGGGTGATCTTGTGGCATACGCCGGTCCGCTCAAGCTCCGAGGCATCAACTATAAAGATTCTGAATGGTTTAATAAGGCCGTATCCAGGGAACATTACTTGAGTAATGTTTTTGATGGAGTCAGGAATACACCCCATTTTGCCGTCACAGTACGCCGACAAGCAGACGTGCGCCCGTGGATATTGAAGGCAACTATTGGATTTGAGGCCCTCAGTTCGCTGGTCGGTAACATTCAGGTCGGGTCTACAGGTCATGCTTTTATTCTTAACGATAAAGGAGAGCTGCAGACAACCTTACACAGCGGTGTCAAAGTCTTTTCCAAGGAGATCTATTTGCGATATTTGAACGAGCCGCAGGATGTTCATAATGAAGTTAAAGTTGTCGATGAAGCCGATCTCGAAGGTATTTTCATTATGACTAAATTGAAAGAGGGTGAATGGGTATTGGGGTATCATCAAAGTTCTGCGGAAGCCTTCGAAGCTCTTTACTCGGCAAGGTCATTGATTTTATTTACGTTGGTAGCGGGCGTGCTCTGCATTCTTGTTTTGGCCTACTTTCTTTCGCGCCGAATAGTAAATCATGTAGCTAAAGCCGACGCGGAAAAGGCCATGATGAATGAAAGGCTGATTGAAGCCGGTAAATTGGCGTCTCTAGGGGAAATGGCAGCCGGCATTGCCCATGAAATTAACAATCCTGTGGGTATTATGATTCAGGAGGCGGGCTGGATTCAGGATCTCATCGAAGAGTACCAAGACGGCCCCAAAAAAGAATTGAGCATAGACGAATTTACACGGTCCGTCACAAGAATTATTACGCAAGGTAAACGCTGTAGGGATATTACCCATAAGCTTTTGAGCTTTGCCAGGAAATCCGATCAGGAGCCTAAGGACGCTCAGTTGAATGATCTGATTGAAGAAGTGGCGGCTCTCTCGAATCAGCGCGCCAAATACAATAACACAGCCATAAACAAATACCTGCAAAGTGATTTGCCGCTTGTTAAGATTTCGCCTTCCGAAGTTCAGCAAATTCTTCTTAATCTTATAAACAATAGCCTTGATGCGATCACCGGTAAAAATGGCGTAATAGATATCTCAACATACCATGAAAATGGATTTGTAGTGGTTACGGTCACCGACAACGGCCCGGGAATACCCAAAGCGGATCAATTACGAATATTCGAGCCGTTTTTCACGACAAAACCCGTAGGCAGAGGAACCGGTTTGGGATTGTCGATTTGTTATGGAATTATCAAAAAGTTAGGTGGAAATATAACCGCGCACAGTGAAGAGGGTAATGGCACGACATTCGCAATCTACTTTCCGGAAGCCGCTAACGACGGCGGCACAGAGCATGAAAATCAAACCATCGATTCACCCCTGGAGGTGTGACTATACAATCTCCGTGTCGCTTGATACAGTTCAGATGATAATTTGAATCTCGCTGTTAACGAAACTTCGTGGAACCAAACAGAGTATGGAATGTTAGCAACGAATTTTAGTTTATCTATTTACCTGCCGTAATAGGTGAGATATGAATTGTTGTTCGCACAGTAATATTGGCCGGATAAGGCGGTTCTATCAAGTCAATCCACTTCAATGATTTTTCTCAAACTTATTGACCGCTTCATTGCACTTTGGAGTCAATACGTACGGGCCGGGCTTTTGCCAAACAGGATCATCGTACTTATCGTGACATGGTAAACATTGGGCTATTCCAACAATCTTCTTGATTTCCGAGGCATTGAATCCCCTCGCTTTTTCATGTGATGTTCCTTGCAGAATTTCACCCTCCGGAGAAATAATCCCATCAAGAGGAAAATTTAACCTCAACCCGGAACGCTCTGAATCGTAAACGGCTTGAAAGTCGCTGACTTTTGATCCGATAAATCCGCCCTCGCCTAAACCCATTACTTTTGGGTCGAGATGACAATCGACACATCGGGGAACCTCGGTTCGCGTTGTGTGAGGATGTGTCGAACCCACCGCAATGGAACTCATTCCATTCTTGAGTCTCATGATTTTGGAATCATAGCCCGGCACAGGCGCCCCTGTGTTGGACACCACTGAGTTCCACACCTGACATCCCGGAACTAGTATTCCCACTCTACCTACTGAATTTATACCCAGAATGTTGCGTTCATATCGAAAATAATTGCGACCTTCAGCCCAACGACCGGGGGACATCTTTTGCGTCAAGTGGTCTTTACCCTTTTCTTTGAAGTCAACCACCTGGTGACATCCATAACATTGCGGACTCCAGGCGCTGTGGCAAGAGTCGCACTCCAGCCGTTCATGCCCCTTTATTGAATGAGCTTCTCTCTTGCCCGCAATTATCTTTACTGCTCGCTCTTTGCCGTCTAGTTTACCCGTTAAAATGTAGCCCTTTTCCGTTAGTCTGACGTTCGGCATCGGCCTACCCTTAGATGTCTTGAGAATTACATCGCCGGGGGCAACCTTCAGATTATTTGTGCGAATGAGCGTTTGCGTCAACTCATCAAACTTGTTTACCAACATGACGGCAGGTAAAGCGGTGGGGCTGCCATGGCAATCTTCACAGCGGATCTCTATCTGATCTTTCATGTAGAGATGTACTTTACCGTCACCCATAGTTTCCTGGCCTGTATGACAATCGATGCATACCATCTTCTTTTCGTGGTGAATGTCAGGGACAAGCTTCCAGTAAAACCTCGAATCAATTTGATCCGGATTCAGTCCTCCGTTAACGTACGGCGTTCCATACTGCGTGCTCTCCATCTCCCCCTGATAATTCATACCTATTCGGGCGCTTCGGTTGTGACAGGATCTGCATCTATCATTAATTATTTTATTAGTGAGAGTGTGGGTCGCGACATGGCCGGACTCATCTCTTTTGATTGTAGGATCGTCGCCTTGATATACTCCCCTATCATTGTAGACGCCGTGGCAGGCCGGACAACCCGCTGATCTGCTAAACCCCCCATCTTGTCGATCAGTGTGAAGGTGGCAAGCGGCGCAAAACTTCCTGAAATGGCTCTCAGATAGCTGGACGGTCCCATTTTGATCCACCTCAGGTGGAATCTCCAAAAGCTTGGTATTGGCATCACCTACTTGTTTTATCGCATATTTAGAATGACTGGAATTCTCTACACCCCACTGAAATCTTAAAATCCCTATAATACCGGCGTTAGTCGCCATTAATCCTTTAAGAGTGTTTTCCGCTCTGTTCAATAATGGATCCGGTCTATCGGAGTGGCAAGCGCCGATTTCGGGATTTCGAGTTCCGCAACTAATCGGCGCCGAATCCAGACTCGCGGGGTTTCTGCCGCCTCGCAACCCGGCATGGGCGCCTTTCACGGTTAAATCCTTCCCAGAGCCTCCGTGACAAATGACACACCCAAACACGGAACTGGGGTGGGAACCTGATATATCTTCAATTCCCAGGTGACAAGTTAAGCATCTCTCAGTAGGCAGCTTTGCGTTGAAAGGTTTTATTTCGATAATCTCAGGTTGTTTGGAGGCCACTGTACTAATTTCAGTTTCGGTAATCTTTCTAAGGTCTTCAGCTTTTTCAGAGCGTAATTGATCCTCCAGCTTGCCTATTGATAGCGAAAAAGACTTCTTTTGATACGCTTTCCATTCAGGTTCATTTTGCCTCCAAGTCACGTACAAAGTCGCAGCCGCAATGAGCATTAAACAGGCTAAATAAATAATATATCTGAGGCGAGTCATACTAGAAAACCCCAGATTACAAGCGCAATGTAAACGCCCAATAAGCTAAAACATAATACTTTGGCCAATACCCCGGACCTTTCCGGGACATAGGGCGCCAGAGCGAAAGTGGTTACCATAGCCGCAGGAAAAACAATGCCGGCCCAAAATGGGTCAAAATATTTAAGCAACTGCTGTATACCAAGAAAAATCCAAGGCGCCTTAATATTGTCCGTAGGGATGCCCTCCGAATTTATAGGCCGGTCTAGTGGAGCGTCAAAATATGCTGAGACAACAATTAGAAGTGTAACGCAGACGGCCGCCGCCATCAGTTCGTTGGGAACGAGCCTCTCTTTAGAGGCGACTTTCGATAGTTCACCTTTATTTTCCAAAGGTTTATCCATTATCTTTAACAATTCTGAACCCTACGGTTCTGAAATAGCCTCTGGGTGGAGCTTTGTGACGGTTGCGAGGCCTCATGGAGGCCTGGGGTGAAAACCTCGATCCGCCTCTAATATTCTTTTCGAGACCTAAAGCAGGACCGGGTGGATTACTCGGTGGAGCTGAACTGTAATAATCCTTTTCGTACCAATCAGCGCACCACTGCCAAGCATTACCTGTGAATGAATCCGGGTACGCGTTCTCGTCATAGAGCTGATCTATGTTCTTGGTCAAAGTGTCGGTTCTTGGTGGAGAAACGGCTATAGCGGCATTTTCCCATTCAGCGGAAGTCGGCAGTCTTGCTCCAAGCCATTCAGCGTATTCGGATGCGCCGAACCATGACACACAGGTGACGGGGCTATTTTTTAAACCGCTTTTAGGTCTAAATTCTTTACCGACTATTTCTACGGGACAATCCGGGCAATCAAGTTTTATTCGGGGAGATCCATCCCGGGAAATTAACCCCTCAGTGTTTAGAAACTCACAATAATGTTTTGCGGACACTTCGTGTTTCGATATGTAATATTCTTTTAATGTGATTTGTCTTTGCGGACGCTCGTCAGGACGGCCGTCAAGCGCTGAACTACCCATGTCAAATGTTCCGGCGGGCATAAAGAGCATACCCGCAAATCGACCCGATCCCTCCTGGAGTTTTGCGCTTTTCTTAATAATGTTATTATTCTTTGCGGGTAGAGGCTCCCGATTTATGATGGGAGGAAGTGGGATGGAATACCGACTCTCATTTCCGGGACATCCTGGAAGTGTAGGACAATCCGGATTGCTTTCCATATCGTCGCTGAAAGCCGTAATGGGAATAAGCAGGAAAACTGAAAACGCTATCATAATATGCTTGATGTGGCTGATCATATACGTGTATACGCGCGGCGGATTAGTGTTCGATTACTCTGATGTATCTATATTCCAAACTAATCAAGCCTTTATATCACTTATTCGGCGCTCCGAGTAGCCCTTCGTCAAAGACATGCAGTCCAAACTACCATTGAAACCTACTTTAAACTGGATTACCGCTTTTCTTTTGATTAGTCTAGCCGCCGCATTGGCGCAGGCAGCGCTGACCCCTTACGTAAACGAGGATTTGTTCCTGTCCCTGGCCATTGGTCGACTAATAACTTTGGGCCAAATTGCTCAACCGGACCATTGGTCATTCACGATGCCGCACAAAGTATGGATTAATCAAGCATGGCTGAGCCATCTAATATTCTATAAATTATACACAGTTTTTGGTCACATCGGTCCTTTTCTGCTCAAAGTAATCCTTATGGCGGCATCAGTAATTTTTACAATCTCGCTATCACTCCGCTACGTCACAAAAAACTGGGCTCTGCTCTTTTGCTCTCTAGGCGTAATGGCAGGGGCTCCATTTACAGCGATCCGTCCCGAGAATTTCGGATTATTCTATCTATGCGCTTTTTTGTTTTACCTTTTTATGCGCCCTCTGAATAGTCCGCTGCGTATCATGGGCATCGCGGGCTGTTTTCTGCTCTGGGTTAACTCACACGGATCTTTCATGTTGGGATTGGCGATTCAGTCGTTATCTTTTTCTACGGCGCTAATTCATGCCGCATTTTCGAGGAGGTCAAAAGTTGTCGGATTGGATGAAAGGCCGGCCGACACACCTGATAAAGAGCGATCTCTTTCAGACGCCCTTACTAACTCGCCTGCAAAAGTCACAACAGGCAGAAGAGATGTTCTGACGGAGCTAATGATCACTATCGCGATCATTAGTATTGCCGCGTTTGTTAATCCTTACGGACCTAAAAACTTGTTCATGCCGTTTAAGCAGGTGGGTTCTCCTGAAATGACTTCGTTCTCGTCAGATTGGCTGAGCCTACTGGATTGGCGGTCTGTGACGGGTTACGTGTTTGGGCCGCCCTCCACTTGGCCATACATAATATATTTACTTATTTTAGGTTCACTTGCTTTACTTGCTTTCATCACCGCGGCGCCTCGGTGGAAAAAAATCAAAATGGCTGATCCCAGGACCCGCGATGCGGCATTGGCTTCTTTGATAGCCATATGTTTGATCCTCTTGTCCCTGAGATTCAGACGCTTAATCTTGTTTGCGGCGCTACCGTTAAGTTCAATCGGGGCGATTCTCGCTTATCACGTTTTCTCAGCACATCGAAATCAAACATTGACAAAGGATTACAGCGTCATTTCAGCAGTTATTTTATCGGCTATAATCGCTCTCGGAAGCTCATTTTTGGCCTTGAGAGCAATAAGAGTATATTTACCGAATAACCCAATTCTCAGCTCCCGGCCAGCAGCCGATGAACTCATGAGTTTCAATTCGTTTTCTAAGCTCATGCCCCAGTTTTTGTCGGTTAATGGATTTGTTGAGCGAGTTTTACCCGGCTGGGAAATTTCATCATACTTGATGTTTAGAGAGCCGGACATCAAGGTTTTCATGGATTGTCGTGACCAGTCCTTTTACGCTCCTAACATAATCACCGATTATTTTAAAATAATCGGTGTGCTGGATTCCAATACCGAAGAGGCCTTGAATTTAACAAATCACTATGGAGTCGAAACAATTGCCTTGACTGCGGACCCCATTGACTTCAAAGCGGCAGTACGCCTCCTGGGAACCAGGAAATGGCTTTGCGTATATTCGGACGCTACGTCTTTCGTCCTCAGGAAAAATCCGAAAATGGCCGCTCCTGAGACTGTGCAGGCTCAGTTGAAATACCCTGATTGGGAGACCGCGGTCATCAGCAGAGCCGTAGGCGACTATTTCTTTTCCGGATATGTTACCTCGACGGCAGCGGCTGAGCTCAAAAAAGTAGTGCTTACGAATCCCAAACCTGATTTGTATAGACTTATACGTATCGGCTTAGGCCCCCCTGACCAGCCGTTAGACGAACATGCAGTCCGTTACTGTCAATCCGAGGTGGAGCGGCTCAATAGAGAGGCGGCGTTCAAACCTGCTGGTTACTTGGATATGATGGAGTCGATGTCGGCAATATACAAAATGTTGGCTGCGGACGCGGCGTTAAAGAAGAATAAAAAATTAGCGGAATTGCTGGAGAAGCTCACGAACAGTTTGGAATTAAAAATCGACGGTTTACGTCACATATATTCAGGTCATACTCTGAGATTGTGGTAGTCGCCCGGCACGATATGATCATATCGTATAAACTGGTTACGCCGATATTCAAGTGAATGAAATCGGAGGCACGAAAACTGCAATGGTTCGCGATAATCAGCACGGATTCACTAATTCATCATCGGTTACTTAGATATTCGAGTCCCTCCAAATGGCATTAAGTCCAGCAGAGCTTCAGATTCACCAATGTCATTCCAGTGTAGGCCCCATAGGCGGTAACATAACAGAGCCAAACTTGAAATTTATTGAAGACCATACGTTCAAATCGCGAATGATTTCGGAACGAATTCACGCTTTGACTGTAATCCTGAAGACCGCTGGATCAAATATGTGTAATTCATCGCGCAAAGACTTCAACCCCCTAAATCTCTCTTATCAGGTGGACTTTAATTCCTCGGTCGCTGAGTGGCTTTTGGATTTCAGCTAAAATCAGCGCTAGTGAGCGTACGCCGGCATCCAGGAAGATGGGTCCCAACTTTCTTCTGATCAAGTCCGGGGCAGTCCTTAGGACGTCGGAAAAAAAGCGCCTTTCCGACGGTACATTCGAGACACGCCATAATTGAAAAACGCTTGACAGCACGTCAAGCTTACTTTACGTTTACGTTAAATGTAGGTAATACATGCAGACTCCAAAAAACGAAAAAGGGTTCTCCATTTCTCGGCTTGCTGCTGAACTGGATATCAGCCCAAGATCGATAAGATTCTATGAAGAAAAGGGTTTACTGTCACCAAAAAGGACCAGCGGCAATCAGCGCGTTTACGATAAACGCGATAGAGCCCGGTTAAAGCTGATTTTGCGAGGAAAGCGCTTCGGATATTCCCTGAATCAAATAGCTGAAATGATCGGAATGACTTCCATCGAGATGAACGAAGTCGATCAAATTGAGACATCTCTTGCCTACGGCGAAAAAAAATTAGATGAAATTCGCGAACGACAAGAAGAGCTGCAATTATTGGAGCAGGACATACTGGCGGTGAGAAATAAACTTCTGAAAAGACTAGCCGAACTAAACAAGGAGGCGCCATGAATCTCGTTCAGATGTTGGAAATGAACTCAAGAAAATTCGGAGACAAGGATTGTTTGCGTTACGACGGCAAGAGCATCACGCACAAAGAACTAAATGATTTAGCTGGGAAAGCGGCTGCCGGGCTTCAGAAACAGGGTCTTACGAAAGGTGATAGAGTCTCCATAATGAGCCGGAATGTTCCGGCTTTTCTTATTAGTTTTTACGGAACTCTAAAAGCAGGCGGAACGGTGGTCCCCATTAATCACAAACTCACGGCGCCCGAGGTCGATTATATTCTTGAACACAGCGAAAGCAAGATGCTTTTATTTGACGGCGCTTTAAAGGAAGTAGCTCTGAAGGTGGCTTCTCCAGTCCGGAAAATAGCCTTTGATTCAAAAGTTGACGGCGTCGATTTTCTTGATGATGTGATGAATGCCGCCGGCGATTTTAAACCCGTGAAAATTTCGAATCAAGATGTCGCAGAAATCTTGTACACGAGCGGCACCACAGGCAAACCCAAAGGCTGCGTCCATACGCACGCGACTGTAGGCGCCGCCGGCATAACGGGCGCCATGACCATGAAAATGGATTCCAAGGATCGCCTGTTAATGGCAATGCCCATTTGGCACTCATCTCCGCTGAATAACTGGTTTATGGGTATTCAATACGTGGGTGGGACAACGGTCATGATACCTGAATACCATCCCCTGCACTTTTTGAATGCCGTCCAACAGGAGAAATGCACGGTGTATTTCGGCGCCCCCATTTCTTATATTTTACCCATCCAGATGTTACCAAATTTCAATGACTTTGACCTGAGTTCCATGAGGTGCTGGATTTATGGAGGTGGTCCAATGTCCTCGGATACAGCGCGCACGGTTATAAAAGCCTATAAATCCGACAATTTTTATCAGGTATATGGAATGACCGAAGCAGGCCCCACTGGAACCACATTGTTTCCCGATGAACAGGTGAGCAAAGCCGGTTCCATCGGGCGCCGAGCCTTGCCGGGAGCGGATATGAGAGTAGTGAAGCTCGACGGCGGGGACGCCGGTCCGGGCGAAGTGGGAGAAATATGGCTCCAGGCCGACAGCATGATGAATGGTTACTTGAAGAATGAAAAGGCAACTGAAGAAGCATTTTCGGACAACTGGTATAAAACTGGAGACATGGCCGGACTTGATGAGGACGGTTACCTTTTCATCGTCGATCGAATCAAAGACATGATCGTTACAGGCGGCGAAAATGTGTACTCAAAAGAAGTTGAAGACGCAATTATGATGAACCCCCAGGTCCTGGAAGCGGCGGTTGTCGGAGTTCCCCATCCGGATTGGGGAGAGACTGTGGTGGCGATGGTCGTGCCAAAAAAAGACGAAACCATAACGCCTGAAGATCTAAGCCGTTTCCTCTCGGATAAGTTGGCTCGCTACAAAATTCCGAAGCAATTCAAAATCATGGAGGCCTTGCCGCATACTCCTTCCGGGAAAGTGATGAAATTCCAATTAAGAGATAAATTGCAGGATTCCAAATAGCTTTATAATTTTCAAGATACATCGGAGATCAATCATGTTTGACTATCTTCTGAACGAAGAACAACTGAAGTTGCGTGACAAAGCTCGGGATCTCGTTAAATGGGTTCCGAGACAAATGATACTTGATATGGACGCAGACAAGATTAAATTCCCCGTCGAATTTCTCAAAGAAGCGGGCCGAAGGGGACTGTTTGGGTGCAGATACTCCAGGGAATTGGGCGGTAGAGAGATGGATTGGGTAACCACCTGTATGCTCATGGAGGAGATCGGCGCATTGGGCTACATATTTGCGTGTACCTTCGGCATTGGGTCAGAGCTAGTATGCGACGCTATAGTTTTACACGGTAGTGACTATTTAAAAGACAAGTACGTGAGACCTTTATTAAAGGGCGAAATTTTTGCGGCCGAGTGCCTTACGGAGCCGCGCGGGGGGTCTGACTTTTTCGGCACGACGACCGCCGCCGAGAAGAAGAACGGCTATTATGTGCTGAATGGGCAAAAGCGCTTTATCGTAGGCGCTGAAGGAGCGGATTTTTTCCTGGTTTACGCCAAGACCGACCCGAATGCTAAGCCTCACAAGGCCCTCACATGTTTTGTCGTTGATCGGAAGTCGGGTGTGGAAGTTAAATACCTATATGGTCTGATGGGCTGCAGAGGCGGCGGCGCCGGTCGAGTCGTATTCGACAATGTCAAAGTTCCTGAAGAGAATATTATTGGAGAGTTGAACGGCGCCTACGCCGTGTTCAACACAATGATGATTCCGGAAAGGTTGGGAACTGCGGCCATGACCATAGGGGCAGCAAAACCGGCGCTTGATGTCGCAACAGCGTACACGAGCAAACGCAAAGCTTTTGGGCAGGTGATTAATACCTTCCAGGGCGTGTCGTTCCAGGTGGCTGAAGCGGCTATGTTATTGGACGCCGCCAGATCCACCGTATATACCACGGCAAAAGCCGTTGATTTCGGCCAATCTTCAAATTTCATCCGACGTCAGGTTTCCCAAACAAAGAAATTCGTCACCGAGTCTTGCCAAAAGGTAGCGCATAACGCAATGCAGGTAATGGGTGGAATTGGATACACCAATGTGTTTCCCGTTGAACGCACCATTCGAGACTTGAGGTTGGCCTCAATTTGGACGGGCGCCAACGAAATTATGGCTTCCATAGTTGCAAATGAATGGTACAAAGAATTCCATTCTCTCCGTAAAGGGGAATTACCCAGAGATTTTGAAACTGATTCAGCGGAGTCAACCGCTGTTGATGAAAAGATCTATGAGTGATGCGTGACCTTGAACAGCTAACATGAACAACGAGTCGATTCCGGATATCTACTCACGATAGCTTCAAATTTTTAATCCGATGCGGATACCAACCAATAATTCGGCTTATCGGCGCCTCGGCCTGCCAAGGTCCGCTACAATCCGGACTTTCGCAGGTCGCAGGTAACATGCCGAACCGCAATGAATCCAAGTCCAAAAATTATGGTATACTGCTGAAACTTTTAAGCGTCTAAGTCCAACAGCGAGAAAGTATTCCACTTCTCAGTAATTAAAATGTTCCTAATCAACAACGTCATTCCTGTTTTCGCAATCATTCTTCTCGGCGCGATTATGAAGCGTCTGAACATCGTTGACGATCATTACATTCAACATTCCGATTTTGGGCTCTACTATATTTTTCTCCCTATCTTGATTTTCTGGAAAATCGCAAAACAATCGCCTGACAAGTCAATAAATTGGGATCTAATTGAACCTACACTCGTTGTTGTAGTGGGAGTTTTCATCGCAAGTCTTTTATTGGCCAAGCTGATGAGAATGGATAATAGAAAAATCGGGGCATTCAGCCAAAGCTGCTACAGATTCAGCACGTACCTTGGTCTGGCTATTGTAGCGGCCATTTACGGCGAAGAAGGCATGCGCGAATTCGGTATTCTGATCGGGTTTTTAATACCTGTGATAAATTTCATGGCCGTTACCTCGCTGATCTGGTATTCCGGAACTGCCATGCCTCTGGTGTACCAGGCAAAACTCACCTTGAAAAATATTGCGCTTAATCCTCTGATAATCGCTTGCGTCGCCGGTCTGCTTTACTCAAGATTGAGACTTCCCATGCCTCCGAGCTTAGACAACACACTGGGATTACTTTCCGCTCTGGCCTTGCCGCTAGCTTTATTGTCAATCGGCGCCTCGTTGAACCTCGCTCTGATCCAAGGACATTTGCGGAATTCACTTGCGGCGGCCGGCGTGAAGTTGCTGATCATGCCGGCGCTCGGCTATCTTGCGCTTACTTTAACGGGGGTGAGGGGCATGAGTTTAGTAATTGGAATGATTTACTTCTCATTGCCCGCTTCACCGACCAGTTATATTCTTTCCAGTCAGCTAAACAGCGACGCGGACCTCGCGAGTTCAGCGTTTGTTGTCTCGACGCTTCTGTCTCTTTTTTCCATGTCCGCAGTCCTAGTGCTCTTCAGAGGCTAATTTTCATGTGGCGCTGCAATCCTATTTTTTTGCCTTAGGACACAACTTTGCTTTAGCCGCCTCAGCCTCTTTTTCAGTCTTGTATGGACCACCTATTGATTTGGGTGTTTTGGTTTCAGCTTCAATGACCCTACAAATATCGTTGACATCTTTGATTAGAAAATACTGCATCTTAGGGCATGTTTTGGCTTTTGCCGCTTCAGCCAATGCTTTTGTTTTGAATGGACCGGCGACCGTTTTCGGCGTTTTCTCCCTGGCTTCGATGACCTTGCAAACATCGTTGGCGTCTTTGATGACGAACCAGGGGTCTGCCGCAAACCCCGGGGAAACAGCCAAAAAGGCCGTCAAGGTAAAGATTACCGCAAATAGTTTCATGGAGCCCCTCCTGATGGTACATTTTTGAATTTATCCATAACATAACCGCGTCAATGGGCCAATCAAAGTTTTGCGTTTAGAAAGAATTCATTCCAATGCGGGTTCATTGGGTGATCGGACAGGGATCACTCGCAATCTTCTTACATCACCGATGACGCGGCTTGGGAAGCAATCCCCATCATCAACCTCTGTGCGCAAGCCCCCTGTATTCGATGGAACATCTCCAGCGCTTGATTACAAATTATGGGCGCCGACGCTATTGACCTCACTTAATGTGTTTGCTATAAATGTTCACTTCACAGCGCTTGCCTTACCCGGTTATTGCCGGCGACCGGCGAGGGCGGCCTGGAGTTAGTCAAACCGTCAGGTCCGGGAGGAAGCAGCGGAACTAGTCTCGGGGGTCGGCCCTTTCAACCGGTCGTCGACAGTGTCCGGGTGGTGGGCGCTTTTTTGATCCACTAGCCTTCAAAAAATTCACAAAATTTAATATATTCGAACTTCACAGTGCCGGCGGTTCGGGTCGGATCAATTTCGCTATTCAGTGTGCAACTTATAAGACTCGCGGCTTATTAGTTCAACATTCCGGCTGCCGGCGTTGATCAAAAATGTCTCAATATGGGAATTATCTATGGCCGCGTATTTGGTGTTGGCAAGAAAATACAGACCGGCCACGTTTAAGGATGTGGTGGGGCAAGAACATGTTGTCAGAACACTCTCGAATTCCATTCTGTCCGGGAGAGTGGCTCATGCCTTCCTATTCTGCGGTGTTAGAGGAGTGGGAAAAACAACCGTTGCACGCGTTCTCGCCAAAGCCCTAAATTGTGAGGGAAGGAAGCCAAGCGACGCCAATCCATGCAACGAATGCTCCTCTTGCCGTGAAATCAGCAGTGGGATTAGTGTAGATGTGCAGGAGATCGACGGCGCTTCCAATACTTCTGTGGAAAACATCCGTGAAATTAATGACAACATAAAATATCCTCCAGTCAGCTCGAAATACAAAATCATTATTATTGATGAAGTTCATATGATCTCCATTAATGCGTTTAACGCCTTGTTGAAAACGCTCGAAGAACCGCCGGAGCATGCCAAATTTATATTTGCCACCACTGAAATACACAAAGTCCCGGCCACCATCAATTCACGGTGCCAAAGATTTAACTTCAGAACAATCTCCCTCAACGATATCAGCACGGGCATGCAGGAAATCCTTGATCAAGAAAAGATAACTTACGACACGGACGCGTTGGACATAATTGCCCGTGAGGCCCAGGGGTCTTTTCGCGATGCTTTAAGCCTGTTGGATCAGGTTATAGCGGTGGGGTCGAACCATGTGAGTGTGGGTGATGTTTCAGCGGCTCTTGGAATTGTCGGACGGGAGTTATTCGGCAGATTAATGAGCGCAATCATTGATCGGGACACTGCCCAATCATTAGAGGTCATCCGAAATTTATATGAACTTGGCTATGACCCGGAGCAATTCTATTTGGATTTGGTTCAATATTTAAGGAACCTCAATTTGATCAAATCATTACCCAAAGTTTCCCAGTCAAAAATGGTTGAAGCTCCGCCGGCCGAAATGGAGGAGCTTGAAAAGATAGCCGCAAAGACTAGTCCTGAAGAATTACAAAACTTGTTTGCCATGCTGCTCCGCAGTGAGGAAGAGATTAAGAAATCGGCTGTTCCATGGATTGCCGTGGAAATGTTGACGATACGTATGTCACAGGCGCCGGCGCTGGTCGATCTGAGTCAATTGATCAAAAAAATAGAAACCAGCTCCCAGAGCTCGCCGACGGGGGGGAGCGGAGATCTTACGATAGGGACGTTAAAAGCACATTCAACGCAGACGGAACGTCAAAAGACAAGCCCTGTAAAAAATTCCGGCCGTAGTGTTCCGCCGGCGCCGGTTGCAAAAGCAAAGGACCAAGAAATCGTTTCCACGCCTCCGGCCACCGCTGAGCGATTCAAGATCACCCAAATCCAGCCTGCTTTAAGCGGTCCACCTGATGAGATTTGGTCGCAATTGAAAGTTCTTGCGCATAAACATTGCGACACGATGGTTACATCCGTAATGGATCATGGGAGTCTCATTACATACGGTCCTACTCTTGTAGAAATTGGTTTTCACAAAGATTTTTACAGAAGCGTCTTTCAAGAAAGACTAAATGAAGATCCGTCGCTGAAGAACCTTTTGAGTGAGTTTTTCAACGGCGCCTCCATCAAGATTTTAACACTAGCTCAGGAGACGCCTTTAAAGCTGGATACTCCCTACTCTGAGCCGCAAGACTCAATGAATGACAAGACGCGCGCCTTAAGGAATGAAGCTCTATCGAATACAGTGATTCAGGATATTTTACGAGAATTTGATGGTAGTTCCATCGAAGACATAAAAATAGTTGATTGATATGAACACATTTTGTTGTTATCAGCGTCGATTTTAAAATAGATAGAAATGATGTCTTGACACAGGCTGCTTAAGTTCCTACTTTGAATGGAGTGGTTGTCTTCTTTGAACGGTTCGAACCCATGTTCGACACGCATATATCCGTTCACCAAAATCAGTTCCAGTTTCTAAGCGTTGACTAAGACTAATCAGGAGTTATCCAAATGTCGGGATGCAAAAATTGCTCGAGTTGCTCTCCGGAACCAGGCATCAGGCAACCCAGGCCGGCAGAAAAGTTGGAGATGGAAGAGCGATCCGATAATCCTCGTTATCCTCACCTATTCGAAGGAAAACAGGCCATTTACACTGATGAATCCGTGCAAGCAATTGTGACCGTTGTGGCCGACCGTTGTGATGATACATGCGATTGTTTTACGATAAAGCCCGAGCGCGTCATCAGAGACGTCGACGGCTCAATTAAGCTCCAGGAAGAGATGGAGATTAGTAAACCGGTCGCGGATATCTGTTGGAGATTACACGCTCTCCTTTAAATTTCACCACCGTAACTAAAGGGCCTCAGACGAGGCCCTTTTTTATTTCGCGTGAACTTTCCGCCTTGCGTTTATTTGGCTGTAAAATTAAGATTGTTCCGGTTGAGGATATGAACCTCGGGAGTAAATTGTGAAAGTTTTTACAAAAGATGAACTTGCGCAGAATAATGGTGTAGAGGAAAGACCTACATACGTAGCGGTTCTCGGCAAAGTTTACGATTTATCCACAAGTAAACGTTGGATAAAGGGTTCACATATGAGGCGGCACTCTGCGGGCCAAGATTTGACGACTGATTTGCAATCCGCTCCTCACGGTCCGGAAGTTCTGGAAAGATTCACGGATATTGGAACTCTGATTGAAGAACGTCCCCAGGAATTCAGCGGTCTGCGCGGCACAATCGAGAATTTTCTGAATTCTAATCCATTCTTCAGAAGGCATCCACATCCGGCAATGGTTCATGTGCCGATAGCGTTTTTTATGGTGATTCCAATTCTACAGATAATAGCTCTTGCAACGAAGTCCTACTATACTGAATGGACGGCTTTTTGCTGCTTTGTAATCGGCGCGTTGGGATTGGCGCCGGCTATTGCAACGGGATATTTTACGTGGTGGATAAATTACGAAGCCCGCGATTCACAGATCATTGTAACCAAAAGAAAACTTGCGTGGTTGGCGCTGGTCGTAAGCTTAGTGGCAATTTACTTGCGTATTTTTTTGGTAAGTAATCCTGTGAGTATTTTTAACGGCGCCACTTTTGTATACACGACCATCTTAATAATTCTCGCGGTAGCAGTCAGCACAATTGGTTTCCTGGGTGGTAAACTTACGTTTCCTTATGATCACCACTAGACGGCCGTTTAATTATGCGATTCTAAACTTTGCCCTTCAGCCGTATTAATGCGCGATTCTCTTACAGATTGGAGACCAGCTATGAGAGATTCCGGCGGCTCTTTCGCCGGACCGGGGATTCAGGCGTCCACTGATTGGAAATTGTTTCTCGGGTTATCACGGACTCCCCATGGATTGCTGGATATGGCGACGCCCGCTATGGCGGCGCTGCTGTGGCTAGGGCATTTTCCTCCGGTTTCCACCACAATTATTGGAATCATCACCGCATTTGCAGGATACACCGCAGTTTACGCTTTAAACGATATTGTAGATTATAAGATTGACGCAGAACGAATTGGCGCAGAAGAAGCCGGCCCGCATTTCTTTGATGTGGACGCCATGATGGCGCGACATCCCATAGCTCAAGGGCTGCTGCCTCTGAAAAACGCCCTTTATTGGGCATCTTTTTGGGCGGTGGTAGCTCTTGTGGGCGCATGGATTTTGAATCCTCTTTGCGCAATATTGTTCGTTTTTTCGGCTTTGTTCGAGATAATCTACTGCAAGCTTCTCAAGATCACGCATCTGAAAATCATTCCATCGGCCATTGTTAAAGCGAGCGGCGGTTTAGCCGGCGTCTACGCTGTTGATCCGAGCCCCTCCACTGCATTTGTTGTTCTGCTTGTCATATGGCTGTCGACATGGGAAGTGGGGGGGCAGAACATTGCCAATGATTTTGTGGATATGGAAGGCGACGCCGGAGTTTCCGCTAAAACCACCCTAACGATCAAAGGAGTGCAGGAATCCGTTTTTATCATGATTGCAGCGATTTCTGTCGCAGTCACTGCGGGAGTCGCCTCGTATTGGCTTGCGGGAGCTAGGCTGAGCCTCCTTTATCCATTCGGAGCCGTTATCCTAGGCTGGAAATTGTTGTTGGAGCCGGCAAGAGAAGTGTTCCGAGACCCGAACTCAGCAACTGCGGCCTCATTATTCAATTTGGCGAGCTACATGCCCGCCGCGTTTTTGGCGCTCGTAATCGTCTCGATTCTAACAAGAAGTTAGGAGGCTGCCATTTATCATCAAGATAAAAATTTGATGCTGATGAATTGGCCTGAACGTGTATGGATTTATAGCCCTGTGCGGGTGTTTTTCCAAAAGCGGGAAGTTCGAAAATGGTTGGCGACGGCCCCGCCAAAACCAGATGGAATTGCTTTGGAAATCGGTTGCGGCCTTGGAAGGGGCGCGCGGCTTCTAATCGAAATGATGGGATTCAACAGAATCATTGCCTTTGATCTTGAAACGAAGCTAGTGAGATGGGCCAAAAGAATTAGCCCCTCGAAATATAAAGAAAGCATTAACTTTTATGCCGGAGACGCTCAGGACCTCCCGTTCAAAGACGCAGTTTTCGATTCGGTGGTGAACTTCGGCATTATTCATCATGTGCTCGACTGGCGCCGCGCCATCCGGGAAACCAGCCGCTGTTTAAAACCAAACGGCGTTTTTTACTTTGAAGAAATTTACCCCCCCCTGTACGCGAATCCTCTGTTTAAGGCAATACTGAGGCATCCAATTGAAGATCGGTTCTATGAACAAGATTTTTTGAATGTTCTTGAAGCCAACGGCCTGGTATTGGCAAAGGGTGTAAGAACCGGATCAAGATTCGGAATAGTAGGCGCGGCAATCAAAACTATGAAGTGAAGTTTTGCCGGCGCCGGTAGTTTCTTCCGCCTAAATACATTTTTAAACAATTAACACGAATGGTTTGCGCACAGACCAGGCATCAGCACAGCCATAATTTACATTACATTTAATTGACAATTATTTGATTATTAAAGTATAATTTACCGAGTAATTCAAACAGCCGAGGTGGTAATGAAATTGCTCAAATTATTATGCGCTGCCGCCGCAATCTACCTGGCGCTCACGGTTAACGCCTTATGCGCCGGTCCTGAGCTGAGATTTGGTCCGTGGGCCTACTATGCGTCTTACTACTTTCCTCCATTTGTATACGATCAGTGTTTCATGCCCGCCGACGCATGGCTGCCCAAATACGAAACGCCCCCGCCTCCCATGCCCAACTGGGATCCTGGGAAAAGTCCCCTAGGACCAACGAAACTCCAAAAGAAAAAGGTGAAAAGAGCGAGTCGCGGATACTTGAAAGCTCCCATGCAACCCCAACCTAAACAACTAAAGGAAAAAAGAAGACTCGGTCCGCCGCCGGGAAGAACACGCCCCATACCTGATAGAGTAGAAGCTGTACAGCCGAGATCTGTAGTCTCTAGTTATTGATTGCGGTGGGCGCTTGTTACTAGTCTTAGCTATTCAAAACCCTACTTATGAACCGAAAACCTGATGATGCTTTAGCGGTTGAAAACCGGCTGCCGCTTCTCGTAAAACGCGGCCAAACCTTCGGCGCCTTCCTGGGAAGCCGCTGAAATTCTCAGTGCCGAGCGTTCCAGCTCCAGGTGAGTTTCCAGTGAATTGTTCAATGAATCCGTCATCAGTTGCTTGACTCTGCTGAACGCATCGAGAGGACCTCGGGAAATCTGTTCCACCAGGGCATTTGCCTCATCCATTGCCTTGCCGTCTTCCACCACTTTCGTCACCATACCCCATTTCAGGGCTTTTTCGGAAGAAATTGGTTTATCAAATGCTGCAATCTCCAGGGCGCGCGCAAATCCCACAATTCGCGGTAAGTGGAATGTGCCTCCACCATCTATTGATAAGCCCGCAGACGTATAGGCTTGTTTGAAAAACGCAGATACTTCCATAATTCTGAAATCGCAAGCCAAGGCCAGCGAAAAACCGCCGCCCGCCGCAGGTCCGTTGATCGCAGCGACAACAGGCTTTCGCATCCGCCTGATCTCCACAATTGATTGATGATAACGAGCCGCCAGATTGTGAAGAGCCGCCGCATAACCTTCGGGCCAGCCGTAAACCCATTTGAGATCGCCACCCGAGCAAAATACTTTATCGCTTCCGGTAATAATTACTCCCCTAACAGTGGGATCCGCGGCAAGGTTGATTAGATGTTCGGAAAACATGCTGATGGTCTTGAGGTCAAAGGAATTCAGTGACCTGGGCCTATTGAAGCATACGGTAGCTATATCTCCGCAGATTGTAGCTATAATTGGTTGGTCTATCATGGCGCTCTCCTGGTGAATGTCTGAATATCATAGCAGCCGATTAAATTGAAATCTTTTATTATTATGTTCAAATTTATGGACACGGCAGCGATCCGAGTAGGCGAGTAATATTGTTGCGCTCTCCTGAACTCTTAATTAGGAGAAGAGGGAGGCGCAGACATCAGACAAAGCACATGAGTCCCGGTCCAATGCCATTAATCCTCCGGCATCACTCGAACATTACGGAGTCACGCCCAAAAGAGTTACGGATGTCCGCAAGAAATGCCTCGGATGGTTCGCAGAGAGCAGCGGAATTAATTACAGTTTCGGTTCTATTGGGAATAAGCACGTGCAACTTTACAGGTAAATTGCCTTTATATTGATATAATATGCGCTTCAATTCATGGATCTGCTCAGAAGAGGCGCCGAGTGTGGACATCTTTATTCGTACACCCTTGCTGAACCTGCGCTCGGCTTCTCCGATTCTGAAGATTTCGCTAGCCAGAATTTTGGGTGTGTCGGGATCGCCTTCTCGTATTCCTAAAATTACAAGCGGTTCCGACGATTGGATCAGGTCTCTATTCTGTGAGTAAACATCCGCAAAAACTGTAACTTCGCTTGTTCCGGTGAGATCCTCAATATCTACAAACGCCATCCTGTCGCCTTTCTTCGTCGTGATTTCTTTTATTCTCTTGATCAGACCGGCAATCCGCACCTGCCCGCCTGTTTCAATGCAAGATAGGGAAGCTGAAGTGGCGTTTGTGTAGCGCTTTATTATCGATTCATAATTTAGCAAAGGATGTCCGGTAATATAAAACCCCATCAGTTCTTTTTCATGTTCGAGCTTAATCAATTCATCCCATTCTTCTAAATCTGCTATGGAAGCGTCGGTAAAATTTCCGGTCTCCCCTGGAACGCATTCAGTGGCGAATAGGTTGAATTGACCTTCGTTTTTTTCGCGCTGGAAACTTGCCGCGCGTTCCAAAACTTGATCCAGAGACTCGAACAAGGCTCGCCGCGTCGCTCCGAAACCGTCAAAAGCGCCGCACTTGATTAGGCTCTCCAAAACTTTCTTGTTCACCTTTCTCAGATCCACTCGCCGGGTAAAATCCTGAATACTGCAAAATGGTCCATCTTGATTGCGAGCTTCAATAATAGAATGGATGGCCCCTTCGCCGATGTTCTTGACCGCCCCCAAACCGAATACGATTTTGCCGTTTACCACGTTAAAATTCAGCAATGAATCGTTGACGTGAGGCGGCTGAATGTCGATTTTCATGCCGCGGCATTCGGATATGTATAAAGTTACTTTGTCGGTATTACCCGATTCACACGTGAGTTGCGCAGCCATGAATTCCGGAGTGTAATGGACTTTGAGATAAGCGGTTTGGTAAGCCACCAACGCATAAGCGGCGGAATGGGATTTGTTGAAGCCGTATCCCGCAAATTTCTCCATGAGATCGAAAATATAACTCGCCTTTTCAGCATCTATGCCGTTGTTAATTGCGCCTTTTTCGAATCGCGTCTTCTGCTCCGCCATTTCCTGCGGCTTCTTTTTTCCCATCGCGCGGCGTAATAAATCGGCCTCACCCAACGAATAATCCGCCAAAATTTGGGCAATACTCATGACCTGCTCTTGGTATAGAATAACACCGTAAGTTTCTTTAAGAATTGACTCGAGCTGCGGCAGAGGATACTCGATTGGAATTCTGCCGTGCTTTCGATGTATAAAGTCGTCCACGACCCCGGATCCAAGAGGGCCTGGTCTGAAGAGCGCGAGAATCGCGATCAGATCCTCAAACACGGACGGTTTGAATTTGATCAACATGTCGCGCATACCCGAAGACTCAAGCTGGAAAACTCCCATAGTGTCGCCGCGAGACAGCATCTCGAACACCCCTTGGTCATCGAGGGGTATTGACGCCATATCCAATTTCGCTCCGCTGGTTTGATTTATGAGTTTGAGAGCTTGATCAATAACCGTCAGCGTCTTGAGTCCGAGAAAGTCAAACTTGACCAATCCGATCTTTTCCACCCAATTCATATCGAACTGAGTAATCGTCTCTTTGTCGCTCCCGATAGAAAGTGGTAGTCGTTCGACAAGAGGCCTATCTGAAATCACTATGCCTGCCGCATGAGTGGAGGCATGCCTAACAAGGCCTTCTAAACGCATGGCTATATTAAATAGCTCGGCAATTTCCGGGCGGTTCATTGCCTCTTTAAGTTTCGGTTCCTTTTCCAAAGCGATCTTCAAAGTTATCTTGAGTTCATTTGGAATGAGCTTAGCCAAACGATCGGCCTCTTGGTACGGCAGACCCATTACTCGAGCCACGTCACGGATAACCGCTTTTGCTTGCATACGGCCAAAGGTTATTATCTGAGCTACGTTGTCTTTGCTGTATTTCTGAGAAACATATTCGATGACCTTCTCCCTGCCCGTCATGCAAAAATCGACGTCAATGTCAGGCATGCTCTTGCGTTCGGGGTTAAGAAATCTTTCGAACAGCAGATTATATTTGATCGGATCAATGTCGGTGATGCCTAGACAATACGCAGCAAGAGAACCTGCGGCGGAACCCCGACCCGGCCCCACAGGAATGCCGTTCTTTCTCGCATAATTGATGAAATCGGCAACGATGAGGAAGTATCCCGAAAAACCCATTTGTTGGATCAACTTGACTTCATGATCCAACCTCTCCGCATACGTTTGTAGCTGCTCGGTAGTGATTGCCCCACGCTGAACTAAAGCGTGAATCCGCTCTTGAAATCCAATTTCGGCATCATCTTTGAAATGTTCTCTGAGTGGCCTACCATCGGAAACATCAAACCTGGGCATATAGATTTCATCAAAATCCAACATCAGTGAACATTTGTCCGCTACTTCTTTAGTCGTTTTCAAAGCCTCGGGATTGTCCCTGAAATCGTGCGCCATTTCTTCGGGAGATTTGAAAAACAACTCGTCCGAATGGAAACTCATACGATTTTCATCGGAAAGTAACTTACCGGTCTGAATGCAGAGGAGGGCCTCATGCGCACGGTGGTCTTTTCGATCCAAGTAGTGGCAGTCATTGGTGGCTACCAGCTTTATTCCCAAATCTTTAGATATCCTGATCAGTCCTTCGTTGGCCTTTGCTTGTTCAGGCAATCCATTTGATTGGATCTCCAGAAAATACTTATTGGTAGTAAAAAGAGATTTATACCAATCAGCCGCCTCAATGGCAGCTTTCTCGTTTCCCCTGAGTAAATTGGCCGCAGGTTCTCCCCCGAGACATGCGCTCATAGCTATAAGGCCGCCATTGTACTCCTGCAATAACTCCTTATCTATGCGCGGCTTGTAATAGAACCCTTCTTGATAAGCTAATGTAACGAGTCTGCACAAATTGCGATAACCTTTCTCGTTTTCACACAGCAGCACAAGATGATGGGGCTTATGATCATTGCCGGGGATTTGTTCGAACCTGGAACCCGGCGCCACATAAACCTCGCAGCCGATTATGGGTTTTAATCCCGCCGCTATCATCTTCGTGTAAAACTCCATCGCTCCAAATAAGTTACCATGATCGGTAATGGCGACACCCGGCATTTGATATTCTTTGACACGGTTAATTAAATCCGGAATTCGGATGGCGCCGTCGAGTAGCGAGTAGTGAGTATGTACGTGTAGGTGGACGAAGTCTGCCGCCATCATGGGGGCCTCTTAGCTATTGATTTACTTACTCTTTTTGAAATAGGGGATTAAACATATCATCCTTGACCTACATTAGCAAGCTTGCTCTTCCCAAAAATATCACTCGTAAAATATTCAATTATTATGATATAATGGATTATATATTTAATATTCAGGTTTATAATATGAGCATATCATAAACATATTGACATTTTTTGACCAACTGCATTAGAATGACCGAGCCGGTTTCCCTAAGCCATGGCCGACTATTTTCAATGTTTATCTATGGAATTTAATGGTCAATGTCCGGTATGCGCCGGATGATTCGGATACGAAGAATAGTCCAATACTCGAGATTAAGAGGTTTTAGCTTTGGCGTTAAACGGAACAAACGCATCCCTGACCGCCTTAATTACAGCGGGTATTCGCTCGTTGTTTGAGGATCTGGGAAGCGTAATCGTTTTGTTTTGGCGGAGCTTAGTTTGGAGCCTCAGACCGCCTTACAGATTTTTTGAGCTTATCCGCCAGATGGACTTTGTTGGGGCTCAATCTGTATTGCTTATTGTGTTTACAGGCACATTCACCGGTATGGTCAGCGCACTTCAAGGGTACAACGGAATGCACCGTTTCGGCGCTGAATCCATGATAGGCGCTACGGTCGCTTTAACTTTGACGCGTGAACTCGGGCCGGTAATCAGCGCATTGATGATAATTGCCAGGGTCGGCTCCTCGATGACCGCGGAACTTGGAAGTATGCGCAATTCGCAGCAAATTGACGCGCTGTCGAGCATGGCTGTCGATCCTATTCAATATTTGATTGCTCCCCGGGTGATAGCCACTACCGCCGTATTGCCTATTTTGGCGCTTATATTCAGCTTCTCCGGTATGATTGGGGCATACATAGTTTCTGTTCACAATTTGGGAATGGACGCAGGGCAGTTTATGGCAGGCATAAAATATTGGCTGGATATTTCAGATATTACACATGGAATGTTTAAGAGCTTGGTTTTTGGTTTGATTATATCTTTGGTTGCCTGTCACCGCGGATTTCATGCCACTGGAGGCGCTAGAGGAGTTGGTTTCGCTACAACAAAGTCCGTTGTGGTATCTTCGGTGATGGTCTTGGTTTCCGATTACATCATGACGGCTCTGATGTTTCATACCAGCTAATCGACAGTTGAATTTTGCGTTTGGTTTAGGAAGGTTATTTGCATGAGTAGGTTTACCCTCGAAGCAAAGGTGGGGGCTCTGTTTTTGGTTGCCATCGCCATTTTTGCTTACGTATGGTTCAAAGTTTTGGACTTCAACTTCAATGAGGGTTTTATCCTGAAGGCTCATTTTAAATCAGTCGAGGGACTTGTGAAGGACGCTCAGGTGCAAATGGCCGGAATTAAAATAGGTAAAGTGAAAGATATACAGTTTGATCAAGATACCGGCAAAGCTTTGGTCATCCTCGAAATAAAAGGCGCATACAGAAATTCCATTCCCGAGGGATCACGAATTGCCCTCAAGACGAAGGGAATTCTGGGAGATAAGTACGTCGTCATTGAACCCGGCAAACCTAACGCAAGAAAATTGAAACCCAATGAAGAAATGGAACTTGTTGTCGAACCCACAGACACCGAAAAAGTTTTCGAAACAATGGGGGTTGTGGCTCAAGATCTCCAAGCTTTGACGCGGGAGGCTCGTAAGCAAGTCATTGACGAGAAAGGCGGCCAGAAAGTTGATCAAATCGTCAACAACACCGATGTCGTCATGCGAGATCTGAGAGATTTACTAACGAGAAACAAAGATAAAATAAACAATACTATAGATAACACTCAAGTTGCGGCGGGAGATCTGAGCGAGATTACCGGACGCAACAAAGATAAGCTCAACCAAACGATTGACGAACTGCAAAAGTTCTCGAAGAGCATGGATAAAACTTCAGATAAATTCGGCAGAGTCGCAAACGAGCTTGAAGGTCTTACCCGGGACATTAAGAACGGCAGAGGAACTCTAGGAAAACTGGTGACAGATCAAAGCTTGTATCGAGACGCCAATTTACTTGTAAGAGATCTGAGGGGCATAGCCGGCAACGTGCAGTACGGCCGTGGAACTATAAGCCGCATGTTGAATGATCCGGATATGTATTTCGAGGCGCGTAGAGCCATTCGCAACATGAACAAGACAGCGGAAGATGTTTCCGACGCCACACCAATCAGCACACTGGCCACCGTGCTCGGCGCAGTCCTGAAGTAGAAACAATGAAGGTCGGAAGATTAAGGTCACCAAAATATGCGGCGCCACCCTCCAGTTGCCAGGATAGTTAGACCACTTATTTTTTTGACGCCCATACTTCTAATCCTGCTTTTAGCTCCCTTGCCGGGGTTTTCCTCAGCCTATCAATTCATTCGACTTACAACTCCCAATGATTTTTTTGCGGTAAACAGCGACCTTGTGATCCGCAGAATGGATCCCCATGCGCCGAGCAAAGGCTGGACAATTGGTGAGGGATGGGGCTTGCCGCCGTTATTTTATTACACTAAAGTCAATGGAATATTCGATAGAGTCGATTTCTTTTATCCCCTTGGATTTCTTGAAGAATCTACTTTTCAAAGCAGACTTAAGTTTTTTCCTTTTTTTGAAAGCCGCTGGCGAAAAACTCCACCGTTTGACGGTTTTTCAAGATGTCTAACGCTGTTTCAAGGCCGATCGGATCTGGGGCAGGAGTATTGGGGTTTTTTTCCTTTTTATGGTTACCAGTATAGACGCCACGGGGTAGACAAGAACTTTTTTTTCATGTTTCCTTTGTATTATGAGAGCCAAGACGATCTGGCAAGGACGCAAAGAATACTTTGGCCGTTTATTACTCTGGCTCGCAGCCCCGAAAGGCAATCCACCAAAGTTTGGCCGATCTTTGGCGTTGATCATATCCGCAATGATTATCACGGCTGGTACTTCGCTTGGCCATTTTTCCAATCCGTTGACCGCTTTCCCGGGACGGATCAGATGACGTCATATAAAGCTCTGCCCTTTCCACTGTATGTGCGGGAAGAAAGCAAATACGGAGCAAGCACCACGCTACTTTGGCCATTCCTATCGTATTACGAACACTACGCGTCGGGCCACAAAAGGTATTCTTTTTACCCATTCATTACGTATGGATATGGCGGGGGAATTGACGAATTTAATTTTTTCTACTTGTACTCGTACAAGACGGATAAAAATAAGGGAACAGAAAAACCCAGCGGCTATGTATCAGTAGCCGGGGACGAGGTTTTCACGGAAAGCAAGTTCCTCTTCATTAGCCGTATTCAAAAGACTTACCGAAAAGGCTGGCTGGTTTCAGCTAAATATAGATTTTGGCCCTTTGCCGAATACAGGTGGGATATAGAAAAAGGCTCTCATTTGAAATTCCCTGAAATCATTCCATTGAACAATGATTTCTGGGATTTGAACCTTGGCCGATTCCTTAGTTTTTTGGATTTCAGGGAGACTCCCATAACACGCGAATTGAGTTTGCTTTTCGGACTAAGTAAACGGACTGAGATGAAGCAATTCCCGAGCATTCCACGTGGACCGAAACCCGGTGACGACAATTGGTCCGAGTTGGTAATGGGCTCCTTTGGAAAGCGGTAGGATGAAAATTTGTTGCTGGAGAAACTACTCAGCAGAGGTAGTTCACGCAAGCTTTCCCTCAATGGATTCTAACTTTTGGCGAGCCTTCTTCATCAGATGAAACATTATCAGAGATGCCGGACTGAGCAGCTCCCAGCTGCAGTGGAGCCCGACATACCCTATCCTAAAGTGATGAAAGAACTGAAGCTATATTCACGATACCTTGTCGTAATATTCTAATCGAATTATCCACTACCTCAATTACTGTAGAAGGCGCTCCACCGGGGGTTTGGCCAAAGTCCAGCACAAGATCCACCTGGCCCGTCAAGGCGTCGGGTATCTCCCAAACGGATGCTGCGGGGGCGTGTCCACTCAGGTTGGCGCTTGTGGCGGTTATGAGTCCTCCGGCGTACTCAGCCAATTGAAGCGCAGGACAAGGGGGAGGCACACGGATGCCTATCTTTCCCGTCGGACCTATAAGATGTTTTGGAAAAAAGCGAGACGGCGTCAGTAGGATGGTCAAACTACCAGGCCAAAAAGTAGTTGCCAGCTTCTTGACTATCCCATCAGCCATATCGGCGACTTCTCTCACGGCAAAAATATCTGCGGCAATCAATGGAACGGGATTAGTATCATCTCGCCCTTTTATCTCATAAATGCGTTCTATGGCCCCTTCGTTAAACGGGTTTGCGGCAATACCGTAGAACGTTTCGGTAGGGATGATTACGACGCCTCCTGATCCGATGATATCGGCCGCTTCAATAATAATGGGATTTATGCTCATAGTGACGGCGTCTCCATCACCGATTAACGGGCAATTCAATGACGAATCCGGCGCCTCCGCGTGGTCCGCTCTTAATTCTAATGAAGCCGTTATGATCGGAGATGATTGCGCTGACAATCGTCAAACCTAAACCTGTTCCACCCGGTTTTCTGGAAAAGTAGGGCTCAAATAATTTGTCACGGTCACGTGGGGCAATGCCTATACCATCGTCCAGCACCTCAACTGAAGCGATGGCCAGGTTGGCGTCAAAATTGGTCTTGATCCAAACGCTCCCTCTTCCCGAAGTCGCGGTTACGGCATTATCCAACAGATTTACCAACACTCTTTTAATCTGCTCTTTATCCAGGTCAAATGTTGGAATTGTTGGATCCGGTTTAAACTCTATCCGCAGGGAATCATGACTCTGATTGTAGAGGTCCACAGTATCTTTTATGATTGCGTTTAAATCACTCGGAGTAGGATTTGCCGCCGGCAGTCTGGCAAACTTGCTGAATTCGTTGACCATGATTTTTAATTGTTCCACCTGATCGACGATGACTCTAGTGCACTGATCCAGAATCTCGCCCTCAGCCCCCAGAGCATCCAGATACTTTCGACGAATTCTCTGCGCATTGAGCTGAATAGGAGTTAAAGGATTTTTTATTTCGTGAGCTATGCGACGAGCGACTTCTCGCCAAGCTGCCATTCGCTGGGCCTTAATAAGGTAAGTCATATCTTCAAAAACCAAAGCTGTCCCCAGAGGGGTGGATTCATCCTCTTTAAGTAAGCCGGCGAAGCATAAAAGAGAAACCACTTTATCAGGAAACGAGATGGTCATTTGTTGCTGAAGTGATTCGCCGCTGCCGTCGATTTGCTCCATAAGGTCTTCAACCGCCGATCGGGAAGCCGGCGGCAGAATTTGCGCCAACGATCTCCCAATAGGGTTACTTTCATTTATCCCCAACAATTTTTTGGCGGAAGTATTAATCGTAGTGATCCTTCCCTCCGGATCCACGGACAAAACGCCGGCCGCAATGTTTTTTACCACAGTTTCCATATATTTGCGGCGACTTTCAAGATCATGATTGACGCGAATCAGCTCATCCCGATTTACTCTTAAATCCAGCGCCATTTTGTTAAACGATTTCACCAGAGAAGCAAGTTCGTCATCCCCGCTGGGTTCGATATAAATATCCAAATCACCGGAGGCTATCTTTTCCGCTCCTTTAGTCAGATTGAGTATAGGATCGGTTATGTCTCCGGCCATTGTCATGCCGAACCAAAAGCCAATCAGAATAACCAGGAGCGCTACCATTAGCAGTAGAAGCACATTTACCGTCTTCACGGGCTCCTTCATGCGTCTAGCTTCCTGGTAGTCGCCAAATGCCTTTGATACTGAATAAAGTCTCGCGGCCAGCGACGTGGGGATAATGTAATCCACGACCAATGCCGCGGTTACCTCCGGTTGAATAGGGTCTTTCACCGGAACTATTGCGCTTACCAGATCACCGCCGTCATCCAGCGCCGTAATTTTTGATGTTTTTTCTCCTTGAAACGCGATTTTCAGAAAACTGGCGATGGGTGGCGGAATAGATGTTTGCTTTAAACTAGGGTCCTTTATCAGAATTGGAGCAGAGGCATCCCGGAAATACACCTGAAAAGAACTCACCCCTTCAGTCATTAAAGTGGCGTCCAAGAATCGTTTGAGTGTATCTCGATTTATCGGCTCCAACAGCTTATCCACGGCAATGACCGAAGCGACTCTTGCGCCTGTGCTGAGAGCCTTGTCGGAAGCATTTTGATAAAAAGCCTGGGCGATAACCAGAGAAGATTGTAGCGATTCTTCAACCTGAGATTTAAACCAACTTTCAATACTGGTGTGCAACACACCTGCGCTGGCGATAAAAAGCACGACAGTAGGAACCAGCGTGAGAGCCACGAATCCGAGGGTGAGACGCGTTTTCAAGTGAGACCCCAGGACTCGTCCCCTGCGCTCGAATATCAATTTGAAAAAATTGCGAATAAGAAAGAATATGATCAGAATGAGCAAAAGAATTACGATACCGAGCAATGTAAATAAAAGGACATGGCCGGCAAAGGGAATATCTTCAGTTGATCGTAATATGGCTGTTTCGATTAAGAAAATTAATCCGATAATCAGAGCGGCAGAGAACGCAAGGATAAGCTCTTTCCTCATTTTCTTACGTTCAAGCTCGATAGAGACGGGTTTTTTCATTTTATGGTTATGCGTTTTCCATATCAGCCAAATCTCTATCATCAAAACCGAAATGATGACCTATTTCATGAAGCAAAGTGTCTTTAATTTCAGCCACAATCCTCTGAGGGGCGCCGGCTGCGCGCAGTATGGGCAGTCTGTATAAAAAAATCCTGTCAGGTCCAAGAGAAATACTAAAAAAACTTTTATTTGTAAGCGGAGCGCCGACATAGAGACCAAGCAAATGCCATTTGGATTCTATGCGCATAGTGTCTATAATTTCTTGATCGGGGAAATCTTCGACAATTATTTCAACATTGTCGAGTCTTTCGCGAAACTCACCAGGTATTTCATCTATCGCTTTTGCCACAAATTTTCGAAACACTTCTTCAGTCAAGGTTAATTCCTTGTAAGGCGGGATTAAACGGTCAGATCTTGACTTTGGCTCAGTTGATGCCGTAAAAACGGTATCAAAAATCGAGTATAATTGGAAGGGCATTGCATTCAAGGAAAGTTAGAATAATTGTAGGGTTAGGCAATCACGGCAAAGCTTACTGCCGGCACAGGCACAATATCGGCTTCATGGTTGTTGACAAAATTGCTGCAGAGGCCGGAGCTAAGTGGGCTACAAATCGTGAGAGGACGCTGGTTTCGGAACTCGAAATCGAGGGAGAACGAGTTCTTTTGGTTAAACCTCAGACTTTCATGAACCTTAGCGGCAAAGCCGTGGGTCCCATTGTTCGACGGGAGGACCACGAGGCCGCCTCCAGAATGATTGTAATCCATGATGAGTTGGATATTGCCGCAGGAAAGGTTAAACTGAAAGTTGGAGGTGGGGACGGTGGTCACAAAGGAATTCGGTCCATTGCCGATTCATTGAGATTTCGTGATTTTTTCCGGGTGAGACTGGGGATTGGAAGGCCGCCTGTTGGAGCCGCGCCTGATCAGTTTGTGCTGACCTCATTTGCGCCCGATGAGCTGAGTGTTTGCAACCAACTCATTGACAAGGGTTGTTATGCTGTGTCAATGATAATCTCACAAGGACTCGACAAAGCGCAAATGCTGCTTCACGGACAAAAAGAGACTGTAAATTCATAAGTTATCTACTTGCAATTATTAATTTACTTGCCAATACTAGAGGTCTGTAATACAGTAGCGCGTCTAAATCGAATTCAATCTCTGCCCAGGGGGTACCTAGATGAACGGAACGATAGTGAGTGAGGAGCATGCTCCATTCAATTGGCTGCTGAGACCATTGGTGAGAGCCCTGAGATTTGGCTATATTCAGGGCACTACAGTGGTCAAATTGCTGCCTTCCGAAAGAGCAATCCAACTCTACTACAAATATCGTAAAAAAAGTTATGACCTGCAGTGGTCAATGGACCCAGGATATAAGAAAGGCATTTACCAGTTGGTTGAATTGTCCATTGAAGAATCAGATTCGGTTCTCGATGTGGGATGCGGCACTGCGTCGGCAACTGTGGTTGCGGCCGGAAAAGCAAAGCAGGTCGTGGGTATAGATCTGTCACCCGACATGATCGAACTTGCCGAGGAAAAGATTGTCCGCTATGGTATCGAGAATACCAAAGTGTTCGCCACTTCCGTTGAGGATTATCGTCCGGAAAAACCTTTTGACAAGGTGATCAGCTCATTTATGATCCCCCACGTTAAGCCCGCCTTCAGACCTTCAATTTACTCATGCATGTTTAATTTCCTAAAACCCGGAGGCACAGTGGGCCTTTTCGGCTCAAGGGGCGAGGTTTGTGACGTTTACGAAACAAAAGAAGAAATCAGCGAGAATTTAACCAGAGCAGGTTTCGTCGATATCCAACTATATGATGTGTACGATATTTATCGCATTGCGTTGGCGCGTAAACCTGAATAATAAATATTAAACAAAATGCCCTCTCGAATTTTAAGTCGAGGGGGCTTTTTTTTTGTTGGATTTTATACTGTTTCTCGCATTTTAATTTCGCAACATCCTACTATTGATCCTCATCCTAACCCTCTCCAAGTGTGGAGAGGGAACCAAGAGGATTTAGCGATGTTGTATATTTTGCTGCGAATCCGTATTAGAAATCCGGAGTGAGAACGATTCGTTTCATCAGACCGCCTGAATGGGCTTCTTCAAAAGCCTGCTGAATTGACGACATGGGTCGCGTCTCCAAAAGCGGATCAATTTGAATTTTGCCCGATTGCACCATTTCCAGCACTTTAGGATAGTATTTAGGAAGGCATCCCCAGGTTCCAATAATTTCAGCGTCAAAAGCCATGAGCCTGGACATGCTGTAAGTATTCTTCTGCATCCCGAAGCCGACAATAACCAGCTTTCCCACGAAACCTAATAATCCCAAAGCTATGTCTTGCGCTTCGCCTACACCGGTGCATTCAAAGATCTTCCATCCGACATTCGCCTTTATTCCGGCCTCTTTGCCGATATCTTTGAATTCGCCCTGAATAGCTTTGAAGTCCTTGCCCTTCGAGTTGATCACGTAGTCCGCGCCTAATTCCAAAGCTCGCTTCAGTTTTTCGTCATTTCTGGCGATGCCGACGATTGGTTTTGCGCCCATTGCTTTTGCAACCTGAGCCATGTACACGCCGACACCTCCCGTTATTCCAGTGATCAAGACGGGGTCGCCAGCCTGTAAGTCCGCTTTTATGGCGGCCTGATAAGGAGTTGTAGCGGCATCGGCAATTACTGCGTAGTTTGCCAGTGGGCGACCTTTTAGATCATCAACAACACACAGATCTTCTGAAGGAACCGGGATATAGTCTGAGAAGCCGCCATATTGGCCCAAAGAGTTGCCGGGCATTTTTTGAGCCAAACACCTGTTGCCACGATCCTTAGCACAAATATCGCAATTGTTGCACGGCATGACCGCCGGGACTATTACGTCTTTCCCGATCCATGATTCAGCCCCGGGTCCGGCATCGACAACGGTTCCGGAAATCTCGTGTCCAAGTGTCAAAGGGGGTTTGGTGACCGTGGGAACACCATCATAGAAATATGACATGTCAGTATGGCAAACACCGCATCCGGCGATCTTCACCAGCACCTCTCCCTTTGCGAGTTCAGGAACGGGAATTTCGGTTTTTTCAAGAACTCCGGACGCTGTGATTTTTCGAGCTTCCTTGTCGTAAATAGGCCCCTTGACCATTTGCCACGTTTGAATCTTACTCGGCGCGCTCATGGTATCCTCCTGTTTTTGCTGATTGTAGGTTTAGTCAAGACCGTGGTTAACGGCTTGACGCAGATTAGATTTGCTCGGTAAAGTGGAAGGAAACTTCAAGATGACTGTGCACAAAAACTACGTTTTTCGATCAGCCGCTCTCTGTATCACGTCGCCTGGATTACATGGTCGGATTAGTGGATTAAACTGCGCCCCTCCTTTACCTCATGAGGTAACTACTGCCCACGGCAGAAACGAAGTCGTCCGAGGCGCCGTGGCAGTAAGGGCTTCAGCTCAGGTAATTTAGTCATTCTACAAACGGGTGTTCACAATATTGAACGACGGACCTAAACAGGATATTTTCTGTAGGTCCCCATGTCAAGGGAAATATGGGCGGAATTCATTATAGTGATAAATTGACTAATATACAATACGTGAAGCAAAGATGAGAGTAGGAAGGCGCTTGTTTAAGAGTTCACCTAAGTGAACTCTTAAACTAATGACTAGCGTTAGTACGCCCGGATGTATTCTTCGAGGGCGGCTTTGGCCTTCAGTGTCACCGGTCCCGGCTTACCGTCCCCCAGGGACCAGTCATTAATGCCGGTGATTGGGAGAACATTGCGCGTGGTGGACACCAGGAATCCTTCACGACATTTCGGCAGATCGGAGGTCAAAATTGGTTGCTCAAACACTCGCAATTCATCGTTTCGCCCGGCCAAGATTTGTAAGAGAGCTCGACGAGTAACACTGTCAAGTATTCTTCCATCCAACGGCGGAGTAACAAGAACACCACTTTCTTTTACAAAGAAAACAGTAAATGTGGAGCCTTCCAGGGCTTCTTTGCCGTCCGGAGGAGATGTGAATAATACGTCAAAGGCGTTGTACCTGGGGATTACCGTTTGGTGAGCAACTACAGCGCCAATGTAATTGAGCAATTTAACTTCCGGGCACATCCGTTGATGGCAAAATGTCGCCAGTCTGACTCCATTTTCATATTGCTCGTTGGTGGGCGGTATGAGTTCCTGAACCGCCATATAGAGGTGAGCGCCCTTACCTGATTGTCGCATGGAGCTTCCGTCCAATCCGCCGCTGAAAAAAACATCAATTAGGAGGTCGCCCCTGGCGCCTGATTCAATGTTCTTCTGAACAACTTCATTCAGGAGTAAGCGCAGACCGTCACGAGGCATCGGGGGCTGCATGTAAATGCTTGCGGCGGAGCTGTAAAGACGGTCGAGGTGATCTTCAGGCCTGAACACCTTACCGTTTACAGTGCGGCATGCCGTGAATATTCTGTAACCTCTAATTGTTCCGCTGATATCGTCCAAAAAAGCCAGAGTCAGTTCTTCAGTCGGAACGTAATGATCACGTTGGTAGGAGTAAATTGTTCAATACCTCCCGTAAGCTGAAAGCCTTTACTGCGGCTAATTGTAAATAAAGCCGGCTATGATGCTAAACTAATAATACATTCAGGGGCCAATCGACGGTAAAGGCTTAATTTCGCTGGAAATTTCTAGATGCGCTATAACGCATCCCCAAGACTTCAGGATAAATAAGATCAAAAAGTAAATTAATCCAGCAATTCTTTCTTATAGTTCTCCGCTAACTTGACGAATTCCTCACTTGCTGGAACGGTTTTAGGTAATTTCGGCATCACCGCCTCACCAGAAATCCCAATTGCCGTAAGCTTTTTGCGTTCCTTGGTCAAGGCCTTTTTCTTATCCACAACGGTTTCTTTCAGCACATGGCGGAGATCGCGTTTCATTTTTTCGATCAGCGTGTGTTTAGGAGCGGCAAGAAGGGTTCTTTCCAAAAAAGTCAAATATTTAAAAACTGTTTCATCTGTGGGAACGTCTTCGACGAGCAGGCGCCAAACGGCGAGCCGCAGTTTTGCCTGGGCGCCTTCATCTTCCAGTTCAGCAGAATCGATATAATTTTCGCTCCCCAAAGGGTCCATCTCGATCTTTAGCCGAACGCCTCTGGCGCGTTTCTCAAGTTCTTCCTCATTAATTTTTTCTCGCTCGGAAGAAGATAGGGACAAGCCTTTGGTGCGCTCCATAATAATATCCATGGTACTCTTGATTTCCGCCAATTGCTTGTCCTTTCCAGCTTTCCATGTCGCAGTCGAATCGAAATTCGTTGCGTCCAATGTATTTCCAGAACCAGATTTTCCGGGTTCAGAAAATAGCTATTCTCTAATTTGACCTGAACCCAGAACTATAAATTTAGTGGTCGTGAGGTCTTCAACGCCCATGGGACCGTAGGAGTGTATTTTAGTTGTGCTGATCCCAACTTCTGCGCCCAATCCATAGACGTACCCGTCGCTCATGCGGGTCGCCGCATTCACTATGACGGACGAGCTGTTGACTTCTTTCAGGAATTTCTGAGAAGCCTCATAATTATTGGTTACAATAGTCTCCGTGTGAAGCGAGCCGTATTTGGCGATATGATCAATTGCCGAATCGATGTCATCAATAATTCTGACTGCGAGTATCAAATCAAGGTATTCGGCATACCAATCCTCCTCGCCGGCCTGCTTCATCTCCGGAACAATAGCCCGGGAGTTTTCACAGCCCCTCAGTTCGACGCCTGCTGCTTTTAAAGCCGCCGCAGCTTTGGGCAGAAACTCCTTTGCGATGTCTTTATGAATCAGCAATGTTTCAAGGGCATTGCAAACCCCGGGTCTTTGAGCTTTGGAGTTCACGGTCAACTGTACGGCCATATCCAGATCCGCGTCTACATCGACATATAAGTGACAAACACCCTTGTAATGCTTAATAACAGGAATTCGAGAATTTTGAGCAACAAATCTAATTAGTTCTTCGCCTCCCCGCGGTATGATCAGATCAATCAACTCTTCAAGCTTCAGCAAATGAAGTATCGCCTCTCGTTCAGTGGTGGGAAGAAGGTTAATAATGTTTTCATCAGCTCCGTTTTCTCGTAGGGCTTCTTTGAACAATTTGACTATAGCCAAATTAGAATTAAAGGCTTCGCTGCCACCACGCAAAATTGCGGCGTTGCCGGCCTTTAGACATAGCGCTCCAGCGTCCGCTGTCACATTGGGTCGAGATTCGTAGATGATGCCGATAACACCAAGAGGAATGCGCATCCGGCCGACGCTCATGCCGTTCGGTCTCACCCACATTCCGACTATTCCCCCAACAGGGTCGGGAAACGCCGCAATCTCTTCAAGTCCTTCCGCAGTCTGTTCAATAACTTTGTCGGACAGGGTCAAACGATCCAACATGGCTTTGGAAATGCCCTTTTCCTGCGCAGCCGCTAAATCTTTTTTGTTTTCGCTTTGAAGGTATTCTCTGTTGTCTCTTAGTTTTTTGGCCATGTCCAAGAGAATCTTATCTTTGATCGTCATAGGTAGGCCGGCGGCGTTGCGCGAACCCTTATGGGTGATTTCAGCGACTTTAAGCACTTCTTCCATTAGAGACATACTTGCAGCTCCGAACGTGGAATTTGTTGTAAATTCTCAGTCAAACTTCTGATACACGGTAAACGAACATTCAAGAGAATTTTAGAGTGGGCCTCGAAAGTAATTACCGATTAAAAATGACAATGATTCTGCTCTGGTTAATAGTCCGAAACACTTGTAGGCACAGAAGGTCAGTAGCGCATTCAGGGTTCATCAACGTCATTCCCATTGAACTTTCGAAACCGCTATAGATCTTACCACCTGAGTCAAAGCGCGTCAAATTCCAATCAGCGCCTGCGGCGGCGCAAAAGAAATGACATCTCATTTGTAGTAATTCAGGTGAGGGCGCAACAAATTCCCCGAGTCGCCTCCGGGTTTAACATAGCGAAAAACCTATTAAACATGCATTCAGGATTCGCCAAATTCGGTTCCAAAGCTAAAACGAGCAGAGCAAAAGGGAAGTGGAGAAGTTTAATCCGGAGGAATCCTTCACTAACGATATTTTCACAGATCCGGCGCCGTCAAATTGAGGTTCGGATGTAGATTCCAAAATGGCTAAAATCATTTCGTCTTCAACAGTTTCCGTAAGACCGTCCGAGCACATCAGTAAACAGGTATTCTCCTGCCACGGCAGAATCGCTATGTCCGCTTCTACCTCTAACCCCAAGCGCCGCCGTCAAGCCGTGCCGGGGGTTGTGAGTTCGCGCCTCTTCAGGTGTTATCAACCCTTCTTTCGACCATTGAAATACGAAGGTGTGATCTTCGGTAACCTGTTCGATTTGTCCTTTCCTGATAACGTAAGCTCTGCTGTCACCGACATGTTCAATTACCACCTTGTGATCATCCTTGAAAGCGATCAGCAGCGTGGTTCCCATTTCATTACCAGGCTGGATTATCCATCGATTGTTCCTAGATTGACTTGTTTGCCTCAGACACAGCTTCTCGAAAAATAAGCGTGATCTCTTTTCCAGATTCAAGGCCGGCCCTAATTGACTTCGCTGCAACTTCCACAGCTATTTTGCCGGCCACCTCGCCGACATTGTGACCACCCATTCCATCAGCGAGGATGAATAGTCCAAGATCCTTGTCTACATAAAGACTATCCTGGTTGATAGGTCTATTGTCACCCATATCTGTAATGTAACCGACGTTCAATTGTTCTCCTGCTGGGCGGATTTGCTTTATATCTCGTATTCAATTTAATCCACGAATCTTATTAATGATAGTTACATTATAAATGTCCGACAATAGGATAGTCGCTTATACAAAGTAGCCCCTTCATGACTCTCACCGCTATTCCGGCACTTATACCGGCGCTGACTTCTATAGGACGCGGATCAGACGTAATGGTTCCAATGGCTTTGCCCATAGTTGGCGGAATGTTCTTGGATATAATAACGGTATTCGTTGTCCCAACATTATATTGCTTGGAGAAGGAGATCCAGTTCAAAAGAAGAAGTGAATCGCCT
>JBBSBY010000003.1:0-106959 GCA_038250835.1 Desulfomonilales bacterium | reverse complement strand
GTTATATGTTTTACTGCGAACCGATATAACGTGCTGCGATCCACCCGATCAGAACTGGAGCAAGCGCTTGAGATCCTGAACTCGTGATACCGTCCAAGTCAGAAATTCTCACGGCAATTAGTATGTGCGGAATGGGAGTGGCGCCATCTCACACTCACGAGGCGCCTCTCTAAAATCCGCCGGTAAATCACTGCGCCGGAGTTTCTGATTGTTGCGGCTGAGGGGTAGCTTTAGGCAGAACGGCAGATATGCGTTTTCTGGATTGATCTTCAGTCTTATACTTTTTAGCTCTCTTATGTGGTGGCCTTCCGGTGAGGTTGGTTCTATAGTTGTTATATTCGACCAGATTCTTAAAGAGTGACAGCACGCCTTTGTCGTTGGCATAGTATGCCGAGTATCCCAATGCGGACCCTTCGGGACCATATACACGAAGGGAGCCGGAGCTGGGTATAGTGCTGTGGTCCACCAGTTCTGTTGATGCAGCGTATTCGGGATACACGCTGAGACGATCATCAATGGGAGAAATTCTCTTAAGATCATGATTAGGGGCAAAGTCCGGAGCGTAACTTAGTAATTTTTCAGGCTGAGAAGGTCTTCCCCCTTTTGTGAACACTATTCCCGGAGGCACAGGGTAAACGCCATCGGGCTCGTTTTTTAACGCAGCCTGCATGTAATCCATCCAAATCGGTAAAGCGGCGACACTTCCCGCTTCCTTTTTTCCAAGAGAGATCCTGGTATCATATCCAACCCAAACTCCTGTGGTCACTTTTGGATTGAACCCAATGAACCAGGCGTCCGTGTAGTCATCCGTTGTACCCGTCTTGCCCGCAAGGTCGGACCTCTTCATTTTAGATACGGCGGTTCCAGTGCCGGACGTGACTACATCCCTCAGCGCTCCTGTCATAACATAGGCCGTTTGGGGACTCATCGCCCTTTTTAAATCCATTCTCTCAGACGTGGCGTCAAATTCCTTGCAGGCTTGTTCCAAATCTTTAAACAATCTACCTTGAATTAATTCAGGATAATTATTACGTTTCTTTTCGGCCCGCAATTCTTTTTTCAACTCAGTCAGATCCGGATCAACTTGGCAGTATCCCGCCATTAAATCCTGCTTAATTCTTTCACCCACATTCAAGGGATTGGTTGTGTTGTCTTCGAGCACATTCCCGAATCGGTCCACAACCTTCTTCACCATTACAGGAGGAACGCGAACCCCTAAGTTCGGAAATACCGTATATGCGGAAGTGATTTCCATTGGCGTAACTTCATATGTTCCCAGGGACAGAGATAAACTTGAACCTAAAGTTGATTTTATTCCCATGGTCCTTGCCATTCTTACTGCCGCTTCGGTTCCGATATCCATCAACAATTTAACTGCAACGATATTGCGGGATTGCGCCAACGCGTTTCTAAAACTTATCCTGCCGCGGAATTGCCCGTCGGCGTTCATTGGAAGCCACTCTTGGTCCGTCGACGCAATTTTTATCGCAATTGGTTCATCAACCAAAACCGTAGAGGCCGCGTAAGATCCCCATTCGAGGCCGGCTGAATAGATTATAGGTTTAAATACGCTGCCGGGTTGTCTGAGTCCCTGGACGGCTCGGTTGAAATTTGACTTTTCATAGTTCGTCCCCCCAACGAGGGCTCGTACGTACCCTGTGTTGTTTTCAATTGATACCAAAGCTCCCTGGACCGGCGGCAGCGAGTCGTTGGATACCACAAGCTTATCCTTATCCAGCTCTTTGACCGTAAATATAAGCACGTCACCTTTAGCGTAAGGCACGTCACTTTTTATTTTTATGTTGGCTTTCCGGTTGCCCGGCAACAGAACTGCGCATTCGTAGATTCTGTCTTTTGAACCGCGGACTCTTAAACGTTTAGCGCTGCTCACGACACCCATAACCTGGGCCCCGACTCTGAGCTCCTCTTTGTTCTCGTCGGCCAAAAACTCCTTTGCTTCCGAGGAGGTAAGGCGCTTCACTAATCCTGCCGGTCTGTTTTGACGCTTTTCCCAATCCAGCACTCCGTTCCTGAGAGATTCCTCAGCGTGCTCTTGCAGCTTTGGATCAAGTGTGGTCCATACTTCCAATCCTTCGTCATAAACAGCGGAGGCGCCATACTTTCCAACGAGGTATTGCTTGACCGCTACGGTAAAATACGGCCATTTTTCCACGTGACCCGCAGGATTCGAGTTGAATTCATGTTTTTCTTTTAATGCTCTACTGTACTCGGATTTACCAATGTAACCGCTCTTGAGCATCGATTTCAGCACATACTTTTTCCTACGCAATAACTCCTTATAATAAGCCGTCGAGGAATACCTGGTGGGATTTGGTGCAAGAGCCGCCACCAGAGCCGATTCGCCTAAAGTCAGATCATGAACGCTTTTTCCGAAATAAGTTTCCGCAGCTGCGGATACTCCGTAAGCCCCTCGTCCTAAATAAATTTCATTTATGTATGCCTGAAGTATCTGATCCTTGGAACTAGAAGCTTCCAATTGATAAGCCAATATGATTTCTCTCATTTTGCGAAAAATTGTCTTTTCTCTTGTTAGGACAAGATTTCTCACTACCTGTTGTGTAATGGTGCTGCCGCCCTGGGCAAAATCACCGGCCTGAAGATTTCTTACTAAGGCTCGGCCTATCCCGATGACATCAACTCCTTTGTGCTGAAAAAATCGAGCGTCCTCGGCGGCGACAAACGCGAGCTTCACGTATTCCGGCGTATCGGAAGCGCCCAGTGGGTAACGTTTTTGGTTATAATAAACACCTATAGTGGAACCATCGTCGGCGTATAGTTTTGTCATCGTGTGGGGTTTGTAGGAATTTAAATCAGGAGTAGGGGGTAAATTGCCTGCGACAACCAGATAAGCGCCCAGTAAACCACCTACAAAGGCCGACATTCCGGCAATTATAAAAAGAATCGGCGCAGCGGATAGTATCCAGCCGGGCGAAGAAAACGCCGTTCCCGTATAGTTTCTGGTCAACACTGTAGCCCCCTAATCCGATAATAATTGACTGTTACCGAATGAGCCTATAGTAACATTATAAATTGATGATCTGTTTTAATTAGTTGAGCCGGTCTCAAATTCGATTCAAAGTACGGCGACCTTCGGTATCAATTAAGTTGTCAATCCATGTTAATTGTTTGATTTTATTTTAAATCTGTATCTCTTCTAATAAAGTAACCCATCAGCGTCTTATGTAATTATAAGTTTATAATTCCGGGGAAAATGTTCCCTTTCCATCCAAAGATTCCGGCAAGTCGGTCATGTGTAAAAGAATGGGACCAAAGGGCTTTTGCTGAATCAATTTAATAAGTTGTAGCTTTACCAGTTCTAAAATCGCCAAAAAGCCGATGAGCATATTAATACGGGATGAGTCCGTCTCCATTAGGCTATCAAAGGCTAAGAAATTTTTTTCTTTGAGTAGATCCAAAATTTCATTAATTTTATCTTTCACCAGTAACTTTTCAGGAACCATTTCTATAAGATCTCGCCTCGAGGTTCTTGCCAATATATGATTAAAAGCGTCAACCAGATCGCCAACAGAGACATTGATGGGTTCCGCGATGGCGCCATAGTCGATCTCCTCAGGCGCTTCCCGCACAAAGACATCTCGACCCAGCATGATTCCTGCATTCAACATTTCAGCGGCTTCCCTGTGACGCTTATATTCAAGAAGGTGGGCAACGAGTTCGCGCCT
Source organism: Desulfomonilales bacterium (assembly GCA_038250835.1). Taxonomy (GTDB): domain Bacteria; phylum Desulfobacterota; class Desulfomonilia; order Desulfomonilales; family Desulfomonilaceae; genus JBBSBY01. Next base: position 103,255 of record JBBSBY010000003.1, on the reverse strand, counting down.
CGGATCTGGGCCTATTTCCTCCGGATCTATAACGGCATCATTGGGCAATAACATCTGGGACTTGATATGGGTTAGGTAGGCCGCCATAAATAGGTATTCGCCCGCAACATCCAGATTTAGAGACTTCATCAAATCTATGGTTTCGAGATACTGAGATGTGATTAAGGCAATAGGGATATCCGTTATTTGCACTTCGTTCCGATTGATTAGGTGCAAGAGCAGATCCAGAGGTCCTTCAAAAATTTCGAGCCTAACCACGTAGCTCATTAAATTTGTCCAAATATTCTTTAGTTACCCATAAAACCAATTCGCGGCCAAACAGTAATGTTTCGTTCCTTCCGGTCCCCTCCCCCGCAAAGAGGTCCAGGGACAGTATCTTCAACAGTGTCGCGACATAACCGGCAAGACTTTATAAGGCTGTGAATTAAAGTAGTAAATTTACTATCATCCGAATTGGCGGCACGACCAAATAGTTGACCGCTCCGCTAAAAATGAGGAGGAGTAATATGATCATGCCGTACGATTCAAGTTGCTCGAATTTATAGGCCAAATCTCTGGAAAGAACACCGGCTAGAATTTTCGAACCATCAAGAGGCGGGACCGGAATCAAGTTAAAAATACCGAGGCCAACATTGATTTGAACCCCCATGATGAGAATAAGAACCATCGGTTTAAGAAAGGCGCTGCCGATTATGGTGGATTTTCCGTAGGACATTAAAATGCCGTGATAAAAAAGGGCAAGTACTGAGGCGGCTATCATATTGGCGGCAGGACCCGCTAGACTGATCCATATCATATCTTTTCTGGGATTTGGAAGATACCTTGGATCAACGGGAACAGGTTTAGCCCACCCGATCATTTGCGTTAGGATTAAAGCTAAAGTCCCAAAGGGATCAAGATGGCTGACCGGATTAAGAGTTAGTCGACCTTGCATTTTTGCAGTGGGATCACCGTACATAAACGCGACATACCCATGAGCAAACTCGTGGACGGTTATTGCAAGGAGAAAACCGGGTACGGCAATAATGATTGTCTGAATAATCGAGGAAAAATCCATTTTGCACCAATGTTTGAATCTACAGACTAGAATCTACAGATCTATATGTAATCAGTGTACGCAGGTTTGTCCATTATATAGAGGTCCAACGAGCGACGCCGAATATGCGGAGGTAGAAATCGCAAAAACGATGAATATTCAGAACAGTATACCGTGTCGGCTTGCGGCTACACGGACACCATGTTCGTTTTCCTCCTCATCCGGTCTGCAGTAGAAATAGACTTGACAGAGGATGATCAACGACATCATAGGAAAATCATCAAGATAAACAGCATCAGGCCGCGAATTCAGCGGAGAGAGACCGCTTCAACAGAACCATTTATCCTACCGAAATCTTGTCTGTAGCAGGTCTTGGAAGCAAACGCTCAATGGGTTACTCGGCGACCTATTTAGCGAGCATGGAGTGGAGAATTCTAGAAAACGTGCAGAAAACTATTCTTGGCGGTTTGGTTAAGTTATTAAAAGAGCAAGTGAAGATTCGATTTGAGCTTTGACCAAACAAACGCAAAAAACCATGCCAAGGTATGATAGTTAAATATCGACGCCGGTAATCGGCAGCCGATATTTTTTATAACTGAGCTACTTACCTTTTTTCTTCTGCTCTCCACCCTTGGCCTTAGCTGCGCCTTTGGCGGCTCCACTACCCTTCTTTTTGGGCTCGGAAGCTTTTTCGGGTTCAACGGTTTTCTTTTTCGACCGTCTTTCCGTTCTCATATCTTCCAGCTTGGCAGCCGCTTCCTCAGCCATGCGTTGTTCTTTCTTTTCCTTCAGCTTCTGAGTTTGGTCTTCAAGAAAATTTATTCGAGCTTCGGCTTTTGTGATTTGTTTGATTCTTGCCTTGTTGTGCTTGACCTTGGGGTCTTTCGCTATGTCTTTATCGGATAATCCCTTTGATTTAAGCAGATCTTTTCTTGCGTCGTTCAACTGGAGAAATTTGTCTTTTTGCAGATTCTTTGTTTCGATAGTTTTCGATGCCATGCGTCCACCTCAATAGAGCCTATTAAAAAGATAATATGATATTCTAAGCTTAACCGTAAGTCAACACTACCCACATTTGTATGGAGGACCGGCTTCTCACTCGCGCAGACACTGCCACGACGCAAAAGGCGGAATAATTTGATCATTTGGAGCTGAGACCCTTCGATGGTATGCTTGATCGCGAGCAAAAGGAGTGGGTGGCGTGAACTCTGAGAGAAACAAGGCTACAGTCCAAGCTTTCTACGATTTGATGTTCAACCTGAGCCGTCCTGCCGAAGCGGTCGCACTCTATGTTGGGGATACCTACATACAGCACAACCCAATGGTCGGAGACGGCAAACAGGGTTTCATCGATTACTTCGAACGCATGGCCCAGGAGTTCCCCGGGAAGCGCATCCATTTCGTCAGGGTATTTGCGGAAGGATATTACGTGATCCTTCACACTCGACAAGAATGGCCGGGCGATGCCGATTGGGCTGGTATGGACATCTTCCGGTTGGATGAGGATGGGAAAATAGTAGAGCATTGGGACGTGCTGCAAAGAGTTCCGGTGGAGTCCGCCAATTCCAATACGATGTTTTAAATTTCATGACCTTTTACCCAGATTGGCGTTATGGGCAGCTAATGTCTACTCGGTGCAAAACGCGTAGCATAGGCGGCAGCGTTTGAGTTCCCTCTCCCTGATTGGAGCATAGGCGCTAACATAAGCCGGAATCACTGAGGATTTAGAAGTCTACCTCTTAGTGGATGTCAATAGGTTACATCCCCTAAGGGTTTGGGAAAGGACCTCCAAATATGTTGCGAAAATGAAACGGCATAAGAAGATTTTTACAGATTTGTCGGCAGTTCTTAGCGGAACCGGGATTTCAACCTTATTTGCCTAAAATACAGCGGGCCACTGAGTCATGTCATAAAGTACAAAGTCGAAGTTTTGCGTCTGATTATACGCTCCCTACCGCATTAAATAGATGACAAATCCGCTTTAAGCTTATTATTATGACGAGAAGAAATGCGGTAAAGCGGGCAACGTGGGTCAAAATGCTTTACATGCCCATTTATAAATATTTTCGGCAGCCTTGAAGTGTCGATCAGTATTCAACACGACTACCATATGCTCCGTATCCTCGTTTTTAAAAAGAGCGACGATACATTTCCCGGCCATGTTGGTATAACCTGTTTTGGCGCCGGCAACTGGAAGGTTTTTAGACAGCAGCTTATCATTCGAAAAAAGAGGATAATTTTTTGGGGTACTATTCTTAGTCACCATAGTGAATTTTTTCATACTTGTAATAGAGGCAATAAGGGGATTGGCGAACGCCGTCTTGGCGATTAGCGCAACTTCCTCAGCAGAAGCGACATTCGGCCTTCTCGTCTCCAAACTGCGGCCATTTTTACTTCCAAGGGTAATCTTGAGATCCAGCCCGCTGGGCGTATAAATCATGGTATTGCCGGCGCCCAATGCGGTAGCCTTTCTATTCATGGCCGCAACGAATCCGTCCCTGCCTCCTTTTCGATAAGACCGGGCAATAGCCTCTGCGCAATCGTTACCGGATTCAATCAACATGCCATGGAGAAGATCCCTGATAGAGAAAAGATCACCGGCCTTGATGCCGACAACATGACGTTCCACTTCCGATATATCATGCGGAACTTCGATTACGCGATTTAGATCCATCTCATCAACTACTACCATGGCTGTTAATAATTTGGTTATACTCGCTATAGGCAGAGGCTCGGAAACATTTCTGGCAAGCACTATTTTGTTAGCCGAACAATCTAAGCAGAACATGGCTTTGGCGCGCACCGGTGGACGAACGACGCGTTTTGCCGCAGCGGTGGTCACAATTTGTTTGGCCCTCTTGAAAGACTTGCCGTAGTCATGCTTTTTATCCGAATTGGAACTATTTACTGTAGCCGGGTTCGAGTAAGCCGCCGGGGCAATGTAGTCCGGGAGCGCTGAGGCGGAGCTAATGTTAGCTTTTTTGTGAATCTTTGATTTTAAGGTCTGCGGTTTAACTTTGTTTTTTATTGTAGCCATGGGCGGAGAATTCAAATTAGGAACGTACGGCACAGGCCCCCTGGCGAGAATTGGACCGGCGCCCAACAGGCACAAACATAAAGTAACTACAAAGCAGATCAATTGCCACCTCTAAGGCAAAACGCCTGTAGCGTCCGTTACATCAAAATTTCAGAAAGCTCCAGAAAAATCCAAGTTTCTGTATCTAAAACAACTCAAATTGTCCTAAAAAATGGATATATCGAGCCACCAATGTTTTAAATTGATGTTCCGTTAATTATTGGACCAGTAATGGTTAAAATTATCTCACGTTTACATTTTAGTCAAGTACTTTAATCCAAGATATCAACGATTGGCCATAATAAAAGGCAATTACGGTCATAGTGCAACAGCTACACTCCGTTTAAACGATTGATGGGCCCTTGTATACATTCAGGAATGGGATTGAAATCCTTCTCGATCATGGCATAGGCGCTGTGATTATGAATTGACTCGAAGTTTTCCGCCTCTATTCGATACCAGGGAAAGTTATTTTTAGATTTAAGACTGGATACGGCCGACCGGACTACATCTTCCACGAACATGGGATTATCGAATGCGCGCTCGGTAACGTATTTTTCATCAGGTCTTTTGAGTAATGAGTAAACCTCGGAACTCACTGAAGATTCTACAACCTCGATGATGTCCTCAATCCAAAAGAGCTTTTTAAATCTTAGCTGCACCCGCACAATTCCTCTTTGATTGTGGGCGCCGTAATCGGAAATCTCTTTTGAACAGGGGCAAACGGTTGTGACCGGTACTTCCACCCCCACTATTAAATCGTAATCATCAGCCAGAGAACCACGCATGAAACATGTATAAGACATCAGACCCGGAGTTGCCGTCACAGGAGCGCATTTTTCAACGAAATACGGAAATTCCACGTTCATGTGAGCGCTTTGAGCGTTCAGCTTGGTTTTAATTTTTTCCAGAATTTCCCTAAATTTCAAAATCGATATTTCTCCGCGATATTCGTTCAAAACCTCGATAAAGCGGCTCATATGCGCGCCTTTGAAATCGTGCGGAAGATTGACGAATAGATCAAAAAGGCCGACGGTGTGCTGTAAGCCCTTCGAGCGATCCTTTACACAAATTGGATATCTAAGTCCTTTGACTCCGACTTTGTCTATGGGAAGATTCCGCTGGTCCGGCCTATTTTGGACATCAGGAATGTGGGCATCAGAAATATTTATTAATTTCAAGAAGTTTTCTCCGTTCAGCTACGATCGGAACGCGCTCCATACATATACCAGAAAACTGCGTGTAACGTCTAATAAGATCGGTAATGTCCTGCAAGCGCAGCAAAGCAAGAGTTTTCAACTTTGCCCGCAAGTATCGACCGGACGACCTTAAACAGCCCGGATTCACTTAGCGTTCCGAATGAACGACGCTCTGGATGAGTCCGACTCCCAAACCGTGATTTTATGCAATAAACTCCCCAGCGGTCCAAGTTCATTCTCCACTTTGTTGAAGATGTAGAAAGCCAAGTTCTCGGCTGAGGGATCAATCTTTGTGAAAGGCTCGATATCATTTAAATATGCGTGATCAAGCTTTTCAAGCACTATCCATACAGCTTTCTTGAGGTCTCCGAAATCGATTACCATCCCGCCGCTTCTCGGCGCTTCCGCTCGACAAATTACTTCAACTCTGTAATTGTGCCCATGGAGATGTTCGCATTTTCCTTTATAATCCATTAACCTGTGGGCTGCTGAAAAGCTTGATATGGTTTCAACTTCATACATAATAATAACTCCGGTAAATGCTTATCACGTCCATCGGAAAAGGGCGCGTAAGTTCGAGCACAATTCAAATCGGTGAGTAGTCGGCGGGCCGATCAACTATTAGATTCAACATTAAGGAATACTAAGAAATGCTTGGATTTTGTCATAAATATTCTCAAAAAAGTTATTGACACTGGCCTGGGCTAAAGCTATACCCTCTGTCGATCTCTTAGGAAAAGCCACACATTTGCTGCGGCGCCTCCTAAAGTGGAGGAATAATAGGATGAAAATTTTTCGTCTCAGCTTTATGGTCATTTGCCTGATAGGTTTAGGTCCAGTCATCCAGTCCGGTTACGCGGATGAGGTGGTTTTAAAAAAAGCGGCAACCCCGTCGCACCCGGGACCACGATTGAAAGCGCCCGCAATGCCGCCAACAGCGGCAATGGAGGTGAAGAACCGAATAGGATTTGCTCCAGTGCCTTTTCAGCCTGAGCCCTCCGAGTCACAATACAAAAGCAAGGCTGTTGGTCATATCAACTTCCCAGATATTAGGGATCTTGTTAAAAGAGTCAATAGGTCCGTAGTCTCTATTAGGATGTTGGAACCCGGCTCGGGTTTCTCCATAGGGCATCTCGGGTTTGCTCCCGAGAATGGAGGCAAGGCGACGGGATATGGTTCAGGATTCATTATATCGAGCAACGGTCATATTATTACCAATGAGCATGTTCTGCGAAACGGCTCACAAATTGAGATTGAGCTGCTGGATGGACAAAGGTACTATGCCAAGGCGCTTCACAAAGATCCAAAAAACGATATCGCTTTGCTGAAGATTGAAGCCAATGGTCTCTCTCCGGTGTCAATGGGAGATTCCGAATCCGTAGATCTTGGAGAATGGGTTATCGGCATAGGTAACCCCTATGGTATCGGCCAATCCATCATGATGGGTATTGTAAGCGCACAGAGGCGAACCATTCCGGGGTCGGGGTACCCGCCGTTAATCCAGATCGACGCGGCAATGAACCTCGGCAACTCGGGTGGTCCATTATTTAATATGGACGGCCAAGTTATAGGAATCAACACAATACTTTTATGGAAGAGCCAGGGAATTGGTTTTGCGACTCCAATAAATAGCGCCCGAGATTTCCTGCAAAAACGAAATTATCAAATGGTTAAAATTGCGCCCGCATCAGCGGAAGGTCCGCTTGGCCCCGCTTCAGATCAACCTCGAACAACTTCCGTTAAATTCAATCCACTGGATCCTCCCTGGAATTTCTCGAAATAATTTATAGTTTGCTTCTCGGAGGTGTCCCATGGATTCAAAAAACAATGATGAAACTAAAAAGCTGAAAGAAAAGCTGCTTAGAGAACCTACACGCATTTGGGATAAGTTTTCTGAGGAAGAAAAGAAAACGGTTTTCGATTTTGCTGAGCAATATAGGCAATTTCTGAATACAGGTCGAACGGAACGATTAGCAATTAAGTATTTCATTGAACGCGCAAAACCGGCTGGATTCGTAGATCTTGCCGAGATCAAACCCGGCGCTCGTAAACTGTTTTTCCATTTAAGGGGAAAAATTTTGGCTTTGGCCGTCGTTGGAGATACGCCTATTCTCGAAGGAGCGCATATAGTCACCTCCCATGTTGATTGTCCAAGACTGGATCTAAAACCCAATCCTCTCTATGAAGATACCGGCGTAGCATTACTTAAAACTCACTATTACGGCGGAATCAAGAAATATCATTGGCTGGCCAGGCAGCTTGCAATTGTGGGAACAATAGTTAAGTCGGACGGCGCGGTCTTGGAAATAAACATCGGAATGGGACCGGGCGATCCCATTTTCACAATCCCCGACTTACTGCCTCACCTGTCGCGCAAACAGTTGGAGCAAAAAGCTTCCGAATTTATCCCGGCGGAAAATTTGAACCTTATCGTTGGAGGCATCCCCTACCCCGATGTCGACACGGATGACCGCGTTAAGCTTGCGGCGCTAAAACTACTTCACGATAAATACGGCATTGTGGAAGAAGATTTTATGACCGCGGAACTTGAAATTGTGCCCGCGGAGCCGGCGCTGGATTGTGGTTTCGATAGAAGCTTTATCGCGGGTTATGGACAAGACGACAGGATTTGCGCCTATACCGCGTTTACCGCTATCACCGAAACCCAGACACCGAAACATACGGCCATTGCCGTTTTTTATGATAAAGAAGAAATCGGAAGCGAAGGCAATACAAGTGCAAAATCAAACTTTCTTGAGATGTTCTTGTTTGACTTAATGTCTCATTTGGGGATTGAGCCGAATATCCGCAATTTCCATAAAATGATGGTCAACAGTAAGGCTTTATCCGCGGATGTTACTGCGGCTGTGGATCCAAACTACCCTGATGTTCACGAAAAGCGAAATACCGCTCGACTTGGCTATGGTATAGGTTTCAAAAAATACACGGGGCACGGCGGTAAGTATATGGCATCGGACGCAAATTCGGAGCACGCCTCGTGGGTTAGATCATTGTTCAACAGCAACGAAGTCATTTGGCAAGTTTCCAGTTTAGGCAAGGTAGATGAAGGAGGCGGCGGAACGGTTGCCAAATATTTGGCAAATATGGGTGTGGATATTATCGATCTTGGACCGGCTATATTGGGGATGCATTCTCCCCTCGAAGTAAGCTCTAAGGATGACGTTTGGATGTGCCATAAGGCGTTTAAGGTTTTTTTCAGTGGCTGAAGTATAGGAACGTCTGCGCCGCTTCTCTGAACTTGCTTTTTCTGAATCAAGCTCATACTGCCGGGTTTCAATTCCGGCAGTTATACTCATCAACGCGAACTTCCGTTAGTATTCCTCCAAATTTTCACTCCCAAATCTGATATCAAACGCTCTCCGTTATTTAAAATTGAAAATGTTGTCCGAAAGAATTTAATTCATTTGGCTGAAACTTGTATTTATGTTACAAATAGTTTTGTACGGAAACTTTGCAGGCCGATCATATTTTCATTATCTTGTTTTTTCTAATATAAATAGTATTCTTATTAAAAATATTCGGTTATTGCCGAAAAACGAAAGAGACTTTCTTCATACCGGTAATCTGAATTTCTGAACCTCAAAAATTTTACCTTTATACCGGTCCTAATGATCGGCGGAACAACGTAGTCGGACCACAACAGAAAACTAATAAGATCCTAAACCAATCCGGAGGTAATCACTAATGGATCGTAATGTGTGCGTAATCGCCGGAGGCATGTCGAAATGGGGAGTCCGAGAGGGTAGCCAAAGGGACTTTTTTCAAGAAGCCGCAAAGGCGGCTTATGAAGACAATCCCATGCTCAAACCCAGGGATATAGACGGACTCCTGGTTGCCTCAGCATACACTGAAAGGACATCCTACCAAACCCATCTTGCGCCCCTCGTAGCGGAATACGTCGGAATCAAACCCAAAAACATCTGCGCTCGAGTCGAATTGCTCTGCGCAAGCGGCAGCTCCGCAATAATTTTGGCATTCGCCATGATCAAGTCGGGGCAGGCGGACATTGTTATGGTTGCAGGTGGGGAAAAGCTTTACACACCTCAAAAGTGGGAAGTCTTCTATAGTGAACTTGCGTCCGTAGACCACGATTGGGACGGCGGCCAGGGCTTAGGGCTTCCGCCTCCCGTATTTGCCATGGTGGCCAAGCAGCACATGAAACAGTTCGGCACAAAAAAAGAGCATCTTGGAATGGTCAGTGTGAAGAACCGTAGAAATGCGGCCAAGAACCCAAAGGCTCAGTTTCAAACTGCCGTGACCATGGAAGAAGTTATGGCCGGCAAGATGATTGTTTCCCCACTTACCCTTTACGATTGCTGCCCCATTACCGACGGAGCGGCGGCAATTATTTTGGCAGCGGAAGACAAGGCCAAAGAACTCACGGATAAACCTTTAGTGTACATCCGTGGAACAGGGCAGGCCAGCGTAAACAATATGTCGGCCAACATGCCGGATTGGACCACCTGGGAAGCCTTGAAGATTGCCGCTAATCAGGCATATACCAAATCCAACGTCAAACCCGAAGAAGTTAGCCTTGCCATGACACACGATTGCTTCACAATTTCCGAAATAATCGAAATGGAAGATCTCGGCTTCTGCAAAAAAGGTGAAGGCGGTTTCTTTGTGGCCGACGGCCAAAATGATTTCGGCGGTAAAGTCCCGACGAATACCGACGGCGGCTTGCTGGGCTGTGGGCATCCCTTTGGTGGAACCGGGATTAGACAGGGTATTGAAGTCATGAAACAGCTTAGGGGTGACGCTATTCAGCAGGTTCCCGATGCGAACATCGGCCTCACGCACAATCTTTCGGGATTTATCGCAGCGCACACCGTTCTCATTTATGGTAAGGAGGTCGCATGAGCACTCCCGGCATTTCTATTCTTGAAGGCAAATATATGGTCACCATGGACCTGTTTCCTCAGGAATCCAAAGAATTCAATCAAGTTTGGCCGTTTTACGAAAATCTGAAACAAGGCCGATTTACTACTACGAAATGTAAAGAATGCGGCGCTGAACATTTTCCCCCCAGGGTAATGTGTCCGGAATGCGCCGGCGGCGATGTCGAATGGATTGATTGGCCGACAACCGGCACAATAATCGATTTTACCGAAGAAATGGTGGGGGTGCCGTTGGGTTTCGGCAAAGCGCCATTGATTCACGCTCTCGTAGATTTACAAGGTAAACGGACATTTTTCGTTCGGATTATTAATTGTCAAGCAGGTGAGTTAAAAGAAGGCGATCAGGTAAAACTCGCAGTATTTGATGTTGATCCGGTTCCTCAAGAAAGGGGACGCGAAATAGTCCAAATGCCGCGTGTTTTCTATGCTTTCGAACCCGTGAAATAATCCGGCCGCGGATATTTGCAATTTAGACGAGGTCTGGTTATCCACCCGACCGTCTCCAATACAATACCTTCAGGAGGGCAGATATGGCTTTAGAATGGCTACCCCGCGATAGTAACGTAAAAGACCACATGCTAATAGGTTCTGAACATTGGGGAACAGAAGCTCCATGCACCGTTTATGAAAAAAAACCGCTGAAAAGTCCCGACGGCAAAGAAATCGAGGGTCTTTATGTGGCCTGGATTCGCCTGAACAATCCTTCACAGTACAATTCCTATACTACTGAAATGGTAAAAGGCGTGATCGCCGGATTCGCGGCCGCAAGCCAAGATAGAACCGTGGTCGCGGCAGTGTTCACCGGCACAGGCGACGTGGCTTTCTGCACGGGCGGCAACACAAAAGAATACGCTGAATACTACGCAAGAAGGCCGCATGAATACGGCGAATACATGGACCTTTTCAATGGGATGGTTGACTCGATTTTGGATTGCAAAAAACCGGTAATTTGCCGAGTCAACGGTATGCGCGTGGCCGGCGGCCAGGAAATAGGATTGGCATGTGATATTTCCATTTCCAGCGATTTGGCAATTTTCGGCCAAGCAGGCGCACGGCACGGCTCCAGCCCGGATGGCGGATCAACGGATTTCCTCCCCTGGTATCTGTCCATGGAAGACGCCATGTGGAATTGCGTAAGCTGCGAACTTTGGAGCGCTTACAAAATGAAGGCCAAAAACCTCATTTCCAAGTGTGTGCCGGTTCTCAAAGATGGAGATAAATTCATAAGAAATCCATCAGTTATCACCGATAAATATGTTGACGGCGGTGAAATTGTATACGGTGAATCTATATCAGGAAGCGCAGCAAAAGAAGCGCGCGCTAAAATTAAAGAGCTGCCGAAAGATTTCTCACTGTTGGATGCGGAAGTGGATAAAATGGTTTGGATCTTTGCGAATCTTTTTCCGGGTTGCCTGATCAAAGCCATTGATGGTGTCAGAGCAAAAAAGAAATTCTTCTGGGATCAATCAAAACTTCCGAACAGACATTGGTTGATGGCCAATATGGCTTACGAAGCCTTCCTGGGCTTCAACGCCTTTAACACTAAGAAAATCACCGGCAAAGATGTCATTGATTTCATCGGTTGGCGTCAACAAATCGCGAAGGGCGCTCCGGCGGATCTAGAAACTTTCGCTGAAGTTATGGGTAAACCCAAAGAATAGAGGAGCGGCCGATTTCCTCCTTGTGACGCTGATTGAGCCCTCCTACTTCGGGAGGGCTTACTTCTTAGTGAGGATTGAAATGACTTATAAGCTAATCTCAATGGAAGCGCTGAACGCAGGCGCCGTGTACAAGATCGTATTGAACTCACCAAAGGCTAATATCCTTGAAGCCGCCATGCTAACCGAAATTCTCCACGCTCTCGAAGAAATTGACAGGCTAACCGGCGTAAAACTGATTATCTTCGAAGGCGCAGGAAAGCATTTCAGCTTTGGCGCCAGTGTTGAAGAACATACCAAGGCACAAGCCGCAATGATGCTCAATTCATTTCACGCCGTGTTTTACAATTTGGCTGGAATGGCTATCCCAACCATGGCCATAGTCAGGGGTCAGTGTCTTGGCGGCGGTATGGAGCTGGCTCTTTTCTGCAATTTCATTATTGCGGACAGCACGGCCTATTTCGGACAGCCTGAAATAGTCCTGGGGGTCCTTCCACCACCGGCTTCAGTAATGCTGCCTCGCAAAGTCGGCCAATCCTATGCGGACGATCTAGTCCTTACCGGTCGTTCAATTGACGCTAAAGAGGCGCAGCGCATTGGACTGGTAAACTTTCTCTCCGAAGATGGACAGGACGCTTGGTCAACCGCTGATGAATTTATCAACAAGCATATTTTGCCAAAAAGCGCCTCATCATTGAGAATCGCTAATTTGGCCGTCAGAAAAGATTTCTTTAGAAGAATTTGGGAAGACCTACCCAGAATGGAAGGACTCTACTTAAAAGATCTCATGGAAAGTCATGACGCAAATGAAGGCATTAACGCTTTCCTTGAGAAACGCAAACCTGAGTGGAAAGGCGTCTGATTCTGATCAGTCACCGGTGGGCGCTTCGGACTGGGTTTTAATCTCATTCAACTCTCTGCTTTCTAATGAAGCGGAGCCGCTGGTGAGAGCGAGCCTACCAACCGGAACTCGTCCACCTTTATCGAAAATTTTGCGGCCTCTTCGATATAGGCATGTTTTGTAAAGCACGGTGTCTCGGCTGAGTCGAACAACCAACCGCTGGTTCGGGCATCTGCCGCGATTTTCAGTTTCGCATGTCCTGTTTTTACACTTGTCGGGGCACGGATCTATAACATTTACCACACGCCACAATTCTCCGGCTTCGGCAAATCGCTCCTCAAATTCGCCGCAACTTGCCAAGAATCGCAGATTCACGAGGTTTGTAATTATCGTGCCGGCGCCAACTCCCTTGTATATATTGATTCGTGAAACACAATATGGACACACAATGTACGATCTGCCCACCGGAATGCGCGCATCCAAAACTTTGTTTATAGTCCCACAATTTACGCAAGTTACGTCCATAATAACACCATGGTTGAGCATAATATATTATGCGGGGACGCGCAATCCTTTCCATGAATAAAAAATCTGATAATCAAGGTGTTAGGTTTATATTTTTCAAAATTTTCATGTTTCTCGCCTTTTTGGCTTAGCCTTGCCGATGATCCAACAAAAAAGCTGCGTAAACAGCCTTTTTAGCGCATTCGCCTCACGGGCGATTTTTCAGGATTTATTTCAACCACCCGGCTGGATGGGCATAGTCGGCGGCGGAGCCGACGCAGTGTTAGGCGGGGGCGCCGGCGCAACTGGAGCGGGAGCTACTCCAACATTAGTCGAAGGTCCGACTGGGTAAGGCCCGCCGGAAACCGGAGTAATTGTTATTGTGGGAAGTTTTGTTAAATCATCCTTGTCGTTTTCCGCGTTAATCCGACCCTTCATGGCTTCCAATTCCTTTATAAGCGAATTGGCGTCTCTGATCTGAGATTCCACTTCTGTGGCGGATGTTTCCAGAGTCTTCTTAATGTTCGACTGCAATTGCCGTATGGCCTCATCAGTCTCTGACATCTTTTCTGTGAGCTGATCCTTCAGCCCTTGAAGTGTTTCAATCTGTAGTAGTAATTTTTCCTGCGATTGAGCCAATTCAGCGGCCAGTCGCTCACAAGCCGAACTCATATCTGAGCTGGTCTGCTCCCGCAAGGTCTTGATCTTTTCGATTTGAACTTCAACTTTCTCTTTCAAAATCTGAATCTTGGAGTCAAGATCGACTAAATCTGAAGCAGCTAAGCTATTTCCGGCGAAAAAAGCCAGCACTATAATGGCAAGAAGGATTTGTCTCATGAATGTGACTCCCGGATCGACAACTTGACATAAAACCTCCTGATTTTATAACAGAAATACAGTTAGTTGGCAACAATTATTAATTTTATACATGATATTATCTATAGTGATTTTAGAAAGTAACCACGGATATAATGATGATTTTCTTTAATTCGTCGGTTATACGAATTACTGAAAGCTATAAAGCTTCGTCATGCATTCAGAGCTTGTCATCGTCATTCCGGCGCAAGCTGGTGTCCAAGATCTGGGCGCCGGCTTTCGCTGGGTCGACGAGTCAGAGGCTTTATTCGACGGACTTCGAGAAATCCTGTAAACTAGACTTCGATTATCTTACGTTATGTCGCACGCCCCTTTGAACTGTAAAGCAGGCCCCACAATTAGATCATCCACTACTCCCTTGTACATGCGCAACTCCGGATGTTTTTCCAATGTTTTCTTTATGTACGCTCCTGTGCGGGGGATTGAGGAAAGATAACGTGAGGTGGAACGGACTATCGTCTGATATCCGAAAGTGCCGAGAGCCTTAATATTACGCTGCAAGCTCATCAGATCAAATATGTGAATAAACCGCTCTCGTTCGCTCTGGGGACATCCTACTCCGTCCATATAATAGAGTAGTAGCTTATCGATCAGATTATCAGGCAGCTCAAGGTACGAATCGCGCAGCAGGGATGCCAAATCGTATTGCGCCGGCCCCATTCTGGCATCCTGGAAATCAATCATGTAAAGATTGCCGTGGTATAAAATCAGGTTTCTTGAATGATAATCCCTATGCGTAAATACCTTGGGTTCAGACGCAATGATAGTGACTAACCTGTTGAATAATTCGCTTAGTTCGGACATGCCGGAGTCTGTGTCAAGTTTACATAGTCCCTTAATGAAATGATCCACAAAAAAGTTTAATTCCTCCATCAATTTTGTTTCATCAAATTCCAGCTCGAATGCTCGGCAACCGTCGGTCACTTCCCCAGTGGCTTCACGAATGTAGATGAGAATTTCAATGGCCCGCTGATATAAGGACATGAGTTGTTGTAAAGAGTTCCGGGAAGCGGCTTTCTCCAGAAGATCGTCCCCGAGGTCTTGGAGAATTACAATCCCAAGTTCCGGATGATGTTCCAATACTTCTGGGGTCGGTAGCATAAGTTTGCTGAGAAAATTCTGAATTTCAATGAAGGCATCTTCCTCACCCGCTCCCATGTTGGGCATCACCATAGCCAATCGGGTGTATCCGTGTGGTAAAAAAATCCTGTAATATTTTCTTGTGGATGCGTCCCCTTCAAGGGGACAAATATTCAAATAACTCGTGTTCGCGAGGGCACTTTCTATACGCCGGCGATCATCCATATTATATTTCCGCGTCAGCCGATGTGGTTAAGATTTTGTTTACAATGGACCCATGAGCCTCAACACCGGCGCCCAATATTGATCCTGAAATGGCGGTGTCTCCTCTGATTTTGGCGTTTTCCCAAACTATGGAGTTCTCAATTGAGGCGCCGGCTTCCAATTCAACCCCTGAGCATATAGAGACATTTGGGCCGATGCGCACTTCAGGCGCAACCTTCACTTCCGGAGCAATATAAATCGGCAATTCCATGTTGCGCAATAGGTCAGACTGCGCCTTGAGATAAGCCGCCGGTGTCCCAAGATCACTCCAATAGCCATTTAGGGCGACAGCTCGGATTTTAGCCCCTTCGTCCATTGCTCGCGGGTAAACTTCATCATTTATCTCGCAGAATCTGTGCGGCGGGATGTATTTGAATACCTCAGGCTCCAAGATATGAATTCCAGTGAAGACATATGTTTGATCTACCGCAGGTCCGCCGGGCCTAGTCCCTTTGAAATTCAGCAATCCGCCGGATGAATCTATCCTGATGGGATAGTACTTGAACGGAGGCTCTTGCGGAGTCACTGCCAGTGTTGCCAGGCAGTTATTTTGTCTATGGAACCTGATTGCTTGAATTAAATCGAAATCGAAGACTATGTCGGCGTTGGCCATTATAAACGTGCCGTTATTAAAGAAGGACTCATTTGCTTTCAAGCCTCCGGCCGTCCCAAGTATGTTGGGTTCGAAAGAGAATGAGACCATGGAAGCGACGTCGAGATTACCGTTCACCGCGTCTCTAACAGTCTGCGGCAAATGGTGGAGGTTAATCCGAAATCCATCAACAGAAGCTTTTCTCAAATTTTGTATCACTCTCTCAATCAAAGAGACTCCGAGCAAAGGAATGGCGGGCTTTGCCCTCTCGTAAGTCAGAGGCCGCAACCGAGTGCCAAAACCCGCGGCGAGGATCATGGCTTTCATGTTACCTTACCGTCAGAATTTCTTTTTTGGCGGAATGCCTTTCTAAAGCCAATAGTATAAGTTCATCTATAAGCTTGTCGTAAGGCAATCCCGATGCCTCCCAAAGTTTGGGATACATGCTTATCGAGGTAAATCCGGGTAATGTATTAACCTCATTGACGATCAGTTTTGACTTATCAGTCAAAAACATGTCGACGCGCGCGAGGCCCGATCCGTCTATGGCTCGGAATGCCGCGACCGCTGTTTTTTGCGCCTGCTCGATGACGGATTTCGGCAAGTCGGCAGGAATTTTCAGTTCCGCGGAATCTTTAAGGTATTTTTCTTCATAGTCATAAAATTCGGAATGAGAAATGACTTCTCCAGGGAGAGCAGCTTTGGGATCATCATTCCCAAGCACGCTGACTTCGAGTTCACGGCCTATTATTCCGTCTTCGACTAATATTTTCCTATCGAATGACAAAGCTTTTTTCACTGCGTTTTCAAACTCGGCCGCATTGTCCACTCGCGATATGCCGACTGAAGATCCAAGATTTGCAGGCTTTACGAACACGGGAAGGTTACTGTTCTTAAAACGATTCATGGTGCATTTATTGTCGGTATTCCAGTCAAACTTTGTAAACCAAAAATAAGGACCCACATTTATCCCTGCGTTGATAAACGCGGCTTTCATCAGGATTTTGTCCATACCTACAGCGGACGCCAAGACCCCACATCCCACATAAGGAATTTCTGCAAGATCGAATAGCCCCTGAATTGTGCCGTCTTCACCATATGTTCCATGAAGAACCGGGAACACAACATCAGTGGGGATATGTTCCCAATTACATTCATTGATGCGATGGAATCCGTGATCACCTGGATTTTGGGATAGGACCAGCAAGCTTGATGCAGGACCTGGGATAGGCTGTTCGAAGCTTTCTAATCCATTGGGCATTTCGTGCCAGGTACCGTCTTCAGTAATCAGCACTGGAAGGATTTCATATTTGTTTTTATCCATAGCGTGATAAATGGATGCAGCGGATCTGACCGAGACCTCATGCTCCGCGGACCTTCCCCCGAACAGCAAAGCTATTCTAAGGCGACTAGGGTTCATGGCGTCCTCCCATTACAGTTGTTCGAGGAAGGCGATACCACACGCGGCTGCGCTATTCAAGTTTTCAGGGAATATTGAACCCTCCGAATATTCGGACTATAGTGACATAAGCGACCCGTCTCTTTCATCTTAATGTTTACTGCTTAACATAAAGGAAGGTTCTCAATGGCGCTTCGAGTTCGATCTAAAATCTGGATCGAAAACGACAATGGCAAGCTCGTCATCGGTACAGGTAGGCTGAAGATATTACAAGCTATTCTCGAAGTAGGCTCGATAAATAAGGCGGCATCCAAATTGAAACAGCCGTTCAGGGCGGTCTGGGGCAAAATTAAAGCAACTGAAGAGCGGTGCGGATTTAAATTGGTGGAACGAACCAGTGAGGGCTCTAAATTGACACAGGAAGGTCTTGAACTTCTTTGGAATTATAAACGGTTGAGGAGTAGGTGTGAAAAGTTCACAGACCAGCAATTTAAGGAACTTTTCGCTGACGAAAATCTGCCCCCTTACTCGAGATTGATGGACCGGCGTTCGTCGGATAATTAGTAATAATGAGGCCCCTATGAGCGAACCTGAAATACATGTCCTGGAGAAGAGGTTGGTGGTTGAAACGCCGGCGCAACGGTACAACAAAGGTGTAATCGAAGACAAAATTATTAGTCTTGCCAAAGAGGTCCCTTATACGCTTTTCGTAAATGATCGAGAGATCCTTTCCATTGCCACACTGCCCTCCAATCTTGCAGAACTTTTTGTGGGATTTATGGTCTCAGAAGGCGTTATCCTGCACCCAAAAGAAATCATCGAGTATCACCTCGATGAGGAGAGTAGAATCTTTCGCATGGAATTGGATGTGCCGGAGTCGCGATTGGAAAAGACTGAGAAGCGAGGAATGCTGACATCCGGATGCGCGGGAGGCGTCGTCTTCTCGGTAGAAACAGCGCTCAACCCTATTGCGCACGGCGCGCAGAAATTGAAGCTCAAATCTGAGTCAATCCTTGACAGAATGCGTGAACTGGATACCTATTCAGGTATCTATAATTTGACCAGAGGTGTTCATGCGGCCTCAGTCGCCGACCAGGAAAAAACAATAACGACGATGGAGGATTTGGGAAGACACAACGCTGTGGACAAAATCGTTGGCTATTGTTTTTTGAATGGAATTAGCGCCAAAGATAAGCTTTTATTGACCACCGGACGCATAACGTCAGAAGTGCTGACAAAAGCGGCCAGAAGTAATTTTGCTATAGTAATTAGTCGATCAAGCGCAAGCGCGCTTGCAGTTAAAATGGCTGAAGGCTCACGAATAGATGTCGTTACATATGTTCGGGGCGGCCGTTTTAATTATTTTTCCAATGGATCTGTGGAGTTAGTTTAGTGGACCTCCCCGTTACTCGCTCTTTTAACCTCAAAGTTCTTCTACTTCTTTCTCTCGGACACCTCGTCACGGACATCTATCAGGGCAGCCTACCCGCGTTATTGCCTTTTCTCAAAGAAAAACTGGCGCTCACTTATACCATGGCGGCAATGATAATGCTGGTGTCGAATCTCACTTCATCGGTAATACAACCGTTGTTTGGCTATGTTTCAGATAAAAAAGAAAAAAAGTTCCTATTGCCCCTGGGATGTTTTGTCGCAGGCCTTGGATTATGCCTGTTGCTGTTGCCCACCAGCTATGACACGGCTTTGGTTTTGGTAATAATCAGCGGGCTCGGAGTGGCTTCGTATCATCCGGAGGGGTATAAAACAGCGGCATTTTTCACGGGCGATAAAATGGCTACCGGAATGTCGGTATTTTCGGTGGGAGGAAATCTCGGCCTCGCTTTGGGCCCGATAATTTCACTACTTATAATCAATAAAATGGGCAGCGACTATTTGCCGGTTATGATCATATTTTCTTTTGTCTTTATAGGGCTGTTTTTTTTGAATTGGAATTCCATTTCTCTTCCCAAAAAAGACGAAACCGCCAAAGCAATACCGGCGCATTCCGGCGGCAGAGCAGCCTACACCGCATTAATTTTGGTAATCGTCATTGTAGTAGCGCGCTCGTGGACGCAGATTGGTCTTATTACATTCATTCCTTTCTATTATATCGATGTTTTAAAGGGGGACCCCGTTTATGCCGGACAGTTGGTGTCGGCGTTTTTAATGGGCGGGGTTGTCGGAACCATAGTCGGCTCCATGATTGCGGATAGGGTCGGCCATTATGGCTTTGTCGCAATCACGCTGCTACTGAGCGCAATAATTTATCCACTCATGTTTGTCGCCGAAGGTATATGGCTTGTTCTTTCTTTAGGTTTAATCGGCGCCGTGCTCATATCCTCATTCACCGTAACTATCGTAATGGCTCAGCAGTTATTGCCGCAAAATGTCGGGGTTGCTTCGGGACTGATGGTTGGTTTTGCAATCGGCACCGGAGGAATCGGCGCCACACTAATCGGCGTGATAGCCGACCACTTCGGAGTCCTTACGGCCTTGAAATCAATTAATATCCTGCCGCTATTTGGTTTTGTTTTGACTTTGGCGCTTATTGCGTTTGCGCAAAAGAGGCGGCTTGGAATTGTTTGAGCTGATATGCGGTGAGAAGATATGGCTTAAATGTAGCCAAAAGCGGATGTATAAACCCGCCTTTGCCTATTTATTATAAGTTAATTAGACGCCTGTGCGGACGAACTCTGGTCCGCCTTTTCCACTTTGATCGCGCAGACTTTATATTCAGGGATTTTACATATCGGGTCCAGGGCCGCATTGGTGAGAGCGTTGGCATTGGCCTCCATGAAATGAAAACTCATAAATACCACTCCGGGACTCACAAGATCCGTAACGTGAGCTTTACTGAGCACTTCACCGCGACGTGAAGAAACCTTAGCCCAATCATTATTCTTAATCCCCAGTTTAGCCGCGTCATCAGGATGAATTTCGAAGTATCCTTCAGGCATTTCACTGTGAAGGCTCGGCGAATTACGAGTCATAGTGCCTGTGTGATAGTGCGGAAAAAATCGGCCGGTAGTTAGTTGCAGTGGGAAATCGTCATCAGCCAATTCTTCCGGAGGGCGATATTCTATTGCATGAAATAAACCCTTACCTCGACTAAACTGCTGCGTGTGCAGCACGGGGGTTCCCGGATGCTCTTTGGTCGGGCATGGCCATGGAATTCCACCTTGCTCCAATCTTTGGTAATCCAGTCCACCGTAACTCGGGGTAAGCTCGGCAATTTCGTTAAAAATTTCTTCAGGGGACTCATATTTCATTTCCAAACCGAACTTGGTGGACAGATCGCGAATTATTTCCCAATCAGGTTTAGAATCACCCATCGGTTCCACCGCTTTGCGGACGCGCATCACTTTTCGTTCCGTATTGGTAAATGTGCCTTCCTTTTCTGCGAAGGAAACACCCGGCAAAACCACGTGAGCAAGCTTGGCGGTGTCCGTAAGGAAAATATCAATAACACAAAGGAATTCCGCGGATTCCAGCGCGTGCTTGACATGATTCACGTCAGGGTCGCTGCCCACAGGATTTTCGCCGAGCACTACCATGCCTTTTATATCGCCGGACTCGAGTCCGTTCATCATTTCCATGATGGTAAGGCCGACTTTGCCTGAAATCTCGCAGCTCCATTTGGATTGAAACTTTTCGCGGTTTTTCTCGTCGGTAACCACCTGATAAGCAGGGAACACATTCGGCAATCCACCCATATCGCAAGCGCCCTGGACATTGTTTTGACCGCGTAAAGGGTTGACGCCCGTAGACTCTCTACCTATTTGGCCGGTCAACATGGCAAGATTGGCCAAAGATTTCACGTTGTCCACTCCGTGGGAGTGCTGCGTAATACCCATAGCGTAAAGAATTGTGGATTTTTCCGCGCCGGCGTAAGTTTCGGCTATTTTGATTATATCTTCCGCCCGGATACCTGTAATTTCAGAAACCTTTTCCGGTGTGTAGTTTTTCACCGTTTCCGCTAAGGCGTCAAAACCTTCGGTTCTGCTTTCAATGAACTGCTTGTTATGTATGTCTTTGGCTATGATTACATTCATGAGACCATTGATCAAAGCCACATCCGACCCGAGATTCTGTCTGACGTGAATATCCGCAAAATGCGCCATCTGAATTCGCCGTGGATCGGCCACGATGACTTTGGCGCCTTTTTCCTTGGCCTTGAACACGCGATGCGCCACCAAAGGGTGAGCCACGGAGGTATTTGATCCTATTATGAAAATGCAGTCGGCATCCTCAATTTCCGCTATCGAATTTGTCATTGCTCCACTTCCGAAAGCAGCGGCAAGACCTGCCACTGTGGAGCTGTGTCAGAGACGAGCGCAGTGATCAATGTTATTAGTCCCAAACCCCGCTCTACATAATTTCTGCAATAGATAATTTTCTTCGTTTGTGCACTTTGCGGATGTCAGAAAAACTACACTCTCCGGACCATGGGCTTCTTTGAGTTTACGCATATTGGACGCGGCGTATTCCAGAGCTTCATCCCATTCGACTTCCTCGAGTTGTCCGTTTTTCCTCACCAAAGGTTTAGTGAGCCTCTGTGGACTTTTGACAAACTCATGAACGTTCCAGCCTTTAATACACAGTTTGCCTTCGTTCATAGGATTTGATTTCGATGGAAGCGTGCCGGTCAACTTCCCGTCCATCACTTCAAGCAGCATTTCACAGCCGCATCCGCAGTAAGGGCAAGTGGTTCTAACGTAATCTAAATTCATTGGCGCTCCTTGGCTGAGACAGGAAAAGACGATACTAGGGTCGTCATGAAAACACACATTTCATTATCGAAAAACATCATTTAATTGAGATTATAATGGACGATTCGCCGAGGTGAATGCCGATGTAAATTTAGCACTGAAAGTAGCGAGAATCAAGCTTGTAGCGATAATCCTGACTAACGTGAGAAGAAAAAAAGGAGCCCAGGCGGGCTCGCGTTGTTATCATCTGAATCGGCCTCTGTGACCGCCAACTCTTCCTGCCGAGCCGCCGCCGAACCTACCGGCGCTGAAATGACGTCCTCCTCCTCGGGGGCCGGCCCATACGCCCCCTCGATGTCCAATATGCCTACCGACCGCAATACCTGATCTTCCGCCTCTCGGACCGACCCAAACCCTCGAACCATGGCCGCCGTGGCCCCTCCAAACCGGGCCCACACGATGATGTCGCCACCAGGGTCTAAGAGCGGGGCGGGGCCACCAAAAAGAAGAATGAATTCGTCGAGGGAAAAAAGATCCGACACATGCCGCCGGCGCTAAAAACCTATCGACATCGGTCACGGACGGCGCAACCACAGCATAGGTGGAATTCAATCTGAGTTGCGTGCCCAATACCCATCCTCTAACCGGCGCGACAACTTCAGCCCAGTTGTTTTGCGTCCAAAGTCCCGACAGAGTCAATGTTTCACCGAAACGCGCGCATCCAATGATTTGGAACCAGGTTCCAGGTCCGCTCCGAACCCTCAAACAGTTTTCCGGCTGATCAATACTAGCTACCCAGGCGTCACATCCGGGTCTACGCACATAAGTCGGGTCTCCATAGTATCCTGAACCTTCCGCAACAGAGCATAAGCCTGTATACAGTATACAAATTAGCGCCAAGCTCAATATGGCGGGTCTACGCATGTTTACCTCCCTGCGAGTAACTATCGCAATGCGCTGCTACAATTAAATACGCCAAACAACTAAAAATGTGACGGAGGAAATAAGCGCGGAATAGTCGAAATTCCAAATTTGTTTTTAGCTGTTCTCAAAAGCAAATTTAAATTTCATGACCTGAAGGAAAATGCAATTTACCGTTCCATTACGGTTGCCGATGTTGTTATAATAAGAAGTTACGCGACAATATTACCGAATTGGAGCAATGATGCCTAAAACCACTATCCAAACTCTGAGAGACAAAAAAGCCAAAAAAGAACGCATGACCTTTTTGACCGCCTACGATTATCCTTTCGCCGTCTTGGAGCAAAAAGCGGGAATCGACGTAATCCTCGTTGGCGACTCGATCGGAATGGTCATTTACGGATATAATTCTACTCTACCCGTAACTATGGACCTTATGATGCCCCATGTTAAGGCTGTTCGGCTGGGAGCGCCCGATGTTTACCTTGTCGGCGATATGCCTTACATGAGCTACCAAGTTTCCAGGGAAGAAGCGATTCGCAACGGAGGGAGATTCATGGCCGAAGGCGGCTGCGACGCTGTTAAACTCGAAGGCGGCGCGGAAGTCGCCGATATTATAACAGCGATGAGTAGAGCTACAATACCTGTGATGGCGCATTTAGGCTTAACGCCCCAGGCCGCTGCGCAACTAGGCGGATACAAAGCCCAGGGTCGCGATTTAATCACCGCCACAAAACTCATTGAAGACGCCAAGAAGCTCGAAGACGCAGGCGCCTCTTCGATTCTATTGGAAGCCGTTCCCGCTGAAGTCACTGAAATAATTACGGACAGATCATCGGTTCCAGTTTTTGGCATAGGCGCCGGCCCCCACTGCGACGGCCAGGTTCTGGTTATTCATGACATGATCGGCATGTTCGATAGAAAAGTCGCCAAATTCGTAAAGAAGTATCAGGAGGCCGGCGCGCTCATTGTAAAGGCGCTTGAAGAATTCAAGGAAGAAGTGGCTCAAGGCGATTTCCCTGCAAAAGAACACTGCTACCCCATGCCGGAAGATGTGGCCGCTGAGTTGCGCAAACAATTCGGCAAATAAGGGGATATTATGCGAGTCGGAATAATCGGCGCCGGAGCGCTGGGCTCGGTTATCGGCGGTTTACTGACTGAAGCCGGAGTCGACACCGTGCTCTTTGAACGTGACGCTGAAGAAACTAGAATGATCAGTGACTCAGGGCTTTGGATGGAAGGCGTTTCAGGCGATAGAACCATAAAATTAAATATGGCTACTGATCCAAATTCCGTTCCTAAGCGTGATCTTGTCATGATTGTGGTCAAAGCTTATGACACAGCTTCCACGTTGGATTTATGCCGGAAGATTATTGCCGACGATGGCGTAGCGCTCACGCTGCAAAACGGATTGGGGGCATACGACATTCTGTCGGACGCGCTTCCCGGAAAGGTGCTCCTGGGGACGACTACCATTGGCGCGATGTCTCTGGGGAAAGCTCGGACCCGGCATACCGGATTTGGACAAACCCATTTGGGAGAACCCGATGGGACTATGACGGAACGCGTCCACAAAGTGGCTGAAACCTTAAAAAGGATGAACTCCGGGCCGGTTGAAGTGACGGACAACGCGTTTGGAAGCATATGGTCGAAACTGATCGTCAATGCGGCAATTAACGCGCCGGCGACTTTGCTGCGCTTGCGAAACGGAGATCTTCCAACCGGGGCCGCCGGTCGAGAACTAATCCACAGCATCGTTCAGGAGTGTCTCTCGATAACAAAAAGGCTCGGAATTCAACTCTTGTTGGATGACGCGGAGGCTCACGTGCTTAAAGTTTGCGCAGGAACGGCGCCGAATCTTAGTTCAATGTATCAAGATGTTTTGGCGGGTCGTAGGACCGAAATCGACTTTATAAACGGCGCGCTCGTTCGCGAAGCGCGAAAGTTGGGAATAGACGCGCCGGTGAACAGCACACTGACCCTGTTAATACAAACTTTGGAGGCTACAGCGGCGGTTCGGGGTCCAGAATGATTTTTTGCGCCTGTTCCCAGTGAACAAAGGGATAGTTTGTAACCCTTTTCATCCTTCTTCGCAAGGAATGCACACTTTGATCATCATCCTGAAAACCACGGGATTGAATGTGTGTAATCCATCGCGCAAAGACATCAGCCCCTAAATCCGCCTTATCAGGGGGACTTCAATTCTTTGGTCGTCGAGTCAATTGTAGATTTTAGCTAAAGTTACGCTCATGAGCTTTCGCTGAGACGGGCAGAGGCTTTATTCGACGGAACTTTCGATAAACCTATATATGACAAAACTGTGGGACGGAACCTATGGGAAACATTTCGGGGTGAGTATTCGAAAAATCAAAGCCCCGGAAAGGAGGATGAGAACCGGGGCTTCGCAATGGGGGAAAAGGTATGTTTTACACTTCGGGCTACGCCTCCCGTCGTGTGAAAACGCTTAAACCATGATATCGAGAACTTGTCAACATAAATTAAAGCATATTATAATCTTTTTTATATTTTACATTAATACATATCTCTATCTCTTTGAATAACATGAGTTTATTGTCTGTTCTATGTTTTAGCTACACCAACAGCTTTATCAGGTCGGCTTTCCCTATTATCCCGACAAGTTTCCCGTCCTCTACTACGGGAAGCGTGTAGTATTTTTTTTCACTCATTATTGTAGCCGCTTCTGTAGCGTCCATATTAGGTTCAACGCAGACAGCGGGACGTGAGTAAATATCCTCTACTTTTGTCGCTGCCAACCTTTTGTAATCTTTCTGCAATCTCCAGGGATTCTCTAATGGAATCCATGAGTCCAAAATGAAAAATACGGTCGGAATGTGGAGAGGTTTATTTTGCTTTACCAGGTCCGACTCACATACGACTCCGAGCACCTGGCCTTTTTCATCTATTACCGGGACACCATTGACCTGCTTTGTGAAGAAAATCTCAGCAAGATCTCTGAGTCCGGTTTCAGGCGTAACAGTGATAACATCTTTGGTCATTATATCAGCTATTTTCGGCATATTCCCTCCATATGACTATCGACCGGCCATAACTTAGCCGTTGTCCATAGATTTGATTTCGGAAAGTTTAGATCTTATGGATTATAAGGGAGCATAACATGAAAAGTCATCGAAAAGAGTTGTGGTTTAATGTTCGCGCCCGCAGGGAATTCATTAATATTACTTCCGAGGTGGCCGACGCGATACGGGAAAGCGGAGTAATGGAAGGTCTGTGCCTAGTTAACGCCATGCACATAACAGCGTCAGTTTTCATAAACGATGATGAATCCGGGCTGCACAAAGACTATGAAAAATGGCTGGAAAAACTGGCGCCCCATGAACCGATAAATCAATATCTACATAACAGGACAGGAGAAGACAATGGCGACGCGCATCTCAAGCGTCAAGTAATGGGTAGAGAAGTTGTAGTCGCAATCACCAAAGGGAAGCTGGACTTCGGGCCCTGGGAGCAGATCTTTTATGGTGAGTTCGACGGAGGAAGACGCAAACGCGTTCTGGTAAAAATTATCGGAGAATAAACCCGAATCTGAAACAAAACCCCGGCGGCGCCCAAAGCCGGCTCTCAGTTGTTTGTTTCTCAAGCGGGCTACCTGAATTTAAATGAAGATACACGTTTAATCTCGGTAAATCATACCAGCAATTGAAGATCATCTCTCTGAGCTTCTCCAAAGCTGGAGAACGGACCGAAGGATTACGAAACTACTACGAATCAGTATTGCATTTCTCGAGAGCGCCTTTCAAAGTGTTAACCGCCAGATCCGCGCAATGGGTATTTTCGATGGGCAAGCCGTCGAGATAGTCCACAAGATCCTTCCCCTGCATGGACATAGCCTCCGCAAAACTAAGACCCTCGGCCATGCAAGACAAGGCGCTTGCGCACGCTACGGTGGGACCGCATCCGTCCGTCTCATAACCTATTCGCTCAATTTTGCCTTCAGACAGCTTGAGGAAAAAACCCACGGTATCACCGCAAATCCCTGTCATGTAAGTGTAACAATCGTAGTTGTCTAATTTTCCGTAATTTCTGGGATTATGAAAATGTTCAATAACTTTTTCGGAAAACTGCTTTTTTTCAGCGGAGGTTATCATTTCTTCCACTTCATCAAATATTTTCATGTTTTCAGACATCAATCACCTTTATTCAGGGACATATTGAAATAACGTCAACTCACCACGCAGATCGCCGCGGGGTTGACTCTTGATTTGAACGAGTATCGCAATATAATCTTTACGCACTACTCATTATGTTAGGATTAAAGCATGTCGGACTCTAATTGCATTTTTTGTCGCATAATCGGGGGCGAGACGCCCGCTGAAATGGTTTACTCGGACGATAAGGTCGTCGCGTTCAAAGACGCCAAACCGGTAGCCCCCATACATGTGCTTATCGTCCCGCGTGAGCACATCCCCACATTGAACGATATTCCACCAGATAATAATATTCTTGCTCACATTGGGCAAGTGGCGACGAAAATAGCGACTCAATTTGGAGTTGCGGACGATGGGTATCGGTTCTTCATAAATGTGAACAAAGGCGGCGGCCAAGTGATCTTTCATCTTCACGCCCATATAATTTCGAAGTTTGGCGGCGCAAAATAGGTATACTATGGATGATTGCATCTTTTGTAAAATTATAGAGGGAGCCGCGCCCGCTCAAAAGGTCTATGAAGACGAGCTTGTTTGCGCGTTTTGGGACGCAAGGCCGACTGCGCCTATACATATCCTCATTGTGCCCAAAGAACACGTGCCCACTTTAAATGATCTGCCGGACGGCAATAGTTTACTCAGTCACATGGGGAAGACGGCAAAAAAACTCGCCTGGGATTTAGGAGTTTATCATTCCGGCTATAGATTCTTCATAAATGTGAACAAAGGCGGTGGACAGATGATTTTTCATCTGCATGCTCATCTCATAGCCGGCAAAGATTTGGGTTCCGTTTTCATAGGCGCGGCAATTCTCGGCGCATCTACCTGGTGCCGGCTTGTGAATAGATTCGGCGGTAGACCTACAACGCGTTAACCCATATTAATTGCCGACGGCGTGATATGTTTGAAGAGATTTCACGCGAAAATGGTCCCCTCGGTGGATGGCCCTTAATCCTAAAGACAGGGCATTGGCGCCGGCTAAGGTCGTCATGTAAGGGACGTTGTGGTTTAATGCCGCCTGTCTGATGCGGAATGAGTCTTTGAAAGACTGCTTGTCCGATGATGTGTTTACTACCAGGTTGATTGAGCCTTCGTTGATGAGATCAATTGCATGCGTATCCCCGCTGTCCTCGTGCACCTTTCCAACCATATCGCATGGAATTCCGGAACCTTGAAGGGCTTTGCCCGTCCCGTCCGTGCAAACAAAAGTAAAACCGCATTCATAAAGTCTTTTTGCGACGATTATTGCCAGTTTTTTGTCCTTGTCGGCTACGCTCAAAAAAACTTTGCCATTTCTAGGAATGGGAAAATCAGTGCTGTACTGAGATTTTAGGAAAGCAAGGCCGAACTCCTCGTCAATCCCCATGACTTCACCGGTTGACTTCATTTCCGGACCGAGAATCACATCCACTCCAGAAAACTTAATGAACGGAAAAACCGCTTCTTTAACACTGACATGGCTGGGAAGCACTTCCCTTGTAAAGCCCAACTCCTTGAGTTTCTTGCCGGCCATAACTCTGGCGGCTATTTTGGCCAACGGGACTCCGATTGCCTTTGATACGAAAGGCACTGTGCGGGAAGCGCGTGGATTTACCTCCAGGACAAAGACTTCCCCGTCCATTATGGCGAGCTGCAAATTCATCAGACCTTTTACGCCGAGTTCTATTGCAAGCATCCGAGTAATACGCCTGATTTCGTCCATATGGTAGCGTCCCACGCTGTATGGCGGCAATGAGCAGGAACTATCTCCGGAATGCACTCCCGCTTCCTCAATATGCTCCATAATCCCACCGATGACTACATCCTCACCATCGGATACGGCGTCGACATCTATTTCAACGGCGCCGGTTAGGTATCCGTCAACAAGAATTGGATGTTCCGGGGAAGCCTGGATTACATTGGTCAAATACAGTGTTAGATCATCTTCGTTGTGAACAATTTCCATGGCTCTGCCGCCAAGCACGTAAGAAGGACGCACCACAAGCGGAAATCCTATACGTTTTGCAACTTCCATGACTTCAGGATAGGAATGAGCGATATCGTTGGGGGGCTGCTTTATTCCAAGCTTTTGTAACAAATCCTTGAATCGCTTGCGATCTTCGGCGCGATCAATGGCGTCGGGCGACGTTCCGATTATTGGAGCGCCCAGCTTGAATAGAGGCGCCGCCAATTTCAACGGAGTTTGCCCGCCAAACTGAACGATCACTCCGTCCGGCTTTTCACGGTCAACTATTGCCAACACGTCCTCAAGCGTTAAGGGTTCAAAATACAAACGATCGCTGGTGTCATAGTCCGTGCTTACGGTTTCGGGATTGCAGTTCACCATGATTGTTTCAAAATTGTCTTCTTTGAGGGCAAAAGCTCCGTGGACGCAACAGTAATCAAACTCAATACCCTGCCCTATTCTGTTCGGACCACCACCCAAAATCATGATTTTCTTTTGAGTCGTGGGATCAGCCTCGTCTTCTTCTTCATAAGTGGAATAAAGATAAGGAGTGTGGGCCTCGAACTCCGCGGCGCACGTATCTACGCGTTTATAAACTGGTTTAATATCCAGCTCGTCTCTCAGATTTCTGATTTCTTGTTCAGTTTTGCCCGTAAGGTCGGCCAGTCTGATATCGGAAAACCCATACGATTTCGCTAGTTTTAAATTTTCTTTCGCTTGATGTGGTCCAAGCCACTGCGGCTTGGCTATTTCCGCTTCCATTTCAATGATTTGCAATATCTGACTTAAGAACCACGGGTCCACCGCGCAGGCTTTGTAGATCTCATCAATCGAAAGACCTTCTCTCATTGCGTCTGCTATATGGAAAATCCTCTCCGGTGTGGGATGGGCGACTTTGGCCAAAATCTCATCTTTGGATAATCCGTGGGGCAGTTTTCTCTCCAGGCCGTAAACATCTATTTCGAGTGATCGCAAGGCTTTTTGGAAAGACTCCTTAAAGGTTCTACCCATGGCCATTGCTTCTCCAACTGATTTCATCTGCGTTGTGAGGGTGTTGTCCGCGCCTGGAAATTTTTCAAACGCGAACCTCGGGATTTTGGTGACTACATAATCAATAGTGGGCTCGAAACTGGCCGGAGTTTTCAAGGTGATATCATTCGCTATTTCATCGAGAGTATAACCAACGGCAAGCTTTGCGGCTATTTTAGCTATGGGAAAGCCGGTAGCTTTTGAAGCCAGCGCGCTCGATCTGCTCACCCTGGGATTCATTTCTATGACTACCACTCTGCCGTTCTCAGGATTTACGGCAAACTGTATGTTCGAGCCGCCGGTAGCGACACCGATTTCGCGAATAATGGCGACTGACTGGTCTCGCAGTATCTGATACTCTTTGTCCGTAAGAGTTTGCGCCGGCGCAACCGTTATTGAATCGCCGGTGTGGACGCCCATTGGATCGAAGTTTTCTATTGAACAGATGATTACTACATTGTCGGCAAGGTCCCTCATAACCTCGAGTTCAAATTCTTTCCAGCCCAATACGGATTCTTCGATAAGCACTCTGCCGACCGGAGACAATTCCATGCCCCACTTCACCAGTTCTTCAAATCTTTCTTCCGTGTAGGCTATATTTCCGCCGGCGCCTCCAAGGGTAAATGAAGGTCTGATGACGTTCGGGAAACCAACATCGCGTGCTATTTGCCAGGCGTGTTCCATATCTTGAGCGTAACCACTTTTGGGTAAATCTAATCCAATATTGCCCATTGCGATTTTGAACAGGTCACGATCTTCCGCCTTATTGATCGCTTCAATACCCGCACCTATGAGTTCCACATTAAATTTGTCGAGCACCCCCGCATCATGCAGCTCAAGTGCCCTGTTCAAAGCGGTTTGGCCGCCGAGCGTCGGCAGCAAAGCGTCAGGTCGTTCTTTTTCTATGATCCTTGTTAGTATGTCGAGTTTCAGTGGTTCAATATAAGTGGAATCGGCAAACTCCGGATCGGTCATGATTGTGGCGGGATTGGAATTAACCAGTATTACCCGATAACCCTCCTCCTTTAAGGCTTTTATAGCCTGGGTTCCAGAATAATCAAATTCGCAGGCTTGACCTATAATGATAGGCCCGGACCCGATGAGGAGTATGGACTTTATATCTGTTCTTTTGGGCATTCTGTTTCATCTCTGCTATGGATTGTGTACCATCGGACAATATAGTTTTCCGTCGACAAAAGATCAAGCTTAAGAAGGGGACTCTGTAAGCAGCGCTCAAGTAGCCCGGATGAACTTTAGTAAAGCTTGATTTCACATCAACGGAGGCCAAACCGTCTCTCCTTGTTGTAGTGAGATCCTGTCTCACACCCTTTTTAATGTGAGGATGGAATGTGAGAGAATTGCGGAAATTACCTGAGTGTCAGCAGACGGGTAGTGATGGCGGGAGTTTATTTTGCAAGTCGGCGCTCTGCGTCGAATTCGACAGGGGGGTAGATGCTCTTTATACAAGAATATTTTGTGCGATTTAGTCTAACGGGCACATTTTAACTTCGTAACGCTAAACACCGGAGTGTACAGAAGCTAGAATAGTGTGTCAAACACCGGTTTGTCCGCGCCACCGGTGAAAATTATTTCGCATGCCTCTTTCACCCAAGCGTCGTGCTCAATTTCATTTGGTTTCAGAAGCTCAGGCCTCGTATAATCATCAGTCAGCTCAATATCCGGTTCAAGGCCTCTCTTATCTATATTTCTACCGTCCGCGGTATAATAGTGCGCCGTAGTGATCCTAAAAGCCATACCGTTCTTCAGCGGGAACACAGCCTGGACGGAAGCCTTGCCGAAACTGCGGCGACCTGCCACCACCACATTAGATCTTCCTTGCAAAGCCCCGGCCAAGATTTCCGATGCGCTGGCGCTGCCCTTGTTTATCAAAACTACAATAGGAATGTCTGGAAAGTTACTCTTGCCGGTTGCTGAAAACTCTTTATTAAGTTTGGCGTTTCTCCCCTCAATGGAAGTTATTCGACCTGAATTCATGAAAATATTGGCAATTTGGATCGCTTCACCAAACAATCCTCCCGGATTATCTCTCAGATCCAGTATAATGCCGGCAGGAGCTTCGCCGTGGGCGTTCCAAAATCCATTCAGCGCCTTCACCGTTTCTTTCATGGAGGTTTCTTGGAAATTCACGAGGCGAAGGTAACCGATATTGGAATCCAAAAGAGCGCTGCGAACCGGCGGAACGTGAATTATTCTACGCTTGATTTTAAGTAGCCTCGCCTGATCGCTGCCCGGCGCCTGAAGTTTCAGAGTCATGATTGACCCTGCCGACCCCCGCACTTTCCTAAGCACATCTATTAACGGTAAATCGTGAAGTTCATGTCCGTCTATCTGCAACACAATGTCGCCGGCCTTTATGCCTGCCTTTTGAGCCGGCGACCCATCGAAAGCGCCGACTACTACGTAATCCCCCTCCTTCTGATCAACGACCATGCCTATGCCGCCGAATTTCCCTGTTGCGCCGATTTTAATTTCCCTCAAAGTTTGAGGATCTAAAATCGACGTATTTGGATCCAAACGAGCTAAAATTCTATTTAGAGAAAATACAATGAGACTTTCAAGTTCAGATCCGCAATTCTTTGAAGCATAGCTCAATAACTGTTTCAGGGCCTTGGCCGGACCGCCGGCGATTTCACCGTATGCAGGCGCTTTTTCCCCGCATTCAGGCGGCAATATAAATTGCAGGGCAGCCGCAGAATCTGCAAACAATTTGTTTTCGTCTATTTTATCGACGTAATATTCGCGCATGAGGCGAATGACGGTGTCATATAATTCAAAGGAGTCGGCGCCCGGACGATGGGTCGACGATGTTATGCCGGCGGCGGCAGTGAAGAGCCGATCCGATGCTTGAAGTTGGAGCAATCCCGAAGCAATAAACATCAAAGAAGAAAATAGAGAACACAATATTAATTTAGTCAACTGACTTCCTGCATACGGCGGGTTACCGAGCCCCAACGTAGGGCATGAAATTTGACTCCATTTTATGGGAAAATGACGGAGAACGCCGCGATCTCCCAGTGAAAATGGGTGCACGGTAGGGAGCCCTGAGCGCGTTTCCCACAAGTACATGATGTCATGGACAATCCTATATGTAAAGTAAGCTGCAACTACTTCTATTTACGATAAAAAAGGTTATAATAAGGACCACAGTCGATGGAGATAACCTCAGGTTCGAGACGGCGCAATGTTTATAGCAACCGAGGATATGCTTGCGCTTTGTCATGCGCATAAGCCTTATTTTCCACAGCGTCACGACCTCCGCTTTTTTCGACTCGGCTGTCCCATCGGTCCGGCGTCACATTGCCGAGAACGCATTTGCCCGATGAACCCAAGCTGCGATTCGTTAAGCTTCTCAGCGGGAATTCTCATTTTAGCCTGAAATTATGTATCAATAGCGCAGGCAATCTTTAAGGATGTAAGTATCACAATATTGAGATATTTTTCAGACCTCCCGAATGTGGACAACAGGAACAAAATTCATCGATTAAACGATGTCCATAATGTTCCGAGAGATATTGAATTTAAGTGGTTTGGGTCGGGTGTTGAAACCCGGCAAACATGCCAACCGGCAGATTGTAGCCGTGTCTCGACAGGAACCATTCTTGTAATAGACGACGAGGAAATTATCCGAACTTTATTGTCGGAAATGCTAAAGGAACTCGGATTTGACGTTCTAACCGCTCAGGATGGAACCGAAGGCGTCAGTGTATATGTTACATCCATTGATTGCTCTCCTTAACTTTTGGATTGCGTAATTATTGGTGCGCAACCGACTACAAAGATTCAGAAGCAATCAGGAATATACGACTAAATAAAGCCCAGGTTTAAATCCACTTCAACCCTAAACTCTTTTGTCTCCGCAGGGGTGTAGCCTGCGCTACGTAAAGATACATTAACCGCCCCTCTTGCTTTAAAAGCGGGTTCAACGGCCATGATTGCGCCTTCGCAAATTTCGCCGTCCACCAACTGAGTTCCGTTTATGGAACAGGAGAAAGGATATTTCTTATCGGAGTTCGATCCAACCAGCTCCAACTGCATCTTGGTTATGGTAACTTTCATCGGGCCTGAGTTCTGGTTGAGTTCGTAAGTGATCACTCCTTGATCGTCGGCGGTTAGTGACATTGTCTTTTCAACTTTCTGTTTCATGAAACCCTCCGATTGCAATTGACATATTGTAGGTAAAAAGGATAAAGTTACGCATTAACAATTTAGTGACTTGAACGGCTCATCCTGTGAGGCATGTGATGAAGAAAACTTTGATTTTTGGTGTGATATTTTCGATGCTTGCAACATCCGCTCTTGCCGAGTTTTATCTGGCGCCCGGCGGCGCAATAAGGCCCGACGGCGCTTTGGCGTACGGGGTTCCGGCGACACCTCACGGGCCGTTTCCCGGATTACGCGCTCCAATATACTCGGGTCATTTGGGACCTTTTCACTGGATGTCGTACCCTGTGACTCCCGTTCCGGTAAATGTCGCGCCCACCATTCCTTTAAATAGTCAGTGGGAAGACGGCGGGGAATTACGTCCTTAATTGCTGAAAGTCTCTTTCATCGCTTCAGTTTGAAAATGAACCGCCAAAGGATCTATGATGTCGTCCAGATCCCCGTTCATAACATTTTCAAGCTTGTAAAGCGTGAGACCTATACGATGATCAGTGACTCGATTCTGAGGAAAATTATAAGTGCGAATTCGTTCGGATCTATCACCCGAACCGACTTGACTTTTTCTTTCTTTGGATATTTCCGCTTGCCTTTCAGCTTCGATTCTATCCCATAGCCGAGCCTTTAGAATCTTTAGAGCCTTAGCCTTATTTTTATGCTGTGACTTCTCATCCTGGCAAGTTACCACCAGACCGGTGGGAAGGTGAGTTACTCTTACCGCGGAATCAGTGGTATTGACACTTTGGCCTCCGGGACCGGACGACCGATAAACATCAACTTTTAGATCTTTTGCGTCTATATCTATTTCCACGTCATCGGCTTCCGGTAGGACTGCCACTGTCACTGCGGATGTATGAATCCGCCCTTGTGATTCGGTAGTCGGCACCCTTTGCACTCGATGGACGCCGGACTCGTACTTCAATTTGGAAAAAGCCCCGTCCCCATGCACCAGCACTATGACTTCCTTAATCCCGCCTGCCGCGGCCGGGGAGGAGGACATCATTTCGATTCTCCAGCCCTTTATTTCAGCGTAGCGTCCGTACGCCCGGAACAAATCCGCAGCGAAAAGCGCTGCTTCTTCTCCGCCGGTTCCCGCTCGTATTTCGAGAAAGGTATTTTTTGCGTCATTGGGATCTCTGGGAAGTAATAGCAGATTCAACTCGTGTTCAAGCTCGTCTTTGCGCTGCAATTGTAGCTGGAGGTCTTCCCGAGCCAACTCAATCAGTTCTTGGTCTTCCTCTTCCGCAATAATGTTTTCGAGATCATCAATTTGAGTTACACAGTCGGTCAGTACACGATAAGTTTTAATTATTTCGTCAAGATCTGATTGTTCTTTTGCTATTTTTCTGAATTTATTATTGTCGGCAATCACATCCGGCTTAGTCATTTCCTCGTTCAATTCTTCGTAACGCCGACTCAGTTCTTCTAATTTTTCAAGCACCTGCATATTTTTTTAGGCTGCGGTTTCCAATCCGTTCCGCATCTCCTCTTTTTCAAGCGTCTTCTTCAACGCGACAAGAGCCACTTCGAGTTGATCATCCGAGGGCTCTCGGGTGGTTAGTTTTTGCATCCAAAGTCCCGGTAGCAAAAAAAAGTTAATGATTGGATTGTTGACTCTTTCGCCAAAGCGAATAATCTCGTATGACGTCCCCGCTAAAGGCGCCAGTAAAGCAATCTTAACCAAAATAAAAAAGATATTCGTCACGACCTTATTGCCGAGCAAATCCTTAGGTAGTAAAGGGAAAACCATACTGAAGATTATAATGCTAAGTAGGAGGACGAACAGAAGAAAAGCCGTTCCGCAGCGTTTGTGCAGAGTCGGGTATTTCTTTGCGTTTTCTACTGTAAGTTCATCACCATTCTCATAGGCGTGAATCGATTTGTGTTCCGCTCCATGGTATTGAAAAACGCGTTTAATTTCCTTAAGCAGGGAGATCAGCATTACGTAGCCTATGAAAATACCTATCTTGATGACCCCGTCAATTAAATGAAACCAAATGCTTCTCACGCCGAGTTCGGTATTTGTCAGCGCCCCGATGCCCAGTGTAGCCAGGTGGGGTACAACCACAAACAACAAAATTGCGCCGCATAGGGCCATGGCAATTGTTCCGGTGAGCGCCAACGGGCTCAACTTTTCTTCTTCTTCACCAATGGCCTCTTGAGCGGAATACGTGAGCGCCTGTATACCGTTAAACATAGCCTCATAAAGAACAATGCATCCACGAAGGAAAGGCTTTTTCAGCAAAGGCCACTTTTCCATCGGAGAATACCAGCGATCCTCTCGAACGGCTAAATCACCGTCGGGTCTACGCACGACAACAGTAAAAGTCTTGGGGGCTCTCATCATAATGCCTTCAATAACAGCCTGGCCGCCGACTTTAATTTGACTCAAGACCCCGGATTCCGATTGTTTGTTGATTATCATGCGTGTAATTCTCTCATTTTGAATAGAAATTCGACCCAAACCTTGCTGAATCTGCTAATGCGAATGGAACAATATAAAGTCGTGTGTCTTACCGCCTGAGAAACGTGGATAAACTCAAATACCCGACTATTTTGTCGCGCCTCTCTTGGGGCCTTTAGTGGCTTTATCCTGAGCCTTCTCTTTGGGAGCGGCTTTCGGGCGAGCCTTACTTATGGGAGACTTCTCTTTTTTGGGCGGTTTCGCTGTGGATTTTTTTCCAACCGCAACAGGTTTATCTCCATATTTCTTAAGAAATCTTTCGACACGACCGGCGCTGTCGATGAGTTTCTGTTTGCCCGTAAAAAATGGATGACAGGAAGAACAAATCTCGAGTTTAGAATCGTCCTTGGTTGATTTTGTGGCAATTTCGGCGCCGCAGGCGCATCTAAAGACCGTATCTTTGTATTCGGGGTGTATTCCCTTTTTCATTTGTAGCCTCCGCAGTCGGATTTAAGCTCTTTAGTTTACCAAACCCGGCGTCCATTTTAAAGCAAAATACTACGAACCCTTCCGACCTATTACATTATTTATTCATGATTTCAAGAAATTCCCGGTTAGAATCCGTTTGCATGATTTTATCCAAGAGAAATTCCATGGCGTCCACGGAATTCATATCCGCGAGAAGTTTTCTAAGCAGCCAAATTCTCTGCAAGTCTTGTGGGGAACACAGTAACTCTTCTTTTCTGGTCCCTGAGCGGTTGATGTCGATACAAGGGAAGATCCGTCTCTCAAGCAATCTACGGTCAAGATGGATTTCCATGTTGCCGGTACCCTTGAATTCTTCGTAGATTACCTCATCCATTTTGCTGCCGGTATCTATAAGAGCGGTGGCAATGATTGTCAAACTGCCCCCTTCTTCAATATTTCTTGCCGCCCCAAAAAATCGTTTAGGTCTGTGAAGGGCGTTGGAATCCACACCGCCGGATAATATTTTCCCGCTTGGAGGAACTACCGTGTTGTGGGCTCTGGCGAGCCTTGTAATGCTATCCAATAAAATTACAACATCTCTTTTGTGTTCCACAAGACGTTTGGCCTTCTCAATGACCATATCCGCCACCTGGACGTGACGCTGGGCGGGTTCGTCAAAAGTTGAAGAGATAACTTCTCCTTTGACTGATCTTTGCATGTCCGTCACTTCTTCCGGCCTCTCGTCAATCAGTAAGACAATAAGATAAACATCAGGATGATTGAGAGCAAGGCTATTGGCTATTTGCTGCAACATGACCGTTTTTCCGGCTTTTGGCGGGGATACTATTAGTCCGCGTTGCCCCTTACCTATCGGGGTCAATAAATCCATGACTCTCATAGAATAGCTTCTTGGATTGGTCTCCAGCTTGAGTCTTTCTTCCGGATATAGAGGGGTAAGATTATCGAACAGCACCTTGTCCCGAACTGATTCGGGATCCGCTCCGTTAATTTTCTCCACTTTAAGAAGAGCAAAATAACGTTCAGTATCTTTTGGCGGCCGGATTGAACCAGTAATCGTGTCACCGGTTCTCATGTTAAAGCGTCTGATCTGGCTCGGTGAAACGTATATGTCATCCGGACCCGGTAAATAATTGTAATCCGGGGCTCTTAAAAAGCCAAAGCCGTCGGGAAGGGTTTCCAAGACCCCTTCACCTCGAATAGGCGCTTCTTTTTCATTTTGTTGCACGGCTTGCAAGATGGCAAAAATCAGCTCTTGCTTCCGCATACTACTTGCGCCTTCAACCTCAAGCGAATTAGCAATACCAAGTAGTTCACTTACTTTTTTTTCTTTCAATTGCGCGACGTCCATTGGGTCTCCTGAAAATTGGTGTGCTCTTGTAATGGAATTACATAAGGTGGTAATCGAATAGTGACCTGAAGTATTCAAACGAGGCGTGTTGGCCGGCAGGACGGTTAAAACCGACCCCTGTTTAAACAACAAATTTCCTCGGTGTGGAAGTCTCCTGGAAGGGAGTAGTAAAATTAAGTGGCTAATAGATTAATTAATAGACACCTTTGATTCTGTCAAGCATTTTGTAAAACCTCATGCCGTTCAATTCCTCGAGTCTGTAGTATTGGCCATAACGTGGGCACACGCTATTTAATTACAGCAATATCAAGTTAGTCTACGTCCAGTCCAATATTTCAGCTAATGTTTCCTTAACGCTCGCCTAATAAACTAAGTGGAAAAAAACATTTTAATCATATAAGCTAAACTGGGGTCAAGGACCCTAATCTTAAGCCCAGTGGGCGTGGTAAATGTTATTAGACTCTTGCCTTGCCGGTATTATTGGCGGACTTCTCTGGCTTGATCGTTATCAGTTATTACAAATTATGATTTCAAGACCCATAATCTGCGCTCCTATTTTGGGATTTTTCCTCGGAGACGCTAGAGTGGGGTTTGCCGTAGGTTTGCTCTTTGAGCTTATGTGGCTCACCAGTCCGCCAGTAGGAGGCTATATTCCCCCAGACGGCAGTTTTGGCGCTATCGCGGCAGGAGCGACTGCGGCCATGATAACGACACGTACCGGTTTAGATCCTCGAGCGGTAGCCTTCCTTTGTTTTTTCGTTTTCATCCCAGTTGCGCATTTTGGTTCAAAAATTGATTATTTTCTTAGAAGCAGACTGGCCGGCCTCGCCGTGAAAGCTGAGAAAACACTTATTTGTAGGAAGCGGGCCGTTTTTTTTCCTTATTTTGCGTCCGCATTACTCCAAGGCTTTGTCTTAGCGGCAGTCTGTCTGATTCCAATAATTTATATCGGAGCTTACTCGCTGACCGTATTGGTCTCATTGTTTCCGAATCAGCTCTTACAAGCTATGATCTTTGGTTTTTATATGATCCCGGCGTTTCTGGCATTTGAACTCTTCAGGAATATTTATGACACAAGAAGTTTGGTTTTGTTTATTTCAGGTCTTTCTATCTCCCTTCTTGTAGGAGTCTTTTTGACGATTTAGCTTTCCAAGGAATAAATTGCCGCCGCAGGTAGGGAGCTTTAGTGATACGACAAAGTAATCACTCTTGATATGATGAATCTCTCAGACTATCATTAAGGTTGTTCAGGTATTGGTTTGGATTAATAATCAGTTGTGGTAATCGGGCCTGCAACGGACTTGGTCCGTAGAAAACCGGGTCCCGTATGAAGCGATTCCCATAGGACTTTTAAGGTTTCTACAATTCTTCTACACCTCAAAGCTTTGAGTCTTCAAGTTGTGTATTGACGTCGTGATTAGATCAACCCTCATATTGGAAAGTAGACCGCTTGTCGAATCCGATATCAATCGGATTCTTGAAATTGAACAATTTTCATTCGCCGCGCCCTGGACAAGACCCTTGATCCTGGAGGAAATGAACAATCGTAACTCAAAGTTTCTGGTTTTCACTCATGCTAAAAGCATTGTAGGTTACATTTGCTTTTGGGTTATACTTGATGAGGCGCATTTGCTGAATATCGCCGTCCATCCTAATTTTAGATCTCAAGGCATCGCGAGCTTTTTTATGGAAAAGCTAATTACAATGAGTGAAGGACTGAATCTCAATAAGATTTACTTGGAAGTAGCGCGTCGTAATATGCCTGCACGCGCTTTATATAAAAAATTTGGTTTCAACACTATTGGATTCAGGAAAAATTATTATACGGCGGAACACGATGACGCTCTGGTCATGCAGAAGTGGATCGGTCGGTCGTCAATTGACGACAATGTGGAGCAAAAGAGTTAAATTTGGAGTTGAAATTAGCTTTGCCTATAAATATCGGCTATGGAGTAAAATATGAAGTTCCCCGACGCGTACGACAAGTTGCGGAACTGGAGCACAAAGCTGGCGCATATGGGATCCGCAATGGCGCTGTTGCACTGGGATCAAAGTACTCAAATCCCTAAGAATGGAATGCGCGGCCGCGCCGATGTTATTGCCTCACTCGCCGGCATTCGACACGGCATGGCCACTGATCCTGAAATTGGAAATCTTCTCGACATCGTCACAGCTTCCCCCCTTACTGATGATAATCTGACTCCTGAGGCGATCAACATTCGCGAATGGCGCCGTGGCTACGATCGAATGTGCAAAATTCCGCAGGCATTGGCGCACGAATTGGCTCATGTTTCAGCAGAAGGACAATTCGTCTGGCAGAATGCTCGCCCTGATAATGATTGGGGGAGGTTCAAACCGTATCTGCAACGATTGCTCTCCTTAAAACAACAGGAAGCGGAGTGCATTGGATATGTTGGCGAGGCTTATGACGCTCTTTTGGATATTTATGAATTGGATCTTACCACTGCTCGGATTGAACCCATTTTCCGGAAGTTGGCGCCCGCTTTGGCCGATTTGACACAGCGTATCAGCTCATCGATGCCAAGGAGGAATACTGAAGTAGAGTATGGAAAATATCCAATTCCTGATCAGAGAGCGTTCGCGTTAATGGTAGCAAAGGAAATTGGCTATGATTTGGATTCCGGGCGGCTCGATGCGTCCGCCCATCCATTCACCACCGGTATTGGTCCGGGTGATGTCAGAATTACAACTAGATATTCCGAAGATTACTTTAATGAAGGTTTTTTTGCCGTTATCCACGAAGCGGGACACGCTATTTACCATCAAGGACTTCCACTCGAATATTGGGGGACTCCGTTCTGCTCCCCCGCCTCTCTAGGCGTCAATGAATCCCAATCACGAATGTGGGAAAACTTTGTTGCAAGGTCCGCCGGTTTCTGGAAATTCTTTTATCCTTTTGCCCAGGAGAAATTCTCAGCGTTGAAGGATATCGGAGAATCACGTTTCTTATTTTCCATAAATAAGGTAAACCCCAGCCTGATTCGAGTCGAAGCGGACGAAGTGACTTACAATTTACATGTCCTGTTTCGATTTGAATTGGAACTTGCTCTCATGAGAGGCAACTTGATGATTGATGATTT
This sequence comes from Desulfomonilales bacterium, assembly GCA_038250835.1. Classification (GTDB taxonomy): domain Bacteria; phylum Desulfobacterota; class Desulfomonilia; order Desulfomonilales; family Desulfomonilaceae; genus JBBSBY01. The sequence goes on along the minus strand of JBBSBY010000003.1, from coordinate 61,505 downwards.
ACCCGAAGCATGGAATTCGAAAATGGATGATTATCTGGGCCTCAGACCTCGAACTTATGCTGAAGGCGTATTGCAGGACGTGCACTGGTCCGGGGGAGCTTTTGGTTACTTTCCTACTTACACGCTTGGAAATATTTATGCCGCTCAGTTGATCTTTAAAGCTGAAAAAGATCTGGGATCACTGGAGGAGCGTTTCGCCGCCGGAGATTATAAAAGTTTACTGGCCTGGTTGAGAACGCATATTCATCAGCAAGGTCGCCGATATGCGCCGAGCGATTTAATTTTGAAAATAACCGGAGAAAAACTGAATGCGGATTACCTGATTCGCTATTTGACCTCCAAATACAAAGCATTGTACGAACTGTAATTACATGAACCAAGATATAACCTTTTGACTTAACTTGACGAGAGCTACAATTGCTCCAACGGCAAGAAGCCCAAACAGCACGGCAAAAGTCGCCAGTCCAATCCAGCCGCTTAGCTTCTGATTTCTGAGGCTTTTCTTGTTATCGTTTTGGGTGTTTTGCTCCATGAGTGAGAGCTCCCTTTATAGATTCGTTACCCCTAGAAAATCTAACTGATGCGCTATGTAAATTAATTTTTGCTCAGCTATTTGCTTTTGTCTAGTATTGAACCATAAACTGAGTTCGTCTGCGCTAATATTTGGGGAACTTTCGAGCGCCAGCCTAAACGTATCCGTGATGAAGTGTAGGAAATAAGCTTCATCCGCAAAGTAACCATCAGACCTCGGAAAAACAACCCAGTCGGACGAACCCGCTTCGATTACTTTTGCTCCACATCGATCGAATAAATTAAACAGACGCCTCCCGGTTCTGCTGTCCCCGGAAGGTTTTCCATCTATTAATCGTTCATCCATAGTCCGGTGATAAAAATATTCGATCTTGTCATCCAATTCGGGGTTCAAGCGCGGTTCAAAAACTGAGACTCCGTCGAAGTTGATGGTGAAATAAAACAACCCGTTCGGTTTAATCAAATTCAGAATTTTGGGCAAAACACTCGGCAAATCAAGTAAATCGAGGAAGGCGTTCGCAATCAGGAGGTCGTAACGACCCTGTTCGTTCTCGGAATCAATAAGATCGAGAGCGTCTCTGGATTCGAGCTTTACGTTTACATCAATGGCGGCGCCTTTGAGTCGGAATGAATCGTCATTTTTTTCAAGTGTGGATCCTGGAGCAGTCCTAGTCCACTCCCGTAATCGCTTACCGGCTTCCAGTATGTTTTCCCGTTGTGAATCAATGGCCGTATAGTTGGCTCGAGTGAATAGTCCCCAATCTAGGCATCTCTCGATCATGGTTCCGATACCGCACCCGAGCTCCAGTATGTTCATTGGGGGAATCTTGTCACGCTTTGCAACTTCGTCGGCCAACGCAGCCCAAACAAGCCGATTCAAGCTACGATCATCCACGGTTTTTTTCGACGCCAGGTACCTTATGAAACTAAGTTCGTTTTCCATCCGCTCTAAACCACCAAACCTTGGAGAAAGTTAGCTATTTTTTTACCTGTTTCTTCCCATGTCGGGTGCGACGCATATCTCTTTAAACCGGCTATTCCCATCTTTGCAAGCTTATCTCTGTCATTCATTAAAATTTCGATATAGCCTGCAAGCTCATGCGCGTCACCGGGATTCACCAGGAATCCGGTGACTCCGTGATTAACGGTTTCACGCGCCGCGCCGGTATTCGAGGCTATTGCAGGTAAGCCATGACCCATTCCTTCTAAGTAAACAATGCCGAAGCCTTCGTACGATGAAGGGACTGCAAGCAAATGGGCATTATTATACCTCGACATTAATTCGCTTCTCTCCAAGGCGCCGTCAATACTTATCCGTTCGGAAACGCCCGCTTCTTCTATCAGTTTATGAATATAGGCCGAGTATTTCTTATCCGCGTTTTGATCTCCGACGATATTCAGCAGCCAGTTCTCTGAATTCAACTCAGCGAGGGCCAAAACTAGCGTGTGCAATTCCTTGCGTGGAATCCAACTTCCCACAAAGAGTATCCGCAACGGCCCCTCTTGTCGCGAACGTGAAATAACATAGGATTCGTCCACCATGGGAATTTCGGCTTCTCGCCCTGGAAACGCTACACAATGAGGCTTGCTTTTATTCAGAAGGGTTTGGACGGAATTTTTTGTGGTGTCGCTGTTATAGATAAATCCTGTGATGCTATCCAAATAGTCCCGCTCAATAATTTTATAGAACTGATTGCGCCAAGCGGGTCGTTGTTCGTGCATCCGTAGGTGATGAACAATAGAAACAATTGGTCTCGAGTCCATCTTTCGTAACCTACGATTGAGATAAAATAGCGATGGATGATTTAGCTCGTCTTGAACCCAAATGTCCACATCAGACGACGCAAGCCTTTTCAAAAAACTTCCGGAAAAGTTATCGGACAGATGCTGGGGATAAGTGCGCCAGGGCAAAGCGAACACCTGAACCGAGTGACCTGAGAATGCGAGATATTCAACGACTTTGCGGTCGTACATAAAGCCGCCGGTCAAAATATCAAGGCTGCCGTAGATGATCAGACCTATTTTCAAGGGCGATTTTTCCCGTAGGAAGCCCAGGCAATCCGATTTTCCCAAAGTCGTACGGAAATTTTCGTTATGTTGGCCGCTTTGATGCGATCCGACAACCTATCGCAGATTGTTCTTGAAAAGTGCTCTATGGAGGGATTCAATCCGCTGAATTCCGGTAAATCATTCAAAGTCTTATCCGCGTACGAGGCGGTAAGTTCATCAAGAGCCGCTTCAATATCAACAATATCGACTAAATATCCGTGTTGATCCAGCTCCGAACCTATAAGTCGTACTTCGATTTGGTAATGGTGAGCATGTGGATGGTTCTCAGCCCCCCAATCGCCGCCAACAAGGTAATGATTAGCTATAAAATCACGTTGCACCGCAACTACATACTCACCTGAATTATGCTCATTCATATGGATTGCCCTTAATAGGTTAAAATAACCTGGATTGTGGAATCATTATGTCGGTCTATTAGCTGATATGCGTTTTCAGCCTGCTCTATGGGTATTCTGTGCGTTATCAAGCGTTCGGGTTTAATTCTCGAACTCATCATTAAGGCAAGAGACATTCGTCGTTCTTTGGTCCACAACCCGCTCAAGTCCGGAGTTATCCTACTTACTTGACTACTGCAAATCGTCATCTTACTTCTGTGGAAGTATCCTCCCAAATCAATAGGAGCTTTTTTTTCACCGTACCACGATCCGATTATAACTCTACCAGTATACCCCGTAGACTGAACGGCAAAATCCAAAGCCGCAGGATTGCCGGAAAGTTCATACGTGAGGTCGGCTTTGCCGTTTTGCGCAAAAATTTTATGCAATTCAGATTTGATATTAATATCGTCCGGATCCAGCGCCACGCTTGCCCCCATCTCAACTGATTTATCCCGACGGAAAGGAATTGTGTCCGCCGTGATGAGGGAATGCAAAGGAAACTGCGCCAAAAGTGATGTTGTTAAAAGCCCGACAACACCCTGCCCCACCACCAGCACATTGGAGCCGATAAGCGGCTTGCCGTCCAATATGAAACTCACTGCGGTTTCAATATTAGGTAAAAACGCTGCTTGTTCCACGCTAACGGAGGCCGGAACCTTAATTAAATCGGAAACTGAAGCTGTAAAATGGCTTTGGTGAGGCTGAAATGCGAACGCGAGTTGATTGAGCCACTCCGGGGAAACTCCTTCGCCCAGTTCTATCACCTTGCCGACGCAGGAGTATCCATATTTCAAAGGATAAGCAAACTCACCTGAAAGAGCCTCGACAGACTCGTCGATGGGCACATTTTCAGGCCACATTCCTCTATATACCAGCATTTCAGTGCCGGGTGAAATAGCGGAACAGATCGTTTCAACCAATACCTTTCCGGCTGCCGGTCTGATAAAGGGTTCTTCAACAACTTCAACTTCGAAAGGGGCCGCAAAAATTAAGCAACGGCGATTCATTGTGTGAGATCTCCCCACAGGACGAGATCCTCACCAAGCCATTTATGCCGTGGTTTAGTCAAACGGAGACAAGCCTCCGGATCCGCCTGACCTAAATCGCTTACTGCTCTAAGGCCGCCCACAAGTACCGGCGCAATGGTAAGCACGAGATAATTGGCTAACCTTTCGTTGAGAAAGCTGGTAATAATACGCGCTCCCCCTTCTACCATCAAGCTCCGGATTCCCATTGAAGCAAGGCTCTCGAGCATGTGAACGAGATCCACTTGACCTTTGGCGGTAGGGGATACTTGAACTATCTTGGCTCCCGCTTTTTCAAGTAACCTTTTTCGAGCCTTATCGGCGTCTTTTCTCGACACGACGATCGGCGACTTCGAATCTTGGTTCAGAAGCTTACAATCAAGCGGCAATCTAAGATTTGAGTCCACAACAACAGGCGTAGGATCTGAGCCGTCGACAAGCCTTACGTTGAGTCGGGGATTGTCGGACAACACCGTCCCTATACCCACAAGAATGGCGTCATGCGAGGCTCGTAGACGGTGAGTCAAAGTCAAGGATTCCTGCCCACTCAAAGCTAGAGCCTCTCCCGGTCGCGCGGAAATACAACCGTCTAAACTTTGGGCGTAACTTAGAGTTACATATGGTCGTCTATAGCGACCTGGGTAATCGTCCGCCAAAGCTTTAAGTAGTTTTACAAATTGCATACGTGTCGAACTCTATTATAATTTTAAGATCTTCGTAACTTTAAGTCGAATGGCGGTTGAGCTAACGCAAATTCTTTGGCGCGCAAATTAGCATAGTCCTTAAATTCAGACAAGTTAATCGGCTCAGTATTAGCACAGGCGCAAAGAAGCGTGACATTCAATTCATTTGGTGGATTCGCGCGTGGCAACAATGACTCCCAATAGTATCAGCATTCCGCTAACAACATGGACAAGATGAACCGACTCCCCTAGAAGGGCAAGGGCCTCGATGCCGCTGAAAACGGGAAGAGAATAATACACGAATGCCGAGCGCACGGGACCAATGCGCAGGATCGCTTCATTCCAACATAGAAAAGCTAACAACGAAGGGCCAACCCCCAGATAAATGATGGCGGCGACTGAAGCAGACGAGAAATTGATTGGCGGGGCATTTCGCACTTCCCACATAACCCACGGAATTAAAAATAAAAGTCCGATTGCAAAGGTCGAGAATAAAAAAGCGAGTGGGCTCAAGGCGACAGGTTTGAAGCGAACTAGAATGCTGTACACTCCGAAAATTGCCGCCGCCAAAAGCATCAGAATATCCCCCTCCGAGAAGGTTAGGTTCACAAGTCGGGATAGGGATCCCCCCGTGATCAGGAGGATTACCCCGAAAGTCGCAGCGACAAGTCCTGCAAATCTTCGCAATGTTAAAGGATCTTTGAGGAAAACGCGTGCAAACACCACAATGAATACAGGGGAGGTTACGGCGATCAGTGAGAGGTTTATGGCCTTGGAGGTATGAGCGGCAATATAAATCAAGGTGTTGAATACGGTTACGATAAGAAACGCCGCAAGCGAAAGATAACCCAAGTGTCGCCGTATTATTTTAAAATCACGGCAGAATGGTCTTATTCCGAACGGCAATAGCACAACCACTGCAGTCGCCCAACGCAAAAAGGCCAACGTGACGGGAGGTACGGAATCGGATAATATTCGAGCGACAATGAAGTTACCTGACCAAATCAAGGTGGCCGTCAATACGAGCGCATAACCAATGATGGGTCGCGATGAGGTCTGTAACGGCGCCCGAACATCTTCAACTCTTAAAGAGATCTGTGCCTCCTTTCAGAAGGCTTCCGGTTTTTAGTCGTTCTATTTTGCCGGTTTGAGAATAGTTTTCTTTTGGATAATAAACAGCGTAAGAAACGTCATTGGTTAGACGTTTCCTGCCGGCTCCGCGCCTGATACGCCTTCTTTTTTGGGCATCACAACATATAATGATTCTCAAAGGTAATCACGGATAAAATGTTAAGTATCTTAACTCAGAGCTATCTGAGTTACTTAATCTATGAAGCTTCGTCATTCCAGCGAAAGCTGACATCCAGTCATATCAATATTATGTAACTTCTGTTCATCCGGTCGTCGAGATGGCGGTCGATGTAAGTGTCTGGATTCCTTGATCCCTGTTTTAAGTTAAGCGCCTATGAGCATGCGCTGGGAAGACGGGTAAGAACTTTATTCGACAGAACTTTCGAGATATCCTATATGACTCGTGATTGCCCAATACAAAGCGAGGCTCAGGCAAGGGGATAGCGGAAGCAATCAAAGTGGTCGGTTAGGCTTTATACTCACTGAACTCATCGTCGGCTACGAATGCCCGATTATTTTAGTGGACCGCATTTCGCTTGAAAATGGGGCTCAACTCAGATATTTTAAATGGTTTGGACGATCATGTGCCAAAGCAAAATGACGCAAACTATACTCAGCTCTCATTCCGAAGATCTTACCCTACAAATTGGTCGGAAAATTGGATATGTAGTGAAACCTGGAGACAGAATACTCCTCAGTGGTGATTTAGGCGCAGGTAAAACCAGACTCGCAAAAGGTATAATTTCCGCAGCGACTCAGGTACCCGTCAATGATATTACAAGTCCCACTTTTTCCATAGCGGTTAAATACGACGGACCGCCGGTAATATATCATGTTGATCTCTATCGTATTGTCGGCGATTTCGAAGATTTGGGTCTGGATGATCAGCTTGAGCCGGATGCGATAATCATTGCCGAATGGGCTGAATCACTCGTAAATTTCTATAATGACGCGCTTACAATAAACATATTCTACGGTGGATCGGAAACGGATCGTGAACTTAAATTGCAATACAGATCAGACGGAAATTGGGCCGGTAGACTGAACCGTCCCAGCCATTTTTTTAGTCTCCGCTAGGAATTAATGTAGTTTCTCTCGGAGCCATAATCAAATGTGAAAAGCCTCTGCTTTCCTGGCCTTGATGGTCCTAAGCCTTAGTTTTTGCCGATCTGAACAAAAATCGGCGGCATTGAAATTGCGAAAAGCTGGAGTTAAAGATGGCGTTGATTGTGCAAAAATATGGCGGAACCTCCGTCGCCGATCTCGATAGAATAGCAAACGTTGCGTCTCGAGTCGCCTCTTTCAAAGATCAGGGCAACGACATGGTTGTCGTTCTTTCGGCCATGTCCGGAGAAACTGACAGACTGATTAATCTCGCCAAGAAAATCATTCCCACGCCTAACGAACGAGAACTTGACGTGCTGATCTCGACGGGTGAGCAAGTCACCATAGCTCTTCTGGCGATAACGCTTCAGAACATGGGCTACAAAGCCAAGTCCTATTGCGGGTGGCAAATTCCTCTTGTCACCAATGACGCGTTCGGGTGCGCTCGTGTAAGCGACGTAAAAAGCGACGCCATGCTGTCCGACATCAAGAATGGTCACATTGTGATTGTAGCCGGGTTTCAGGGTGTGGATGAACAAGGAAATGTAACCACTTTGGGTAGAGGCGGTTCCGATACCAGCGCGGTAGCCGTTGCCGCCGCTTTAAAAGCTGATTTATGTGAAATTTACACGGACGTGGACGGCGTCTACACCACGGACCCGAATATCTCGACAAAAAGTCGCAAGCTGCATACCGTCGCGTACGAAGAGATGCTGGAAATGTCATCACTTGGGGCCAAAGTTTTGTACATCAGAGCCGTTGAATTCGCAATGCGCCATAAGGTTCCCCTTGTGGTGCGGTCAAGTTTTAATGATCACCCCGGCACATTAGTCACGGAGGAGAATTCGGATATGGAAAAAGAATCAGTCAGAGCCGTCACCTGCAATATGAAAGAGGCCAAAATTACCATAGCCGGAGTTTCGGATAAACCGGGCGTGGCCTCGACCATTTTTTCCGCATTAGCCGAAGCTAATGTCGTGGTGGACATGATAATCCAAAATGTCAGTGAGCAAGGTATAACGGATATAAGCTTTACTATTCTTGAAGCGGACTTAGCCAAAGCCCTCCAGATTTGCGAGAAAGTAAAAGATGATTTGGGCGCCCGGTGCGTTGCGGGATCGAACGATATCGCCAAAGTTTCCATTATTGGTCTGGGAATGAGATCCTATTCCGGAGTTGCCTCCAAGATGTTTACCACATTAGCAAACGAAGGCATCAATATCGAAATGATAACCACATCTGAAATAAAAATTTCATGTGTGATTCGGAAAAAATACGCGGAACTTGCCGTCAGAGCTTTACATGACGTATTCCAACTCGATAAAATTTCCTAAATAGCTTTTGGAGCTGATAGTTGAACAAAATCGAATTATATGACACTACATTGCGTGACGGGGCCCAAACATGGGGGATCACATTTTCATTGGATGATAAGGTCAGAATTGCTTTAAAATTGGATGAGTTGGGCATTGATTTCATTGAAGGCGGTTACCCCGGATCAAATCCCAAAGATCGTAAATTCTTTACCATTACTAAGGACATGCCCTTCAAGCGTGCTAAAATAGCCGCTTTCGGCAGCACTTGCCGTTCCGACTTAGCGCCTGAAAAAGATCCTCAAATTTCAGGTCTAATTGATACCGGCGCGGAGGTGGCGACCATTGTAGGAAAGAGTTGGGATTTACATGTAAAAGAAATTCTTGCGGTTCCCTTATCTCGAAATATAGAAATGATAAGAGAATCGCTTCTTTATTTAAGACCTCACTTTCCGAAACTAATCTTCGACGCCGAACATTTCTTTGACGGATTTAAACGCAATCCTGAATACGCTATTGAAACGTTGAAGGCGGCTCAAGACGCAAACGCGGATTTGGTGGTTCTGTGCGATACCAATGGCGGAACTCTCCCCACCGAGCTGGCTTCCATTATCAGAAGCGTGAGAGAGCGGATTTCTACCCCACTGGGCATTCATGCTCACAATGATTCCGAAACGGCGGTTGCAAACTCGTTGATTGCCGTCGAAAGTGGTGTGGCTCACATTCAGGGGACTATTAACGGCATTGGTGAAAGATGCGGCAACGCCAATCTCATTTCAATCATACCTGCCCTGTCCACCAAAATGGGAGTTCTTGAGTGGCCTCCCGAACAATTGAATCTACTTAAAACGGTTTCCGAGTTTGTGGACGAAATGGCAAATCGAACGCCGGTCAAGTCACAGCCTTACGTCGGAGCTTCTGCGTTTGCGCATAAAGGCGGTCTACACACCAGCGCGGTCGTTAAAAATACAATAGCTTACGAACACATAAACCCCAAGCTTGTGGGTAATAGTCGGATATTTCCCATGTCCGAGCAGGCCGGTAGGGCGGCTTTGGTCCACAAGGCTCAGGAATACGGTATTGTTCTACAGCCCGACGACCCAAGAGTTGGAGAAATCCTAAAAACAATCAAGGATCTCGAAGCCCGAGGCGCTCATTATGATGTCGCGGACGGCTCTTTTGAGCTGCTTATGAAGCGCATGCTGGGACTGCACAAAAAATTTTTTAGCTTGCACGGATTCCATGTATCCAATGTAAAGAGACAAGGCGATACAAAGACCTACTCCGACGCCGTAATTAGAATCGTTGTCGGCAGCAAGATGGAATTCAGCGCAGCAGAGGGCAACGGCCCTGTAAATGCTCTCGACACCGCTTTTCGCAAGGCGCTCGAATCATTTTATCCGAATGTCGCTAAGGTGCGACTGACGGATTTCAAGGTTCGAGTCTTGGAGGGCTCGTCTGGTACTGGAGCCGTTGTGCGCGTCCTAATAGAATCCTCTGATGGTGAAGATGTTTGGTGGACTATAGGTTTCAACGAAAATGTTATTCAAGCTTCCTGGGACGCTCTGGTGGACAGTATCGACTATAAATTGCAAAAGGACGTTAATCGAGGAACTTTCGCCAAAATTCAGTAGGATGGAGTGCGGTTTCACTTCACAATTGTGTTATCATATAAGAAATGCTCTCCCTAAACATCAAGGGTGGAGCGGGAATTTAAGCATCAAAAAACACTGCTTATTTAGCTGCGCATCGGCATAAGTTAAATGCAAAAGTCCAACGGTCCGCCGGCCCCACGCGTTTTAACGGCATTACTGATTCTGGGTCTTCTGGCATTGGGCTGGGACGCTTTGAGTGTCAACCGTCGGCAAAGCGAGAATGATCTTCGATCGGACGGGTGCGTATATGAACTGATTATAGATGGATTACCACATGGAATAGCTCTGAAGAGCGGTCCGTCACGTCTTTCGGATATCATCACGTCAACTTACGGTAACATCAGTCCTGAACAATCTTCTGAAATAGTTCCGTGTAATAGCCGCATAAACATTGACGGAGGCCATGTTGAGGTATCAAAAATACCTGGAGGCGCATTAGTCGCAGCGGGTTTTATTTTGGATTTGAACCAAGCGGACGAACAGGACCTGATCGCTATACCCGGTATTGGGCCTCAGCTCGCCATGCGCATCTTGCAGCATAGGAGATCTAACGGACCATTTAAATCACCTCAAGAGCTTGCAGGTATTCGCGGCATAGGAAAGAAGAAAGCCGCTACTCTAGCGCCTTATTTCCGAACGGGAGACATGTGACGCCTCGCATCTATTTGAGCCGGCAAAGTTCCACCTGCAGTGGGTACTTTTCTCGTGCCGGCAGAAGCGGCAGTGCGTGATTACCGACAGATCAAACCATTCTCTTTCCGGTAAATACCGTTTCTGGAAAGTAATCATGGATTGAGATATTAAATCTAATCCGACAGTTTTTTTCCCAGACATTATAACTTTCCTGAGCAACGAGTATCATCTATTTAGCAATTCTTCTCACGGGCTCCACCACTTCATTTCCTTTGGACCCGAGACCGCTTTCCCGTTCGACTAATCTCTTAATAGTATTTTTTATCCGTGATGACGAAATAATGAGCGACTGCACGAACAGCAGGTCTCCGAAAAGACCAAGCGCCAGCGACGAACATCCAAGAATGCCGAAAAATACCACCGGTCGAAAAGGCGAAATTGAGAGCGCCAGGAATCCCAGCATAATTACAATGTTCCATGACGCTATTTGACGGGCCGTGAGCTTATACGCGCCGGCAACATACTGATTGATCGATAGCCCGGGTTTAAGAGCAATATCGCGTTTCAGCTGCGTCAAGAAGTGAATTGTGTTGTCCACGGCAAGTCCGATTGCTACAGTTGCCGCGAAAACCGTGATGCCGTCCAATGCAATGCCGAACCACCCCATAATGCCGAATACCGCCGCCACTGGAGGGATATTGGGTATGAGGCAGAGGAATCCCAGGTACACGGATTGCATTTGAATCATCATCAAAATCGTAATCAGAATGGCCGCAATTATCATTGATTTGATCTGATCACGTATGAGTTCCGTTGTTTGGTCGGAGACAACGGTAAGCTCTCCCGTAAGCACGGTTTTGGCATGACCGTCCATCACTCGTTTCGATATTTGCCGAATATCCTTTATCGTGCGACTAATGGGCACGTCAGGTGAGTTTTTGATTCTTATTGGAATGTGCAATCGACTGTAATCGCTGTTGAGATGTCGTTCCGTTATCCGCGCCCCATCCGGGCTCAATGTCATTATCATCAATAGTTGCGGCAACAATGACGGATCGGCAAAGTAGTCCTTGCGCTTTTGATCGGAGCCGGTTTGATCAACATATTTGAGGAGAGGTAGGAACGACTCAACCGCAACGACTTCCGGTAACTTCTTTAACTCCGTGTCCAATTCTTCAACTTTGGCCCACATAGAGGCTTTTTTGAAGGCGTTGGGCTCACTCTCGATTACTAAGTCCAGACTGTTTATACCGTTCAATTTCTCTTCAACAAAAGCCAAATCCTGAGATTCAGGAGAGTTGTAACTCAACATCCTCAAAATCTGAGAATCATTCTTGATAAAGGGAGTTCCTGAAAACAGGATTATCGTGAGAACAATTCCGAAGCCGACAATAAGACGATGTCGTCGAAAAATGAACGCCAGTATGCCGTCAAGTATTCCGCTGAGATAATCACCCGTAATTCCGGATTTTCTAGGAGCGTCCAGAGAGTTCAATCTCATGAAAAATGCGGGAGTCAACACCATGGCCAGCGAATAGGAGATAATTATACCAAAGGACATTATAAATCCGAGCTGTTTAACCATGGGAATCGAACTCACCATGAGCGCGCCGAACCCAACCGCCGTCGTAGATGAACATATGAGACACGGCCTGGCCAAATACCTCACGGATTTTTTTATTGCGCCGACCTTATCATTGGTTTCTAGGAAATATTGACTGTACCTGACCACCATATGAATAACAATTTCTACGGTTGTAATCGGGATAAATCCGAATGATAAGGCCGTTGTGGAGTTTAGAGGGATTTTTAAAACCGCCATTAGTCCGAGGACCCATAATACACAAACGCCGAGGATAAGGTTCGTAATCAAAGTTAGCTTTATACTTTTGAAAACGTATATGGATACCAAGGTTCCAATCAACATGCACAGAGCGCCAAAAATAATCCCCGTTTGAATATTATATTTGACGATGGCCTGTCTAATAATAGCCGAACCGACGACTCGACAATCCGTGCCCGTCGGGGCGTACTTAGCGCAAATCTGCTTTATTTCGCGGGAAATTTGACGCGCCTTATGGGTGTCAAATTTCCATTTCTCATCCATCTTCACCAACAAACCGAAAGCCCTTTCGGTTTGGGAAATCATCAGTTCAATTATTGGTAGAGCCGTTTTCATATTTTCGAGAGTACTTTTGTCGGGCATGACGGGTCCGCCGGGACTTTCAGAAATGATTGGAAAGGAGCCGAATTTCCCATCGACTTCCCGAAACATCTTCAGGTTGGATAAACTCAGAGTTTCAGAGATACCATCGAGCTTTTGTATCTGATCCGTTATTTGAGCCAAGCTGTTCAGAAAAGCCGGATTTTTTACTCCGATTTCATTATAGAGACTGACGAGGATGAATTCTTCATCTCCAAATTCTTCGGCAAATTTGCGAAAATTTTGGTAGCTTTCTGAAGTTTGATCCAAACCTGATCTCAAGGTAGGGTCTGTGGGTAAACTAGGCGCCATGTATGCAAAGAAGACGCTTATCACAACAACTAAGATGACTAGAGGGGTTCGGTAATCAACTATAAAATCCAGGAAATTGGGATTATTAAGATCGAGCTTGTCTTTGGAATTCATTCAAAAGCCTTTGCGCCCTGTGGTGATTATGGTCGGTTTGAGAATATTTTTGAATAATCCGCAGTAGTTATTATTTGGAATTGTTCAGTTATATCCGATCCGTGTAGTTATAGTCAAGTGACCCTCCTTATAAAGCTCATAACGTACCGGATACTCAATATAATTCAACTAAGGTGTTCCAGAGTCGGTTTCTCAAATTTATGAATCACTTTGTCTCTTTTCCGCATCGAATATAAATGTAATTTTATTTTGATGTTTGCTAAGTGTCTGATATTTTCTGTCCTGACAAATCATTGTTACGAGGTGTCCCATGTGGGAATATAGCGAAAAATTAAAAGACCATTTTTTTAGCCCCAGAAATGTGGGCGAATTGCCGGACTGTAATGCCGTTGGAGAAGTTGGCTCCATTGCATGTGGAGACGCCCTGAAATTGTTTGTAAAAATTGATCCCGATTCCGAACGTATCATGGACGCCAGGTTTCAAACCTTTGGCTGCGGAAGCGCCATTGCTTCAAGTAGCGCGCTAACGGAGATGATCAAAGGTAAAACGGTAGAAGAAGCGCTCAAAATTACTAATCAAGACATTGCCGAATATTTGGGCGGATTACCTCCCCAAAAAATGCACTGTTCCGTTATGGGCAGAGATGCTTTCCATGCCGCAATTGCATGCTATCGCGGCGAGGCGGCTCCCTCAGAGCAACACGAAGGGCAACTGGTTTGCGAATGTTTCGGCGTTACGGACAAGCAGATAATTGACGAGATAAAAGCAAACAATCTCAAGACTGTAGATGAAGTCACCAACTACACCAAAGCAGGCGGCGGCTGCGGATTGTGCAAAGATAAAATTGCCGCAATCTTGGAGAATATGACGGGGCAGATGAAAGACACGAGAAAATCCGCCGTAAAACCGATGACCAATATACAAAAAATCGCTAAGATTCAAGAAGTTGTAGACAAAGAAATCAGGCCAATGCTCCAGAATGACGGTGGAGATGTGGAACTCATCGACATCGAGGGTAACAAAGTGGTTTTGGCGCTTAGAGGAGTATGTAAATCATGTCCCAGCGCCGGGCTTACCAAATCGGGAATAGAATCCAAATTGAGAGAATTGGTTGATCCCGCCCTTCAGGTCGAGGAGGTAGCGGGATGAGCACTTTAATTTACCTTGATAATAACGCCACTACGATGGTCGCTCCGGAAGTATTTGAGGCCATGCGCCCATTTTTTGTGGAGCGTTACGGCAATCCTTCGAGCATGCACACCTTTGGAGGGTCTGTCGGCAAGGAGGTGCGCAGAGCCCGGGAATCCCTGGCTAACTTGTTGGGAGCTTCTCCTCAGGAGATAGTGTTTACCTCCGGGGGAACGGAATCTGATTCTACAGCAATTTTTAGCGCTCTTGAAACCATGCCTGAACGGAGAGAAATCGTCACAACCAGAGTAGAGCACCCTGCCGTGCTTAACCTGTGTAGGCATTTGGGCCGTAAAGGCTACTTTGTCAAATGGCTGACAGTGGATAAAAACGGAAATCTCGACATGGACGAGGTACGCAGCAAAATAACGGATAACACCGCGGTAGTGTCGGTCATGTGGGCCAATAACGAAACTGGAGTGATTTTCCCTGTAAATGAAGTGGCCGACGTTGCCCAGGAACACGGCGCCTTAATGCACACGGACGGAGTCCAGGTAATTGGTAAAATTGATGTGAATTTAAACTCAACCAACATTAATTTTTTATCGTTATCCGCTCACAAATTTCATGGACCAAAGGGCATAGGAGCGCTTTACATAAAGAAGGGCACCAGGTTTGCTCCGTTTATTATCGGAGGTCACCAAGAGTCAAGTAGGCGCGGCGGCACGGAGAATGTACCGGGAATTATTGGATTAGGAGAGGCTGCTGGATTGGCGGCTGAAAACTTGGAAGAGGAGAGAGTCAAAGTCAAAGGGATGCGTGACCGCCTGCAGGAAGGGCTTTTGAAGACTGTGCCTCATGCTAAGATAAACGGCGATGTTGACAATCGATTGCCTAACACCTTGAACATTGGATTTGAGTTTGTTGAGGGAGAGGCAATCCTGATGAGGCTGGATGATAAGGGGATTTGCGCTTCATCAGGGTCGGCGTGCACCTCCGGTTCCTTGGAGCCCTCGCATGTGCTTAGAGCCATGGGAGTTCCCTTCACGGCAGTTCACGGGTCAATCAGGTTTTCTCTCTCGCGTTACAACACTAAAGAGCAAATCGATACAGTCGTAAAGGAGGCGCCGGGGATTATCGAATTCCTAAGGGCAATGTCTCCGTTTGGTCCCGAAAATCTGCAATCCATTTGCACGGTTCATTAAGTCGTGGCTTGGATAGAAAATGAATTTGCAAGCCCACTTAAATAGGTATTGTGAATTATTGTCCCAAGCGGATGATTTATACAAGGCAGTGTATGAGAAGCACGGGGATCTTATAAATTGCAAACCGGGCTGCGACCAATGCTGCTCGGTATACTACCAAATTAGTTTAATTGAAGCCTTTTATATAAATGGAATAGCGAAGCGATTACTAACACCTGAACAGCTTGAGAGGGCAATTACAAAAGCCGGCGCCGGCGAAAAAGTTTTCCGTGAGGCTAAATCTTACCTGGAATCCTTAAAGGTCAATCAAGCGGCTCTGGAAGAAGCGGCGGCAAAGCTGGTAATACCATGCCCACTGCTTGAAGACCACGGTTGCGTTCTGTATGACCACAGGCCGGTAACATGCAGACTGTATGGGCTTCCGCAACAAATCGGATCTCGAGTGATTTCTTGTCCTCTCAACAATTTTGAAAAGGGGGAAAACTATAACACCGTATTTATCGATAAGATTCAGAAACTCGTTGCCAAATATTCGAAGGAGTTTCTGCAAGATATGATTGGTCGAAATCCTTCCAGGCCGATTTTATTTTCTATAAGCGGCGCCTTACTCACCAGTTTCGATAAAAAGTTTTTTATTCAATTAAAGGCTGCGATAAGGTGAAACCCGGAAGAAAAGCCACAGCAAAGTGGTGGACCGGCAATATTCGGGGAAAAGATGTCGGAATTAACCTCAGGTTGACGCCGTTGTGGGAAAGAGGAATCACTAACACCGGTCGTAAGGAGATTATCATAGACCCCGGCCCTTCTTTCGGCGCAGGAGACCACCCCACGACTATTATGGCTCTTGAATTTTTAGAAAACGTAATGAACACAATACCTAAACCCAGGAGCATTTTGGATGTGGGGACCGGGACCGGAGTGCTGGCCGTAGCTGCGAGAATTCTTGGCTGTGAAACAATAGTCGCTCACGACATCGATCCCAGTGCAGTCGTAACGACCAGACGCAATTTCGTTTTAAACGACATTGAAAACAAGTCTGAGGACTCTTTGCTGTTTGTGGGCGAAGGCGTTGCGGTAAAGGGGCGTTTTGATGTGGTAGCAGCCAATTTGGCGGCTCCGACTCTGCTTCGCCTGAAAGATGAACTATGTTCGAAAGTGAGGCGATATCTCATTCTTTCAGGTATTGCGGAACCGCTCATCAATGCAGTAGTCGAGAGTTATTCGGAAAATTTGGAAATTACCGATAGATGCAGCCGGGACGAATGGAACGCCGCGATATTCTGTAGAAGGTAGTTGGGCTATCCGGTCTCAGCGTCGAAGCCGAGCGTTCGTAATATGGCATTCACCCCCCAGGATCAAAGATTAGACGTGACTAAGAGGATTATGAAAATATGGCTTATTGCGATGTGAGTTTTGAAAAGATCTGATTTCTCTCCGTCTAGATGCAAATTGCGATTGCCGCTTCGTATGATATCTTCGCCAATCACGAAAACCGGTCTTCTTGCATTCAAAGCGAAGCCGTAATAAACGCATACGCCTCTCGATTTACTAACCGGCAAGTAAGTCGCCGCGCCTGTTTTGCTCACCATCAAGCGTTCGCCCACGCTTTCTGTTACTTGCAGACGTAAAATTATTTGTTGATGATATATTCAATTCGCGTTATAAAGACACACAGATAGTAAGGTTCAAGATGTCTACATAGCTGCGGTAGAAATTTTCCTGTAATCAACAGATGAATCGGCTCTAAAAGCCCTAACCAGTGCTCCAGGGGGGATTAAAAGTTTACACGAGTTGTTCGGTTTTATTTAACAAAAATGATATATTTGCTTAATCTTTTCGTGTCGACTTGCGAGAACAACTGTAAGAGCAGGCATGGTTTAAGTGATAAATGGGATTCTTTACAAGATTATTCATCGGCCGACCTAATTACCGCGTTTTGGCTTTTGCTGAAGAATTTAGTGCGGAATCGGAACTGGAGCTGGCTCTAATAGACATGATCTCCAACACGACCTCTCATGAAGATTTTTTTGATAAACTGATCACATCTAAAGTGTTCATTCCTTCCAACTCCGAACCAGTCCCAAGCGCTTTTGAGCCATTGATATTTGACCATCCTCGGCTAGGCCCCGTAGTGGCGATATTTACGCACGCTAAACGATTTTCCCCTGTTTCCAAATTATTTCCAAATGTATTATCCGGCATTTTAATGGAATTTCCATGGATACTGATGCACATGCCCGCGGGATTGGGTTTGATCATTAATCCAGGTTGGGAAATTAGTGTTGAGGTGACGGGTGAGGATATAATGGATTGGAAAAGTGGCTTTCAAGGGCGAAACAATTACTGTTCCATGTAATGACACCGCTCCGGCTAGGTTCGAACTAACATTCCAAAAATTTTCTTTCCAATTACTCCAAAGTCTGTATGAGACTCATCATTAGGAGAATGGTTCGCGTAAATTATTAAAGTATTCTTATTGAGGCATAATCCTCCTAAAAGGGAGGCTCAGCCTCCCTTTTAGGAGAGCCGTGATTCGGCTATTTTAGAATAATGTGTAAATGAAAGGCGCCGCAACCGGTGAGCTGGCGGCCAAGATTATAAAAGCTGAAAGAATGACCAGCACGATAATTATCGGCGCCAACCAAAATTTCTTCCGAACTTTCATAAAATCCCAGAATTCCGCGACCAGCGACATTTAACACCTCCTACGCAGGTAATTTAAAACTGTTTCTCATATCGTTGAACAGATGACTCTTCTGTTTGCTCTTTTCTTTTCCAATAGCTCGTTACCTTGGGATCAAACTTTCTGTCCATGGGATCTTTACCCATCAACTTCATTATAATTCCAGTCGGCGTGATGACCACAAAAAATATAATCGTAAGTAGAATTCTTGATACAAAAAAGCCTAAAACTACAGAGAATCCAATCCAAAGTCTATAAATGCGTCGAAACAACGGAGGAAACAGCCGTGAAATTACCAGGACGGCGCCGACGGCTATCCAGATCCAACCGCCCGAGTTGCCTTTCCAAAGCTGCCATGCCCCAATAGCCGATGGGATGGCGAAGAAAAGCAAAGCAAGTATATTTAAGTCCCTCCGCGAAGGCTCTACTGAAGCCAACCTTACTTCCTGTTTGATTTCTTCAATTATGTTCATCCATGAGCTCCAAAATTAATCCAATTCGTATTGGCGCCGCCAATCCTTATCGTCTTTCATGGCAGGTTGCTTTTTCTTGTCCAGGAGAAATGAGCCTAAAATCAGGTAATCCATTTCAGTTCTCATGAAACATAAATAAGCGTCCTTAGGTGTCATTACGATCGGCTCTCCCCGCACGTTGAATGATGTGTTCACCACCACCGGGCAACCTGTTTTTTCGTAAAAAGCCTTTACCATTTTATGGTACGTGGGATTCGTGTCTTTGTGCACCGTCTGAATTCTAGCGGAATAGTCGACATGAGTAATGGCCGGTATTTCGGATCTTGACACATTTAACTTGTCAATGCCCCACAGTTTTTCATCATCCGTAGTCATATTCTTACGAATGTTCTCGTTCACGTAGGCGACCAATAACATATAAGGCGACGGCCTATCCAATTCAAAGAATTCACCCACGTGCTCATTAAGGACCGATGGAGCAAAAGGACGGAAACTCTCACGGTATTTAATTTTGAGGTTCATCTGAGATTGCATCTTCGGATTTCTGGCGTCGCCTATTATGGATCGAGACCCAAGCGCCCGTGGGCCGAATTCCATCCGCCCTTGAAACCATCCGATGACTTTGCCGTCCGCAACTAAATCCGCTATTCTGGACGGCATCTCTCCGTTACCTAAATAGTCATAGGGATAATTGTTGGTGTCTAAAAAATCTCTAATTTCCGGCTCGGAATATTCAGGACCTAGGTACGTTCCGAACTGTAGATCACCGTCTGATCCAACTGATCGTTCATTGTCAAGCAGTTGGTGCCAGACAAAGAGGGCGGCTCCAAGCGCTCCACCGGCGTCACCGGCAGCGGGCTGAATCCAAATATCCTCAAAAGGGCCTTCTCTTAAAATTCTTCCATTGCCGACGCAATTCAAAGCTACTCCACCTGCAAGGCAGAGATATTTGGCGCCTGTAACTTTATGGATATGATTGGATGTGCGGAGCATAACTTCTTCAGTGACTACCTGGACCGATTTTGCAATATCCATCTCCCGCTGAGTGAGGTCGGTTTCAGGTTTTCTTGCGGGTCCGTCAAATAGCTTTTCAAAGGCCGAACCGGTCATAGTCAGCCCGTATGGATATGTAAAATAATCCATGTTCAATTTAAAGGAGCCGTCCTTTTTTACATCGATCAGCTCTTTCAGGATTACATCGACATATTTGGGTTCGCCATAGGGGGCGAGCCCCATAACCTTGTATTCACCTGAATTCACTTTGAATCCCGTAAAATACGTAAAAGCCGAATACAATAAGCCCAAAGAATGAGGAAACTGGATCTCGTAATCAATTTGAATCTTATTTTTGTTACCAATGCCAAAGCTGGTTGTGGTCCACTCACCTACACCGTCCATTGTCAAAAAAGCGGCGGATTCAAACGGTGACGGGAAAAATGCGCTCGCGGCGTGGGATTCATGATGCTCAGGAAACAAAATTTTGCCTTCATAACCGAGTATGCGTTTTACCAAACTCGGAGTATGGAGTTTTTGTTTCAACCACAGAGGCATAGCCATGAGAAAAGAAGCCAGGCCTCTGGGCGCATACGAGATATAAGTTTCCAGCAGGCGTTCGAATTTTATGAAAGGTTTATCGTAGAAGACCAAGAAGTCAATGTCATCCACGGTTATTTTGGCTTCCTTGAGACAATATTTTATTGCGTCCACAGGAAAGGCGTGGTCGTGTTTGATGCGTGAAAATCGCTCTTGCTGAGCCGCAGCCAAGATTTTGCCGTCTTGGATTAAACACGCCGCGCTGTCGTGGTAAAAAGCAGATACACCTATAATATTCATGTAATCCTACCGATATAAGGCCCAGAGCCGCAATTTGATATTCGTCTTATTTTCATCCAGGGGTTTATACCTAAAATAGCGTGCCGCAGCCGGTTGAGACGCATAATACTCCGTTCCGGGCCATCTCGAATAATGGTCAATCACACATGACGTATTGTCCACAAAATCCTTCCAGTCAGTCCCGTCCATGGAATATTGAACTTTCCAGGACCTGGGTATCGAATCGGAGTCAGCCCATACCAGACGAAGTCGAGTGATATCAAATTCACGTCCCAAGTCAAGCTCCACGCTCAACTCCTCTTCCGGGGCGGCGTTCCTGGAAACATACATTTTTTCGGATGGATAGCCTTTTAGCATGTTTTCCACTACATTGCCGGCCCCCTTGGATTCCGGAGCGTGCTTTACGGCGCTGGAAGCCGCTATGTCCCAAAAATAGCCTTCCTTGTTTTGTACTGTGTCTGCGGCGGTGAGCGGTTGGCTGAGGAGATGCTCCTTTACCAGATTTGATAATTCCTTAGCTAACAGAAAATTTGCGCCCGCAGTCAAATGACACCAATCCGTGAATACCCACTCGGATACATCATCAAAATACTCGGAAAAATCAACCAAAAAATAGTTATTCTTTTCGGCGCTTTGTCTCATCTTTTCTATAAAAAGCGTATACATTTTGTCTGAGGGAATATCGAAATAGCGCTTGTGAAAGTCAAATGTGTCCAAAATCTTTTCTTTTTCGTGCTTTGGTTTTTTGGACAAGTAGTACCACGGCTGCAATGCGATTATGTGATTGACTCCATCATTTTGCATTGCGCTGTGAT
The DNA here is from genome assembly GCA_038250835.1 of Desulfomonilales bacterium. Taxonomy (GTDB): domain Bacteria; phylum Desulfobacterota; class Desulfomonilia; order Desulfomonilales; family Desulfomonilaceae; genus JBBSBY01. Next base: position 40,216 of record JBBSBY010000003.1, on the reverse strand, counting down.
AATCTTCGACAACCCTAACAATCTGAGAAATGTTGCGATTCACGATGCGTGATTTTTCCTCAAGGGCGTAATTCTCGGTATTTGCCGTTTGGACCATGGCAAGGTCGCTCTTAGATTGTACTTCTTTCGTTAATTCCTGAAACATATCCTTTCCTTGCCATAAGTATGTCATCACAAATGTGTTGTTTTTGAGCCATAACGTCAAGTATGAAGTTAATCCGGGACCGGTGTAGGCGTATATCTCTCTGAGGACATCCTGAAATTGTCCCTGGCTAAAGTAGTCCCAATCATTTGAAATCTTGCTTAAGAGCGGAATCTCGTTGGCGCCGTCAAGGGAAATGATTAGATCGGGATTGTAGTTGCGCAGTTTGACAATATACCGCATCAGAAGATGCTGGTATGAATAACCCCACACCGCCGCATTGTATACCCTTACCGTCTTACCTGGAATTGGAGCGGAAGCGTTGAGAATTTTTTCCATTAAATGAGAAATGGTTTCCCTGTATTCAATTCCATAAAAATTCATGTGAGGCGCCGCTTCCCCAACGGATCCAAGTCCATAAGCCGTGGAACCTCCGGTCAGGAAAATTCGAAATTCGTCGGCAGGTTTTTCCATTTCAATTGGGCGCGGCTCACGAAATCCGGCATTGTTCGCATACTCGAAACTGTTGCCTTTGACTATATTATATTCGAGGCATACGCCTGGGACAAAATCATAATCGTAATGAGCCACAGGACGCGTAAAATCGCTCCGGATCATATAATCTCGATTCGGATAAACGGATCCAAGATATGATTTCTTGAGCGCATATTTTGTGAGGCTCTCGAGACCTTGTGCAATAAGGACCACGGCTAATATCAGGAACACGAGATACAAGGGAACCTTCAGAACACGCCAAATCCAACCTTTCAGATTGCCCGATTTTTTCTTGAGGCTGTGTTGGGCTGAATCCGAGTTTTTTTGGTTCTCAATGGAGTCTTTAGTGGAATTAGCTATCTCTTTATTGTCCGTCATATTCACCCATCGTCAGAGTGACGAGTCCATGGAGTTATGATGCTTTTTTCTAATGATCCGGGATTAAGGAAAGGTTGGAGTTGAGCTCAACCCGAATACACGCTTTTTCCGGATCTTTCCCGTGTTTGTTTCGTCTTATAGTCATATACTTTTCCAAGCCTTATGTAATACTCCATTCAGCACAAAAGCTCGTGTAATATTATGCCGGTCGCCAATAGCGCAGAATTATACAACCATGGGTGTGTGCGCCATAATCGTTTGAATGCTTTTTGCTCACGTCGTGTCGACAAACTAGATGTGTCGTTTTGAGACGGTTTGTCTGTGAACGCCGAGTCGGCGCCTTATGGACGCATGGAGATTTTCCGTAACGCCCCACGTTTTCCCGTAAATCTCGTGGGTTCGGATAATACCAAATTTTAATGTGCCTATAAAGTGATCACGAAACCATGCGCAATTTACATCTTTGAAATCTGAGATTATACTTACCTAGCTGTTCAGTGCATTTGGAAAGGAAGCTTCTGTGACGGAAACGGCGGAAAAAAGGGAACGTCCGAGAGTTGAACGTGAATTTAGTTGCAAAGTCTATTATGAAGACACCGATTGCATGGGTGTGGTTTACCATGCCAATTATTTGAAGTATTTGGAAAGGGCGCGAACCGAATACATAGAGGATAGGCTTACATCCATAGCCGATTATCACAATCGGGGATATCTCTTCATGGTTCACAAGATCGAAATAATTTACCATGGCCCCGCAAAACTTGGAGACACACTCGTTGTAAGGACGTGGATAGAAAACACGACTAAATATAGAATTAACGCCAAACAAATTATTATTAAGAAAGGCGCTCCAAGGGACTATCTGATAACCGCAGGCATTACTTTGGTAGCCGTGGGAGAAGACGCTCGCCTGATCCAGCTTCCATCGGAATTTCACACTCTATAGTTTGCTTATGGAGGGAACTTGCAATCAATAAAGGTTCTAATATTCGTATCAATGCTTGTTTTCGCGGCAATGCCCGCATTTTGTCAGGACGACGCTCTGTCGGACAAGGCTCTGACAGTTTCGGGTATATACGGGCAGATAAATGATCTTGGTCATGCAATCCTTGCGGCTATTCCAACTGATGCTCTCCCAACAGCCCAATCAAGAGCCGATGCCGCCGCGATGATCAAGAAGGCCGCGTCGAAATCGGATCTTGAGAAAACGTTGCGCAAAGCAGTTGATGAGAAGGTTAATTCTACAATGTTGGGTATCGTAATCGGTTTTTACGATTCGAAATTGGGTCGCAAAATAGCCAAAATCCATGAGGCCGCTCTTGATCCGACCACTCTCAAGAACATTCGAGAAAGTCGCAAATTGCTTGCTTCTCTTGACCAGGATCGCTTGACCATATTGAGGCAAATGGTTAGCTCCGAAGGTCAATTAGATACAACCAATAATCTGCTTAAAACCGTGGTTCGAGGATTCGTCGAGGGCTCCCTTAGCGCATCTCAGGATGATCGCGCGCTAACGGCGAAACTAATTGAAACATTGAAGATCGTGGATAAATTTATGAAAGGATCACGCGTGGAAGAAACGGCGTTGATGTCTTACGCCTACAATTACAGGAATTTGAGCGATAAAGAACTCGAAGATCTTGCCGCTTTTTACGCCGGCGCGCCCTCTAAAACGTTCAGCAAAGCGGTTCAGTCGGGAATTGATTCAGCGGTTTTTCAAGTTTCCAAATCGCTTGGTGAAACAGCTACCTTACGGAAAGACGATAAAAAATAGTACCACCGATACTCAATTCAAAAACAAACATCGGAAATAATCCACGTTGAAACCCTCTTATGTTAAATGTTATTCCGTCCTGTTTTTATTATTGTTAATACCTCTCTCTGCGTCCGCTACGGACAAAGGGCTGAAACAATACACTGACCCGGATGGACGATTTATCTTTGACTATCCCGCTACAATGAAGTTGGAGTCTCACGGAAAGGACGAGATAAGAATATCGCATCCCAATGCGTCCTTGCGTATCGCCATTTTTATAGAAAAGCGAGAGACCAAAAAGACCCTTAGCTCCGATGAGTTACTCGAGACATTTAAAAAGAACATCAAAGGCAATATGAAAAATGTCGCCTTTTTGGAGCAAGGTAAGGCGCCAAATATAAGCGGAGTGCAATTTTATTTCGTTTGTTCCTTCACAAATAGTAAAGGCGCTCAGATTGTCCAATTGGTTCAGTATTATGTGACACTGGACAAAATTTTACAAATGACCATATCGGATCGCCCGGAAGGTTTTAAAAATTTGCTTCAAATAATTCGCAAGATTCATCATTCACTAAGAATTCTAAAACCTTCTTTGAAGTAACTTTGTTGACTGGAATATAGGTTTCAGCTACAAATTGAACAGTCAATTTATCTCCACGGTGAGACGCTTAATGATTGTAACCTGTCCTAAGTGCAACGGAAAGATGAGAATTGATTCGAGCGGAGTCCCGAAAGGCGCTGAAGTGAAGATCCGTTGTCCGCATTGCGGCGCGATCGATACTTTTAAGGAAGATTCTGTAGCCGGGCATCTGAAAACTCCTCGGGACACTCCACCCTTTGACGATGCTGAATCAAAACTTGCTGAAAAAACTCCGGATAATCGGCAGCCGATGCAGTCAGTCGATATTGCGCCATCGAAAACTGAGAAAGTCTCGTTTAGAAAGTCAGCGAACCTCATGGACGGTCCTCAGCGAAAGAATACCCCTTCAAACGGCATTGAAGAAGCCACCATGCCCGAGGACGCATTTCAAGAATTCAGGTTTCCTTCGGAGCAGACGTCAGAGAGACAAATACAGCCATTAAGGTCTAGCCGGAACAGGATTATAATTTGGGCCGGCATATCAATCGGGGTTATTCTATTCTTTGCGATTCTCGTAAATCTTATATTGCCTTCTTCCCAGGGAGGTGTTCTCTTTCACAAATCGGGGACAACGCAAAGCCCTTCAGCTCCCAACTCTATGGGAAATTAGGACGAGTGCTCTTTTGATCGTAAAAAGATCCGTGCAGGAACAACGAGAGCGATCCTTCCTGGCGCCATACGCGTCACTATCCGAGAACTCCAAAGGGCGAGTATATGACGAATATGAGTGTCCCTTTAGGACGGCCTTCCAAAGGGATCGAGATCGAATCATCCATTCAAAAGCGTTCAGGAGACTTGAATATAAAACACAAGTTTTCGCGTACTATGAAGGCGATCATTATCGAACCAGACTAACCCATTCACTTGAAGTTGCTCAGATTGCCCGGAGCATTGCTCAATATCTAGGCGCCAACGAGGATTTGACACACGCTGTCGCCCTGGCTCACGACCTGGGACATACCCCATTTGGTCATGCCGGAGAACACGCCTTACACGAGTTGATGAAGTCCCACGACGGTTTCGAACACAACAGTCAATCACTCAGAATTGTTGATCATTTAGAGGCCAGATACCCGGAGTTTCCGGGGCTGAATCTTACATTCGAAACTCGAGCAGGCATTATCCGTCATTGCACGGTTTACGATCAAGCCCCTGAAGCCATTTTAACCGTATTTCTTTCGGATCCGCAAGCCGGTCTGGAAGCTCAGATAGTGAATTATGCGGATGAGATCGCATACAACTGCCATGATATAGAGGATGGGCTGACCTCCGGATTCTTTGATGAAAGCGATTTGCAAACTTTGGAATTGTGGAATGAAGTCACGGGAGTTGTGAGTCAACGGTATCCGGCGCTGGATCGCAATACTTTTCGTTATCAAGCCATCCGAATCCTTATTGATACGTTTATTAGGGACTTGCTGTCATCCACGGAAGAAGAGTTGGTTTCAGGTAACTTCCAGGCCGCTCTCGATATTAGCTTGGCGGCTACGCCGGTTGTCCGTTTTTCTCCTAAGATGCAGCAGTGGAAAAAGGATCTCAATCATTTCCTTTATTCCCATTTTTATACACACCACAGAATAATGCGAATGCAGTTCAAGGCCAACCGATTACTTACGGACCTTTTTCGAGAATATGTAGAGAGACCTTCTCAACTACCGCCGGGGGTAAAGAAAAGTATAGATAAAGAGCAGGATTCGATTGAACGGATCGTATGTGATTATATTGCGGGAATGACCGATAGGTTCGCGCTCAATGAACATCGAAAACTATTTCTGCCTTACGAGTATGTATAGATGGAAACTGATCCGACTTTCCAACCAATCGGATTATTTTACCTTACATAATTCGGCGCTTTTCATATCATGTGGTGAATTAATGTTGCTGATAAATTTTAATTCAGGATCGAACGGCAGAAAAGCTTCTTCAGGCAATTCGAGCAATTTCATCTTGGGCAATAAATTCAAGATCTTATAATCACCGTTACGAATCAAGTCACCCATAGGATGCGCGCATTTTTTGGAATAAATTGCATGGAGCGGTTCCAGATGGCCGCCAATCCTCGGAATTACTATATCATTGGCGTCTACTTTCGAGATAATGTAACGTATAACCTGAGCATTCAAATACGGCATGTCGCAGGCGACGAAAAATGCGTGACCGGTTGGACAAAGCGTTAAACCGGTATACAATCCACCCAATGATCCACTATTAGGAATCAGATCGCGAGCCATCGGCAGATTAAGATAACTGAAAGCTTCAGGATAATTTGTTATTATCATAATGTTTGAAAGCACTTGCCGAAGGACGGCTAAAATGCGTTCTATAATGGGAACATTATCAATTTTTATGAGCGCCTTATTTATCCCCCCCATTCTTTTCGCCTTGCCGCCGGCCAGTATTATTCCTGAAATGGATGATGAGTTTGAATCCATTCGTTATCTTCACAATTACCGTCTTCGAGTTCTTTGGATATTTTGAGACTGATCGGCAGACGGCCTGTTATCCTGTGTCAACATCAAGCCCCTGCGCATAAGTGAGTCGTAATCTCGACCCAAGATTCGCAGGTCTTCTTTATAGCGATCCAGTATTCTGTTGTAATCTTCAAATTGATTTCGGCAAGACTGCTCTTTGGCAAGTCCCACCAAAGAATGCACAACCTGATCTTTCAACCCTTGAAGACGATTGTAAATTGTTAAATATGGCCTGATTTCTTGGTCCATTTCCTTAGTATTTTCAAATCGGCTTCTGTCACATAAATTGACCAATCTTAATGCCATTTGATCGTAAGTTTGAAACTTATTGTCCATTGCTTCGATTTTCTGATTCAGATCTTCGAGCAAAGAAGCGAATCGCTTATACTGCGGCAGCTCGGTTACCCGTATATCCTCCAGTTTAAACTTGAGATCTCTAACCCACACCGACTCATCAAACGCGAGGTAACCCCCGGTTGAGACCCGATAAAGGGCCGCCGGGTTCAGGTCCCGATCTCTTACTAATTTTTCTGCCGGTAATATGAATTCGCCCGGAGTTTTTAGTTTTACTTCAAAGTAACCGTCACGTCTCTCCTGAAAATTCATCAGATTCTCGCTAGGAGACTTGTTGGAACCCCTTGGGTTCTCAGATTGCGCCAATAAAGGATTGCCTGAAGCCGTAATGAGAATAAAAAAAATGGCGCCAATTCGAAGATGGACCATAATGGACCTCCAAGTCGACTATGTAGGATCTAAATTCAAGAGAGTTCGAGTCTATTTTAGCAAATAAACATTATAGAGTCAAATCATTACTATAATTGAGCAAATGATCTCTGCGCGGCTTCACACTGAAAAACGCTCGTTCTAATCGTTTGCAATCCGAAGCGGAAGGGCTGACGGCTAAAATGGACAGCGAACTTTTATTCGATTAGAATAACAACGCGGGTTAACAGGTTTACGGTAACCCTAGTCCCACATGTGGAGAAGCTACAATGCGTGTCCTAATTATTTCAGCCAATCGCGAAGAAATAAACATGCGCGCATGGCCTTTAGGGGCGGCCTGCGTGGCTACTGCCGCTTTAAAGGCGGGTCATGATGTGGAACTTCTTGATCTAATGCAAAAGACTAATCCAATTGGCTTGGTGGAGACCACGATAAGTGAATTTCATCCGGATGTCATTGGTCTCTCAATAAGGAATATCGACAATCAGAGCATGACGGACACACAGGCCTTTTTGGAAGAAGGGAAAGAACTTGTCATCCACCTTCGCAAGACCTCGTCGGCGCCTTTGGTTCTCGGCGGGGCGGGATACAGCATTTATTCTAAGGCTCTACTCGATTATTTAAAAGCTGATATGGGTATCCGCGGCGACGGCGAAGCCGCTTTTATAGCTCTCCTGGAGAGACTTGCTTTAGGCGCCGATATTTCCAAGGTTCCGGGCTTGTGTCTTCCCAACAGAGAGTGCGCTCCTCCCTATTTACCCAGAGATTTGGACCAGCTATGGCTACCCGACAAAAGATTTCTTCCGGACCAAGATTTGGCTGATGATAAAACATTCTGGCTTCCGCTACAGACACGGCGAGGTTGTCCACTAAAGTGTAGCTATTGTTCAACTCCGGCGATTGAAGGCTGCGCCCTTAGGAAACGCACGCCGGAATTGGTGGTAAATTGGCTGCGTATGTGTGTTGATCTGGGTTTTTCGCGCTATTATTTTGTGGACAACACTTTTAATCTGCCCGCTAAATACGCAAAACAGTTATGTTCCGGAATTGTTGACGCAGGTTTAAAGCTGCAATGGCGGTGCATCCTATACCCTTTGAGCGTCACCGACTCCCTTGCCGCAGTTATGGCTGAAGCGGGTTGCAAAGAGGTGTCCGTAGGTTTTGAAGCCGGTGTCCAATCCGTCCTTACCGATTTGAACAAGCGCTTTACCGCAGATCAGGTCCGAGATGTTTGTGTCACTTTGGGAAAACATGCCATACGTCGAATGGGGTTTCTGTTGCTGGGAGGACCGGAGGAAACGGAGGAGACGGCCCGGCAGAGCCTGGAGTTTGCCGATTCTTTAGAATTGGAAGCCGTCAAAGTATCTGTGGGAATCAGAATATATCCCGATACCAAACTTGCCGCTCAGGCTGTGGAGGATGGCGTCGTCAAGTCGGAGGACGATTTACTCAGTCCACGGTTTTATGTTCGACCGGGCTTATCGGAGACTTTGCAACACATGGGTGATGAATGGACTAGGACCCGCCCTAACTGGATGCGCTAAGAGATTTCGAATGCGGACAATTTGACGTGGGTCTCTGAAGTCATCACGGATATGATGGTATCTTCAGTTGATCGGCGATCCGAGCTACTTAACGCTATAAAGCTTCGTCACGCATTCAGAGCCTATAATCGTCATTCCAGGACGACGGGTTAGCGGCTACATTCGGCAGCACTATAGAGAATCCTATAATTGCATTCTCCGGGAGGTTCGATCGATACTGTCGACAATCCGGTGATTTCACGGAGCCTTCCGCGTCTATCGGCCTTGATCCGCAAGACATTCGATAAACGATCAATGAGCAGCTCGCTGCAAAATTCATAAGATCACAAGTCTAGCGACCCACAATCTTGTTCAAAAATTCGGTCGCCCGAGTTTCCGACCAGTATTGTCCCTCACTTGCTGACGCCATAAATCCGACATGACCCCCGTGTTTAGGTATTTCCAGAAATAAATTGGGGTTTTCTTCAGCTTCTTTAGTGGGATAACAAGTTTCCGACATAAATGGATCGTCCGCGGCGTTTACCAAAAGTGTGGGCACTGAAATTCCGGCCAAAAATTGCTTGCAGGACGATTTAGTATAATAATCCGTGGCGTCTTTGAACCCGTGTAGCGGAGCGGTAAACTTATCATCGAAATCCCTGAGCATTTTAAGTTCATCAAAAGCTTTCTCATCGAATTCCTGGGACATGGCAAGCGATTTTGCTTTAACCTTCGAACCAAGCATCCCCAAAAATCTGTATAAATAAAGTCGGTTGCTCCAGCGTTCAAGACAAACCGAACAAGCTTCGAGATCACACGGCACGGAAAACACCGCCGCTCCCTTTATTTCAGCAGGGATGTTAGTCCCGCGTTCCCCCAGGTATTTCAGAATAACATTGCCGCCCAGACTAAACCCCACAAGAGCGAGTCTATCATACGTTCCGGCGTCGATTATTTTAGCGATAACCGCGCCAAGATCCTCGGTTTCCCCACTGTGATACATTCTAGTATTAAGATTGGATTCGCCGCTGCAACCTCTGAAGTTCATCGCCAAAGCGTCCCAATTATGCTTGTTGAATGCCTTAACCATTCCCTTCATGTAGGGACGCTCAGAGCTCCCCTCCAAACCATGCAACACTATAACCAATCTACGGGCGCCGACGCGGGACCAGTCCAGATCCAGGAAATCCTGATCCGAGGTTGTAAACCTTTCGCGTTGATACTGAACTCCATCAATCTTGCGGTATAAAGTGGGCACAATCGTTTGCAGGTGGGGGTTTGATCGCCCAAACGGGGCTTTATAGCTCGAGGACTCCACTATCGGCACTCGTTATAACTCCGTTCTTTTTTTAGTTCTGTCATGGTCACTTTAAGGATTTACGTACACCCGGCCTTTGCGCACATTAGCATCCATGAGTAAACGCTATCTTTTCAAACATTAACGCTATACCTGCGCTTATCCTATACAATGAATCAATGTTCAAGTTCTCCTGGGCGGAATCATCGAAGAAAATATTTATCGAGGAATCCATTGACTCGTCAGGCTTCCAGTAGCAAATCAGCATGGGAATTCTGGGCATCGGATATAAAATCACTGAGACATCGGAATCAAAGACTTTTTCAGTACGCTTAGCGCTGAAAATCTGGATCATGTGCTCAAAGAGGTCCGGGTAGTTATCCGCAACCTTTTTAAGAGGTTTTTCACATCTCTGAGCAAAGAGACCCGCCCACGCGGCCCCATCCTTAAATTCTCGGATGTGCGCCCAATTCCCCGAAGCGGGCTTTCCCTTGCACGAAATCACGTAATTTAAAATGGGCACACTTATCCAACCATGCACATGACAATCGGAGGTTACATTACCTTGCTGATCCACATAGAATGGCTTACCGAGAACGGGGACGGCAAGTTTGCCGTTGAAAAACGTCGCCCCCAGGCGATCCACCGACGCGGCCAAGTCAATGTTTTGGACTTGGTCCCCAAGATCCTTCAGGTAATTTTCTTCTTCATTCGCCAAGGTTCGGGAACCGGAATTGCTAATTTCATATTCGTTAAGGGTCTCATCATCCAGATATGGACAATCCTGAAGTTTTTTTTCGCCCTTGAATGCGGCTGCGGCAAAAGCGAAACATGTCGACAGCTTACAACCCTTACAATTAGTTCTTGGGAGTATTTTAAAAATACCCATGGCATTTTCAAGTTGAGTCATTTCTGAAACAAATCTCCATCAAAATAATACCGGCGTAGATGACCGCCGGCGCATTCTTGCATACTAAATAATATTAATTAATTAGCGTTAGTCCAGCGGCATAGGCCATATTCGGTTTACCTAATGCGTTGTCCCATTTTCTTGTTCAATTTTGTGTATCAATACGCCATCCTCCATTTCAAGGATACGGTCAAACACATCCAAAGATCTGTGGTCGTGCGTAACGACCAGAACCCCCGCTCCTTGATCATGGGCCACCTGCCGGAACAATTCCATGACTTGCCTGCCCCGGACGCTGTCCAAGGCCGCTGTGGGCTCATCGGCAAGCACCAGGCTTGGATTGTTGGCCAGAGATCTCGCGACGGCTATTCTTTGTTGCTGCCCCCCGGAAAGCATGTGCGGCAAATTTTTCAGACGGTCCCCCACTCCGAGATAATTAATCAGCTCAATGGCCCTCTTCTTGGCTTCACCGGAAGGGGTGTCGTTAATTTCGAGCGCAAGTTGCACATTCTCCAGGGCTGTTAAAAATGGTATAAGATTGGCGCGTTGAAATACATACCCAATGTGTTTGCGGCGAAACGCCCGCACATCAACTAGCGGCTCGGACCCGGCGACCACCTGGGCGCCGTCGACAAAGATATCTCCCGATGTCGGAAAATTGATTAATCCCACTGAAGATAACAGCGTGGACTTGCCGGCGCCGCTCGGCCCCACGAGCGCCACAACTTCACCCTTGCCTAATGTGAAGTTCACGTCGATCATGGCCTGCACTTCGGTATTGCCGCTGCCATACGTTTTGGTCAATCCTTTGGTCTCTATGGCGGGAGCTTTCGTCATTGTAGAGCCTCGTTGGCCTGGACCTTCATGGCTTTCCAAATTCCAAGGGCGCTCGACAAGATCGAAATAATTACCACCACAATTGCCAGAGAAATCAAATCCTCTTGTTGAACAATGACGCGGCGCGGGAATCTAGGAAAAATCCATTGCCCAAAATAATAGGCAAGGACGTAACCTATGGCGCCTAAGACCAGCGCCTGCTGAAGTATCAACCCCAATATTGTTGAATTCCGGGCGCCCATCAATTTCAATGTGGCTATATCGTGAAGCTTGTCCAAAGTCAGAGTGTATATGATTAGCGCCATTATGATTGCTGAAATTATAATCAGAAGCGCCCTGAATAAACCAAGTTGACGTCTGGCTCGATCCACCATCCCCTTCAGAAGCAATGCGCGTTGCTCATCCGCGGTATAGACGGTAGCGTCTCCCCAGGCCGAGATGGTGTTTATTACCGAACTGATGTCAGCGCCGGGGCGAACATCCACGAGCACTGCGCTGATCATGGGTTTAGCCAATACCGGCAGACTTGAGGATGGACCCTGTGTGCGCTCAATCAAAAAAGGTTGAGTCTTGCCTATGTCTTGTCCGAAAGCCCTTGCCTTTCTTGCGGCGCGTTCCAGCCTAATAGATTCCGAGCTTAGATCCCATTGTATGGTTAAGGCGTCTCGCATCGTGAAGAAACCCAGGCCGTCGCCGCCCTGCCCCACCATACCTTTTGTAATTCCCACAACCGTGTAGTTATCGCGGCCAAGTTTCAGCACGTCACCTATTGATAGTCCCAGAAGCCGATCCGCTATCATCTCGTAATGGGCCGCTCCGAGCGGGCGTCCTGCTATCAAAGGCAGCCATTGTCCTTTGTCGTCCGGCCATGAGAGCCCCTGGACGACGATCCTGAGCGGCTGGTTGCGGAACTCTCTTTGGATCGTGTGGGACACGAAACCTCTTGAATTTAGCACCCCAGGGACGGCTCGCACTCTATCCTCAAAATTCACGGGGATTCTGGAGACTTCCGCAAACGGACCCCTTGTGCCCTGTTGAACAACCCACAGGTCGGCGCCTATGCGATTAACCAACAAGAGAGCGTCTTCGATCAATCCACGATATATTCCACCCATTCCCATCACAATCATTAGGAGAAGGCCAACACCAACCGCGGTCAGCGCGAATCTGGCAAAATTGTGGCGTATGTCTCGAAATGCAAGGTTCATTTGACCGTTACCCTTCGGCCATCCGTGATCCCCTGTTTTTCGTGATTTAAGATGACTTGATCACCGGCAGATAAACCGGAAGTCGCCTCGATTTTGTCAATTCCTTTCAATCCTATTTTAATGGGTTTCAGCTCCGCCCGAGAACCGTTGAATATGAATACGCCCGGTTTGCCGTTACGCCATGCCAGAGCCTTCAGAGGGACGCTGAGCGCCTCGGGCTTGGAACCAGTTTGGATGTAAACTTCGGCCCGTTGTCCAACCGCCCAGTGTTTTGGTAATACTTCGGCCTTAACATCAGTTTTAAACTCCCGCGTCTCGCGGTCCACTTCTCTGGCCACGCGCGCCACACTACCCGGGTAAACCTCCTTGGGTTCAGATCTGTATACGATGCGGGCCGGCTGATCAACGGCGATCTTATTAATCGCGGATTCGTCCACCCATGCGGAAACCCACATTTCTTTTAATGAGATCAACTGAAAAATACTTGCGCCCGGGATAACAATGTCACCGAGTTCACGGTCGCGTTTTACGATTACCCCGTCAAAGGGGCTCAGGATGCGAGTATCTGCAAGTCGGGTTTCTTGCGCTCGCAGCTTTTCTTCAGCCATAAGCGCTTGCCGCTCAGCTTCCGCTATCGCCGCCACGGTTTTGGCAAGCTCAGCCTGCGCAATCTCCAATCGTTCAGTGCTTTTGTCGACGGTCTCCTGTGAGACGCTTTTCGACACCTGGAGCGATGAATATCTTTCGTAGTCTCTCTTGGCTTGTTCCAAAACAGCTTCGGCTCTTGCCTGATCAGCTTTTGCCCTTTCTACCGTTGCCTTAGCCGCGTCCAGAGTGGCCACTGCGACTCCGACTTCCTGGCGCAATTCCGTATCATCCAGTCGAGTCAGCAACTGACCTTCTTTTACAGAGTCATTTTGATCAGCAAGGAGTTCAATAATTCTGCCCTGGATTTTTGGGCTTACGGTAGCCTGGAAGCGCGCCTCAAATGTGCCCGTGCCCATGGCTTCCTGTTTTATCGGGCCGGAACTAACGGGAACGACTGTAACTTTGATTGGTTTGAATCTAAAAACGTAAACTAAAGCGAGGATCGCTATCAGAGCTATGAAGGCGGCGATTAGTGTTTTTCTCGAAATTCTACCGTCGATGGGAATAAAGCGCTTCATTATTGACATCCATGTTTCCGGTGATTACAAACAACAGCCCCTGGGTAATTAATACCTGCGTTGGGCAACAAACCCGCGGGTCGCTCTTCTTAGTAATCAATTTTTGCCCTTATCCGCTAACAGAACCAATTCTAAGCAGAACCACGCCCTTAAGAGTTCAAAGTCCCCCTGACAAGGGGGATTGAGGGGGTTATATAATTAGCTTTCTTAACCATCATTACGTGACGGCGCCTTTGTACTTAATTAAAGGCCCAAAAAAGTCGGTCTCGCAATAATGGCATCGCAGAGTGAGAGGATTCTTTTCAGTCACAATAAAGCTGCCGGGCACCTCTTCGTGATTGGTAATACAGAATCTGTCGGGGCATTTTACCAAATCACCTATTCTGTCGGGTATTTCCACCTTGTGTTTTTCAGTGACCACATTATTTTCAATTCGGCTGATAGTGGCCATTGGAGCAATTAGAGCGACTACATTCAGCATATCCCTGGTGAGGCTCAAGTTTTCCACCTTGATGATGTCCTTGCGCTCCATGGAATTGGAATCAAAGTTTATCCCAATGGCGATGATTTCGCCGGTTGATCGAGCCAGGGCGTTTAACCCAAGTAGTTGCGAAATCAAAAAAGCTTTACCTGCGGGAATGTGATCTATGACGATTCCTGTTTGAATTCGCGCTATGGTGACTGTTCTTTCTTCCATTATATCGCCCCCAAAATCATCGCAAGAAGCGTTTCGCGGACAAAAAGGCCGTTGCGAGCCTGTTGAAAATAATAAGCGTGTGGAGTGGCGTCCACATCAGGAGCGATTTCAGTGACTCTGGGGAGAGGATGCATGATTTTCATGTTGGGCTTAGCCGACTTGAGCATCGACTCTTCAAGCCTGTAAATACTTTTCAATTTCTCAGCCATATTCACGAACCGGTCATCGAAGCGTTCCTTCTGAATTCGCGTCATGTACAGAATGTCTACTTCATCGATGTAGTCTTCAATCCGACCGGCTTCAGTAAAGCTAACCCCCCGTTCCTCGGCTTTTCTACACTTGTCTACGATATATCGCGGCATTGCCAGGTCGCGAGGTGAAATGAACATCATCGAACAATTGTCATATTTCAGCAACGCTTCGGTCAAAGAATGGACGGTTCGGCCATTGATCAAGTCGCCTACCATGGCGATTTTGATGCCGTCCAAGGAATCTTGAGTCTCTTTGATCGAGTAAAGATCCAATAGCGTTTGCGTCGGATGTTGATTCGGACCGTCGCCGGCGTTTATGACCGGAATTTCAGCGGCTTCAGCGGCCAGCCGAGCCGCCCCTTTCAATGGGTGCCGGATGACTATTACATCAAAGCCGTAACCATCGTGCATCTTTACCGTGTCCCAGAGCGATTCTTCCTTGGTTACCGAGGTAATGTTGGCGTCATAAAATCCACCGGACTTCCCGCCCAAATTGCGCATTGCAACTTCAAATGAAGTCCGGGTCCTTGTGGAAGGCTCAAAAAACATCATGGCCGAGACTTTGTTTTTGCAGAGTTCATCCTTTGCGGGATGGTTTCTAACCACTTCGACTTTTTTGAGAATTTCTTCAATGTCGTCCCTGGTAAGATCGTTCATTGAAATAAGATCTCGGCCTTTGAATCCCATTGCAACTCCTTCCAATCAGCAGGTAAACTTCAATCCACTTGAGTTTTGTCGATTCCGTTGACTATTACCCGAACTACTTTGGCCGGCAATGTGATCCCGGACAAGGGTGACCAACCGCATTTTGTCCGCAACCTAAACGACCCTTTAGCGTCTCCTACGGTAATCGAATCATCCAAGTCCATGATAGTAAACGACGACGCCTTCCCGACTCGTATTTCTCCACATTTGCCGCTAAGCTCAGGCACAAATAGCTTGCCTGGAGCATCCGAGAACATTTCGGCCACCCGCGTTGGAGTATAACCGCAGTCTTTCATCAACCAGCCGACAAGCGGTCCTACGGTATCCAGTTGTGGTCCGCCGGGGGCGCCGTTCGTTTTATCTTCAAGCGTATGAGGGGCGTGGTCAGTGGCCAAAATATCGATTAAGCCGGTTCTCAGAGCTTCTATTGTAAAGAGTCTGTCCTCTTCGGAACGAATGGGTGGATTGCACCCGAGGAATTTGTCCGGAGTCTGCAATCCGGGAAGTGCCGCATGAATATGGTCCTTGGCAATGGAGAAAAACAGATGCATGGGAACGGCTTCACAGGTGACTTTTTGCGTTGAGTTTTTATTATATTGGTGGATTAGCTCGACGGCCTTCCGCGTTGAAATATGGCAAAAATGTGTATTGAGCCCAAATTTCGCGGTTAATTCCAGAATGTGTTCCACAGCCGATATTTCGGCCTCAGGGGGCCTGGTGATCCATCTGGGAGCCGGACCTGCATGGTTCCGCAATATTTCCGGGTCTTCAGCATGAAAAAAGACTCGCCGGCCTTTGTATCTAGCCATCGCGGTCTCAAGACTATCCCAATCAGTAAACGCAGAGACCGAAGGGCGGTCGTCCAAATAGACTTTGTGCGGGAGGTCCGCCCAGGGCTCGGAAGCATGGGTGATTACGGCATATGTTATCACTGGGCAAGGCGACTCTTGCGCCAAAGTTTGTTTTGCTTCGTAAGTTTGTTGATTGTCCGGCGGGACGGCGTCGTTGGGCATGGCCGCGTACATGGTCACTCCGCCGTTGAGCGCGGCCATGCCGGCGGTTTCGAATGTCTCTTTCGCGCAAGCTTTCGCATGCGCCTGCCGGACTGTAGGATCCGAATCGGCGCTAATTGGGAATTCACGAGCGTGGGTGTGGATGTCAAAAAAACCAGGGAAAATTAGGAGACTTTCTTTAGAAGCGTCTAACTGATACGTAATCCTACCGAAAGTCTCCGGATACCGGCTTTCATCGGCATGAGGGAGCGGGAGCACATCGGAGTGATCCGCAGTGTCGGCTTGAGTCTCCGGATACCGGTTTTCGCCGATATTAGGGAGCGGTGAAGCGTCGGTCTGAGCGGCGACGTCGATTATAATCCCATCCGATACACCGATTGCAACCCGTTTTACTCCATCCGGAGTCACGGCTCTGCCGCGAATCACAAACCTGTCCCGCATCGGATGTCCTTTGTTGATGAATGCTAGCCGGCCAAGAATTTAACTATTGCTCGACAAAACGCCGGAAGATCTTCAGGGCTCCTTGATGTAATCAGATTGCCGTCCACGACTAATTCGGAATCCTCCCAGGAGGCGCCGGCGTTCACCACATCGTCACGAATACCCACATAGGACGTGAGCTTTTTACCCTTAGCCACACCGGAGCTTGCGAGCATCCAGCCCGCGTGGCAAATGGCGGCAATCAATTTGCCTTGATCAAACACGTCTTTGACAAGTTTCACCATTTCGGGATGTATTCTCATTTTGTCCGGGGCATAACCGCCGGGGATGACTATTCCATCGAGTTCCGAGGCTTTCACATCCGAGGCGTTCTTATTAACCTTCGCGGGAATTCCGTATTTGCCGTGGTAAGTCGACGCAGAGCCTGAACCGACGATCCAAACTTCAGCGCCTTCTTCCAGCAATCTGTAATAGGGAATCCAGAGTTCAAATTCGTTGTAAATATCTTCAACAAATACGGCTACTTTCTTTCCTGATAATTTCATTGGATACTCCTTTTAGCGGTTTACTAATTTTCAAGCTCAATTGAGGCGACTCGCATTTCGTTTCGCCCCTCGACGATCTCTATTATATCAGATGAGCATTTCGGACACACATAGGCAAATTCATCAAGGATTGATTCCGACCCGCACTTGCCGCAACGGATTTTGACGGGGATGATAACAACCACAAGCGAGGCTCCTTCAGCCATTGTTCCCTTTGAAAGCACTTCGAAAGCAAATTCCACTGCGCTTGGCAAGACTCCGGTTAGTGTCCCGAATTCCAAATTGATTGCTATTATTTTTTTGGCGTTATGGATTTTGACCTGCTGATCGAGGATATCCATTATACTTTCAACAATGGCCATTTCGTGCATAAAGTGTCCTACTTAGCCCAGACGGGCACCACCCACTGACTTCCTGAGGGGATTTCCTGAAATAATCCGTTACCGGTATTATCCAAATAAAGCTTATAGGTTTTTTGGACATCGGAGTTCTTATGCGTGCTGAAAGCTATTGTTCTGCCTCGGAAGGTATAAACCGTAATCACCGTGCCGTCAGGGGCTGAATAGAATTCCATGGGCACTTTGTCGGACCCACGCGTGCCGATTTTGCTGGTGAGTTGCTTAAAAGCCTTCACGTCCGGCATTTTATACAATTGTTGAGCTTCAATGGGCGCCCAGCAGCAAAACATAAAAATCAGCGCAATAACAAATCGTAACATTTGTCCTCCCCTACCCGCGGGAATGTGAAATCGCACGCCTAAATCAGCAGGCGAATCTATCGACAAACAATAGTTGATCACATAATTTTGCTATGAGGGTATACATCAAAAACGAGGTAGGCACAAGAATTTGGCTTTAAATTTGAACTGCTATGAGCCAATGGAAGCTTAAAAAGCGATGCCGACTTGTATAAACGGCCCTTGCCAATGAGCTTTGAGATCAATCTTATCCGGATAATTGACCCGGTGATCCTCAATAAGAACACCTTCAGCATCTATATTTACGGACCGATAGCCCGCCATGAATTCCGGTGAAAAGGTACTGTAGCCATAGGGACTCATGTCCCAAATAGCCGGCCTTATTCCGCCTGATATTTCCCAATCCGTAATCCTTGCTTCTCCCTGCCGGCTTAGACCAGGAATGGGCGAGCGAACCCTCGCCTCAGCCATGATTGGAATATTGCGGATTCGTGCCGGTATAGCGAGCGCATGTAGTCCAATAGTCATTGGACAAAGAGATGTATAAGTCTTGGACCAAATGCTGTTAACTCCGTTGTTGTCAACCGTGCGGTCATGCAGGACAATGGGTTCGAATTGATAATCGTAATTAAATCCCAATCTGAAAAACGGATATCTAACCACATCCAAATCGAGGCCTATGCGGCTGTTCACGAGTTTCAGCTCCGACAGAGGCCTTTGTATGCCTGTAATCCCCGATAGAATCTGCTCGGAACTCATGCCTCGGAATGAAAGTTCATCGAACGTAAGCCTGAATCCAAGCCGGTCAATATAAACTTCACCGGTGAGTTCTTTCATTATCTCAGGGCCTCGCGTCATATTGTAACGAGAGCCAGTGAGATCAGGGTCCAGCATCTCTGCCGGATGATCCTTCGGCGTTACTGAGCCTGAAGTTAATCGAGCAAGGTAGGCGCGTCCGATAGCCCGGCCCCTGAAGTCGGACCAATCGAACCAATGGTTCGAACCCCACCAGCCCGTGGAATCTTGGGCTTCACAAATGGGGCAGTCAATTGCGGCAATTGAGCACACAAAGAATATGGCGATTATCCCTAATATTTTGGGAATTCTGCTCAATCCATACCTCGTATAATGTAAATAGAAAACAAATATAACATTTTATGATCACTTGCGAATATATAACAGTCGCAGGCCCGGTGTCAAGGAATTACTGGGCCGGTGAAGCATAGCTCGCCATCGTGATTCTTTTTACAAAGAAAAAAAGGAGATAAACTTCAAGTAAAGTTTATCTCCCATAGTATTAACAAACAGTCCACCTACTATTTTGTAAGTTCGTATGTGAATCTATCGCCATCCAATGGCACTATTCGGACTTTAACATCCATGCCGGGTTTGATTGACTCCTCGTCAATAGTTTTGTCAATGCGGCCGAAGACCTTGACTCCGTCTCCGAAATCCGCCACGCCTAAAAAATACGGGACATCCTTTTCAAAACCCGCGGGGGCATACATCGCCTTTGTAAAGGTTAAAAGCTTGCCCTCGGGCGCCACTTTAAACCAGCTCATCTCCGCTGAAAAACACACCGGACAGTCGCTCCGGGGTGGAAAGAACTTAGCCCCACAAGCTGTGCATTCGGTGCCTCGCAGCTCATTATTTTTAAGAAATTCAACGAATTTCTCAGTCTTTGTCACTCCGGTAAAGCTCACAATGCCGAATTGTTCAAATCCCATGCTTATTAACCTCCGCTTAATCGACCCCGAAAATATTGACGTTACCGTAAATCCCTACGCCTCCGATATTGTGCGAAAGGCCGATTTTAGCGTCCGGGACCTGCATTTCGCCGGCTTCTCCTCGTAGTTGGAGCACAATAGTGCGAATCTGTGACCCACCGGTCGCCCCAATGGGGTGTCCCTTGGAAAGAAGGCCGCCGTCCACGTTGACGGGGATCTTGCCTTCTTTATATGTCTCTTTGTTGCGTATCAGTTCCCTGCCCTGACCCGGTTCAGCGAAACCAAGATCTTCGTAAGCCATGAGTTCGGCTATTGTGAAGCAATCGTGCACTTCCGCGACATCAATGTCCCTGGGACCGACACCGGCCATTGTATACGCCCGCTGAGCCGCCAGTTGAGCGCATCGCAATCCGCTGAAAGTATCACGTGCGGCCATGTTGATCGGTGCCGTGGCCATCCCCAGGCCCTTAATCCAAACGGGTTTGTGCTTCAGATCCTTGGCCCTTTCTTCGGAAGCCAAAATCATGCAGGATGAACCGTCCGCGTTTGCGCAGCAGTCAAATGTCTTTAGAGGAGTGGCGATGTATTTGGGCTCCATCACCTTGTCCATGGTGAGTGGTTTCCGGAAAACGGCCTTATCGTTAATTTGGCCGTAAATAGCCGCTTTCAAGCGGATTAGCGCCAGATCTTCTTCGGAGGAGCCGTATTTAGTGAAGTGGCCTCGCGCGTGCATTGCGTAATAGGCCGGCATCATTGTCCCAAAGGGCGCCTCCCATTGGATATCGGCGCCTCTACCCATCCTCTCCTGTGATTCCGCGGAGGTTATTTCAGACATCTTTTGAAAACCCAGGACCATCACAACATCATGCAGCCCTGAGGCAATCATCGCATATGCGGTCCTGAGTCCTGAAGAGCTGGATGAGCAAACACTTTCCACGTAAAAAGTTGGTTGGGGATTCAGCCCCAAATACTCGGCCATTAAACCGGCCGGCGTTCTTTGTTTATCATACTCGGGGGCCGAGCAAATAATCGAGGCGTCGATTTGATCCGGCTTCATCCCGGCATCCATCATTGCGTCTTTGTAAGCTTCAAAAGCCAATTCCCGAATGGAACCGGGATATTGCCTTACAAAAGCGCTTTGCCCAACACCTACGAGAGCAACCTTT
Organism: Desulfomonilales bacterium; assembly: GCA_038250835.1. Classification (GTDB taxonomy): domain Bacteria; phylum Desulfobacterota; class Desulfomonilia; order Desulfomonilales; family Desulfomonilaceae; genus JBBSBY01. The sequence goes on along the minus strand of JBBSBY010000003.1, from coordinate 19,428 downwards.
GCCATCTTTCCTCCTTTGGAAATCCGGTGAATAAGCGGACTGCTTTACTTTATTTGAGAAGACCCAATGGAGCCTCCCCTATATCTGGTGGGAAAACTGATCGCGAGTAATACGACTATGCGTCGAATAAATAATACCACAACACAGAATTCATGACAATGAAAGTTGATCGATTTACTTGACTGATTATTCGTGAACTATTCGGCCTCGAGTTCACAACTCGGAAACTTATAAATTACTCCCTTTCCTCAATATTCAAGTTTTACGCCTAAAATGTTGATTTAAACCGGCTCTTACTATAAATTTGTTGGCCGGGATTGGTTTCGTTAATAATGCTGGATGGAAGTAAATCGTGAAAGCAAGAGTATTCCTTGGAAGCGCTTTAATACTGATGGCGTGGGTTACGACAATTTTTGCCTTGGAGGGCGCCCCTTTCATCGAACAATTGAAATTTGAACCGTTGCGACCTATGACCGGCGACACGCTCAAGCTTGCAATCAAGTTAGGCGGACAAGCTTTGCGCGCGGAAGTGATTTGGTCAGTGGATAATGTGGAAGTCGCCAGGTCGGATTTCGATGGTTTGTCTCCAGATGTTGAATTCAAGAGAAAAATTAAATTCGGTGAAAAAATTACGGCGGTTGCGACCCCGTTTGACGGCGGAGGCGCCGCGGGCGCCCCAAAGACAAAATCAGTGACGGTTGAAAATGCCCCGCCCAAAATATCCCTGGAGGATCAGAAAATACAGGGCGCCACTTATACCGCCAAAATCGTCGCAATTGACCCTGAAGGCGGCAAGCTTGAATACGCGGTAAACCAAGGCCCGCCCGGTTTGACCATTGACCAGAGCGGGAACGTGTCCTGGAAATTATCCGAATCAGTCTCCGGAAGTTCACCCGTAATCATAGGTGTTAAAGACGACAAAGGATCGGAATCTTCGATCCATTTTTCTATTGGTATTAGGTGGCAAGGTGGACAAAAAGGATCTAGTAAGTAAATCAGTAGACCCAGCGCACAAATTCAGTCAATTCGATTCTGGGCGCCCTGAACCGGTTAATTGGGGCGCTTTCATCCTCGTAACCAAGGGCCACCGATAAAACTAAGCTTTTGGATTCATCTATATTTAAATAGTCTTTGATATCGTCCTGATACGAGCTTACTAAACCAATAGGGCAGTTGGCTATCCCGCGAGCTTCAGCCGCTAAAAGGAGGTAAGCGACAAAAGCTCCCATGTCTATTAGGCGGTCGGGCAAGAAGACCGAGTCCAAAAACAGCAGAACCGCTGCCGGCGCGCCGTAGAAATTCAGACTTCCTTTATTTACAAATTCGGCAAACTCCAACCCCATTTGTTGTGATAGCGGGGTCATTCCATCCGCGCATTCGCGAGCTCTGTCTATGAATTTCTCCGGAATCGGATTTGTCGTGCCTGGACCGCATGTAATCTGACGTTCTCTATAGGCCTTCAAAAGGCTCTTAGAAAGCCTTCTAAGTTCATCACCAATGACGACGTTTACTTCCCACGGCTGCATGTTAATTGCCGATGGAGCATTTGCGGCGTCCCGCAAAATCTCTTCGAGAATAGTTAGGCTCACATTTTCACCTTTGAAAACTCGCTTGCTGCGTCGACGTCCAAACAACTCGATAGGGGTCATGTCCGTCTCCTTCCGAAATTTGGCTGCGTCTTGCCAATCACATTTAAAACAAGTATATACCTCGAACATGAGATTCGGAATCGTTATTATTCAATCAAGTATGCGTGAGTGGCCCTGAGATTGCGACGAACCTATTTCAAAGGTATACCGGCATTCATTGCCGTCAATCCGATTCTTGATTTCAAAACCCTAAGCGGTTAAGAATGGTGTCGTAAATCCATCGTTCCAGAGGCGCCCGGACGACGCGACGCATGATTGATTTAGGAGTTACAATGCGAGGCAAATCAGCAATCCTTCTGATAATCTTGCTGATCACCATGAGCGTTGAAGCATACGCCGTGTCCTTTGTAGATTCGTACAGACGCGGCCTCGACGCTGAAGATTCCAATAATTTAGATGAAGCGATCAGTCATTATACCGATGCCATCAAAACCATGCCAAATTCAGCGCACGCGTGGGCCAAGAGAGGCGAAGCTTATCTCCGTAAAACTGAACCCAACATGGCCATTAAAGACCTGGTCCAGGCGACAAAATTAGATCCGGCGTATTCCGCCGCTTTTGTACGTTTGGGCTTCGCTTATAATGCCGTAAACGAGTACGACAAGGCTATAGATGCTCTTTCGGTGGCTGTGACCCTGGATCCTCTCTCAGCGGAAGCGCTCAACACCAGGGGATTCGCATACAACGGCAAAAACGATTACGCAAGCGCCGTGAAGGATTTTGAGAAAGCAATCAGGCTTAATCCCAAAGACGCTAAGTTATATAATAACCTGGGTTTTGCCTTAAACGGCATAAGGGACTACAAAGCCGCAATTGAGGAATTCGACAAGGCAATACAATTGGACGCAAACAAGGCAATGTTTTACAACAATAGAGGCGTCGCCTACTTACGCCTGAAGGAATTTGATAAGGCTCTGGAAAATTTCGACAAAGCGTTAAAGCTCGATACGGGATTCACATCGGCGTATCACAATCGAGGTATGGCTTTGAGTGGCAAGGGTAGACATGACAAGGCCCTGGAAGAATTCGGTAAGGTTATTGAGGTGAATCAGAATTCACCCATACTGTATAAAGATAGGGGTACAGCCTACGCAAAGCTTGGAGAATTTGAATTGGCTAAAAAGGATTTCGAGAAAGCTATTGATATAGATAAAAAGTTTGCGCCGGCTTACTCAGCGTTAGCTCTATTGTATTTAAACAGCCCGGACAAGAGTCTTCGCAATCCGGCGCTGGCGTTGCGTTATGCGGAAAAGGCCGTACAGATGACAAAGGGAGACAGCCCTGATTTACTTGAATCATTGTCGGAAGTTCAGTATGCGACGAATCATCGAGAAGCCGCCATTGACTCTCTGCGCAAGGCTATTGCGATTGATCCTAAGAATCAAGATTATCAACAGATGCTCAGCAAGTGGCAAGGGCGTGCGTCACAACCTGCGTCGTCCCTGGAAGAGGAAAACGCTACGTTTAGGACTCTTTGGTAGAGTCTTTGCCGGTTTCACTATTTGCCAGCTTTCTATGCTTTTACTGACTGACTTTCGATCAAAGGACTATGGCTCATGTGACTTTATTGCGTCACCTGGTCTCTCAGGTTGAAATTATTACGAGTTCAACATGGACAACCTAACCAAATATATTAGTGATCATGTAAAATTTGTCGATGGAATTCCGGACGACAAACGATTATTGACTCTAGGTAGAGTGAAAAAGGTATTTTCGTTGCTGCCCGATGAAGCGCTAAATCTTTTCATTTCAGGAGAACGAGATTGCGCCATAGTTTTTCAGGAGGATTTGAACATTCCACTTGGGATGAGCACAAAATCTTCAGGACCGCAGAATAGAAGAAAATACGTCATTGACGGGTATTCGGAACAATTGGATTTTTCCGAAGATCTCTTTATTGGCTGCCTGTTAAGAGAGCTGGGTCATGTAGTCGCCGGCAGGCCTCCTGAAGAAGAATGGCCGCATGAACGCGGCGAAAAGGCAAGATTCAAGGAACGGCTTGAGTGCATTGCCGATGCAATGGTTTGGAATTGGGGATTGAGGCACTATAGCATGATACATATAGCGGCAACATATCCCGAACACTGGGTTGAACGTATAATCGAGGATATTTCCCGAGTTATGCTTGAAGAACGGGACAAACTCAATTGATAATCCAAAACTTCCGGCAAAGTGTCCTTCTTAGATGAATTAATATCGTTAATATATGTTTTCAATAAAATATTGAAACTAAGGATCATAAGATTCTCGAAAGTTCTGTCGGAATGGCGCCTTTTTCCGTCGTCCCAACGAACGAACGGCTATGACCAGATGTGGTCACAACGAAAAATAAAAATGCTCCTCAGTGCGCCGCCGAGGGTATTTTCAGGTAAAAGTTGGGACCCAGATCTTCCTCGATCCCAGCATGCGCCGGCATGACGATGATCAGCCGTCAATGCATAACCTGGCTTTATAGTTTTGAGCAACTCGGATCGTCTACTGATTGAAGAATCTTGGTCAGTGAATTCGTGATGACTTTCGGGAATCAGTATAATAGTTGAAGCGTAGGTCGGGAAGAGAATTTCGTCCATCTATCTCCCCATCAGATTACGTCGCCCGGGTAACGAGATCAAAGAATGCCGATTAAACTTGTTGTCACAATAGATGTTGAAGAAGAGGGCCTATTCTCGGGAAGTTATAGTCGAAGTAACATCCCCATTTCAAACGTAACATCTCTGAACATTCTTGATCCCCTATTCCGTGAATGGGATATTAGACCCACCCTGCTGTTGACCTATCATGTAGCAAAACACAAACGGTATCATGATTTGTTCAGTAAACTTGCTGCGAATTGGAACGCGGAAATAGGCGCTCATCTGCACCATTGGAACACTCCGCCTCTGAAACAGTTCAACTATAGAGAGCCCGTTCCTTCGGAGATGATCCCAAGAGATATTCTCGCGGCCAAGTTGAATCACCTAATTGACTCCATAAATGGAGCTGGGTTTTCAGCGCGATCCTTCCGAATGGGTAGATTCAACATGGGGCCTACAATGTTTTCACTACTGAGAGACTTTGGAATCAAAGTTGACAGCAGCATTTGCCCAATGCACAAATCCTACGGTGGGCCTGATCACATTTCAGCGCCCACGGACCCGTATTTTCCTGATTGCTGTAATATTCTTTCTGCCGGCGATTCCGACGTCTTGGAAGTTCCAGTTACAGTGGTTCCAATCATTCCGGCAATGAATAGGTACTTTCAAATGACCCTGGATTATAAGCTTCTTCCTGAGAACTGGGTTGGGCTACTTGCCGGCCATTTCGGCAGCTTTCCCGTCCAGCCGATGTGGACGGGTCTTAATCGGTTAATCTATGGCGCCAGACTACATATTTCTCGAGGGGGAGAGGTTATTTCCTTGTTTTTCCATTCTTCCGAACTCATTCCCGGCGGTTGTCCCCAGCACAGAACAAAGAGCGATGTAGACAGATTCCTTCAAAAATTGGATTCTCTTTTTCTGTGGTTGTTTAAGGAAAATAATACAGAATCCATGACTTTGTCTCAATTACGTAAAATTTATTTTCAAAAAGAAAAGGGCGTGTCTGAGGATGCAGTCTGCTGAAAGCTGTCCGCTTTTTTGCAAAGCTTCCGCTTTCTAAACGAATGTATTATAATAACCAGGTGAATCTTTTAGACTTATTGATATCCGGAGCGTCAATTGAAATTTGATGATTTGCTGACCATGTGTTGGCGCCTCGTCTTGCGAAACCGGCGTAGATATAAAGCCGTTATTGCCGGAATTGCCGTTGGAACCGCCGGTTTAATCATTATCCAAACAATGGGCGACTCGGTGGAAACTAAGATGGGCGAGCATCTTGAGTTGCTCGGCGAGGCCACTGTAATGAAAGCCTACTGGGTGAATGAAGACAATTATCATCCGGGCCAATTTTATCAGCGTGATGTCAATAAACTAAAGGAATTGCCGGATGTTACTGCTGTAGCTCCGATTGTTTCATTACCGCAAGTGGACAGCTTTTTTAGGACTACTCAGTGGAGCCCGGGGTTGTTTGGAATAGACCAAGAGTATTGGCAGACTCAAACCCCGACCTTACTCCGAGGTCGTCTAATCGGCCCATCCGACGTCGTCTTGCGCAAAAATGTCTGCGTTCTTGGTAGAGATGTGGTGAAGTATCTTTTTGGAGATAAAGATCCGGTGGGCCAAACGCTCCGAGTACAAAATCTCACTTTTGAAATTATCGGTGTGCTCGGGGGCATACAGCACTCCGATATTCAACGTTCGGTTTTCGTTCCCATTACAACCGCCCAAAATCTGTTTCGCGGCCTTTATCACATTCAGACTATTTACATTCGTGTGGACAATTGGAATAAAGTGGAAAGCGTTAGAAACCAAGCGCTGCAGATTCTCCACGCTTCCCACAAAGGCTATGACGCGGGAATCCGGGTCTTGCACTATCCCCAGAGAATCAAGAAAGTTCAATCTACTGTTTATCTTGTGAAATTATTCGTGTACGCAGCCCTGGGGGTAACCATAGTTTTGGGCGGGCTCGGTATAACCAGTGTTATGCTTTCAGCCGTTCAGGACCGGACACGTGAGATTGGCTTGCGGAAGGCTCTCGGCGCCAAAGAAGAAGTGATTATGGTCCAGTTTTTGACCGAAGCCATACTGATAAGCGTCATCGCCGGCTCAAGCGGTGTCGTCCTGGGGTTATTGAGCGTCCAGCTACTGAAAGGACCTCTCGGCGTTGAAGTGTCTCCCGTAATGATCTCAATGAGCGTCCTTGGTGGTTTGCTGTTCACAGCGTTTTTGGGGATACTCTCTGGAATTTACCCGTCGATCCGGGCCAGTAGGTTAGATTCGGTAACCGCAATGAAATTTGAATAATGTTTATTAAGATGGTAGCGCAATTTTAGCCGGAATTGCGAAGATGCTCTAAAAGAGAACCTTCCGACGAGCGTCAGATCGTCTGAAGCTGGGAATTTATCTGAATGCGAGTTGGCGCTGGTTTTAGCTTTGTGATAACAGCTTGTGGTTAACTGCCTTGCCCTCAGGTCTTGTGGCTATCGATAATTCAGAGATTTTTCCAACCTCACAAGTATAAGCGAAATAGACCGAGATGTGGATCTATTTTGTAGGGCCTTTTTCAGGAGCTTCCTTGACAAAAACCTCGTCGGGTTCTTGACTGCTTAACGGAGCAAGATTTCTTCCGTGATGGAGCAGCAGTCGGTCCGACTCATTCTTGAGCATCAATAGCGTAAGGTTTTGTCCTGAATCCCAATACAAGGTCAGTGTTGGAGGATCAAAGGAAAATCCGCCATTACCGGCTCGCACCCATTTTTGAGACTCTTCCCCTCTATAAAACGCGATGAAGCTACCGTTGGGATTAAACATCAGTTTCATTATCCGCTGCGTGGCCGGAGTTTCTACACCATCCACAATGCGGGCTTTAAGGACCCATGCGCCGGATATTTTCTCGGCGTTTTGCGTCTGTTGCGGATTGTATGTGGAACTTGAGCATCCTAAGATTACGGAGCAAATAGATAGAATTAGTGTAAACAACGTGGATGGTAGAAATGTGGACTTTTTCATATTAGCAGATTCTCTAGTGAATAAGCATTACTTATAAACACAATAAAACTTGGTTGCGATGATTGTTTTATAGCGCTTCAATTAAAAACGAGGCGGTACTATTAAAAATACTCGCCTCGCCAAGAAATACAATTAAATGGCTAATCTACTAGAACCAACCACTTGAGGAGCTGCTGGCGGGATAATATCCACTGCTGGATGAGGAAGCCGGCCAGTAGTAGCCGCTTGAGCTGCTGGAAGCGTTGTAATTGTAACCGCTTGAGCTGCTGGAAGCAGGCACACAGGAATAATTGTAGCCGCTTGAGCTGCTGGAAGCGGGCATGCAGGTATAGGTGTAGCCGCTGCTGCTGGAGCTGGCAGGCCAATAGCCACTCGAGCTGCTGGAAGCGTTGTAATTGTAACCGCTTGAGCTGGAGCCACTTGCCGCCGCGCCATATGAAGCAAAGGGCGCCCAAGCATAGAAGCCCACTGCGTATGTAGCGAACAACATCACCATACCGAAAACCGCGAGCGTCACTGCAAATCTTTTCATTAATGAGACCTCCTAATGAAAATAAAAGACCGAATTTCCGTTCTCTTACAAAAACGGTTTTTCCCTCTATTAAAGTGAGACAAGGTATATCTAATCGCTATCATGATCGATTACTTTTGTCAACGATTATTTGCTTTGATGCGCTAAGCCATTACATTGAAGCATGCAATCGATTTAAAAGACCCTTGACTCACCCCTCACGTCTGCTAGGATTCTCCTAAATGAAAGAGTTGTCAAGAAAATTCTAAATACTAATATCTGTTGCGAGCTAAAATCGATGATTAAACATATGGTTATTTGCAAATTCAATACCTCGGCGCGTGTGCCGGCCCAGTTTCTTACCATTTACTTTTTAGTTTTGCTTTTGACTATTTTGATCGTAAATACCTCGCCCGCCGCTCATTCCGGCAAAGACGATGGTCCTAATCCCTCGCAGCCTCGAACTATAAACGAACCGCCTTCTGATTGCCCGACCTGCGCAGTCGATTTGATCGGTCGTCTTTTAGCCGCCAATGATGTCGGCATCGACAACACGGAAACTCGACCCCGACAAACCACCATTCCAGAACGCATTCGACGCGTGGGCGAGCTGATAGTGGAAGGAAATAATTTGGCCGCCAGGGAGCTCATTCGAGAGGCTCTCCGGGAGTGCGATGGAACCCCTGAAAGCGTAAAGGACTGCGCTCAATGGTCAAAAGCGCTTCGAGGACTTGACGCGATACTCGAAAAACCAACAACGAAAATATATGAAACAAACTCCGTCGGACTCAAACTGGTTAAGATTCCAGCAGGTGAGTACATGATGGGCAGTCCCAAGAGGGAAATGGATTGGTTGCGGCTCACCTTCAAAAAGGTATGGCGCGAAGGGCACAAGCAATGGTTTCAAGATGAAATGCCCCTGCATCCGGTGCGTATTACCAAGTCTTTTTTCATGGGTACTACTCCGGTTACGGTCGGGCAATTCAGACAATTCATCAAAGACTCCGGCTACAAGACCGACGCGGAAAAAGGCGACGGCGGGATGATCTATAGTCATAAAGAGGGACGCTGGACGCCCGATAAAAAAATGAAATGGGACTCAGTGCCCTGGCAAATAGCCGATGATCAGCCCGTGGTGTTTGTTTCATGGAATGACGCCGTGGCTTTTTGCAAATGGCTAAGTCGTAAAGAGAAACGGACTTACAGGTTACCCACTGAAGCTGAATGGGAAATGAGCTGTCGCGGCGGTCGCGCATGGAGTAGATACCCCTGGGGCGATAGGCTCCACGGCGATAACGACGCAAATTTCGGTGATGGATCTCCGAAACTTCCGGAAAGCCTCACGACCGTAAATGACGGCTTTCAGTATGTTTCTCCTGTTACTGCGTTTCCTCCTAACGCTTACGGGCTTTATGACATGGCGGGGAACGTGATGCAGTGGGTGCAGGACAGGTACGAACGGAACTACTATGAAAGTTCCCCCATAGATGATCCCCCGGGTCCGAGTAGCGGAGTGTCCAGACTGAATAAGGGAGGAAACTGGTACGCCGGCCCATCAGACGCTAGATGCGCTTTCCGCGGGTTTTCCGGACCCACCATGAACTTTTGGAATTTAGGCTTCAGGGTTGCCATGGAGGACAATGATCCTTTGGCGGCGAAGGATGCCAAAAAATCTGATGCAAAGGCCAAAGACGCCAAGATGCCGCCCAGTGAAAATGAGGGTCTACGGTTATTCAGAGAAGCAATGTTTGCCGCTCAGCAGCAGCAATGGGATCAAGCGACTCGGGACCTGGAACAAGCTTTAAAAATTTATGAGGAACGAGAAGACTATAAATGGATTCCTCGAGTAAAGGCGACGCTGGCTGGTATATACGCGGAACGAAATCGAGTTTACAAAGGGAAGGAGCTTTACACACAGGCGTTATCGGAGTTTCGCAAAATAGGTGACGCAGGGAGCGTCCGAATAGTGTTGGCAAGATTACAGGATCTCGAAACGTCCCCCGGTGTGAAAGTTACGCAAGTGAAAAAAGGCGGCGCAGCGGATCGGGCCGGAGTGGTTTCCGGAGATATTATAATTGAATATGGGGGAGAAACAGGCTTTCGAGTCGCCGCATTTAAGAAATTAATCGAAGACCATTACAACGAAAAAAATGTAACGCTAAGTGTTATGAACAATAATGAAATCACTACATCAATGGTTCCGGGTGGTTTGCTGGGAGTGGCCGTAGAGGACATCAAAAAGCCGCCGAGGCCCCGGAGAGCGCCTGAGGAGGACAGAAACCGCAACAGGTCAAATCGGCAAAGATCGCGGCGCGGCAGATAATCGCGGGTTGCAAACCCGTAGCCAGCAGGCCAGTTTTGTAATTCTTTAAGCCTTCGAGCGGCTGGATTTCAAAAAAGACCCTTAAGATGTGAGCTAATCCGTATTAGCCCTGCGAATGCGGTCTATCAAAATTGTTGTGGATATCCCACTGATCAACGGCACAAAAGCCACTTTACCACCACGCGCTTTCACTATAGATTCGCCGATAACTTCTTTGCCCTGCCAATCCGATCCTTTCACAAGCACATCAGGTTTGACTTCGGCAATCAAATTCAGCGGCGTGTCTTCTTCAAAAACAATAACATAGTCTACGAAACTTAGAGCGGCGACCACCGCCACTCTGTCGGTTTCCGGAATAATGGGCCGCATGGGGCCCTTGATTGAAGCCACGGATTTATCCGAGTTGATGCCGACAACCAAAACATCTCCGAACGCAGCCGCTTGCCTGAGCACTTCGAGGTGACCCGGATGAAACAGATCGTAACATCCGTTGGTGAAAGCAATCTTTTTTCCTTGCATTCTCAAATCATTCAAAACGCCTGAAATTTCACTTTGTTTGAATTGCTTGTTTCCGACAGGATCCTGTTTCAATGAATCGATCATTTCATTTCGGGTAACGGTTGCGGCGCCGAAACGCGAAACTACAAGCCTGGCCGCCAAATTAGCCATAGCGGCGGCGTTCTCAATAGGAAGCCCATTAGCCACCGCCAATGCCAGGGTTGCAATCACCGTATCTCCTGCGCCCGTCACGTCTACTATTTCAATCGGCTTCACGGGAAAATCCACCACTTTACGTTTGGTTATTAAAGAACTACCGTCTTTGCCGCGCGTTATGATTATTCCCTCAGCATCAGACTGGTCGATAAGTATGCGAGCCGCTTCAACAAGAGTACCTTTGTCTTTTATTTCCACACCGGAGGCAATGGAGGCTTCTCGTTGATTTGGAGTAATAAAAGTCGATCCCTTGTATTTTTTGAAATCAAGACCCTTGGGATCAATGAAAACGGGAACTTTCTCGGCTCTGGCTGCGTCAATGAGATTTCGCAATACTTTTTGGGTGATAAAGCCTTTGCCGTAATCAGACACTATGACGGCTTTCACCTGGGGCATTACGGATCTTAATTCGGAAATCACCACCGATTCGAGCTCAGGAGAAATGTCGGCCACATGCTCTTCATCAATTCTTACAAGCTGTTGATTACGCGCCACGATGCGAGTTTTTATTGTTGTTGGTCTGGAAGACTCCTCCTTCAACCAAAAACTCTCCACCGACATCTCCTCACATTTCCTCCTGAACCACCTGCCGGGATTGTCCTTTCCTACCGCCGCAAAGAGAGCTACTTTTCCCCCAAGAGTCACAAGGTTTCTGACCACATTACCCGCGCCTCCGAGTCGCCTTAGTCGATCTCTAGCCACGACCACGGGGACGGGCGATTCCGGAGAAATTCTTTCCACATCTCCAATAACATACTCGTCAACCATCACATCCCCCGCTACTAGAATCGGCGCGGAGCGGAGTGCTCTTATAAGGCTTTCGTTCAACTGAAGACTCCTAACAAACAGTTTTGGTGGGGAAGTCGAGAATAGCACCAACGGTCTAACCAGGCAATAATATTGACGCATTATTAATTAGCCTGTTACTTTAAGAAAGTAAAATAAACGATTGAATATAATGTAGAATTCTGCTAGTGAACCGTCATCTGAAAGCAGCGGCCGATCTTTCGGCCACGGAAAGGCGCCTAATTTGGTTAATATTCAAAAGGCTAAAATAATCATTGTAGAGGATTTTACTCGAAAGAAAGGTAGGAAACACAGGGACAGTTTTATCTTTCATAAATTTGATACCCGCTTTGCCGACATTCCCGGGCGCCGGGAACCGGACAAATTGCCTAAAAAGAGGCAGTCCGGCCCCGTTGATTCAACAAGCCTTTTAAAGTCTTGCTCGGGACCTGAGTGTGCAGCCGTCTTTGCAGTGGGCCACCCTGGGAACCATGTATCTTTTCATGAGAGCGTCCTTTCTTTTTGGGATGAATACTTACCAAGCTATTCTTGATATTGTGCTTTTTTTTTCAATGGTCAAGACTAAAACGGCAAATTGGAAGGTGTGATAAAAAGTAATGTCAAAAAAGATGGTTACGCACATGAGACGCTTTGGCAAGCGCGTCGGAAGAAACGGCGTCCCTAACGGATCAACTTCGGGCGCCACAACCATTTACACCTTTGTCTTTGCCGTGTTTGTATTGTTACTCATTGCGGCCGGCGTTTACGGGCGGGCTTTCATAACCATTCCGGCGCTGAAGCAAGCGATTATTCATAAGACCGAGCTGGTTCACGAGAGAATAGATAATGTGGTGTCATCGCGCGCCGCCGCTGTTTCCGCCGGTATGTCCACCCTGGATCTTTCTAAGGCGCCCGCAAGTCCTCAGCTTGAGAAATTTAATAAAACGCTCCAGTTATCGTTGCCGGATTTTCTGAGCCTGGAGCTACTAAACGACCAGGGAGAGCTTTCCGCCATGATGGGGGAGCTGTCTCTGAATCAAACCGGAGTTGCGGCGGCACGCGGTGATAAGTTCATCCAAATGTTTGGCGAAGCGCCTCAAGACACGGGGTATTTAATTGATGATGAGCCCAGCAGAGCATTCTATATTGTCAGTCGCCATGTCGGTCCGGATAGAAAATCATGGTTCACGCGGACTAAATTTTCTCGGCAAGCTATAGAGCAGGCTCTCGCTGGAGCGCCTGAATATACCGCAAATCTGGTCACACCACTCGTGCCCAACTTAGACAAAAATTCATTCAAGCGTGAAGCCGCCAAGGTCACGTCCCAATACGGGTGGTTCTCCGCCCCCATTTCTGCAGAAATGACGCTCGGCTACCCAGGCGTTATTCTTACGCTGAACAAAAAAGAGGGAGATTCGGCCATAAAAGATCCTGTTCTATATTTTCCCCTTTTACTGTCATTGCTGGTTGTAATTATCGGCCTAATCGTAACTATGGCCAACAATGGAGGGCAAACGCCCGATGCTGATTTTCAAGCAGACTCCAATGGGCCTGTTATCTCCGAAAATGAGCAGATTGCGATAGAAAAATCGGGGAAAACCCGCGTAGAAAGAATTTTCAAGGAAGCTCCTGAACCCGAACCCCCGGCGCCATACGTGCCGATGGAACTCACTGAAACCAATGAAGATGAACCAGAGGAGCGGGCATTAAATATGAAACGAGAAGATTTAACGCATGAGGTCGACGACTCATCTATCGAGTCGGCAGGCAATGAATCCAATATTTACCGGGACGAATTTTTCCAAACCTACAATGACACTGACTCGGCCATGGATGATTTCATGCCGATAAATGGAGTCAGGTACGGGTTTATTGAAGATGAAGAGGATTCGACCACAACCGGTTCAGTTGCTTCCTATACTCCTGAGCCAACTTCCACCCCTGATCAAAGTCCGACGCTTTTTACGGAAATGGGCAACCCGGATGATTATTTCGGCGGCGTAGTTACGTCGGCGTTTGCTGTACAAGAGTTACACAATGAATCTTTCACCGACGAGACGTCAAATTCGAATGAAGCGCCTTCCAAAACAAGTAGTCTTGAACGCGAATCGGCCCCTGCCGAGGCTGATGAAATTCATTTGATGCCTGATCATTTTGGGTCTGGGCCGAAAATACAGGACGTCGAAATAGCCCCTACTCCTCAGTCGAACGAGCACAATCAGCAGGTTGCATTGCCAAGCTCGGAGCATTCCATAAACTTACCGGCAGTAGACAATAATGAAACGAAGCTCCTGGAGATGGGGCCGTCTCAGTTCATGGATGAGTTTGACGCGGATGAGCTTGACTCCGTTTATGCGATTAATGCAGCGGACGAATACTTAGGCGAGCACAGCGCTTTCCCATGGGAGTCGGAAGAGATACCGTATGATCTGACTGAAGTTGCCGGCATAGAATCGCCTGCTCCGGAATTCCTGTCTGAGATTGAAAGTCTCGAGCTTTCCTGTGATTTCACGGATCTGATCATCGAATTTGATGAACCTGGGGAAGAGGAAATATCGGCAAAATTGGATCCGCAGTCGGGATTTGAAGAATTTCCCGAAGAGATCGAAATTGATGAATTAGTTCGTTGTAACGAAACTGTAGATGAGAGCGGGGCGGATTACATCGAGATTGATTCGAAATATTTTGTCCCTGATCATTTAGCCAATTCAGATGATTACGAACACCAATTGTTGTGTAATCCCAAAATAACAATCGATTCCGAAACAATCAAATTAGCGGCGCATGCCGTTTCTGATTCCATTTCGATCCAAGATACATGCAAACACTACGATGTTGATCAGAAAATTGAAGATATGGAGATTGAGTGGGAGTGCGATGCTGTAGATGGCCCAATATTAACAGACCCGGATAAAATTTGTGTTTCGCCGATAACCATTGAAGATCAGCCCCCGGAGCATATGGCCGTTACAATTCAGCCGAACGATGCAAAAAATTTAATGGCTAAACCGCCGTTTAGATCCGTTGAATTTCCTGAAATTATCGAATTGGAATGGATTGAACAAGACAACAGGCTAGAGACCGAAGAAAAGGACCAACAACCTAAAGATGTAGTAAGATTTTCTGAATTCTTCACCTTCTGATCGCATTTAATCAGGGGGGCCTATCTGTTTAATATGGAGATAGAGATCAGCACAGAGTTTGGCGGTAAGGCGCTCAGTCGTGATACCGATTATCTTTGCTTTCTCCTTTGTTGTTAATTGGCCGAATCAATTATAAATTGAAAAAGTGGTAACCGCACATAGCAATTACCTATTCTCAACCGACGACTCAGTAGGCTATTTCAACTCGAGTTTCCCTGATGGGCGTAGACTCCTGCGGCTCCTCGTCATCTAATCGGAACACGTGAGTTGCGCCGCTCACAAAATCACACATCTTCCCGTCAACACAAAGGGAAATCGGAGCGCCCCCCCGATCCCTACCTCTGACTTTTAGGGAGTCATGTGTAAGCCGTAGATCAATAGATTGCCCTCGATAACGTATTCGCATGTCCAGCCGCTTCAGAGCGCGAGTTAATTGCGGGTTGAGCCGCAAGACATCACCCTTTACCTCGATTCCCGTGGAAACCCGCTGTAGAAGATCGACCGCGCCGGCCATGGCGCCAAGGTGCACCCCCTCTTCGGTAGTCCCCTGTTGAATATCCGCCACATCACTTTGCAGCGCCTCAGCGAAAAATCTTAATGACCGCGCTCGATCGGAACGCGCGAGAACCCATGAATAGACCACTCGTGACAGAGTGGAGCCGTGGGACGATCGAGCAGCGTAGTAGTCGACATTCTTAGGGATCATTTCATGATCGAAATCGTAACCGAGACAAGTGAAGAGTTCTTCCAATTCTTCCGAGGAGAACAAGTAAAACAGCATCAATACATCCGGTTGTTTGGATAATTTATAGTTATTGGGGCTGTCACCCTCCGCCTCCAAAATCAAGTCCAGCCGTTGGATGTTGCCATAACGCGCCCTGTAGCCTTCCCAATCCAACTCACGCAGCTTGTCATATCCCTCGAATTGACTGATGATGCCATTATCCTGGAAGGGAACGTACATTCTACGGCTAACGTCCATCCACCGCGCAACTTCATCCGATGTTATGCCGAGTCGCGTGGTTAACTCTGAACGACGAAGATCGGTGAGCAGGTTGAGCGCATCCAGAGCGCGGCACAGCACCCACACAGCCATGACGTTAGTGTAAGCGTTGTTGTTGAGCCCCGGAACCGCCGCGTCCGGATACGCGTCGTGGAATTCGTCAGGCCCCATCACTCCGTGAATTTCGTAACGTTCGCGCTCCTGGTTAAAATGAGCTATATCGGCCCAAAAGCGTGCAATTTCAATAATCAGCTCAGCGCCGTAAAACTGCAGAAACTCAATATCTCGCGTCACCTGGAAATATTGCCACACATTCAAGGCGACAGCGCTGCCCACGTGGCGTTGGAGATAAGTGTTGTCGGGCATCCAGTGTTGCGAGCGAGGATTCAGGTTCAGTGTCTGGGTTTCTTCTTGTCCGTCACTTCCGCTCTGCCAGGGGAACATCGCCCCCTTATATCCGAAACTTTTGGCCGCGGCGCGTGCCTCGTCAAGGCGCCTGTAACGATACATCAAGAGAGCTCGCGTAATTTCCGGAGTCCGATAGTTGAAGAATGGAAAAATGAAAAGTTCATCCCAGAATATGTGGCCCTGATAAGCCTCGCCGGTCCAGCCCCGCGCAGGCACACCGATATCCAGTCCTATGGAATGGAGGGAAACGGTTTGCAGCAAGTGGAACATGTTCAACCTGAGCAGCATGGACACGTTCAATCTCGGGCGGAGAGCCTCGGGTTCAATGTGAACATCGAAATTGCGCCACAAATGCTTCCACGCCAGAACATGATCATTCATCACATCTTTAAATCGGCCCACTCGAGTAATTGTCTTGCGCGCCTCTATTCCACTTTCCGAAATAGCGTGATCGCGCGACGTATATAGAGCGACAACTTTCTCCAGCGACAGTGTTTCGTCTTGTTTGACGTCGATGCTGAATTCTTGGGCGATGTAAGCCGGGTCGTCGATATCAATGACGCGGCGCTCCACGGCAACCGATTCTCCATCTAAAAACGCCTGTGTTCGAACTACCTGAGCTACACGAATGTGTGATTGGTTTGTCCGAACCTGTAGATACACGGCGTCTTTACCGAACTCCTCACTATTTATCGGTTCCAGATGCTTGTTGTTGAATTTACGGTATAACTCGGCGCCGTTGTTTACAATTCGCCCGTCAATTCCAGAGCGGATGGTGACGCTCCCCGACCAATTCTCAGCCGTTAGAGAGAGTTCCAACGCGGCTAAGTGCATATCGCCCATTGAGACCAGGCGGCGTTCTTTCAATGACGTGCGTCGCCCCTCTCCGTCTTCAAATACTATGGTCTTCAACAGTAGGCCTCGGCGCAAATCGAGTTCCTGGTGGTATGACAGCAGGGAGATAGACGCGAGGTCGAACCACTCGCCGCCTGCTATGCTGAACTGCAGGGAGAGCCAATTAGGAAAATTAACTAGGTCCTCGTTTTCAACCACTAAACCCGCTATATCGGTGCACAGCCTGTTATAGCCGCCTGCGAGATATGTTCCCGGATAATGGACGCCATCGTCGACAGCCCAGAATGCCGCCGCCCGTGTGGCAAAATAACCGTTTCCCAACGTACACAGCGCCTCTCGTATTCCCTCGCGTTCGGGATTATAACCCTCGAAAACCAATGACCAGGCGGAAGGCGGTTCCGACGCCACCCGCACCTGGGCAAAATTAGTTACGACAACATGAGCTCCGCACTCTCTCAACGCATGCGATTGCCCCAGGCGATCAACTCCAATGACAAAACCAAAATCACCGGCCCGTCCGGCTTCAACGCCGGCGATTGCGTCCTCCACAACGACCGCTCGATCAGGTTCAACTTCAAGACGCCGAGCAGCCTCAAGAAATGAATCAGGCGCAGGCTTGCCGTTGAGGTGTAGGCGAGTAATGTCGTTTCCGTCCACTCGAGTATCAAACAAGTGAGCAATTCCGGCCGTTTCCAGTACGGCCTCGCAATTCTTACTGGACGATACTACGGCAGTCTTGATCTGTTGCGCTCGTAGTGTTTTGACGAGCTTTATCGCCTCATCATAAACTTCCACACCGTCTTCGTTTAGCCGCTTTAAAAAATATTCATCTTTAAGACTGCCCAGGGAGCGCACATTTTGAGCATGGGGATCGGATTCGGGGGCATCCCAGGGCAAATCAATATTTCGCGATTTAAGAAAGGACGCCACACCATCGTAACGAGGCTTACCATCCACGTAACGTCTATAATCGTCATTGATGTCAAAGGGGACGAACGGTTCACCCGTCTCGGCAGAATGTTGTTTAAGGAACTTATCAAACAGCTTTTTCCAGGCAGCCGCATGGACGATTGCGGTTTTTGTAAGAACACCGTCAAGATCGAAGAGAACGGCGTCGTAGTCTCGGGGTGACAGTGTGATAATTGGGGGCATAGTTGTCATAATTTGCTTATACCATCTGCTTCAAAATTAGTGGCTTTTGAGGTTTACGCCAACGATGTCTCTCTCAAAGTCCGAAGAGCATAATACAGTAACAAAATAGCTCTTATATTTGGGCGATAAAGGTCGGCATCCAACTTTCATAATCGACATTGATATGAAACGATGAACCGATATCAACTGTAGTCGCTCGATAAAACCGTTAGCGCTTATTTTTGAATTTTCAACATTCTGGCGTTGATTGCCACGATGACCGTGCTTGCGGACATTAAGACGGCGCCAAGGGCCGGAGAAAGCAGGATACCCCATGAGTACAATGCCCCGGCGGCCATAGGTATGGCAAAGGTGTTGTAGCCTGTAGCCCAGAGTAGGTTTTGGATCATCTTTCTATAGGTGGAGCGCGACAGGTCAAAAATCGCCACCACATCCATTGGATCACTTTGTACCAAGATCACGTCCGCCGTCTCAACAGCCACATCCGAGCCGGAGCCGATTGCAATCCCCAAATCAGCCTGAGCCAAGGCCGGGGCGTCATTCACTCCATCTCCAGTCATGGCCACCAACAGACCCTTGGATTGCACTTCTTTGACCTTATCGGCTTTGTCTTTGGGCAGCACCTCGGCAAAGTAATCATCCAAACCGACTTGCTCGGACACCCATTTTGCCACTCTTTCGTTGTCTCCTGTGAGCATCATGCAACGAATATCCATGTCTTTGAGCGCCCTAATGGCTTTTTTCGCTTCGGGTCTAACCATATCCGCCATTGCGACGGCGCCTTTTAGAGCTCCGTCAATTAATACGAATACCACGGTTTTGCCTTCCGTTTGCAATGGTTCCACGCGAGAGTCGGTCATGTCAATATTTTCTTCCAGCAAGAAGCCCGGACTCACCACTTTTATTTCTTTACCCTCGACCGTTCCTTGCGCCCCTTTTCCAGGAAGGCTCTTGAAGTTTTCAACTTTAACTTTCTTTTGGGACCCATCGGCAATGGCTTTGGCAAGAGGATGCTCTGAATGCTCTTCTACCGATGCGGCGTATTTCAGCAGCGTTTCTTCGTCAATGTCATCAGACAATAAGAGAGTATCGGTAACACCGAACTGACCTTTCGTTAGAGTGCCTGTTTTATCGAAAATAACGACTTGTAATTTGCGGGCGCGTTCGAAAGCGGTGCGATTGCGGATCAGCAGCCCATTACTTGCGGCAAGAGCGGTGGAAACCGCTACCACCAGCGGAACGGCAAGCCCCAGCGCATGAGGACAAGTTATTACCATGACTGTTACAGTGCGTTCTATT
>JBBSBY010000002.1:0-123961 GCA_038250835.1 Desulfomonilales bacterium | reverse complement strand
TGTTGCGCTTAATCCGGAAATCTCGCCCGAAGTTCTCGATTACTGTATGCCGCTACTGGATTTGGTTCTAGTGATGACGGTGAATCCGGGATTCTCGGGTCAATCGTTCTTGGCTTCCATGTTACCCAAAATCCGTGACGTTCGTGATCGAATAGATCGGTCGGGACATTCCATTTCTCTAGAAGTGGATGGCGGAATTAATGCGAAAACATGCGGGCAAGTACTGGAAGCCGGGGCCGACATTTTGGTGGCCGGTAGCGGGATCTTCAAGAATCCGCCGTATGATGAAGCTATTAGATGTCTACGGAGCGGCTCCTTCTGAGAAAAAGATTTCTATAGGATAGACTCTTGGATCCTTTTTAATAAGGGGTGAGCTTCCTTCAATATCCTCCTCCTCAGGAGCCAATAAAGACCGTCCTCTGTGACTACATCCACTTTTCGACCCAGGAGGCGCAGATCGGCGATGAGTTCACTGCGGTCCAGAAGACTTCTGCCGGGTTCCATGTCCACCAAAAAGTCAATATCACTGGGGGCGCCGGCGTATCCACGAGCTACGGACCCAAAGACCCGCACATTTCCGGCTCCATGCAGAGCCGCAATCTTTATTATTTCGTCTTTTTTACCTTCGAGAAGCTCATTGATTCCCATAGTTCGCTCCAGCGGTATTTCTATGCCGCTGATCGTTAGCGCCTATTTCTCGTAAAAAGCGAAAAAGTCTTTAGCGTAACCCTGGTCATATCTCTTGGTAGTATATTGAAGCTGATCCGGCGATAGTTTATCGCGCTTTATAATTTTGTTGTCAGTATCGCGATAATAGAAGTTGCAAACAATGTTATGTATGTTGGCGTCCCCATGAATTGCCCGTTTGCATCCGGCAAGAACCAACGCTCTTGCGAGATCCTTGGTGCCCACATGATGACCCATCGCAAAAATCAGATTACCGTCCTCCCGGATACCGAACGCGGTCCGGTTCGCCAAAAACCAAAACTTATTATTCATTGTGCTGCGGCCTTGATTGTCAACCAGGAATCCGCCAAGGCCGATCTCAGCGTCCGCAACTTTACCACCTTTAAGGACTTGATCAATCACATTGCCGTCTTTCACAATTAGGTGGCGCAATTGTCTTGCGTCCTTAACCAGATGAACGGGAATATCGTCCGACCATTCCCGAATATCAACTGAATCATCCTTGTATACAATTAGAGTAGCCATTCCCGGCACCATCGGATAAACGACTTGCCCACGGAAGATGCCGCCGGCGCCGCGGGAATGCTGTTGCATCCACATCGCGTTTGTTATTGCAACGATTTTCGACAAATCTTCATTGGTGGATAGATGATTTATGTTGTATACACCGGGCTCGGTTTGCCCGACAAAGAATCGAGGAACAAGCCTGGACATATCAAAAACCGCCATGTATACAACTGCGTTTGGAAATTCAACACTGGGACGATATACAGTTTTGTATACCAAAGGGCGGCCGTCCAGCCCGTTAGGAAGATCATCGTTTGTCCATACACCTTCGCCGTCGAGTTTCGGTGAGGTATACAATGGCGGGATGTCAACGAGGCCCAGGGAGTTTGCCGGCTTAGGCAATTGCGCTTCTTGAGACGAAGGTTCGGCGGTGAGTTCCGCCGAAGAGGATTCGTGTTCGATTAAATTGGCTTGAGCGTCGGTATTCCCATACCTATCCGCGG
The DNA here is from genome assembly GCA_038250835.1 of Desulfomonilales bacterium. Lineage (GTDB taxonomy): Bacteria > Desulfobacterota > Desulfomonilia > Desulfomonilales > Desulfomonilaceae > JBBSBY01. The sequence goes on along the minus strand of JBBSBY010000002.1, from coordinate 122,264 downwards.
GCACACTTGTTAAGAATGCTTCCAGCCATTCCAAAAAGTTACTTTCGTAATTGATTTGATCGCCGGAATAATCCGAGCTTGGAGAACTCAACCGGGCATGTCTTTCCAGCTTGGATTTCGGCTGCTCAGCAAAACAGGGGAGGCAAAATAAACAAAGAATTGTTGCGCAAACTATGACTCTTTTAACCGACACAAACTTCATCACATACTCCATCTAAATTAAACAACCCAATCCATTATAAATGGAACTCCAGGCTTTAGCTTTTGTGGGTTCGGCATGGTCTGAGGGTATAATATTGCCGTCGAAATTTGACACCATAACACCAACAAAGGGATATTAAGAGATATTTCAATAAAATCAACGAAAAAAAGTCTCGGAGCCAAAAAAGATCAACTACACCTGTTATCATTACAACAAACCAAATTCAGACGTTAAGCAGATTTGTCCATACCTGAGTTCGCGATTTGTCCCACTAAACCAGGGCGTGATTGTGTGAGAACAAATATAACTAAGGACGCGTTTTGGGACCTGTTTGAGGAGGATTATATCAAAATGAAATACTCAAGACAATCCCATTAATTAAAAAATTGTGGGCAACTAAAATTCCGCCTACTCATAACAGCCTATCAGCATTAGTAAAATCAGATTAGATTAAAGTAATGAATTGAAGATAATTGAAAGTAAGTTTATAAATACAGAACAACAATAGGTTTACGTTACATTAAGATAGAAATGTAATCACGTCATCAGGAGAGAAATTCAAATGAGCAAATATGGCCCGCTCCAGTCTCTCAGTCTCCTGCTTCATAAACATCAAACCTTCGACGGCTTTGCTGGTTTTCCCATAGGTGGCCTGTAGATACAAAAATCTATCCTCAATGGTCACGACTTCATCGTGAACCACTCTTTTGTCCGCATAGAACAACAAGTGTTCCTCCGCCACAGGCGCATCGGCTGGGGTCCTAAGGACCACATGTTGCGAGATTATACCGGCCACAACCGGAAATCCCTCACTTTCGAGTATCTGTCCGCCACGAGCGTCGTGGTACCCTCCACCGTCGACGATACAAGGGTACTTTCCAATATCATGGAGCAAACAAGAAGCCGCCAATAGCTCGATATTAACGGGATAATTTTTTATGAGGAGCCCAATTCCAAGAATTTTGCCGACATCCCAGACTTTTTTGGAATGCGCAATAATATGGACCGGAGTCTCATATTTTTCCAACAGTTGTATACATTCTTTTTCGGCGGGAATAACCATGCTTCATCTCGAAATCGTTGATCGGGGTTACAGATCTAAACCGGGAATTTTGAAACCGCCGGTTAGTTTACTCATTTCTTCCTGGGCCAGTTTCTTTGACTTAAGCAAGGCATCGTTGACTGCGGACACAATCAGGTCCTGCAGTAGTTCCGGATCATCTGAATTTAAAAGATCCCGTTCAATTTGGATCGATAAAATTTCCTGCGCCCCGTTTGCTTCAGCTTTTACCATGTCACCGCCGGCGTTTCCCACCACGGTCTTTTCGGCCAGCGATTCCTGCATTTCTTCCATCTTGTCTTTAAGACCACGAGCTTGTTGCAAAAAATCCTTTATTCCGAGCACGCGCTTAGCCTCCGCAATTTTATATAGTCGTATATTAATGTAGCAATCCAATCAACAAAATACCATATTCAAAGCGAGCACGTTGATTATTATCAGACAAACGGGGTCGGACTGGGTTCTTGAGTATTTCATCAAGACGCTTTCAATCCGACTTCCTGCGCAATGTGGCTACGCAATGCGGAAAGAGCCGGCCTATCAATACTTTCATGAGCGCATGGAAGCAGTGTGCAATTTTGAAACAGTGGCTCCTCGTCTATTGGGTACTTAGCCGTTTCAAGGGATTCATTCCACAGTATTGTTCCCGGTAGAGGTGAGTATTCAGCTATTTTCGGGTATCCACCGACGGTTAAGACGTTTTCTACATCTTCGGACAACTTATTGAGGGTTTGATGCGGTAACCCCCCAAGCAGGTAAACGCCTATTTGTTCTTGACTAAAACCCGCGTTTTTCAAATTAGTAACAGCGGCTCTAAAATCTCGCCAATTAGTTTTACTCCCCGTTTCCCTGTGAAATGCGTCTCTTGAACTTTCTAAGCCTAAGCGCAAAGTTTCGAATCCAGCCTGATTTAATAACTCCGCCACTTGACCGGTAATGGCAGAGGCGTGAAGCCCGTTGGGACAGTGCCATCTCAGTCCCTCAAATTCCTGGATGAACCTTTTGAGTAACGGAATGGCGTGATCTTCAGCATTGTAAAGAAAGGCATCGTCATACAACGCGATATCTTTGATATTCCATTTAATCAGGCCCCTTCTAATTTCTCCGATCACATCCTGAATCGGTCGTCTAACAAAGGTTGGAGATACCTGACTTGAAGCGCAGTAATAGCAACGGTATGGGCATCCTCTGGTTGTGAGAAGCGGTAAGAATCTTACTTTATGAACCAGATCCAAAGCAGGAGAAAATACTAAATCGTAGTGTGGCGACTCTGCGGGGGAAATTCCTGAAATAGTCGTAAGCAATTGGGATAGACCGGCTTCAGCCGGGCCTCTAAAGATGTAATCAGCCCCTGTTTGCGCAGCGTGCTCAGGGATCAAGGTTGCGTATATTCCACCTAAAATGATCGGAATCCCCGGAAACGTAGTCCTGAGCAACGCAATCGTCTCAGTGACTCCGGTGTGCCAGTAAGTCATCATACTCGTCACTAAAATGACTCTCGGCGGCGTCACATCCGCCAAGTCTTTGGTGATCTCTTCCCGACTTACTCCGTACCGACAAAAATTTCTACGAACATCAGTCAATTGCGGAGGTTTTTTAATCACTTCCCGGTGGAGTGGACCTTGTTGGAACTTTTGTGTTTTTCGTGGAGTGGAAGGATGATCCGGGTCGACAAAATCAATCAGACTTGGCTTCCAGCCTTCATTCCTCAATTTTGTCGCAAGAGCGAGCAACCCCAATGGTTTGGCCCATAAGTCATATGCGGCGAAGTCGTGAATCCATGGATTAACAAGCAAAATTGAAGGTTTGTTCATTTTTAAATATTTCTGAGCGCTTCACTTTGAATCTATATTGATATCACTGAGAAAACGCAACAGAATTGACGATGTTATCGTTTAAAGCCACTGTTTCCAAAATTTAGCTTTACTTTGGCCCCGTCAGGTCGGGGCGTCTTTGTCGCCGCTTTATCTCGCATGGATAGACCTATCCGCTTTCTTTGGATATCGATCTCCACAATAGTGACGGTGACCTTTTGTCCTAATTTGACGACTTCCGCCGGGTCTTTAACGAAATGGTCGGCCAATTGGCTTATGTGGACAAGGCCGTCTTGATGGACGCCAATATCAACAAATACCCCGAACTTTGTTATGTTAGTTACAATTCCGGGCAAGACCATTCCGGGCTTCAAATCCTCCATGGAATTGGCCAATTCGCTGAACGAGAAAGGCTCAAATTTGTCCCGCGGGTCACGACCAGGTTTCGCCAGCTCCTCCAGGATGTCATGTATAGTGGGTAAACCAACGGATTCAGTTACATAGTCGCTGACTCGAATCCGTTTACGTAAATCTTCTTTGGTCAAAAGCTCCTTAATCTCTGCCTTAAGATCTGATGCCATTTTTTCAATAATATGATAGCTTTCCGGGTGAACGGCGCTGCCGTCTAAAGGGTTTACTGATCCGGCGATGCGCAAAAATCCGGCGGCTTGCTGGAACGCCTTTGGTCCGAGTCTAGGCGTTTTGAGCAGGTCTTTCCGTGACTTGAATGGACCATTCTCATTACGGAACTGGACTATATTTTTGGCGGGCGTCGGCCCAAGTCCTGAAACGTACGTCAAAAGCTCTTTGCTGGCGGTGTTTAGCTCAACGCCCACATGGTTGACGCAACTGGATACAACGTCATCCAGGCTGCGCTTCAAATCCGTTTGATCGACATCGTGCTGATATTGGCCCACTCCGATTGATTTGGGATCTATTTTCACCAATTCGGCAAGCGGGTCCATGAGACGCCTCCCAATTGAAACGGCGCCTCTGACGGTAACATCATGATCAGGAAATTCTTCTCTGGCCACCTTTGAGGCTGAATAGATGGAAGCGCCGCTTTCGTTAACCAATATGATTGAAATTGTTTTCGGTAAATCAAGCGACTTTATGAACGCCTCAGTCTCGCGGCTTGCCGTTCCGTTGCCGATAGCTATTGCCTCTATTGAGTATTCGGCAACCAATCGACGCACTTTGTCCCCGGCCTCTTTCACGGCTTTTGTGGATTGCGTTGGATAAACAGTGTCATTGTAAAGCAGGTTGCCTTGCTCATCCAAACAAACGAGCTTTACACCGGTGCGGAAGCCCGGATCGAGAGCCATTACACGTTTTCGCCCCAGCGGAGGCGCCAATAGCAATTCTCTTAAATTGGCGGCAAATACATTTATTGCTTCGATGTCGGCTCGTTTTTTGAGCTCTCGCCGAATTTCCGTTTCCATGGAAGGCGCCAACAAACGTTTGTAACCGTCTTCTATCGCCAAGTAGACTTGTCTAGCCGCCTCATTGCGAGTTTTAATGATCTTTTTTTCCATAATTGCTATGGCTTCCGCTTCCGAGGGTCGAATGGTCAGAGAAAGCGCCCCTTCCTTTTCACCCCTGAACATGGCCAAGATCCGATGGCTCGGCGCTGAAGGCACCAATTCCATGGCGTCAAAATAGTCTTTGAATTTGGCGCCTTGGTCTTCTTGATCAGCCGCCACTTTGGAACGAATTTCACCTTTCTGAAAAAATAATCCTCTGATAGAGGTCCGAATTTCTGCGTCTTCATTTATCTTTTCAGCCAAAATGTCACGGGCTCCGGCGAGGGCTTCCTCTGCGGTAGTAACTCCCTTATCTTCATTAATATATTTTACCGCTTCCCTGATGGGATCAATGGCGCCTTGTTCGTATAACGTCAGCGCCAATGGTTCCAATCCCTTTTCTTTTGCGATAAGAGCGCGAGTTCGGCGTTTAGGACGGTAAGGCAGGTAAATATCTTCCAGCGCCGTCATTGTTTGGGCCTCCGCAATTGCGGTCCTGAGTTCATCCGTTAGCTGATCTCTATCTTGCAGAGACTTCAGAACAGCGGTCTTACGGGCGTCTAAATCCGCAAGTTGCTCCATCCTGTCTCGGATATTGGTGATCACTACTTCATCAAGGCTATCTGTGGCTTCCTTCCTGTATCTAGCAATAAAAGGAATCGTATTTCCGTCGTTGAGCAGTTCGGCCACGGATGCGACCTGCTTTGGTGTTATCTCCAATTCCTTGGCAATCTGAAGTCGGTGATTATCGTCCATTTGTATCGGCTCCTAAGGACTATATATGCGAAAGAACGTAACTTTTCGAGTTGTCAACCATTAAGAGGCGCCCATGGTTGAAAACCGCTGATTTGAGGCGCTCACACGAGACGGGTTAATTTAGCTTACATTGCCGTTCGGTTCAAGATTAGGTTTTCTCAATAAATTGGGACTTGCTCGGCAAGCGTCGGTGGAATGTGGTCGAAAGGTTGTTTCCGGAAGACTATTCAAATCAGAAGGTTCCGATAACACAATGGCACGAACTCCCTAAATACCCTTATAGGTGGACTTTGAATCGCGGTTCCGCTCATGCTACTTTTGATTTAGCTAAAGTTACGGCTCAGGATGAGAACTGGTGGGATACAGGCCGGCTATTTTTTTGCTTTTTTTGCGCCGAATGGGCAGGCTCGAATGCAAACGCCGCAGATTGGGCTCTCTATGAATGGTAATTGGGTGTTTTCCACTGACACTCGATGGACACACTTATCAAAATCCAACGCTTCGTTACGATTCGCATAATGGCTCGACGTGTTGACGTTGCGAATAGCGCCCGCCGGACAGGCATCCGAACAAGCAGAGCATGCGGCGCACAGGTTTTTCAAGGGAGCGTCGGCTTCAAGTTCGGCGTCGGTTAGCACCGTAACCAGGCGAATACGCGGCCCGTGCCTGGGATTGACCACCAGGAGACTTTTGCCCTGCCACCCCACTCCGGCGGCAATCGCCACCGCCTTGTGCGAAATGTAAGAAGTCCAGTTAGATTTATCTAAAACCTGGCTTGCCGGGATAGGAAGAGCGACGAATCCCTCGGCTTCGATCCTCCTACTCACTTTCAGAGCTATAGCGTCAAGGAGAGCGTTAACTTTAAGGTAGTGCTGCTGATACAAGGCCGTTGGGACATCTTCAATCCGGTCAACAATTCCATCTGAGAGACGGACCGCGATGCTCACTGCTCGTTTAAAAGGCGCGAACAGATCCTCGGGTTCGGTCTCAATTCCTCGCAGCAGCTCTAAATCGGCTACTCCGACAAGGTCAGCCCCGTTCTTTAAGGCGCTTTCTTTTATATGCGTTGTAAGCGACATAACGCCCCTGTGTATTTGTCATAGACGTGGAGTTTTAAAGTCTGTCGTTGCGCAGGACTTTATTGCCGATACCGATCAGGTGGAGGCAAATTCTAAATCCAGGGTGGCCGAAGCCGACGCCTACGTTTCGGCGGCAATCGAAGATCCGATTGTTTCTTCCCATGGAGACCGGCGCAGGCGACGCTCCTTCCTCACTAAGGAAGGATGCAGGCAGGGGGCCGATTAACTATAATTGATGGGAATCGACCCCTCAGGCGCCTTTATTTGAAAGCAATAACATCGGCCGAATGATCTTTGTCTTTGTCCGAGGGGGCAAGCGGTTTATTTCTGGTCTCCTGAAGCACCGTAGCGCCCTTTTTTATGCCTTTTCCGGTAACTTCGAGAGCTTCAGCGTACCGCTTCCTGAGCAACTTGGAGGCTTGATCCACGGGGCCGAAATGAAGACACTGGGTCAGGCAGCCGGTAACGCAGGCCGGTTTTTGACCTTTATCGATTCTGTCTCGGCAATAATCACACTTGACGGCTTTACCCGTTTCAGGGTTCCATTGAGGCACTCCCCACGGACAGGCGGCGATGCAACACTTGCAGCCAATGCACATAGAAGGTTCAATAAATACTATGCCGTCTTCCGCTCGTCTTTGTATGGCGCCTGTGGGGCAGACATTCATACATACTGCGTTTTCGCAGTGAAAGCAGGGTAGAAAATGGTAATCCGTTTTAAGCGAACCGCCTTTGACATTCGGGCCAATTTCTATGAGCCTACAAAGCCTTGGCCCAATCGGTAAATTGTTCTTCATTTTGCAATGGAGTTCACAGCTATAGCAACCAATACAGCGTTCCTGGTCATGATACAAATATACCCGCTCGTGTTCGGGCGCTTCATTTTGAGTCGGCTGAGCATCGGCCAACATGTTTTTCCTCCGATTATGAATATTTTATTCTAGCGCACTATGCTTTTTCTATGCTTACGAAACATTCCTGCATCGCCGCGCTTCCGCCTACATAATCCGTCGTGAGATTCTGAAGTTCCGAATCAGCCAGTCCGACATCGTGCGCAAGTTTTTGAGCGCCTGCTTTTTTGCCGAAGGCATGCGGAATGAAAGCGGCTTCAGGGTGAATTCCATCAGTCGTAAAAACATGGGTAAATCCGGAGCCCGTGGAGCTTGAAACTCGAACTTTATCTCCGTTGTTTAGGCCCAGCTTTTTTGCGGCATCGTTGTGGATCCATATAGGATGATTTGGAAGCACTTCCTTTATATATTTGTTATTACTCAACGAACCCTGGGTATAAAGCGGGTTTCGTCCTATAATCAAGCGTAATTTGCCTTCCGGAACTTCCGAATGAGTATACGGGGGCAATGATTCGAATCCGTTGTCTTCCATGAGTTTTGAAATGATTTCGATCTTCTTGGAAGGGGTCTTGAATTTCAATCCGGTTTCTCTATCGTAATAGATCTTATCTTTTGCGAGGTTTACAACGCCGGTGGAGTCAAACTCCCATAAATCAATACCCGTTTCGGACAACTTCCAGCGATTGTATTCATCAATATCTTTGTAAGGGAACTTGTCCCCAAAACCGAGTTTATCAGCCAATTCCTTGAATATTTGCCACGCCGGCCGAGTATTGAATTTGGGGTAAACAACCTGCTTTCGCAAAGCCAGGATGGGTTTAAGACCCTTACGCTCTTGAATTGGATCACTTCTCTCCAGAAAGTGAGTTTCCGGAAGTATGACATCCGAATACCAGGCCGTATCGCTCCAGTTGACGTCGATAGCGACAATCAGATCAAGATTGTCCAGCGCTTTGATCAGGCGAGATGTATTCGGAGTCGAATAGATCGGATCAAAGCGATATATGAAAAGGGCTTTTACAGGATAAGGCTCCCCGGTTTCCAGCACTTCAGTCATCATATGAGCTATACCCTGGGACTTGTCCACTATCGGAAACTTTTTGCCTGGGCCTATTCCGTCGAAACGGTCACCTTTTGGCGCTTCGATTGTGGAAGGAAGCGCTTTAAGTCCCTTACGTCCGGTATCAGCCAAACCTTTCTTAAAAAACAAGCCACCTGGTGTCTCAAAGTTGCCCATCAAAGCATTCAAAAAAAGTATCGAACGCCTCATGTGGAACTCCGTCACATATCTTGCGGCAAACCAGCCGATGTGAAAAATCACCTTCGGTCGAGCTTGGCCCAGTTGTCGGGCAATTTTTCGGATTGACGCTGCGGAAACATCCGTCTCATTGGCCGCCCACGCCGCCGTATATGGCTGAATGTACTGCGTTAATGCGTCAAAACCTTCTACCCACGTGTTGACAAAAGTCTCATCATAAAGTTTGTTGTTAATTATTTCATTTATGAGACCAAGGTTCAGGGCCCAATCCGTGCCCGGTCTGATCTTGAGCCAGTAATGGGACTTTGCGGCTGTCTTTGAAGCTCTCGGATCAACTGTGATTATTTTAACTCCGTTATCGATGGCGCTCATTAGCTGATTTACTTCAGCTACAGTCAAAGATTCGAAGATGTTGCGGCCATACAACACGACGTATTCAGCGTTTTCTATATCGAAGCCGATTGCTTTTCGGCCCACTCCGTAAGTGGCCTGGCAAGCAGTATGCAATGACAATGGGCAAACGCTGTTATGGGTAAAATCATTCGGTGTTCCAAGCCCACGAGCAAACGCTTTCGCAAATTCATTATTTAAGCTGCCGCGCCAACCTACCAAAGTACTCTGCGGGCCGTGCTTATCGATTATAACTTTGAGTTTGTCGGCGATGTACGAATACGCCTCATCCCAGGAAGCGTCACGCCATTGGCCGGATCCTCTTGAACCTACTCGGATCTGGGGTTTCGTCGGCTTTTCGGCGTCATTTAAAAACCATTTGGCGGCTGCGCCTTTTGCGCAAAGTCGAGTTCCTATGGAACCGACATTGGGGTTCCCGAAAATGCTCAACACGGAACCCTTATCGAGTGTAACCTCAATGGGGCAACGCGCCGAACACATTTCGCATTGACTGTATTTTGTAGTCTCCATACGGACGGCTCCTTTTAACAGGATGGATATATTCTGATTCGCAATTTAGCTTAGTTTTTCGCGACATATTTGGTCACACGAACGCGTAGATAACACCCGCTGCTGAAAATCTTGATGATAAAATAAATATAAGTAGACACCTACCGCATCTAAATTACTCATGAAAATGTGTAATTCAAGATCCTGAAGCAATTTTTTCAGAATCCCGGCAAGTCGTCGTTTGTGCCCTCGCCACGGCGGGCCCCTCGTAATTATATGTGTTTAGTATGGCTTTCACTCTATTGAAATAAGGAATTTTATATTTAATGCGTTTAAATATCAGGTAAGCCGCCGCAAAAAGGGCTATGAACGGACAAATAAAACCTACTTCGCGTCCGGTGAACATGAAATCGAATTGAATATCCGAGAACCTGTAGCTCATCCACAGCATTACGAAAAACGCAGGCCATAGGAAACCTGCGGATAAGGCTATTTGCAGAAAAAAGGATCTGCCGAAAGCGTCATTTGCCAGCTTGTTGGCTGTTTTATATATTTCCTTATTGCCCGCGGAAAGAGCGTTAAAGGACAAATTTTGATATCTCAATATTTCGGCGTTCACCTCTTCGATATGCTTGCGATTAATTAGGAACAAAGCGGAAATCGTCAACTCTCCAACTATCACCGCCATACACGCAAGTATAAAAGTGCCTAATAAGAAATCTATGAATGCAAATCCAGTAATCCGATAAAAGATGATCAGAATTGGGTCTATCGTGACGAAGAGTTGACTCATATAGTGTTCCTGAAAGTAAGGTGGATCGCCTTATAGCGTCCACCTTGTAACGTAATTTAAAAGCTGAGTGTACAAACGCAGGAGGTTACGCAGTACATACCCACTGGGCAAGCCGCCTATAGACCGGGAAGCCTAAAGGCGAAAAATCCTCTGAGAATGTAACCGAAACCGACATACACTGCTAAAATGACGAATATTCGTTTTAACCATATGTCGGGAATCTTTTTGGATGTTATCGGTCCGAGAATCGACCCAATGAAAACTCCCACAAGTTCGACGCCTATGAATCCGAAATCAACCGGGGTGCCTTTGAACATGTATGTTGCCACCGAGGTAATCATACTTATAAGAACCGCAAGAGCCGACGTTCCGGCGACTATGTACATCGGAAGCCCGGCCACTGAGGTTAAAAAAGGAACGTAGAGGAACCCGCCGCCGACACCGATAAACGCGGAAATTGCCGCTATGAAAAAGCCGCCTAATATGGGGATGATGGGAGCGAATGAAAATTCCACCCCATAAAACGTGAACCGAATTCGGTCAAATCCCCATTTGAGAACCTTGACTCCGCTGGATTCACCGGTGGCCTCGCCTTTGCCCATGTGTTCCCGTTCGAACGCTGCGGCAGCCGCTTTTGCGGCTTTCTTGCTTTTTTGGCCTTTAGGAGTGGTTTCGTAGAACAAAAATGCGCCGATGACCAGAACTGTGATACCAAAGTAACCTACATAAGCGCGAAGGTTAATTTTGCCGGCGGTGAGCGTTGGGATTAGGTAAGCGCCAAGTATACCACCTGCGGCCAAGCACAAACCCAACGGCAAGACCAGCCGTCCCATTCGATAGTAGGTAATAGATGATATCAGACCTGAAAATCCGACAAGAAACTGATTGCTGCACCGGATGGAATCCGTCAACAACTTGTTCAGAGTGGGACTAGTCTGCTTAAAACTCGCCGCGTAATCACCCAATCCGAAAACGGAAATGTGACCGACGCCCGCCATGATTCCGCCAAATGCTCCTACTGACGAGAAAATCCAACCGACCCAAATGCCCCAGAGGATTCCATAAATTAGAATCGGTTTCGGAGCGCCGGGAATTCCATCAAATCCCTTTGGAGCATTTAGATTGATTTTGCCCGGTCCATCTCCCTGGGGTGTTTTAGCTATGGCGTTCTCAAGTTTGGTATTACCGCTCGCCGCCGGGGCCTTAGCCGCATCCTGGGCGCAGGCAAGCAGCGGAATCGATATCAAGGCGGCCATGACCAACCCAACTATCAGGTAGTTCTTAAACTTCATACATTCCTCCGAAATAGTATTGCCTTAAATCGAGTCGGAAGTTATCCGGCTCAACAATTCATTTACCTTCATTTCAATGGTTTCTATATCCACCGGTTTAATCAAAAAGTCATCTAGTATGGCCGGTTCTGCGTCACCCTGGAGGTAGTTGGTGATGGTCATTACTCGGATATTCCGGTTAATCCGCTTCAGTTGACCGGCCAAGTCCGCGCTATCTTTGAGTCCCATTGTGAGAATCACCAGATTTAGTGACTCTATCTGCATTCGCCGTGATAGATCATCGTTTGGCGAAGTAATGAAAACCTTGTGCCCGTTACGTTCAAGCAAACGTTTCAACAGCATCCTAAAGTCTTCTTCGTGGTCTAAAATGAGAATGTTGGCCACTTTGCCCTAATGGTGAGTCCAGGTATATTGGTTACGGTTCAGCAATAAGTGTGCCCAGTGGCGAGCAGTTAGCAATACTGGCCCACCACTAGCCGTTTACTAACAACGGTTGTTGTTCATCAATGAATAAGTGGCGATCGGCGCAGTTAATTTATTGCGCCCCAGGAGCGACTCGACGCATTAAAATACTGATTAATCACGGTAAATGTAATCGCAAGCTTTTCATTGCGCTGCAATTAAAGCATTGCAGCCTCAGAGCTTCTCAGGTGGGCTAATCTGGCGGTCATCAGCGGAATTATCTTTTGGACGTATACCGTAGCGTTTCATTATCTGCTGAAGAGCCTGGCGCTCCAGCCCGCAATCCTTTGCAGACTTGGTGATGTTGCCGCCGTTTTTCCTCAGCAAGTTGTCAATGTATCCTCTATGAAAACGGTCGAGGAGCAATGATTTGGCTTCCTTGTATGACAATGCTCCAATTTCATCACCCATAAAGCAGACGGCTGTGTTGTCCTTTGGCCAATCAATATCCTGCGCTGTAATTTCTTCTGAGTAGGCCAAAAGGACGGAGCGGCTAATTATATTTTGGAGTTCTCTAATGTTCCCGCGCCAACTGTGCTTCATGAATTTCTGCATTAGATCCGGGGAAATGTTCTTGACGCTTTTGTTGAATTCTTTGCTCGTCTTGTTCAGAAAATGCCCTACGAGTAGAGGAATGTCTTCGGGCCGTTCTCTCAATGGCGGCATATGTAGCGAAAACACATTAAGTCTGTAGAACAAATCTTCCCTGAAGGCGTGTTCTTGAATCAGTTTGGGCAAATCTTGATTGGTGGACGCTATAATCCGGACATCTACTTTGATATTCCTGTTGGCGCCTAAAGGTCGAATTTCCTTATCTTGGAGGACTTTCAACAATTTTGTCTGCAAGGTGGGTGAAATATCTCCTATTTCATCAAGAAAAATCGTTCCACCTTGCGCTTCCCAAAAAATGCCCTTTTTATCCTGAGTGGCATTTGTAAAAGCGCCCTTCTTATATCCGAATAGTTCGCTCTCCAGAATACTTTCCGGCAAATTGGGACAGTTAACTGAAACAAAAGATTGATTCCGTCTGCCGCTGATATCGTGAATAGCCCTTGCAGCCATATCTTTCCCAGTTCCCGATTCACCTGTAATCAATACCATCACGTCGGTCTTACCTATGAGGCGAATGGTCTCGAAAATCTTCAGCATTTTTGGGCTAATTCCCACCATTTCGTGGAAGGTGTCTTGCTCCCGAATCTTTTGTTGTAAAGCTGAATTTTCTTTTACAAGCCTGCTTCTCTCCAGTGCTTTCTGGACTAAACGCAAAAGTTTGTCATGTTCAAAAGGCTTCGTAATAAAATCGTAGGCGCCTTTTTTAATTGATTCCACGGCCAAATCAATCGAACCAAAGGCAGTCATCATGATTACCGTGAGATCGCCGTGATCTTTGTTGATATGGTCAAGGAATTCCATACCGTTCATACCGGGCATGCGCACATCGGCAAGGATGACATCGTACCAAGAGTGTTCCAGCAATGCCAAAGCGTCTACGGCTTTTGCGGCGACATCGACTTCACATCCCAGATCAGCGGACAGGCTTCTTTGCAAGAGTCGGAGCATGTCGGCTTCATCATCCAATATTAATAATTTTGCTTTATAACTATTCTTCATATATCCACAATGTTTGTTGAAAGTTCCTATCTATTGAAGATATCGAGCCGCGTCCTCTCCGGATAAATCGAAAGATATCTCCGGATGTGTCTCAGGTTACACCTCGACCGTTATCTTCATCTTACCGAATTTGCGGCCGACGCAAAAATTTAACGAATTTAATGTGGAGACAATCAGTCGTCTTCAGAAACGTCAACCCCGGAAAATAATGCCTCGGCAAACTGTTTGGCATCGAATTCCCTCAAATCGTCGGTCTTTTCACCAATACCTATGAAACGAATGGGAATCTGAAGTTCGTTTGACATGCCTATAACAACTCCGCCTTTCGCTGTTCCATCCAACTTCGTGAGGGCGACTCCGGTAATGGGGATTGCCTCGTTAAAAGTTCGGGCCTGGAGAATGGCGTTTTGTCCCATTGAAGCGTCAATAACGAGCAAAGTTTCATGGGGTGATCCATTCACCTGTTTGCTCAAAGTCCTGCGAACTTTCTTTAATTCTTCCATCAACGGGAGTCGTGTATGCAGCCTGCCCGCAGTATCAACAAGCACCAATTCAAAATCCTCGGCGCAGGCTTTCTCCATGGCTTCGTACGCCACCGAAGAGGGATCCGCTTTATCTTTCCCCTTTACAATTGGGCAGCCGATGCGGTTAGCCCAAATTTCCAGTTGCTCCACAGCCGCCGCTCTAAAGGTGTCACCCGCGACCAGGAGCACTTTGCGACCTGCGGCTTGATGTCTTGCGGCAATTTTTGCTATCGTGGTGGTCTTGCCTGAACCATTTACCCCAATCACCATAACTACGAAAGGTTCTGCGCCGTAGCCGACCCGCAAAGGCGCCTCTACTGATTCAAGCTTTTCGACAATGAGTTTCTTAAGATGATTGATGAGAGCTTCCGGATCATCCAGCTCGCGTCGTTTAACTCTCTCAGACACGCCTTCCAGGAGTTCAAACGCCGTTTTTACCCCAATGTCCGCTTTCACTAAAACGGCTTCTAATCGGGAGATCATTTCTTCGTCGAGTTCCCGTTTACCGAGAAACACTTCATCCAGGCTGCTCAAAAATCCTTTACGGGTTTTCTTGAGACCTGATTTCAACCTAAAGAGACTTGCCTTTTCTTCTTGTTCGGGAGGTTCAAGGGAGACGGGAGCCTCTAATACCTCCGGCCCAGGAGGAGATGACTCTTCAACATTTTCAGGTTCGGTTTTACCAGTGAAAAACCGTTTAAAAAATCCTTTTTTCTCTTCAGACATTTGGATCCCTTGTTAATTGTGATACTGAGAATCAGCCATACGTTGAAAACGAAATCTAAACGATTGTAAGCCAACCGACGAGTTGTTGATTTTGAAAATACAGCTTACCCAAAGCATTGCCTAAATCCAAGAGTACATGCAGGCCAAGCAAAAATCCAGCACGACTAAAATCATACTTATAGTTAAACCATATTATATAGATTCAATTGAATTTCTTGATATTAGATGATAAAGTATCATTATTATATTTCGGGAGGCAGCTATGCTCTGGAAATTCATTAGGCGAGGCATAACTATTCCAGCCGAACTCCATCAGAAACTCTTAACAACTTGTAAAAACATAGATGAAAACCAGGGCGAAATTGTCGCCGTTCGATCAATCAAATGTCCACGACCCAGCAATATTGATAAACAACATGCAAAAAGCAATTGATTGAAGTCGCTGAAGGATTGGAAGCATTGTGTGTCATTCCACAATTTTAAAAATTATTATATTTGTCGGTGTCTTGCAGGTATTGCCGGTCGCAGTCGGGCAAACTTCCGCGCCGACGCCGTCAATCACAACCACATACAAGCGGCAAATTACTCTCGAGTCCACAAAGTCGGATCGGAAGGATTGGTCCGCGCTCATTGATTTATACTGTTCATTAGGCGCTTCATTTAAAGACAAAAAATCGTCAAAACAATGTTTATTGCTTGCGGGAAAAGCCGGTGTTGAGTGTTATCGCAGATTCGGCGATAAGCAGGACCTACGCCGCGCAATACGTAATTTGAACGAATACACGACCTTGTGCCGGAAAAAACCGGAATTAATGGAAGGATTAAGGGCTGTAAAAGAAGCTGACGCGCTTCTAAAGAACAGTGTTCCACCCTCCGATTATCAATTTGCGGCGCAAAGCGTTTCATCCTCTAATGCCGGCGCCGCAAAAGAACCAATCACTGAATCTAAGCCTCGGAGACTTAGCCAAGAAGCGTCGGCGTCTGATTATGTTGATTACACAAAGATCGGCAACCCTTACTGGATGGATTATGTTCAGGAGAGGAGCCGCACATCGGCGTCCACCACTCATCTCGCCAACGGCGGTCGACGGACCGCTTCGGACACAACGGACGCGACTGTAATACCGAAAAACAATATGGAATCGGGGGTCGCGACGAGCTCAGTTGAGCCTCAACAAAATACCGACCTTTCGCCGGCGCCTCCCACCGACAAAAAGGCGGGACCGGTAATCGCCACGAAAGCGCCCACCATTCAAGCCCAGAAACCGGGAGTAATGCCGCCGATTCAAATAGCGTCGGTGAAGCCGAGCATGATCGATGTCCCTCGGGTGAAGAATAAGAAGAAGGCTGCGTCCAGTTCCAAAAGAGTCTACACTATAGTGATTGATCCCGGACATGGCGGTAAAGATCCAGGCGCAGTGTCCAGAGACGGCAAGCTCAAGGAAAAAGACATAACCCTTGCCGTGGCTAAGAGGATTGCGGATAAGCTCAATTCCGAAGGCAAAATCAAGGTAACACTTACCCGAGATTCCGACGTTTTCTTGCCGTTGTCCGATCGGACGGCCTTTGCCAACAACCTTGAAGTGGATCTATTTGTGTCTCTCCATTGCAATTCGACAAACGACAGTGTGTCCCGCGGAATGGAGACTTACGTTTTGAGCGCTGCGGGATCGAGGAAAGAAATTA
Organism: Desulfomonilales bacterium; assembly: GCA_038250835.1. GTDB lineage: Bacteria > Desulfobacterota > Desulfomonilia > Desulfomonilales > Desulfomonilaceae > JBBSBY01. Next base: position 105,727 of record JBBSBY010000002.1, on the reverse strand, counting down.
GAGCGGCTGCACGGGAGAATGGAATACCGATACACACGATGAATGATCTTCAGGCCACCTTACTGGATTTAATGGTCACATCCAAAAAAACCGAATCATCTGAACTTGCCGAGCATATCAGTCTCGGTCTCGGTAAGTTTGTTCCTTCAGGAAGGCAGCGCGGGATTAAAAAGGGACCTTTCTATGTATTGCTGGGAGCCAAAATGCCTGCCGTATTGATTGAATGCGCATTCATAAGCAGTGATCGTGAGCGAGCCAAACTCAGTAGCTCCGGATATCTCGATAAAATAGCCTCCGGCATTGCTCAAGGATTGGTTAGCTACTTGGCGGGCCTTTAAAAGTCTTGTTTATGACTCTCACCAAAATAATCCAGCCAATCTTTTACATCCACGGAGCTTTGACCAATTTTATCTTGCAAGAGAAATCGCTGCTCAGTAGCCAAGAGTTCGTCCTTGAATTTGTGAGACGATAGGGATTTAGTTCCTCTATGGCGGACATAGGAAACAAGTTCCTTGTCCGAAGACACGACAATTATATCTCTCTTAAATGAAGCTTTATTGACAATTGATTTGATTTTAGTATCAGCGTCTGAACCGGGCCTTGCATAAAGAACATTTATTCCACGCTTCACAATTCCGTCCGGGTACTGATCATCCGGAACTCCGTCAAAGACCACTTTGATCTTTGTCCGATGAACGGCTTTAAACTTGACCAAAGCCGTCATCAGCATTTTTCGCGCCGTAATTTTGTCTCGGTGGAAAACGGCCATCACATTATTTCCATCAATTATGTAGGGCATAATAGGTCAATTCCTTTGCCTTTTTTGTAAAGGACAAATGATGGAAGAATTTGGCGCCGTTTACTCTCGAATAAATCCGAAGTAAATTAGAACCAGCGCCAGCAAACCTAATATGCCGACATAGGTGAGTAAAGCGCCCAGGTCACTGGTCTCGGAGGGATAGAAGTAGTGTGTAATTACCGCAGTTCCAAGAAAACCGGCGATAAGTATTGCCATGTACTTCATGCCGGTGAAAAGAGTATACAGAAATAGCATTATGCAAAAGCCCAAGAATACGGGATTAATTATCAAATCACCCGGGCCGGTGACTCCTAAATATCTATTAATCTGATCGTAAAAATTAGTTATGTATTCCATTGTTTATCAGTCGCCGGAACATGTGAGCTTTCATTGTTTTTATCGGTATAAAACACTCCAATTTTATCATTTGGGCAATTGAAACGCAAACTGATTTATCACGGGATAAGCTGACCTGAATTGCTAAAATGCGCGAAAAAATGTATATTCGTTAAATCACCTGTAGACATAAGTATTTAATTTAGTAGTCGTTTATCTAGTTCAAATTTTTGACGTTTCATTTTGTTGAACATCTATTAAGAAAAACATGAGGCACGCGCCGGCCCGCATGATTCGCAATTTTTTGTGACCTCTAAAACTATAAAGAACTACACCGTTCCGCATAAATCAGCGGAATGTTTGGGAGACACCGTGTCGGTAAGCTTGGCGAAAATTAGAAATATAGGCATTACGGCCCACATAGACGCTGGAAAAACCACGTTGACTGAAAGGATTCTGTTTTACGCTAAACGGATCCACAAGATCGGCGAAGTTGATGAAGGTTCGGCCACAATGGATTACATGCCTCAGGAACAGGAGAGGGGCATTACTATTATGTCCGCGGCCACCACTTTCAACTGGAAAGGCCATGAAATCCATTTAATCGATACTCCGGGACACGTCGACTTCACAATCGAAGTTGAACGATCACTACGCGTCCTGGACGGAGTTGTAGCGGTAATTTGCGCGGTCGGCGGAGTTCAACCCCAGACAGAGACGGTATGGTATCAAGCTGAAAGATATAAGGTGCCGAGAATCGCGTTTGTAAATAAGATGGATAGAATAGGCGCAGATTTTAATCGCGCCCTCGCAATGATGAAAGACCGCTTGGGCGCTAATACCGTGCCGATACAGATCCCGATGATGAAGGCTGATAGTTTCCTCGGCATTATTGACCTCATCAGAATGAAGGCGATTACCTGGGACACATCTACGCAGGGCGAAGATTACACTGATTCTGAAATTCCTGAGGAATTCGTGGATGAAGCGCAAAAGGCCAGGAAATATATGCTTGAAAGCGCTGCGGAGATGGATGAAGACCTCATAGAACATTATCTGGAACATGATGACCTGGAGGAGAAGCAAATTATCGCAGGACTAAGACAAGGCGTTATCTCTAATCGACTTGTGCCGACTTTGTGCGGCTCCGCATTAAAGAACATCGGGGTTCAACCCGTCATTGACGCGGCCATAGATTTACTGCCTTCACCCCTCGAAGTGCCTGCCGTCGTCGGAATTAATCCGGTCACCGGAGCCGAAGAAACTCGGTCGCCCAAGGGAAAAGAGCCGCTTTGCGCATTTGCTTTTAAAGTGTTGATGGACCAGGGTAGAAAAGCCACTTACGTGCGTGTTTATTCCGGCTCGCTTGAAGCCGAGACTGAAGTTTACAACGCTTCCCAGGGGATCAAGGAACGCGTGGCCAGGTTGTTTTCGATGCACGCAAACAAGCGAGAAAAGATAAAGTTCGCTCCGGCAGGCAGTATAGCATTAGCGATAGGCCTTAAGGATACTAAAACCGGGGACACCTTGACTCCGCAGGGCTCTCCCTTGATTCTGGAAGCCATGGATATGCGGAAGCCTGTAATTTCAATAGCTATTGAACCAAAGACAAGGGCTGATCAGGAGAAACTCTTGGTCAGTTTAGAGAAAATAGCCATTGAAGATCCGACTTTCGCGTATTCTGAAAACTCGGACACAGGTCAACTAATTGTGTCCGGAATGGGGGAATTGCACCTCGACATAATTGTAGATAGGTTAAAAAGAGAATACGGGGTGGAGGTTCAAACCGGTAAACCTCAGGTTGTTTACAAAGAAACTATACAGTCCCAGGGCCGGGGACGCATGGTGTTTGATCGTGAAATTAACGACACCAGGCACTTTGGTGAAGTCACCATCATGGTTAAGCCGATCGATCGCGGTTCAGGTAATAACTTTAGCGTTGCGCCCGGTTTGGAAACAGCGCCTACGGAGCTTATCCATTATGCCGAGGAAGGAGCACGTGAAGGTACACTTTCCGGCCCATTGACAGGCTACGAAATCGTGGATTTGGAAATAACTCTGAAGTCTTTCGGCGCCGACATCCACAGTATGTCCGGATTGGGAGTAAAAGTCGCCGCTTCTCAAGCTTTTAGAGAAGCGTGTGAAAAAGCGTCTCCGGTTATACTGGAACCATACATGAGCGTTGAAGTCGTCGTCCCTGATGAATTTGTCGGAGAGGTTATCGCTGATTTGAACAGCAGGCGAGGAAGACTCGAGGAAGTGATCCCCCGTGGGAAGACATCGGTCCTGATGGCAGTTGTGCCGCTTGCCACGATGTTTGGGTATACGACTTCGCTGCGTTCAATTACGCAGGGTCGAGGCATATTTACAATGCAGTATTCGCATTATGATTCACAGGCGTGATGAATTGGAAAACTTGGCGGTGGGTAAGGACGTTTGGCCGTTTATTCGGGTCTGGTTTCATTTCACCGATGACTAAGGAGAAGAACATTAGTAATCATTTATAGTTCCACGGCAGACGAAATTACTCCCTAAATTCCTCTTTTGAGTGGGACTTTTACTCCGGCGCCGTGATTCTGCTTTTGAGTTCAGCGAAGGTTAGCGCCCACGAGGGTTACCCCAGACCAGATCAGCGGAAAGCCGTATCCAGGAAAATCTAGGTCCCGGCGTGCGCCGGGACGATAAGATGGGAGTGATTCCGAAGAAATGAGGAACACTATAGTCGGAGTGAGCAAAACTTACTTTTTGGATTTTTTCTCCGGTTTAGGGCATTTTTCCTGTTTGGCTTTCTCAGCTTCGGCTTTTGATTTGAAAGGTCCGGCAATAGTCTTGGGAGTAGCTTTCTTCACGCTCCTCACGCTGCATTTACCACTGGAATCCTTAATAACGGCCCACTCTTCAGCCGAGGCAAAAGGGACCAAAGTCAACCAGAATAAAGCGGCAATAGCAAACACCAACATTTTTTTGATCATGTGTGATTCCTCCGAGAATCAAGTTCTTTTGCTGCCGGCGTGTCTAACACGGATTTTAAAAAAAAACAAGAATCACTTCCATCTATTTATCACAGTCAATAATGGCGCCTTGACGCGCAATTGAAAAAGGAATCAGCTTTCCACCCGATGTAACAATAGCCTCTTCCACTTGAGATCGCTTAACGGGGTCAACAAAAGTTATCATACAACCGCCTCCACCCGCCCCGCAAATTTTATTGGCCAGCGCGCCTGCTTCCATGGCGGAGAGCATTATTCCATCTATGCGTTGAGTGCTTACACCTTCCGCCAAAGTCCTTCTAATCTGCCATTCCTCATCAATTAACCTTCCTACCCCGTGCCAATCACCAGCTAAGATATTGTGCGTCATTCGCTTGGCAATATTCCTTATCTGAATGAGCTTTTCTCTAACATTATTTTTACCGTCTATAAAATCTTTGGTAATTTCCCAATTATTCATGCCGGAAAAGCGGCTGAGTCCCGTATAGGACAAAACCAAGGATTGTTCCAACAACTTCAACATTTTTGAGTTTCTCGGCAAAGAAGACCTGCAAAAGCTGTTGTGCCCAAAATCAATCATGGAAATTCCACCGAAGACCGAGGCTATGTGGTCTTGATTTCCGGCGGGAACCCCAATGTGAGAAGTCTCTATATTCATCGCCAGAGCGCAAAGCTTAGTGGGCTCGTGTTTTTCGTTTCGTAGATGTTGTAGGCCGCGAATTACGGCCGCAATCAGCGCGCTCGAAGCTCCCAGTCCTGATCCTGCCGGGGCTTGATTACAGGTAATTATCTCCAGTCCCGCATCGGGCGGAATTGCCTTTACTGCCCTTGCGATTAACCCTAACGGGCCGTCCAGCGGCAGGTTGTCAGGATCGGGCGCTTCAATAGTTTTTTCGAGATCTTCCGAGGTGATGCGGACTCCCACGCCCCCGTGAACCCGGAAAGTGACCATGCTAAGCACCGTAATGGCGATGTTTACCGTGCAGCCGCCGTCCATGAATAGGTATAAAGGATATATATCCGTAGTGCCGCCCCCCAAATCTATCCTATTTGGAGCCGCTATCCTCAATTCCATATCAGTATCCTAAATCCTCGTTGAGAATGCCCACGGTGATATTCGACAGCATCGGCTGTCTGTGTAAAATGCTGGTAATCCTACAAATGCGTTCCGGAGACTCGCAATCCATACAGACTCCCGTTGAAGCGCACGGAGTTTTGCGCTTCAGACTTGCGGCGCGAATGGGACCTGCCGTAGTTTCTATACGGTCAAGAGCGTCATTCAAATCAGTGACAATCTTATTTTTCCCCATTACAATGATCACTTTTTTTGGCCCAAAAGTCATGGCGTTTATTCGATTTCCCGCGCCGTCTTTGTTTACTATTTCACCGGTCATTGTCACAGCGTTTGCGGAGGTCAGAAAAAGATCGGAAGTCATCTGCTTTTTCCGGCAGTCAAGCTCTTCCGGCTCACCGGGTTTAAATTTCCAATGATCGTAAATAGTTTTACCAAGCTCCTCCAATATGGGTAGAACCTGTAACGCTCGCACAGTGTGCGTGCCTGCTATGCCCACTGTTTCGCAATCTTTCGCGGCGTCTAAGATGAAATCAGCGGCTTCCTTCCGGGTTTCAAAGAACTTTGCTCCAAATCCGTGCTTTTTCAAAGCTTCCAGGGTAGCATCAATTGTTTTCCGTGTATGTTCACGCACAAATTCATCCATAATTGCCCTCCAGACCTGATATTGCACTGTGATTCGTGTTCGTAGCTGAGAATGGAATGGAATTTATAACAAAAAACGAATTATATAAAGTCGATTAATTTGGCCAAAATCCTGACGACGAACTGGGAACCTTGTTCTTGAATAGATCACCCGATCCAGCAGGGTGTAAAATGAAAGCATAATGCGCTAGAATAGCTGAAAAAACTCGGAGGGCTGAGCTGACGGAATCTTTATCCACACTAATCAAAGCTTTAAAGAAGCTTCCCGGAGTGGGCGAAAAAACCGCTACCAGATTTGCATTCTATTTTCTAAACGCAGACTCCGCGGACATTCGCAATCTAATTTCCGCAATCAAAGATGTGAAAGAAAGTTTGAGATTATGCTCAGCATGCTTCAGCTTGACGGACACGGATCCTTGCTCGATATGTTCCGATATGAAAAGGGACCGCTCAACAATTTGCGTTGTCGAGACGCCGCTGGACCTTATCACAATAGAAAAGGTGGGTCATTTTAGAGGCCTGTATCACGTCCTACATGGGACATTATCGCCTTTGGACGCCATCGGACCGGCGGACATTAAATGCCGGGAGTTATTCGAAAGGGCTCGGAAACCAGGTGTCTCCGAGATAATTCTTGCGCTAAACCCCACTGTCGAGGGCGAAGCCACCGCTTCCTACATGGCTGATAAGTTGCAAAAGTCCGGCATAAAACTCAGCAGAATCGCGTACGGCATCCCTGTTGGCGGGGCGCTCGAATATGCCGATCCTCTGACATTGTCCAAAGCGCTGGATAACCGTAGGGAAATGTGATACCGGCTCGCCATAAAAATGGTAGTATTTCCGTGCTCCTCGTGGCTCCTTCTCCACAGTTTCTAAAACTGAGAAAAGGATCTTCAACATGATATTACGAAATTAAAAGCAATCCGGAATGAAACATCTTGAAACCAGGCAATTCATCAGTCACGTCGAGACCCTGTTTGTTGCTCCTCTTCGAAAGCCTTGATTATTCGCGAGCGTTACGGCTTCAGCGGAGATTAGTCGAAGAAAAACTGCGAAATCGCGGTCTGGACATTGACAAACTGCTGATTCTCGAACATCCCCCCACAATAACATTGGGACACAGAGACGCAGGCGCACAGCTTCTTATGTCCGAAGACGAGCTGCAAATGCGCGGCATTTCAGTCGTGCAGTCGGATAGAGGCGGTCAGGCCACATACCACGGACCCGGCCAGATAGTTTGCTATCCTATCATTGATCTTAGGGCCGCCAAGCTGTCGGTCCGGGAGTATGTCTACAACCTCGAGGAAGTTATTATAAGAACATTAAGTAAAATTGGGATCAATGGTAATCGAATTCCCGGTCAAATCGGAGTTTGGATTGCGGCAAATGAAAAAATCGCGTCTATCGGAGTGCGAGTTACTCAACGAGTCGCCTATCACGGATTCAGCTTGAATACTAATCTAATTTCTGAAGTATCGAAGTTTGTTGTATTATGCGGGGCGCCTGAAACCAAGATGATCTCCATTACTGATGTGATTGGACAAGTCGAGAAAAAAGTAGTCCAATCTCACATTATCGAAACCTTCGCCGAGATTTTCAATTACCAGATAGTTAAAGACAATACTGAGCTTAAGCATGGCAATTCCATTTAGTTATACCTGGCGAAATCTTTGGGTGCGTAGGTTGACTTCGGCCTTGACCGCCGGAGGTATGGCTCTGGTAGCATTCGTTTTTGCCGCGGTGCTGATGCTTGCCCAAGGATTGGAAAAAACGCTCCAGGAGACTGGTCAGCCAGGTAATGCCATAGTTTTGAGGGGCGCTGCGGAAACTGAGGTTTCAAGCGTGGTAGATCGCAATGACGCTGCAATTATATCAGTCAGGCCGGAAGTGGAGCAGGATTCGAAAGGAGATCCTATTGCGGCTAAAGAGGCCCTGGTTCTGGTCACATTGCCGAAAGCGTCGAGCGGTAAACCAACAAACGTGGTTGTACGCGGAATAGATAAACACTCCATGCAACTGCGGTCTCAAGTGAAACTCACAGTGGGACGCAAAATTCGTCCAGGGTCGAGAGAAGTTATCGTGGGCAAAAGTATCGCGGAGAGGATCACCGGCGCCGGCTTGGGCGGTGTTTTGCATTTTGCGATGGCCGATTGGACGGTAGTGGGAATTTACGAGGCCGGCAAGACGGCGTTCGACTCGGAAATTTGGGCGGACGGCGATCAGTTAATGGGGGCTTTTCGTCGTAACGCATATTCTGTGGTAATCGTAAGAATACCCTCCAAATCTGCTTTTGAAACATTTAAGCAAGACCTGGAACGAGACCCTCGACTGACAGTGCAAGTTAAACGAGAGATTGATTTTTACAGAGCTCAATCCGAAGTGATGGCCAAATTTATTCGAATACTGGGTATAGCCATGACAACATTCTTCAGTGTTGGGGCAATCCTAGGCGCCATGGTAACAATGTATTCCGCTGTGGTGAATAGAACGCGAGAGATCGGAGTCATGAGGGCTCTTGGCTTTCAGAAACTTAGCATTTTAACTGCATTTCTTGCTGAATCTTTGCTCCTGGGTATAGCCGGCGGCGCATTTGGGATTTTGTTCAGTTCATTGCTTCAATTCTTGACAATTTCTACAATGAACTGGGAGACGTTCTCCGAACTTGCTTTTGGGTTTACCCTCACCCCAACAATAGCTTTGGAAACGATGATGTTTTCTTTGGGCATGGGATTTGTCGGCGGACTGGCGCCCGCTTGGCGAGCGTCTAATTTTGAAATCGTGGAAGCGCTAAGATACTAATTGGCGGATTGTGTCTCTGATCCGGAAAATGTCGACGTGGGAAAAGTCGCTGATTATTGCAGGGACGGGTGAAACCCGCCCCCATCAGCAAGTTTAAAAGATCTACCGATACACGGTCCAATAAAAAGCGGTTCGCGCGATAGAGGGCGCAAAAACTGAAGCTTTGCCGTTTACATCTCTATTTAGCGTATCAACTTTGGTAACTACACTCTAAATTTACTTACACCTTCTCGACGATAAGAGCCGAGCCCATGCCGCCGCCTACGCAGAGAGTAGCGAGACCCTTCTTCACATTATCCCGTTTTTGCATTTCGTAAAGCAATGAAGTGAGTATCCTTGCGCCCGAGGCGCCGATTGGATGACCTATTGCTATTGCGCCGCCGTTTACGTTCACTTTATCGTAGTCGAATCCTAGATCCTTGCCTACTGCCAGTGTTTGCGCCGCAAAAGCCTCATTTGCCTCGATGAGATCAATATCAGAGAGTTGCAGTCCCGCTTTTTCGAGAGCTTTCCTGGTAGCCGGCACCGGGCCGATCCCCATCACGCTTGGATCTACTCCCGCTGAAGCATAGGAAATAATTTTTACCATAGGTTTAAGACCCAGCTCTCTCATCTTTTCGCCGGACATGACCAAAATAGCAGCGGCGCCGTCATTGATTCCGGAAGCGTTGCCGGCTGTAACGGAGCCATCCTTCTTGAAGGCGGGTTTCAGTTTGCTGAGAGCTTCGAATGTAGTTCCGGCGCGGGGATGTTCATCAGTATCGAAAACTTTCGGATCACCTTTCCGTTGAGGAATCACCACAGGAACAATTTCATCCTTAAATCTGCCGCTCTTTATGGCAGCTTCAGCTCTTTGCTGGCTTTGCTCGCTCAATTTATCTTGCTCTTCTCTTGTTAATCCGTATTGATCCGCCACGTTTTCAGCGGTCATACCCATATGATAATTGTTGAATATTTCCCAGAGCCCATCATGTATCATCAAATCAACTAATTGGCCGTTGTTCAGTCTGGCGCCCCATCTTACGTTCGGCGCCCCATACGGAGCCGCGGACATATTTTCAGTTCCGCCGGCAATGATGGCATCCGCGTCGCCGGCTTTAATCATCTGGGCGGCAAGAGAGACGGATCGCAATCCTGAAGCGCAAACCTTGTTGATCGTGAATGCCGGAACTTCCCTGGGGATACCGGATTTAATCACTATCTGGCGCGCCACATTTTGTCCCTGGCCGGATTGTAGAACACAGCCGAAAACCAGCTCATCAACCTGCTCCGGTTTTAAGCCGGTTCTTTTTAGAAGTTCCTTGACTACCAGGGTCCCTAATTCTACCGCAGGAACACCCGTTAGAGCTCCTCCAAATGATCCAACGGGGGTACGAACCGCATTAATAATGAAAACGTCCCTCATAAATGCCTCCTTGCAGGGCTTAGTTTATTGCGTCAAATGTTCGGGAATTTTGATTTTTCTTTCTTTGTAATATCGAATTGCGCCCTTGTGCAGCGGCACTGCAAGCCCATCTATGGCTTTCTCGATACTAATATGTCGGAAAGAGGGATGAACTTTAACCAAATGCTCCAGATTTTCATAAAGCGATTTGGTCAATGAATATACAACCTGTGAATCCAACGAGGCAGCGGCGCATAAACTCGACATCTGGGCTACTGTATTAATCGGTTTATTTTGACCTGGATACGTGCCTACAGGAATTATTTGTCGAAAAATACTCCATTTATAGTCACTATTTATGGCTTCCACTTGCGCATCTGTAACATTTAGAAAAGCTATGCCGGTTTTAAGTTCATTGAACAGCGCCGTCACTAAAGGAATCGGAGGCCCTCCTATGACGTCTAAAGCCTGAACATGGCCTTTACGTAGCGCTTCAGCCGCCGCGAAGTTGCTCATAGGGCGAAATTTTATCTTGTTTTTTCCGGATTTCAGCCCCTTCAGCAGCATCTCAGTAAGAAAGCGATTTCCGCTGTCGGGTAACTCGATAGCGGTGGTAAGATCGTCCAGATCCAGTAAAGCTCCTGTGGAGACTTTGTCGGAACGAATCATAAAGTGTAGCACATTGGGCCATAAATTCGTCACACTTCTCAATTCGGTGATCGGCCTACCTTTGAATAGGCCCGTCCCAGTGTAAGCCATTGAACTGAACAAATTTTCCACCAGAATAATATCCGCGTCGGCTATCCGTATTGCATCGATGTTTTCAATGGAGCCTTCGGAAATAGCCGCTGAAACTCTTATGCCTATATCTCGAAGTCGAGTCGTCCACAAAGACGCCATTCCGAGACCGGCCTGATAATAAGTGCTACCCGGCATCCCCGTCGCCATAAGCACTGAAATGCGCGCAGCGCTCTCGGTATGCCCGCCGGCTGGAAAGCCGAACGCAATCAGCAGCACGAGTAAAAATAATGTTGGTAGTTTGTGCAATGGGCGCCTAAATATGAAAAAGTTGATCAGTCAACTTAAAAGTGAATTTTACCTTCCAAATGTCAAAAGGATTTACAAAGGTTGAGCGCTATTGTCGTTGTGACTATACAACTGTAAAGATTTTACGTCCACCATTGTGTGGCCCACTAAGCGTCTATGACTTTCCGAGTCTATATCGATGAGGCAGATGAATTATATAGACGCCGCTGGGAAACCTTTAGCACAGCAGCGAAAGACGCGCTCTCAATCCTTCCGTCCCTGATCATCATAATGAACACTACATAATGTTTCCATCAGTTTTTTCACTCACGTTCTGTAACTTTCCACTGGACCTATTTTCTTTATGCTATATTTATAAAGAGTTCAGCAATTTTAAGCCGGATTTCTACCAGGCGCGTTATGCTAAGATTTATAATCGGATGGGAAGAATTTATGTGGAAAAGCTCTGTTGATACTGAAGTATCAGTTGACAAATTAATGAAATTGAATCGTTGCGACCAAACAAGTCGTATGAGGGCGCCTCACGGGATCATAATTATCGCACTGCTATTAATGGCTATGGCATGTTTCGGCGGAGCCGGCGCTTTTGCCGAAGAAAAATCTAAGTCTGAAAAGGATTACATCAGCAAAGAAAATATCCAAAAAATTGAGCAAATGATCTTAGAAAAGACAAATGCGGAACGCGAAAAACGTGGCATAAAGTCACTGAAGAGCAGCCCAGCATTGCAGTCTTTGGCGCAACAACATACTCGTGACATGTGCTCCACGCAAATCCTAAAGCATGAATCCGATTCTTTTCCCAAGGGCAGACGCAAGTTGGAGGAAAGACGTGAATTGGTAAATGTAAGGTTAATTGGGGAAAATATAGCGTTTCGCACCTTCGATACCATCGACAAATGGGCGCGCCAAATTATGCAAGGGTGGATGGCCAGCAAAGGACATCGAAAGAATATATTAAATCCCAAGTTCCAGTACATTGGTGTTGGTGTTGTTCCGTGCTCAAAGAGGCTTGTCTACACGACTCAGGTTTTTGCGGGATCCGCAGGGAAGCATGAATAGACCCGATTTTCATTCCATTTGCGGCGCAATGTATTGCATTATTTTAACCCACGGCGTAATAGATGCTGCCAGGAGCGGTTTTCAGCCTCACCGATCTGAATGTTTCGGAAGGCTGGAAAAAGTTGGTATAATAGTGCTGGACAATAGTCACGACGCGTCTATTTTTGACGGCATATTGCCTTTGCCATACGAATCTAATGAGGTGATCTAAAAACCGGGTCGGGATATTAGACTGATTCTCGAAAGTAATCACGGATAAATGATAATGTCTTCAATTAGTCGGCTATCCGAGTTACGTAAAGCTGTAGAGCTTCGTCTCGCATTCAGAGCCTATTATCGTCATTCCAGCGCAAGCCGCGGCATCCGGGAAAATCTGGGTCCCAACTTTCCCTAGATCGCGCCCAGGGCAGGCGTGGGGACGACGGGTCAGAGGCTTTGTTCGACGAACTTTCGACAAATCCTATAGGAGATCATAGCCTCTTTTTAATTTTCATAAGAGGTTATTTTGATCATTGTGGGCAAACATCCGAAAAAGTTTAATGATGAAATTTAGTTCTAAATTGCCAAATCTGCTCCATTCGGCGGCCTAAAAATGAAACAGTCGCAGAATTTATTTTGTGCTAAAACTCTCTATCTTTTTGTCTTTATTGGGATACTAGCTGTGGTTTTCATGATCTGCGGATGCGCGGGTCCCAAGCCGCAGGTCAAACCCGCTGTGACTAGAGATTCGCGTATTACTGAGGAAGATGTAGTCGAGGATAGACGCACTCAGCAACAATTACCGGCTGATCAAGAACAGATGAACCAACCTCTGCCGGAAATAGGAAGTGAACCGCAGACGCAATCCGAAGCTCCAATTGTAAATGAACCCCCTCAACGCCAGCCAAGGCGAATCATATGGCGTGATAAAAAAGGTTCGACTAAAAATTGGCGGCTGGACAACAGCGAAGGCAAGGAACAATAGACCCAATGCGGTGTCATTTATAGCGATTGGCAATCTCTAAGCTAGACTGTGAAAGCCATAGAAAGCTGAATATTTTGACCGTAATTACGATGTCACGAATCGGAGTGGTTCATTACCCGTAATTTTTTTATACCCATGATATAATCTAAACGCCTTATATTCTTGTTATTTTTTAAAGAACTGAAACCCAGTTTAAAATTTCCGGTTATTGGACCAGTCGTTATGTTCTCGTTTACCGGATCACCGGAGTGAATTTTTGATATCAAATATGCTTTTCAGCCCTCAATTTCTTCTAATCGCCGCAACTAACTTTTGCCTCTTCTTAATAGTAGCTACCTGGAGTTTTCTTCCTGTCGTAATTGTGGAGCTTGGCGGTAATAAGTTCGACGTCGGCATAGTTATGGGCGCCATCGGCGTCACTTCATTAGGATGTTTGCCGTTGGTTGCCCCTCTGATCGATAAATATGGGCGGAAGTTGTTTATCGTTTCCGGCATATTTTTGATTGGGGTCAGCAATGCGGGCTTCTTTTTCTTTACCGAATACTCACCTTTGATGACATTAGTGCGCCTAATACAAGGTGTGGCGTTTGCCGCTTGCTTTAACGGATGCGCCACGGCAGTAGTCGACATGGCGCCGCCCGACCGGCGGGCTCAGGCAATCGGACTATTCGGCGTATCAGGGTCTTTGGCCGTATCTTTCGGGCCGTTTCTGGGTGAACTCTTCCTGACGCATTGGGGCATGAAGTCGTATTTTGCTCTGCTAATTCTGTATGGATTAATAGGAACTACAATTTCCGTTTTCATCAGGGAACCGGAACGCAAATTAAGCAGACAGGCCATTCAGGGCTTCTTTGTGACGGCTTTTCATAACGGCTACATGAGTATGATGGCAATGGCGGTAATCTTTGGGTCAGGGTTTGCCGCAATGAACACCTTTTTCCCGTTGTACGCCAAAAGTTTGGGCTTACAGGCGGGGGTTTTCTTTATTTGCTACGGTATAACCTTGATCCTGGTGCGATTATTACTCGGTGGAATTGCGGATAACGTAAACAGAGATAAACTCATACTCCTTTGCTTGATCGGATTCGGGGTAATGCTGGGGTGGACCAGCCAGGTTACCTCCACGTTTCAGACTTGTTTTTTGGGATCCCTTTTCGGTGTGGTTCAAGGGCTCTCTTATCCCGCAATGATGGCAAGGATGGTGGATAAATCCGAATCAGCTAACCGAGCGGTAGTCGTCGCGTTATTTACCGGATCCTTCGGTGTGGGAATCAATCTTTCAGTTTTAGCTTGGGGATTTATCGCGAATTCCAGCGGACTGTCGGTCATGTTTTTGATGGGCTCTGTGACAATGTTTGTGAGCGCAATTATCACTCTATGCTCCTTCTTTTTCGCCAAAACTCCGACTTTGCGAGGAGCGCCGGTCTCTTCGCGAGATCAACGCCGCACGTCACCTTAATGTAAGCCAGTGACCTAAAATCAGATGGTTATCAGCATACTCTTATGCTATAGTGCCTCCCCTTGAGGGAGTTTAGAAGATGAAAGCTGGTATGGTAATTCTATTATTGACGATCACGGCGCTGTGCTGTGCAGATTATGTGGGCGCTCAAGAATTTCCTTATGCCGCGCCGATAGCCCCTGAATTTGACGGCAATGGTCGCGCCTCGTCAAGCTCATCGGCGCCGGATCAAACTCAAACGGTTCAGCCAGGCAATCGGCTACAGCCGAGACAAAGTAGCGCCCCCAGGGAACATTCGGACTATAAAGCGGTCAGGCCTTATGCCCCGCAAGCTCCGCAGTTGGAAGAACAAGAGCCGCAGCCTAAACAACGGTCCAGAAGAGCTCGAGACCACCAGGGACCTCCCCAGCCCGGCGGCGCCCCGGATCCCGGTATGCGGCAACCCCCACAGCAACCTCAAAGGTCCGATTGCACCCAATTTCCAATGCTCATAGCACGCGCTCAATCTGAAACGGAAATGCAAATGACGGCCCGTCACTATTTGACCTGTCTACTGCAGAACGGTTGGCAGATGGATCAAGCCAAGCAGCAAGTCATTGCCACAATTGAAAGTACTTACAGATTACCAAGGTAGAGTGAGGTCAATGCCATGGAAGCTTTTGAAGCGATCACCACTAGACGCAGCATCCGTAAATTTACGGACCAAGCAATAGATGACCAAACTATCGCGAAACTTTTGGAAGCGGCCATGAGCGCCCCCACTGCGGCTGGAGAAGTCTGGCGGTACATTATTGTCCGTGAACGGTCGGACATGGAAGCTGTCGGGCAATTCCACCCTCATGTTAACATGTTGAATTCGGCGAATGCAGCGATTGTTGTGTGCGCCGACCCGACGCTTGAAAATTTAAAGGACCGCTGGATTATGGACTGTTCCGCGGCCACCGAAAATATTCTGATAGCCGCCAATGCTTTAAAACTGGGAGCTTGTTGGGTTGGGATCTATCCAGTTCAGGAACGAATCGAAGGATTGCGGACAATCTTCGGAATACCGGATCAAGTGGTTCCATTGTGCATGGTCGCATTAGGATATCCGGATGAGAAGAAGAATCCACCGAATAGGTTCAAGAAGGAATTCGTATTTTTCGGAAAATGGGGGTCACAAAAGTAAATATTTTGAATTGAACGGCTTTATTTTAAATCCGGTTTGCTGACGCTCATTATCTCCGAAGTGAGTTTTGCATAAAGTTTAGCTGATTCGGCTTTGCCGCGCATTTCGTCTGATAAGTCTTGAAGCCAAGGAGTCAAGCCGGCCAGTTTGTCTTCTATGTCCATAATTTTGCTGCTGACATAGATATCGGAAATTGTCTTATCGCGGTCCATAGCCAGTATGTGGATTCTATCCAATACCAATCGGAGATTCCTCTTCGCAGAGTCCAGCACTTCAGCCTTTTCCTTTATCCGACAATCTCTATCGAATTCTTCTTTATCATTGGCGCAACGCATTTTTTCGAGACGTGACACCTCCAGTATGGCGTACGCGGCCACCTGCTCGCATTCGCAGTAAACTTTAAAGGCTACGTCAATGGCCTCTTTAAAACGAGCCCTAATGGTCGCGGCATCCTTCAATTTGGGGTCATTCTTTTTCATAATCAGGTTTCCGACCTATTCTTTTTATCCAGCATCTCCGACATCCGATGATGAATGCCGGCCTCACCGAAAACCTGTTGCATTTGATTTTTCAAATCTTGGTCTTCTTCATAGAGTTTTCTTAAGCCAAAATATTCCACAGCGTCCGTGAAACCCTGTTCGTATTCGGTGTTAGTTTGGGGAGTGTTAATATCGCCCATTGTGAAAAATCTTTTGTATACAATGTAACAAAAAGCGATCAAAACGATTATCGTTACAATATCCACCAATGCGAGCATGATTAAATTCCTAAAAACTTCATTTGTATTTAGCGCCTCAAAGTCGTGGTTGGAAGTGGATTTCCACTGGAATGTGGTCATTGCCGAGTTTCGCTTTGACCGCCGATCGCCACGACAATGCACATAACCGCAGCATAGACAAATCTACCAAAATCGGCGGATTTGTAAACCCTGAAGAATGGAGAACGCGAGCCTGTACCATTAGTTTTCAATTCCATAAGAGTTAGTTGTAGATCCTTATCAGGCTCCTCCCCATTATGGATAATGAACGGATAAATCCGGCAAGTATCCGGTTTTACCGTGAATGTGCGTTAGACCTACAACAACCCATTGGATGATTTGAAAACATTTGCTGATTTCGTAAAATGGAAATTTCATTCAATATCGACTGCCGACAAAATACCAATTCGGCCCGGAGGTCCATTAATCCGGCCTTGGGAATGGATGAAATTAGGATCGCAATATCCTTACAAACCTAAAAAGTTGAAAAATACTCGAACAATTGCAGAACTTTCTTGACTCAAGGGCTCACTGATGCTACGCAAAGCCCCGGCCTTAACCTCGGGGGAGGGAGGGGCCTTACCGGTAAACCGGGGGTGAGGCGAAAGCCTCCCCTTCGGTTTTTTTATGTACTTTATCAGATATTCAGCCTCCCGTGACGGTCAGAACTCCGCGATCCATTTGAATCCACCCTGCCATAACTCGATTGGTCCACAGGCGCGGGATGGACCGGCAAGTCAACCTTAACATTCGCATTTACGATCTATCTACGCGCTTTTGCGGCGATCAAAATCTCGAAAATCTTTCACGATGAGGGTTGACGCAGTCCTGGAACGAGCGTAGGCTTCTTCTACGGAGGCGCAGCCCATGACTAAGCTTCTTACACAGGCATTTGAAAAGGCTTCTGAGCTTCCTGAGGACCTCCAGAATCAGCTTGCCCTGGAATTATTGGAAGAAATCGAGTGGGAATCTCGTTGGGACAGCACACTGGAGGGTTCGCAGAGAAAGTTGGAAAAGTTGGCTGACAAAGCCCTACAGGAATACCTCAGCGGCGCCACCAAGGAAATGGCATTCGACGAGCTGTGAACTCGCGGCTCTCCCCAGACTTCATATCTCACTTTCGGCGCCTCCCAGAACGCATCCAACGTATTGCTCGAAAGAATTATACGCTGTGGAAGGAAAACGCGGCCATCCCGGTCTGCAATTCAAGCTTGTGGGCAAGCGTATGCCGGTGTACTCTATCCGAGTCGGTCTCGGATGGCGAGCACTGGGCCTAAAGGTGGACAATATTATTGTATGGTTCTGGATAGGTTCCCATGCTGAGTATGAACTGCTCCTACGAGACTTGTAGAACGCACGGGTCAGGTGTTCATAAATTTTACGTCAATAATTGAATTCAGCCGGACCCAACTTAAAAGTCATATTGCCTGCTTTAACCTACATTCGCCGGGCCCTCGATGTTCCAGAAAAGCGGTCTTTTGGAATTAAATCGAGGATTACGGAACGTATAATCCCTTTACACAAATAGACCAATGATTTATAAAAATCTGTCGGACGGATCATTTTTATGCGCCGTTCACAAGTTTTGATAACGAACAATTTTGATCGATGTTTCGGCGTTCGTATCCGGAAAGATTTATATGAAGGAAAAACCTGAGGAAAACATAGCTGACCTGAAAACCAGTAAGCGTATATTTCAGGAATACGCCGAAGCCTTTGTGGTCGCAATCATTCTGGCAATAATCATTCGAGCGGTTCTTTTCCAGGCTTTTAAGATACCCTCAAGCTCAATGGAACCCACTCTATTGGTCGGCGATCATATATTGGTCAATAAGTTTATCTATGGCTTAAGAGTTCCCTTTACGGACGCTCGATTTCCCAGATTCACGGACCCCGCGCGTGGAGACGTTATTGTTTTCATCTATCCTGAAGATCGTACTAAAGACTTCATCAAGAGAATTGTGGGAGTCGCCGGCGATACAATAGAAATCAAGAATAAGCATTTATTCGTGAATGGAAAAGAATCGCCGAATCCTCACTCCGTCTATAGAAGCAGGGACATTTATCCCGGCGATGTTATACCACGTGACAATTTGCGACCTATTAAAGTCCCCCCCGGGAAACTTTTTGTAATGGGCGATAATCGTGATTACAGCCACGATAGTAGGTTCTGGGGATTCGTTCCCGTTGAAGATGTTAAAGGCAAGGCGTTCATAATCTATTATTCCGCGCCGAATTTTTCGGCTGTGCGCTGGGACAGGTTTTTTAAATTGATTCGCTAGATATTTGCAATCAAAAATGGGGGCGTTACGGCGCCCTTCTTCGAGAGAAAACCTCGGAATTCCGGCAACTCGGGGTACGCTCATGAGTGTTAACTTTAACTAAAATGAATACTTGAATCGGCGCATAAGAGATTTAAATCCCCCTGATACGGGGGATTTAGGGGTTAGTTGCGTCATATTAAAAGTTCCCTTGACAAGACGTCTTAGAGGGTTTATGGCGTTGCGCCTTGAACGACAAGTATTTGCGCCGGTTCCTTATCCTCAACATCCAGGTTACGCTCATTGAATGCTCAGTAGTTGCTACATTGAACCGAGTATGTTTTCCAATTCCGTGAAATGCTTTCTCGTTAAACAAAGCGTTCCCGAATCAGGTATTACCAGGCGCCGCCGCTGTAACAGGGATTCTATAGCGCGTCCGATAGCCAGCTTGCTCCATTTACACCCCAAAAGTTCTCCGGAACACGTATCCTTCAAATGTTCGGCAATCGTAGCTACGTCTTTTTCTGAGCCGTCCTTTGCCGCCTCTATTTCCGCCTCATGGTGGCGGATACGCCCTTTAGCAAAATGGTAGGTCACTTTATCCAACATTATTTGAGCGACGATTGGACCTGCCGATCCGCCGATTCTTGAATGCTCGCTGCGCCGCTCGGCATCCAGAGTAATCCTTAATGTCTCACGATCTTGAATCAGTCTTAATCCGGCGGCTTTGAAGCTGTTTATGGGGTCACCTGAATACCTCATTTTTTCGTAATTGTCATCAATTGCGTTTAGCTGGACTTCAATTCTCCTCAATAAATCTTCATTCCAGTGGCCTTCAATTTCGGTACGTGTAGATACTCCGCTTTCATTGTTTGTCGACGGACCCTTTAAAGCAACGTGTGTCGCGTCACCGATTCGCCGAACGCGTACCGCCCATTTGCTCCGCTGAAGCCGCCCTCCGGTGGTATCAAAGTAAGTGTCGGAAAGTATTTTCCGTTCTGCCAATCGGAGGCGGTAACCTTCCGGCGACTCGCAGCGCTGAATCTCATCGAAAACTGCTTCAGGATCCGCAGCCGCGACAATCAACTTTGTTTCTATTTCAATATCTTTGAGGCTTTTCACGGTTTTCCTTCAAGTTTTCGTAAGGCTTATTACGCACTCTCTGCACAGTCAGTGATATTTTCATAGTAATTTTTCCACTCTCCAAACTCGGAGAGGGTCTTAAAGAAATCTTCTTTGTTTCGTTAGCTCTACTCTTAGAAGGCGGTAATTCGGCGTCGTATCGAGAGAAGCCATTAATAATACACGTACAGGAATTCAGCTACTTTACTGTAAGCCTGATTTGCAATACAACGCCGGCAAGGTTATACTGATGCTCAGATAAGATAAGTTATAAATGAAACATTACCAATGGTAATATTGACCTGAAAAATTGTTGAAGCGTAATTAGTTTCTTTCGATGCTTGTTTTAGACTAAATCGTATTATTAAGTCCATGTAATATAGATGTTGGGACTATTGAATTAGTAAATTACAATGGATTGCCCAATCCTTTTTTTGCAGCTCATAATTAAAAACACTAAGGGTCAGGTGGGCCGACTATGGTGAATGCGGGTTTATGGCCACTAGCGGTATACACGGTATTAGTTTTTATTCTTATTACACTAATCGTGATTATATCGTACTACTTAGGTGAGCGACATCAAGAAAGAACTACCGATGATCGGTATGAATCGGGAGTCGCTCCGGCCGGACCGGTCAAGCGCAATATCGATGTCGGCTATTATCTTGTTGCCGTATTCTTTGTAATCTTCGATTTGGAAGCGGTTTTTATCTACTCGTGGGCGGTTTCCGTCCGGGAACTCGGGTGGCCGGGCTACATAGAGATTGTGATCTTCATATTCTTTTTATTTGCCGGTTTGGTGTATCTGTGGCTGGTCGGGGCGCTTGACGCGACAACCTGGAGACAACGCGCGGATAAGATTCCCGTCAAGGAATGAAGCATCTTACAAATACATAAATTTGCCTAATAGTGACATCAGACGGACACAAGTAGTCAAATAAGCGCGGAGACATAAACTACTAAGTTTCATAAATAAGACTGGTCCGATAGTTTTATCATTTTGCAATGGCGAAATTTACACGAAAGAACATCGAAAATGGCAATGTGGACCTTAACCAGGCCTGAAGAAGAATATCAGGATAAGAACACGGTTGATGAAGCCGCGCGTAATGGAATACTTGTTACTAACTTACAGGCGCTGGTCGCCTGGGGAAGAAAAAACTCCCTGTGGCCTTTGAACTTTGGACTGTCCTGTTGCTACGTGGAAATGGCCGCCGTATTCACCAGTAAATTTGATATCGCCAGATTCGGCGCCGAGGTGATCCGCGCTTCTCCGCGTGAAGCGGATCTCATGGTGGTGGCCGGTACGGTTTTTATAAAAATGGCGCCCGTAGTGCGAAGGCTATATCAACAAATGATGTCGCCTAAGTGGGTTATCTCAATGGGGTCCTGCGCGAATTCCGGTGGAATGTACGACATCTACAGTGTTGTGCAGGGTGTAGACAAGTTTATGCCTGTGGATGTTTATGTCCCCGGATGTCCACCCAGGCCGGAAGCTCTGATGGAAGGACTTCTTTTGCTCCAGAAAGCGGTTGCCTCGGAAAAGCGACCGTTAAGTTGGGTTGTTGGTCCACAGGGGATTACCAAAGCCGAAAAACCGTTTATGCGTGATATAAAGCAGGAGGCCCGCCGTAAAATGACCCAAATCCGTCCTCCTGATGAAGTTTAATTTGGATCAACCTCTTGTGTGGAGGAATACGAGTTTATGACTGAGGTCAAGGGCGTTTATGAGGAACTCGAACTGAAGTTCCCCAATACCTTGTCACTTGGGGCGACCAAGGACGATTTTCCTACTGTGTGGGTTAATTACGCAGATTTTAAAGCCGTCCTATCTTACCTAAAGGACCTCTGCCCAAAGCCTTATAAAATGCTCTTCGATCTCACCGCTGTGGATGAACGGTTACGGTCCCACAAAGACTCGCTTGCTCGTGATTTTACCCTCACATATCTCCTGCTCTCATTCGACAGGAATGAATTCATTAGACTAAACGTCCCTCTCAAGGGCGAGTATCCCTCAATACCTTCCATTACCGATCTATGGTCCAACGCGAATTGGTATGAACGTGAGGTTTGGGACCTGTTTGGAATTCGGTTTGAAGGACATCCCAATCTGCGCAGAATACTCCTGCCGCCCTGGTGGACAGGCCATCCTCTGCGCAAAGAATATCCGGCTCGCGCAACTGAAATGCCGCCTTTCACTCTGCCTGAGGACAAGGCGGCGGCGCTGGACGAATCTTTACGATTCAAACCTGAAGAATGGGGAATGTCCAAGTCCCGAGACGGCAGCCAATTCTTGTTCCTCAATTTGGGGCCTCAACATCCCGGAACTCACGGACCGTTCAGAATTGTCCTCGAATTGGACGGTGAAGAGATTGTCGATTGCGTACCGGATATTGGATATCATCATCGCGCTGCCGAAAAGATGTCGGAACGTCAAACATGGCATACCTACATTCCATATCTGGATAGAGTTGATTATCTCGCCGGAGCTATGAACGCCTTTCCATATCTTCTGGCGGTAGAAAAACTCGCCGGCATCGACATTCCGGATCGAGCCAAATTCATCCGCATCATGATCGCAGAATTATTTCGTATTTCCAATCATTTGGTGTTTTACGGCACGTTTGCCCAGGATACCGGCGCGATGAGCCCGGTATTCTTTATGTTCACTGACCGTGAAAAACTGTTTCAAATCATTGAAGCAATATGCGGCGGCAGGATGCACACCAACTGGTTCAGAATAGGCGGAGTTGCGCAAGATTTACCCAAGGGTTGGAAAAAATTGTGTCTGGATTTTGTTGATTACATGCCTAAGAGACTTGATCAATATGAAACCTTAGTGATGCAGTCCGGCATTTTCCAAGCTAGAACCAAAGGTGTTGGAAGTTACACAACCCAAGAGGCGATAGAATGGGGCGTCACCGGTCCCGGCCTTCGGGCAACGGGACTTGCTTGGGACTTCAGGAAACAAATGCCGTACTCGGGATATGATGCGCTCGAATTTGATATCCCCGTGGGAGTGCACGGAGATTCTTACGATAGATGCAGGGTTCACATAGAGGAAATGCGCCAAAGTCTTCGCATTATTAAACAATGTGCGAAGAACATGCCGGAAGGGAATTACAAAGCGGATAACCCATTGACCACTCCACCACAGAAGAAAAGGACGCTCCATGATATTGAGACTCTTATTCAGCATTTTCTGAATGTAAGTTGGGGACCTGTAATCCCCCGGGGAGAGTGCTTTGCGGTCTCGGAATCCGTGAAAGGCGCCACCGGATACTATGTGACCAGCGACGAGGACATAATGTCTTATCGGACTCGTATTCGAACCCCATCTTTCGCCCACTTACAAATGTTGCCTTTGATGTCCAAGGGATTGGCTATAGCGGATCTCATCGCCATTCTCGGCAGCATTGATTTCGTATTGGCGGATGTTGATAGATAAGATTCAGTGAGGTTTTTATGTTGACCGATAATATGAAACGCGATCTCATGGCTGAACTGGCGAATAGCGAGACTACGCAATCCGCTTGTATTGAAGCCATGCAAATCGTTCAAAAGTATGTCGGTTGGATTTCCGATGAAACCATCAAAGATATAGCCGAGTTTTTGAATATGACTACCGCTGAACTGGATTCGGTAGCCACTTTTTACAATCACATATATCGCAAGCCTGTCGGCAAACACATAATTCAAGTTTGCGACAGCGTAGCCTGTTGGATTCTGGGGTACGAGGCGCTTCTTGAACACATTAAACAGACCCTGGCTATAGGATGGGGAGAGACTACCAAAGACGGCTTGTTTACGTTGGTACCCATTCAATGTCTCGGAGCTTGTGACGAAGCGCCCGCTATGATGATCGACGAAAAACTCTACACCAAATTGGACGCGGCAAAATTCGACGAGATTGTAAAGACGTATCGTCAGGAGACTCCTGAGAATGGAAAAGCCCTTAACTAAAGGTTTTCGACCCGACGGCCGGCCTTTGACCATAAAAGAGTACAAGAAGATCGGTGGGTACGAAGCTCTGACTAAAGCGCTGAAAACCATGACGCCGGATGAAGTCTTATCTACAATGCGTGACGCCACATTGAAAGGCCGAGGCGGCGCCGGCTTTCCGGCGGGCATCAAGTGGGAAGGAGTTCCCGATAAAGATTTTCTCAAGAGTCCGCGATATGTAATTGCCGATGCCGATGAAATGGAACCCGGAGCGTTTAAGGATCGCTGGCTGATGGAAGCTAATCCCCACCAGATGATAGAAGGGATGATTATTGCCGCTTACGCCATACAGGCTGAATTCTCCTTCATTTTTATAAGATGGGAATACACCGAAGCTCAGAAATGTTTAAGATTCGCAATAGGTGAAGCATACGGAAATAACCTACTTGGGAACAATATCCTGGATTCGGGTTTCCGACTCGATATGCACGTGCATGTCAGCGCAGGTCGCTATATTTGTGGAGAAGGAACGGCAATGGTTGAAGCGCTTGAAGGTAAAAGGGCTATTCCCAGGTCCAAATCTCCCAGAATAGTAGAATCCGGCCTATGGGGGAGACCCACTGTAGAAAATAATACTGAAACATTTTGCAATGTGCCGCATATCATCAAAAATGGAGTTGATTGGTACAAAAGCCTTAGTTTAAGCGACGAGCCTGGCACCAAAATATATGGTGTCAGCGGCAAGGTTAAACGCCCCGGCGCCTGGGAATTACCGCTTGGGACTACTGCCCGAGAGATTATCGAAGAACACGCCGGCGGAATGTGGGATGGACATGAGCTCAAGGGATTTCTGCCGGGCGGCGCCTCCACGGATTTTCTTACCTCCGAACATCTCGATATAAAGATGGATTTCGAAAGCGTTCAAAACGCGGGCAGCAGGTTCGGAACAGGAACGATGATCATTTTAGATGATAAAACTTGTCCCGTGGGAATGGTCCACAATCTCGAACACTTTTTCACGCATGAATCTTGTGGCTGGTGCACACCGTGTCGAGATGGCTTGCCGTGGACCACGATGATATTAAAAGCTCTCGAGGATGGAGAAGGACGCACCGGAGACTTGGAACAACTAAAAGCGCTTACAAAGATGATGGCGCCTCATCACACGTTTTGCGCTTTGGCGCCTGGAGCAATGGAACCCCTGGAAAGCGCCCTCAAATTGTTTAGAGAAGACTTTGAACGTCATATCAGCGAGAAAAAATGTCCGTGGAGATGATGTGGCCGTTATTTATATAAATAATGATCCCTATGAAGTTCAAGAAGGACGCAGCCTCCTTGAAGTGTGTCTATCCCTCGGCTTTGATATCCCGTATTTCTGTTGGCACCCGGCAATGCATTCCGTCGGAGCGTGTAGACAATGCGCTGTGAAGCAATTTAAGGATAAAGACGATAAACACGGTTTTATTGTAATGTCTTGCGTCACGGGGACCGAAGATGGAATGAGGATTTCAATTGATGATCCGGAAGTCATAGAATTTCGCAGGGGCATAATTGAACTTCTGATGACAAACCATCCCCATGATTGCCCGGTCTGTGACGAAGGCGGCGAATGCCATCTTCAAGACATGACCGTTATGACGGGCCATGTTGAAAGACACTTCCGATTTAAAAAGCGCACCTATCGAAACCAGAACCTCGGCCCGTTTATAAACCACGAACTCAATCGATGTATCCAGTGTTATCGCTGTGTAAGATTTTACAAAGATTATGCGGGCGGGCGAGATTTCGACGTCTTCGGTATTCACAACAGGATTTACTTTGGGCGGGACAAAGACGGCAAACTTGAAAGTGAGTTTTCAGGAAACCTCGTGGAGGTCTGTCCCACCGGAGTGTTCACGGACACAACCCAGTACCGTCATTACACTCGGAAATGGGACCTACAAACTGCCCCTTCGGTCTGCGTCCACTGTTCGGTCGGATGCGATATTATTCCAGGTGAACGGTACGGCACACTCCGAAGAATTAGAAATCGATACAATCACCACGTAAACGGTTACTTTTTATGCGATAGAGGCCGGTACGGTTATGAATTCATTAATAGAGAGGACCGAATACGCTCGCCGTTACTGGTAAATAACGGGAAAGCCGCGCCGATACCTGAGGAAGCTGCGTATTCGCAGGTTTCCGTATTGCTCTCAACCGGTAAAACAATCGGCATTGGATCTCCCAGAGCTTCGCTTGAGTCGAATTTTGCCCTAAAGCGCCTGGTTGGAAATGATAATTTCTATGCAGGAATATCAAGTTCCGAATTCGAATTGACAACCCTGGTAATTGAAATTATCAAAAACAGCGGTCTTCAAATAGCTACGCTCCGAGAAATGTCCGAATCCGATGCTGCGCTCATAATCGGGGAAGATGTTTCCAATACTGCGCCCATGATGGCTCTTGCTTTACGACAATCGATACATCAGAAACGCTATGAGTACACGGATAAGTTGGGTGTTCCCAGGTGGAACGCTCTGGCGGTAAAGCAAGCCGGAGAATTCGACCAGGGTCCATTTTACCTGGCCACAGCAGGAAACACCAGACTAGACGGTATTGCGACTGCCGCCTTTAAGGGCACTCCCGATGAGATTGCGTCGTTAGGCTCAACAACAGCGAAACTAATTGATGGAGGCGGTGAGTCTGAGAAGATTAAAAAACATCACGAATTCGCTTCCAAAATGGCCAAGGATCTCGAAAACGCAGCCAGACCTGTAATAGTGACAGGCATCAGTCAAGGTAGCGCAGAAATTCTTAAAGCCGCGGTAAATCTGGCGTTGACCCTGAAAAGTAAGGGCGCCGGCGCCAAACTGGCGATCGTGTTGCCGGAATGCAACTCTCTGGGTCTTGGGCTTCTCGGGGGGAAGGGAGGCCTTGATGACGCCTTGAATTTGTTAAGATCCGGTGAGGCTCAAAATGTCTTGATTCTTGAAAACGACATCTTTCGACGGATTCCGACGGATGTGGCCGAAGAAGCCTTGTCGGGGGCTAAAGTGGTCGTGTTGGACCATTCTCCGACAGCGACAACGGATAAGGCCGATCTGGTGTTGCCGGTCGGCACATACGCGGATTGCGACGGAACACTGGTGAACTACGAATCCCGAACCCAGCGGTTCTTCCAGGTAATGTCCCCATCTCCCGGAGCAGTGGAACCTTGGCGCAGACTTGCGGCTATTGCGGAGGCTCTTAATACCTACGACGCCAATTCATTCCCCGGACGAGATTCTCTTACTCAGTGGACCAATTTCGATGACGTCTTGGCCACGCTCGTAGAAGAGTATCCGGTCTTTAGACCCATTTTAGACATAGCGCCGCCGGCAGCCTACCGCATAGCCGGAATGAAAGTGGCTCGCCAAACGCATCGTTACAGCGGTAGGACATCTATAGCCGCGAATTTGAACATCCATGAACAACAACCGCCTGAAGATGTGGACGCCCCATTCAACTTTTCCATGGAAGGCTACCACGGTGAACCTCCGTCTTCGTTGATCCCACGCTATTGGGCGCCGCGGTGGAATTCGGTCCAATCATTAAATAAATTCCAGGCTGAAGTTGGAGGTAAACTGATCGGAGGCGATCCCGGCCGCAGATTACTAAAGCCCAAATTGAATGCCGGCATGCAGCGCTATGAAATAGAACTAAAGTCATTTGAACCAAAAGAAGGCGCGTGGTTTATCATGCCGATTTACGAGGTGTTCGGATCTGAGGAACTGAGCGCCAAATCGCCCCCCATTCTTTCAGTAACGCCGAAGCCGTATTTGGTATTAAGCGCGAAAGACGCCGAATCTCTTGAATTAGAAAATGATAGTCCCTTAGTTCTGAAAATCGACGGTTCCGAATACAATCTGAAAACGAAAATTGAACTTGGCGTGACGGATGGAACAGCCCTGTTGTCGGTCGGACTACCTGGTATGAAATATGTAAACTTGCCCTCCTGGGGCAAAATCGAGAAGTCATTTTTTTGATGGAAACCATCATGCGGCAATTACTGATCATAGTTGGAGTTATTCTGGTTATGCTCCTGACCTCCGCTGGGCTGATCTGGGTGGAGAGAAGATTGCTCGGTTTTTTTCAGGACAGACTGGGACCCAACAGGGTAGGACCTTTCGGCGTGTTTCAGGTCCTTGCCGACATGATTAAAATTCTTTTTAAAGAAGACTGGATTCCTCCGTTTGCGGATAAAGCGGTATTTATACTAGCGCCTGCAATCATAATGGCGACGGTGCTTCTTTCGTTTGCCGTCATTCCATATACGCCAAGCATTGAAGTTGTTGATTTAAACATTGCGCTGCTGTTTGTCCTCGGGATGTCCTCATTGGGCGTTTACAGCATCACGCTGGCGGGTTGGGCCTCAAACAGTAAGTACTCACTGATCGGGTCTTTGAGAGCCGCCGCCCAGATGATCAGCTACGAAGTTTTTATGGGATTATCCTTGATGGGAGTGGTTATATTGGCGGGTTCTTTCAATCTGAGAGAGATTGTTTTAGCCCAAAAGAATATATGGTTTTTTATTCCGCAATTCGCCGGATTCATACTTTTTTTGATAGCGGGATTTGCTGAAGCTCGCCGTATACCGTTCGATCTCCCGGAGGCGGAAAACGAGCTTGTAGCTGGTTTTCACACTGAGTATTCAGGCATGAAGTTTGGGATGTTTTTTGTTGGCGAATACATGGGAGTGGTACTGATTTCTTCACTGATTACGGTGCTTTTCTTTGGTGGTTGGCTCGGCCCATGGCTGCCGCCGGTAGTGTGGTTCGCTTTGAAAACCGGCATATTTATAGGCTTTTTTATACTGGTGCGGGCCAGTTTTCCCAGGCCCAGATACGATCAGTTGATGGCCTTAGGATGGAAGCTGATGTTGCCGATTGCGCTGCTGAATGTCGTAATAACCGGCGGCATAATATTGGCTGGGGGCTTTTAAGGTATGCTCGGCTATATAAAAACCTTAGGGCGCATATTTGCACACCTGTTTACAAAAACGGTCACTGTTGAGTATCCGAAAGAACAGCCTTACATTCCACCCAGATGGAGAGGCCGAATCATTCTGTCAAGAGATCCGGACGGTAACGAGAGGTGTGTAGCCTGTTACTTGTGCGCCGCAGTGTGTCCGGTGGACTGTATTGCATTACAAGCCACAGAAGATCCGGGTGGTCGGCGGTACCCGGAATTCTTTAGGATCAATTTTTCGAGATGTATATTTTGTGGTTTTTGCGAAGACGCTTGTCCCACGCGAGCTATTCAGTTGACCAATGATTTTGAAATGGGTGAGTACCACAGGCAGGCACTCGTTTACGAAAAAGAGCATCTTCTCATAGATGGAACAGGGAAGTACCACGATTATAATTTTTACAATGTGTGCGGACTGGCAATTGACGGAAAGGACAAGGGCCAAGATGAAAATGAGTTCCCACCGGTCGATATACACAGCTTGATTCCTTAGGGGAAGCGATGAACTGGCTTTTTTACATATCAGCAATTGTGGCGATCATATCCACCGTAATGGTTATTACACGAACCAAGCCGGTGCACGCCATACTATATCTGGTGGTCTCATTTTTCGCAGTAGCGCTGATGTTTTTTTCCTTTGGGGCGCCGTTTGCGGCCGCGTTGGAAATCATTATTTACGCAGGCGCAATCATTGTTTTATTTGTTTTTATAATTATGCTCTTGAGCCCGGGCAGTGAAGCCGGCGAACAGGAACGCTCCGGAATAAAACGTGAGGAATGGTTCTTCCCGGGAGTGATGATCGGCATACTGCTGATTCAATTATTAATAGCTCTGCTAATGTCGCCGAATAATCCCGGGGCAGGCCTTGAAATTGGGCCGAAAGCGGTGAGCGCCGCTCTTTTCGGCCCATATTTACTCGGAGTTGAACTTGCTTCCATCTTGCTGCTGGGCGGACTCGTGGGGGCGTATCACCTCTGTCGCCGAAACTCGAACCAAGGAGATGAACAATAATGCCGGCGCCGCCCTTTGAATACGGCCTCATTGTCGCAGGAATACTGTTCGGGATAGGCGCAGTAGGCCTACTCGTTCGAAAAAATATTATTTTCATGCTGATGTCTATAGAAATCATGCTCAATTCGGCGGCTTTAGCTTTTATCGTCGCCGGTTCGCGTTGGGGAAAGGCTGACGGTCAGGTGATGTTTATTTTCATTCTGACGATGGCCGCGGCGGAATTGGCGGTGGGATTGGCTCTGGTGCTACAGCTATACAACACGTTTAGAAGTTTGGATTCCGATATCCCCAGCCGCATGAGAGGCTGATATGTTCAAATTAATCTGGCTTGTACCCGCTTTACCGTTATTTGGTTTCCTCTTCTTAACGGTTCTTGGATCGCGTTTGTCCAAGCCGGCTATATCTTATATCGGAGCGGGTTCGGTCGGATTATCAGCGCTGGTCACTGCCGCGATAGCTTACTCATTTATAACTTCTCCTCCCGATGATTACAGAATAGCTTTTATATTTGCCGACTGGATGAATGTTGCGGGTTTCAATCCGAAATTTGGAATTTACTTAGACGCTCTTGCCGTTGTAATGATCGTGGTGATTACTTTTGTCGGTTTTTTAATTCACGTTTACTCCACTGAATACATGGGAGACGATGACGGGTACGCTCGATTCTTCGCTTACATGAATCTTTTCATGAGTTCAATGTTGATTCTGGTGTTGGCCGACAATCTGCTTTTTCTGTATTTAGGTTGGGAAGGCGTGGGACTGAGCAGTTATCTATTAATCGGCTTTTGGTACACCGATCCGGAAAACGACAAAGCGGCTATTAAGGCGTTTCTTGTCACCCGCGTTGGAGACGCCGCTTTCGCTGTGGGTTTATTCCTTTTATTTTTCCATCTTGGGACTTTAAATATTCAAGAAATCCTGCTGAATGCCCCGCAGGTTTGGGCAATGGGTTCCTTCGTGGCAACGGCAGCCGCGTTGCTGCTGCTTGTCGGCGCAGTAGGCAAGTCAGCGCAACTCCCTCTGCAGGTATGGTTACCGGATGCAATGGCGGGTCCGACACCCGTCAGCGCTCTCATTCATGCGGCGACAATGGTCACCGCCGGCGTGTATTTGATTGCCCGCATGAACGGATTGTACATTCTCGCCCCTATTGCGCAATCCTTTGTCGCTTATATCGGCATGTTCACATTGTTGTTGGCCGGTTTCAGCGCCATTGTCCAGACCGATCTCAAACGGGCGTTGGCATATTCTACAATTAGCCAGATCGGTTACATGTTTTTGGCTCTTGGGGTCGACGCATGGTCAGGCGCCCTATTCCACTTTGCGAATCACGCGTTTTTCAAGGCTTTATTGTTTTTGGCCGCCGGCGCAATAATAAATAGCGTCCATCATGAACAAGACATGCTCAAGATGGGCGGCCTACGGAAACAAATACCTCTTGTCTTTTGGGTTTTTCTTATTGGCGCTTCAGCGCTCGCCGCATTGCCTTTCATCACAAATGGTTTCTATAGTAAAGATTTAATACTGTGGCACGCGTGGGCTTCTCCCAAAGGCAATGTTTTGCTCTGGGCAGGTGGGATCATTGGGGCCGTACTTACGGGCTTGTATGCTTACCGAATGGTATTTTTGGTTTTCTTTGGCGAAGCCAAAATTGTGACTGACTATAAGCCTGGGCCGGCAATTTCAATTCCATTGGTAATTTTGGCTTTTTTCTCAATATTTTCGGGATTTATTCAAATGCCCGAGGTACTCGGACAGACGCAGTTATTTACGGAATTTACCCACACGGCTTTGCCCGTATCCAGAATACTCAGTGGTCATACTACTGAAGCGGTATTAATCATCATAGCGAGCGCCGCCTCTCTAATCGGGTTATATATCGCGTACAAAGCATACATCAAAGATCCGCAATTAGCCGTAAATCTACTGAAAACATCGCCGGGCTCGGCCCTGAACAACTTCTTCTTCCATGGCTGGGGGTTTGATTTCGTTTATTACACTTTCATAGTAGATCCGTTTACGCATTTGGCGCGAGCCGGCAAGAATGATGTCATCGATTACTTTTATCAGGGGATTGCCTATGTGATGAGGAAGGCCAATTACCTTTTCGGAGAAATTCAGACCGGAAATATTCGTAACTATGCCATGGGACTAATCTTTGGCGCTCTTTTAACGGTAGCGGCATTGGTGTTTTCATGATTCTAATATTGTTAATCGTAGTTCCATTTTTGGCCGGATTGCTCGCCTGGGCATTCGGCAAAAAGGCTAGTTTCGCTCGGTGGATTTCGCTGGTAGGATTGGCCATAGACACCTTGCTGGTTGCGATCCTTTGGTTTGGCGCAGGTAACTCCAATGATGTGTGGCTCCGCAGTGTCAACTTCGCGTGGATACCGCAGTTTGGAATAAGCTTCCATTTGGCCTTAGACGGCTTAGGCCTCGTGCTGATTGCACTCTCTGTTTTCTTGGGGATTATTTCAGTAGCTGTGTCATGGACGGAGATACAAGATCGAGTAGGTTTTTTTCACTTTAACTTACTAACGGTCGTTGCAGGCATAATCGGCGTGTTTATGGCCCTGGATTTAATACTCTTTTACTTTTTTTGGGAAATCATGCTTGTCCCCATGTATTTCTTAATCGCAATATGGGGACATGAAAATCGATTATACGCCGCGGTGAAATTCTTCTTGTTCACTCAAATCGGCAGCCTTTTTATGCTCTTCGCCATGGTCGGTTTAGCTTTCATACATTATCAATCCACAGGATTGTTCACTTTTGATTATTTCAAACTGTTGGGGACGCCCCTCACGCCAAGAATTTCATTGCTATTGGCGCTGGGTTTCCTTGGGGCTTTTGCGGTTAAGTTGCCAATTTTTCTACTGCACACATGGTTACCGGACGCCCATACTGAGGCGCCCACTGCCGGTAGTGTAATTTTGGCAGG
Source organism: Desulfomonilales bacterium (assembly GCA_038250835.1). Taxonomy (GTDB): domain Bacteria; phylum Desulfobacterota; class Desulfomonilia; order Desulfomonilales; family Desulfomonilaceae; genus JBBSBY01. The sequence continues at coordinate 72,982 of JBBSBY010000002.1, read as the reverse complement.
GTTGCTCTTGAAAACAGGCGCGTACGGAATTATTCGATTCGTGCTGCCTCTGTTTCCCGGCGCTTCTATTGATCTTGCGCCTGTGGCGATGCTGTTCGGAGTTTTGGGCATAATCTACGGAGCTGCAATGGCGTTCGCCCAAACAGATTTGAAGAGATTGGTCGCTTACTCCAGTGTCAGCCATTTGGGATTTGTGCTGATCGGGATATTTGCCTTTAACGAATTAGCTTTGCAAGGGACGGTCCTGCAGATGGTGGCTCACGGTGTCAGTACGGGCGCTTTGTTTGTTTTAGTGGGAATGATTCAGGAACGGATCCACACCAGAGACATGGGACAGATGGGAGGATTTTGGGGCAAAGCTCCAGTACTTGCGGGATTTGCCATGTTATTTGCTCTAGCTTCCCTTGGGCTCCCCGGAACGGCCAATTTTGCAGGAGAATTTTTAATCCTTGCCGGCGTTTATCCTGTGAGCGTAAAAACTACCGCTTTTGCGGCTGCGGGGCTGGTGTTTTCAGCAGTTTATTGTTTATGGATGATGTACAAGGTATTTTTCGGCCCTTCGAGCAAAGAGACTCTGCCGGATCTGTCATTAAGAGAGTTAAGCATAGTTTTCATTTCCGCGGTTGTAATCATTTGGATTGGCGTGCACCCGCAACCTATTTTGAATAAAACCGCCGCTGTAATGAAGAACACGCAGTCCAATATGGCGGCGGCGCATCACGAAAATACTTTAGAAACGAGGTTTGTTTTAAATAAGCTAATTAGGTGAAATTTTGATAACATTTCACGATATATTCAACTTGCTGCCTTTTGTAATTTTAGCCGCAGCCGCGACGCTTCTTCTGCTTACTATTGGATTTCTACGTCATAGGTTACTGACAAAGGCTTTACGCGGCAGTGCGCTCCGGCCACCCGGTAGAGTAAATCCTCATATGTTGTCTGAAGTGGATAAGCTGTTCGAGAATTTCAAAATCCATTTTCAGATTTACATTATGGCCATAGTCGCACTTGTCGCTGCGTTTTTGTCCATATTCCTGATGCTTGATGAGATACCGCGTCAGGTGACTCCGTTACTTGTTATTGATTTTTATGGTCTTATTTTCCTGGGTCTAATATTAACCGCAGGGTTGTCGGTCCTACTGCTTTCTTACGGATATTTGAAGATAAAGAATGAACCCGCTGAGGAATATTATGCGCTATTGCTCCTGGCGGTTCTGGGCGGCGGCATTGTTGTGGTTAGTAATCATTTGGTAAGCTTTTTCCTCGGCTTGGAATTGATCAACATTGCGCTTTATGGACTTATTGCATACACACGCTCAAATGAGAAAAGTCTGGAAGCGGCTTTTAAATACTTGATTTTGGCGGCGGCTTCGGATGCGTTTTTGCTCTTTGGAATTGCGCTCATTTACGGCGAAACCGGATCCATGCAATTCTCCACCATGATTGCGACAGCACAATGGACTACCATGGCGCTAGCCGGTATGGCTTTGATTTTCGTGGGAATTGGTTTCAAGCTATCCCTGTTTCCGTTTCAGATGTGGACACCCGATGTCTATGAAGGCGCCCCCGCGCCCATCACCGGGTTCATAGCCACTGTTAGTAAAGCGGCTGTGTTTGCGGTGTTATTTCGATTACTCACGTCCACGGAGACGGTCGCCGACCCCAGGATGGTGTTCCTTCTTAGTTTAATGGCTATAGCTTCGATGTTTTTCGGGAACATTGCGGCGCTTTTCCAAACCAACGTCAAACGCGTGCTTGCTTATTCATCCATTTCTCACATGGGATATGTGGTGATCGGATTACTGGCAAAAGAATCCATTGCGGTAACATTTTACTTCATCGCATATTTCGCAGCTACGTTGGGAGCATTCGGAGTTATCACGGCTTTGTCCAAATCCGATAGAGACGCGGACGAGATCAGTGACTACAGGGGATTGGCCTGGCGTAGACCCTGGCTTGCGGCGGTATTTTCAATTATGCTATTGTCGTTGGCGGGCATACCCGTAACGGCGGGATTTTTGGCTAAATTTTATCTGGTTACAGCCGGTGTCGGCTCATCCTTGTGGCTTTTGGTTACTGTATTAATAATAAACAGTGTCATAGGCCTATTCTATTATCTCCGTATAATGATCTCGATGTATTCAAACGATCATGGGAATGAATCAATAACTTCGGATTCCTCTTTATCCACTGGAATTGCTCTTGCGGCGCTTATGTTCCTTGTAATTTCTATTGGGATATTGCCGACACCGCTTCTCAATATCCTCAGTTTGGCTTTGACTGGAAGGTAGTTTTAGGGTATAGTTTGGGGGTACCGCTACTCAGCGTATACATAAATAATCAAAGACCCGTGTTGACCTTCTTTAACATTCTAAAAGCTCTGTAAGTTTCATATTTCAATTGGAGTTTATGGCTGCAATGGAAGTAATTTAGAAGCCGTCATTCAGCGCGACTTCGAAATCCTCCATTTTAGAGCTATAATTTTTCGGCGATCTATTCTCGCATACTCTACTCATCAGGGGTATGGCCATACGCGGAAAAAGGCTATGGTGTCCGTAATCCTGCAGCTAACCATTTAAATCGCAAAATTTTCTGATATCGCCGTTATACGAGAAAATCACAGTGGACCGTACCATGCATTCATCGATTCAAGATCTGTATGAATCTCCAATTAAATTGCAACAATTTATTAACGCCATTCCTTTGGCTGTATTGGTTATGGACGGCGCCGGAAAAGTTCTGATAGCGAATCGAGCATTTGAAGCGTTAACGGGATTTACACAAAAAGAAATTTTAGGGCTGCCCTGCCGCTACATAGTCCGGAGCAGCATTTGTGTATCCAGTTGCTTGCAAGCCCGCTTAAAAGCGGATTCAGAACCTGTATCAGCGGAAGCGGATATTCTAACCGGAGACAGAAAAAAAATATCAGTATTTATAAGCGCTGCCGGCATAGTGAATGGAACCGACCGGCTAGTCGGTTTCATCGCCACCTACCGAAAGCTGGAGAAGAGAAAAGAGCCGGAATTTGAGTTTGGAAGAGCTCTTCTAAGCGGAAGAGTTGTGGGAGTCAGCCAGGATTTAAAAAGGGTCTATCAACGTATACCTGCGGTAGCGCAAACCGATTCTTCAGTTTTAATTCAGAGTGATCCGGGAATGGGTAAGGACTATATAGCTGAAGCGGTTCACCAGCTTTCTGCAAGAAATCACGGTCCTTTTGTGATGCTGGAATGTTGTGATACATCGGAACCTGTTTTGGAAACGGAATTATTTGGAGATTCCGGAGGTAAAGCTTCTTCCGGTGGTCTGGAGAAGACCGGTAAACTTAGATTAGCTCACAACGGAAGCTTATATTTATCGGATGTGGCGGATTTGCCTATCGGCATCCAATCAAAACTACTTACTTTCCTTGATGAAAGTATTATTTATCCCGTGGGGAGCGCAAAAGGAGTTCATGTTGATGTTCGACTCATTGCCGGAACGCGCTCGGATTTAAAAGTTTTGGTAAAAGAAGGCCGATTTAGAGAAGATCTCTACTATCGACTCAGCGCCATGCCGTTAAAATTGAAGCCGCTTGTCGACAAACGCGATGACATAAACGTCCTACTTGATTATTGTTTGAGGACGATGGCAGTAAAATTTAATAAAAAAATTAAACAATTCGGTCCGAGAGCCCACAGGGCTTTATTATCCTATGATTATCCGGAAAATTTGAAAGAATTACGAAGTATCATGGAGTTTGCGGTTGACGTGTGCGACTGCGATCATATAAGACTTGTTCATTTACCGGGACATGTGGCCAAGTTTGACTCTAATTATCCGATTGCCGCGACTCATGCGGCGCATTCCCCTGAAGATAAAGTGGGCGCCGACACCCTGAACTGGGAGCACACGGAACGCAGAATGATTGAGGCCGCCTTGAAAAAGGCGGGAGGGCGAAAAACAAAAGCCGCGACTCTTTTGGGATGGGCGCGCAGCACATTATGGAGAAAACTCAAGCAGTACAACATTGAATGCTAATTCAAAGCCATATAACTAGTCTCTTCACAGATCTCGGCAAGCCGGGCGAAGCCGAGTCCTCCTTTCCTTTAAAGCTTTAACCGAGGAGATCCGGAGGGTCCGCATGCCTGAATCAGATGTCGGGTTGGGGTCCAAAAGTTCGGACACTGATGAACTGGCAATTTTAGCCGGCCTAATTATTTTTCTTGTAATGTATTTTCTACCGGAATTTCCAAGTGTGGCCTCCGACCAACCCGGAAAAACCATTGAATTGACTCGTGAAGGAAGGGGAGCGCTAGGCCTGGTTCTAGCCGGTGGAGTGTGGCTGGCGTTCAGCTCTATGTCGGTGGGTGTGATTGGGTTAATGTTCGGCATGGTTCAGGGATTATTCTTACTCAGGCCTGCCGGCAAAATATTCGGGGATTTCACTGACCCATCGATTATTTTTATTATAGGATCTCTATCTTTGAGCGCGGGGCTCATTAAGACCGGACTCGTCAAGAGGATCGTCTTTTATTTTCTTTTCACGGCATCGGCGTCGCCTATAAGGATGTATTTAGCCCTTTGTCTTCTGGTTGCTCTTCTCAGTCACTTCCTACTGAATTCCGTGTTGGCCGCATCCATTTTCCCGATCTTGTGGTTTATTACCGATATGAATTCCACAGATCGCGCATCTAAAAAACCTGGCAAAGAATTGTTTTTTGGTCTAACTTGTCTGTGCAGTATCGCCGGCATGATTACGCTTTTTGCGGCGCCTCGAAGCATCATTTCATTGAGCATCCTACGTCGTCTAACTGGGTCCGAGCCGACTTTTTTGGATTTTTCATACTACATGGCTCCCATTGGTTGGTTGATGGTCGGCATCCTCGCATTGACGGGAGTGTTCCTTTTCAAACCCCATAAAGTATTCTCTTCGAATACCGCACATATTATTCATGAGCGCCTCATTCGTTGCGGCAAAATTAGCAGCGGGGAAGTATTCGCAGGCGTAGCTCTACCGGCGGCTATCAGTCTGCTGTCCTTGCAAAGCTTTGTTCCACTGCTTGCTGGTATAGATAAAGCTTCTTTATTACTCGTACCAGGAATCTTTCTCTTTATCACGCGAGTTTTAGATCTTAATGATTTCAACAGCTCTTCATGGAATTTAATTCTGCTTTGCGCCGGCTCATTGAGTCTATCCTTTTGCCTGCTTGACACTGGAGCAGCCCAATGGGCTGCGTCGATCATGACGAGAATATTTGCCAATTTCCACAACTCAGTGTTTTTGGTCGTTTTCTCACTAGTAATATTCCTCTTGTCAAATGTTATTGCAAACGTATTTGTTTTCGTAGTTCTGGCGCCTGTGGCGATGCTGGTGGCCATACCTTTGGGTGTGTCTCAACTGCTTGTGGTATTTGCGTTGTTGGTCGCTTCCGGACTGCCGGGTATTACATTGGAAGGCGCTTCACTCGCTTTTGTAACTTATACCGGCGATTACTCGGGAGACGAAGAATTGTATCGAAAGGGAGCCGTCATTTCATCGATGATGTTACTCCTTTTGTTAATTTCGATCCTGATAATTTGGCCTGAAATGGGTTTGAAAGTGTAGCCGCTAGATTTAAGCAGCTATCCTCGCGTATGTCGGCGCAAGAATGCATCCAATTATTCGATGTGGCACAAGCAATTAAATAATCTTGAGTAAACTCCTTGACGTCATATTTCTTGACACTTACCCCTGAAGGAATATAATCATAGCGGATCTCAAAAGATTTAAGGAGACCCGGATGGATTCGGATAAGCTTGCTCTTCTCGAGGAGAAGATCATGCATTTAATAGAACAGAATGATCAATCCAAAAAAGAACAAGAGCGATTCGGCAAAGAACTCGAGAAGCGCGACAAACGGATTGGTGAGCTTGACCGGACTCTTAAAAAGTTGCAGAAGGACCATAAGTCGGCCAAAGGTAAGTTGGACAAAATAATAGAAAAACTGGAGGCGCTCACCTGAAAAAAGGTGTTTACGACGAAGAATCTACCACAGTGGATAAAAATCAATTAGAATTGATTAAGGTAAAACTTTTCGGTCGTGAATATACGGTCAAGGGACAGGGTGATGGGCGCTACGTAGAAGAATTGGCTGATCACATTAGGCGCCGCTCAAGAGACATACAAGCAAAATCTAATGTTGTTACGACATTGGATTTGGCGGTTTTGACCCTTCTCAACATAACCGATGAGATGTTTCAATATAAACAGGTTAAGGAACAGACTATTAAAGAGTTGGAGGAGAAAACCGAGCGGCTCTTAGAAGCCATGGATCGGAAATCCTGATATACGGATGCTAATGCCCCTGCGCGATTGGTGAAGTCAGTAATTTTTTGAGCCAACACTCAAAAAATGGGAGCCGTTCCCGATTGTGGTGTGCATGCCTGCCATTGAAGCAGGAAGTCTGAAACAATCGCTTGGTTCCCACCTGGGAAACTAGGTTCAAAAAATCTGGCGCACGGTCGAGCGGGGGTCCTCCCATTCCTTACGTGTGTTGTTCCTACCAGCCCATAACCGGGATGTTTTTGGAAGCCTCTGGATGGCCATTCGGGGGAGAATATATATTTTTGTCGGAATAATTCGCCGTCTATATATACTTTAATCTGCCCCTTCTACCACTACCACATCCTTGATATCTTCCTGCATGGGCGTCCCGTCAATTTATATCTATACGGAGGGGCTCTTGGAATCGATCTCCCTAGTGATTCCTGCCCTTGTCGCTCTGTTATTAGGCGCAGGCGGAGGATACGCCGCAGCCAGATTCTTAGACAAGAGCCGGATCGAATCAGCCAAGTCCGACGCGACTGAAATTATCAAGATCGCTGAAAAAGAAGCCGAAACCATAAAGAAGGAAGTCCTTCTTCAGGCTAAAGATAAACTTTTCCAAAAAAGAGCCGAACTGGAAACGGAAATTAAAGAACGGAGGTCCGAACTCTCTGCTAGGGAGTCTCGTTTGCTCAAGAAAGAAGAAAACTTAGAGCGAAAAGGCTCTCAGCTTGAACAAAAAGAAAATTCACTGGCAAAGCACGAGAAGGAAATCGAAGCCGGATTTAAACGTGCTAAAGATCGAGAAAAGGAATCTGAAGCCTTAGTTAAGAAACAACAGGATAAGTTGGAGTCCGTTGCAGGACTTAGCGCAACTGAAGCCAAGGATATCTTACTAAAGAAAGTGGAAGACGAATCTCGCCTCGAATGTGCGCGGATTGTCAGGCAGATCGAAGAGGAAGCCCATAGTCAAGCTGATAAGAAAGCTAAAGAAATCATTGCGACCGCAGTTGGCAGATACGCGGCGGATTTCATCGCGGAGCGTACCGTTTCGGTAGTCAATTTGCCAAACGAGGAAATGAAAGGCCGCATAATTGGTCGAGAGGGCCGCAACATCAGAGCAATAGAAGCTGCGACCGGAATTGATCTCATCATTGACGATACTCCTGAAGCCGTTATTCTTTCCGGGTATAATTCCATCCGGCGCGAAATTGCGCGGATAGCCCTGGAACGTCTGATTAATGACGGCAGAATTCATCCGGCTCGTATTGAAGAAATCGTGAAAAAGGTATCTCAGGAAATGGAAGAGGCCATTGTCGAAGCTGGCGAGCAAGCCAGCTTCGATGTAGGAGTCCACGGAATTAATCCCGAGTTGATAAAGCTGTTGGGCAAGTTAAAATATCGCACATCCTTTGCCCAAAACGTTTACCAACATTCCATTGAAGTCGCTTTCCTGTGCGGCATAATGGCCGCCGAATTGGGGCTAAACCAGAAAAGGGCCCGCCGAGCGGGCTTGCTGCACGATATCGGCAAAGCGATTGATCACGAAGTTGAAGGCGCTCACGCTATAATCGGGGCGGATATTGCCCGTCGTCATGGGGAATCGACATTGATTGTAAATGCGATTGCGGCTCACCACGGCGACGAAGACCCAACAAGTGTAATGGCGGTCCTTGTTCAAGCAGCGGATACTCTTTCTGCGGCGCGTCCCGGCGCGCGACGTGAAATGCTTGAGAATTATGTCAAGCGACTCGAAGATTTGGAGAGAATAGCCGATTCTTTCAAGGGTGTGAGTAAATCTTTTGCAATTCAAGCCGGTCGTGAAATCCGTATAATTGTCGAGAATTCAAATATTTCCGACGACGGCTTGACAATGTTGGCTCGTGACATCAGAAAAAAGATAGAAAAGGATTTGTCATATCCGGGCCAAATTAAAATCGTGGTGGTAAGAGAAAGCCGAGCAGTGGAATACGCCAGGTAAACAACCACCGCGAATGCATTTATAAAATTGATGATCCGAGTTGGGCGCCGTTAGATAAAAACGTCTCGTCCTCAAGATGGACAGACTGCCGGCCCACGCCGGCAGACAAAACTTCCGAGCTTCGGAACTCTAAACAATTGATGTATTCAATCAATACGGCTACTTAGATATCGGCAGACCTACGCTTTGCGCCCCTATGATTTTTTGACTCGATTTCAATTTCATTATTTGAGCAAATTTATCTTTGGGTAAGGTTACGCGGTACCCGGTGTTCAGCCCCGAAACAGCGCAATAAAGATAAATATTTTGAGCGATGAATCCAGTGTCCACGGAAGCCGACAGCATTTTGTTTTCTTCACTCACACCTTCTCCCATTCGATTCAGGTCCGCCACAAAAACAATATTAACAGGAGCGTCCTGGAACGGTTCTTGACTAAACGTCAAATTGCGATGATCACCTGAAACCACCGGACGCAGAATATGTGACTTTGCTTCGTATATATACGTCCCGTTGGCTGTCGAGACGTACAAATCAATCTCTTGCCGATTTTTGGAGCTTGGGGCCGTTCGTCTACCGGAATCCGGCCTGTTTATTCCCCAAGCCGACCACAGTAGATTAGACAATACTTGATCAGGCAAGGGCTGCGAAGTAAATTCTCGAGTCGTCTTTCTTTCCCTCAACGCCTGGGCCAGTGACTTCGTTTGATCCAGGTTGGGCTCAGGTAGCTTTGTCGGTTTTAAATCCTCGGCAATAGCGGTTATCGCCGTTCCCAAAAAAAGCACACACACAGTTAAAATTGAAAATAATTTCCTGTTCATCAATTCACCTCTTGCTTTTATAGCCATGAAAATAGAATTTTCACATCAATCTTCAATAAGAGCGCCGGCTGATCTCATTTCCTTGATTGCTTTTTGCTCCCCCAATGGAGTTATGCCACGGCTGAGACGCCGAAGCAATACCGCTTCGTAACCAAGCTCCACGGCATGCAACACAGTGGCTTTTACACAATAATCAATCGCTAAGCCATAGACTAGGAGGCGGGTTGCTTCCAATTTGTTAAGCAAGGCCGCCAATCCCGTGTCACGTCCGCCGTCGTCCTGAAATGCCGAATATCCTTCAAACTCGGGCTTATCCGCGGTCGTGATGGTATGATCAATGAGATCAATGGGCAGCAAAATTGCAACGCCGGGCGTTCCCTGAACACAATGCGGCGGCCAAAGAACTTGCTCTCGAGCGTTTACCGAAACTACATCAAAGACTTTTTTACCGGGATGATTCGTATAGAATGAGACGTGTTCAGGCGGATGATAATCCCGAGTCGCTATAATTGGGAGAGACAGGTCCTTAAACTTTTTGGTTTCCTTAATTACCAAATCCACATAGTCTAATCCCGTAGACGCGACGGCAAGAGACCCGTTGCGGAACTCGGTAAAATCTGCTTGAAAATCGACCACAATTACAGCAGTTTGGCTCATAGGTTCTCCAGGGAAAAACTTTTAAATATCATCAGTAAATAAGTTAAGTAATACTGAGACAAATACCAATAGCGTCAAAGAAATGGTTACTGATTTTTCTTGGCTTGAGTCAAATTTAAACTTGTGTGTCAAGCCCGAGTCACATATGCAAAAACATGAAGCGGATCATTAAAAGAATGTTATTAATTATATCATCTTTTCACTCCAATCTTAATTGACGATCTTTATCGACTATTCCGGAAACAATGATGACAAAGAACATTCCTTTTACAAACGAAGACCTGCTTTCTCTACTCACCCTTAAAGAACTCTTCGGCGGTTTTGCGCATGAGATCGCACAGCCTTTGAACGCCATTACCATAGCCTCTCAGGTGATTAGGCTGCGAATGGACAAAAGCGCCCTTGAAGCTCCTGAAAAAGATTTATTGCTCAAAAGACTCAGCGTAATTCCTGACCAGGTACAAAGAGCCATTGAGATTATAGATAGTTTGAAGAACTATACCAAGACGCCTAGAGTGGATGAGCCCCCCGGAACTTTAGCCGGAATTGTGGAGCATATTAATGCCTTAATGGGCCGGCAGATGATCGGACATGGAATAAGCTTTTCTATTACGAATGATCAGTCTAATGAAATTTTAATCAGGGATTCGACAAATATTGAAGGTATACTGATTCAAGCCGTCGCTTATGCTCGAGACTTGGTATGTGAATGCGTGGAAAAAACTGAAGCAACGGAAATGGGCCGACAGCCGCTGATTTCCATGAATATTGGCGAGTGTGAAAGCCAAACCCTTGTTACCATTAGCTGGACGGTTGAGCCGGCGGGACTTCCCGGAACATTGGAGGCTGATCTCGACCATCAGGGTTTAAGAGCCGCCGAGGCGTTGCTCGTTTCTCGAGGGGGAAAATTGAACCATATTAAGGATGGGCTACAGGTAGCAATTCCCCTATGATTTTGGCCTTTAATAACCTGTTCTTTACGAACACTCTTACATTAAGTCAGTTGCGGCCGTTTAAAGATTGCAATTGATTATTCATTGAGTTACTGAGATGGAGGATCGGGCACAGGCTACAAAGCGGGTTTTACATTGACAGCCTGGACTAAGCAGTCTAATATTAGCTATCTGCAATATTATCTCGAGTTTGACGGTTTTCAGGAGGTAAGTGTGAATCCCGCGGCGGCGCCCAGGGATTTATGGAAGTCATACATTTATCCACTGGGGTGGCGAGTATCAGCAATATTGTTGTGCGGAGCGGCCTTCCTGGTGGGTGGCTGCGGCTCGTCCTCGAAACTTGTAAAGTCAAATTTCGATCCCAAACCCATCCTCGCAAACGCCATATCTAAAGCCGTCTGCTTTGCCGGACGAGACGATAAATGCAAACCTGAAACTGGATCTTTTACCCACGTCCCGTTGGACGAATCTTCTCCCGTCGTAAGGCGCTTTATCAAAGAATACGCCTATGGGCAACGGGAAACCATGAAAAGGTATCTCACCCAGGCTGAACAGTATTTGCCTATGGTTAAATCTATGGCTAAGGAGAACGGCGCTCCCGAAGATCTGGCTTACCTGTTTCTTTTGGAATCGGGGGCAAATCCTGAAGCCAGATCTCCTGCAAATGCCCTGGGCATGTGGCAATTCATGCCTGCAACAGCCAGGAGTTACGGGCTAAGAGTAGACAACTGGGTTGACGAACGACTGGATCCTCGCAAATCAACTCAGGCGGCTTTGACGTATCTGAAGGATCTTTACGGCATGTTCGGCTGCTGGCGTTTAGCGCTAAGCGCATACAATTCGGGCGAAAACAAGATGAATAAGGTTTTATGCCAGGAAGACGCAAACGAATACGACGAGATTTGTTCCAGTAATAAGCTGAAACGAGAAACAAGAGAATTTGTCCCACGATTTCAGGCGATTGCTCACATAGCGAAACATGCCGATAAATACGGGTTTTCCAAACCGCACAATAAAACTGATGATCCTCAACACGAATTTGCAATGATCGAAGGAAGCTACTCCATCGAAAAGCTCGCTAAAGCCATGCGTTTAGATCTCCATGAGTTAATGGAACTTAATCCAAGTTTGATAAGGGGAATGACGCCGCCTGAACCTCACTACTCCATCAGGATACCTAGAGGTAAGAAAAATATTCTTTTGGCCAAACTCAAGGACGTGAAGCCTGACGAAGGCCGTAACTGTATCGTCCATGTAGTGAACCGCGGAGACAGTTTAACGCGTATCTCGAAACGTTACGGCATTCCCAAGACAAAGTTGGCGCATTTAAATCCGGACGTAAATTTCAGTCGTAAACTCAAAGCAGGCGCCAAGATATTCGTTCCTGCCAAGAAAACTCAAACCAAAGAACGGATTTTAAAGAAGAGTAGACGACTTTCGGCTCTAAGATAGCTGCTGACTTATCTCACCATGGCGGAAAATTTCACGTTAAAGTCGGTACATGTCCATCACATATCTCTGCTTACTTACCAAATGCGATGAACATTGTTTTTGTTGTTGCTGATGTGTCCGCCGCCGGCGGCAGCGAACGAGTGCTTAGCATCATTGCAAATTACTGGGTCGCAAAAGATGGCGCCGTCGAAATCAAGTGGGACCGCTTAGTCGCTTCTGTGACCTATGGGAAACAATCCACTAAAATATAATAGTAAATGTTTTCGGATGCGCTTTTTTTTGATATCTTCTGCTATCACCTAACTCGGTTGGCGGCGCATTAGATACCAATTCAGGCGCATTTACTATTCCGAATGCTAATAAGCCCAGTAATCGCGTTAGAGCCGATAAGCTTTAAGTGACGTCACTTTATTGAATTTCAGTATTTGTCGTTAGAGGTGCATAATGCGCGTTCAGTTTTTCAGCACATGCCTTGTAGATACATTTTTTCCTGAGACCGGCGCCGCTTCGCTTAAATTGCTTGAGCGCTTCGGAGCCCAAGCCATAGTTCCCAAGAACCAGACTTGTTGCGGAAAACCGTCGAATAGCGGCGGATATACTCATGAATCTAAAAAAGCGGCTAAACACTTCCTTAAAGTGTTCTCGCCGTCTGATCCCATTGTCGCGCCTTCCGGATCTTGCGCATCTATGGTCAAAAACCACTATCCAGTCCTGTTCAAAGATGATCCCGCTATGCTCGCGAAGGCACAGAATGTAGCCGACCAGACTTATGAATTGACTCAATTTTTGGTTCACGTCCTTAAAGCCCACGAATCCAAAGCTTTTGCGAGAAAAGTCAAAGTGACGTATCACGCGTCCTGTCAACTTACGAGGGAGTTAGGGGTTCGGGATGAACCATTAATCCTCTTAAACTCAGTAGAAGGACTTGAGTTTATCCCTCTTGAATGCGCTGATCGTTGCTGCGGGTTCGGAGGCGTGTTTATGGCTAAATCCCCGAAAATCTCCATAGCTTTGGCTGACGAAAAGGCCGATACAATCATTAATTCGGGCGCCGAAATTGTTACCGGGTGTGACCACGGATGTTTGATGAATATATCGGACGCGCTCAAACGCAAAGGCAGCGCAGTTAAAGTAAAACATATTGCGGTCCTGTTGGCGGAGAGCCTTCGCTGATCCGCTTTGTAAAATGAAAATGGAGAATGAAAGTTGACCAGAGAAAAAATCATTGAAATGTTCATTGAGAACGCCCGCAAAGCCGCTGCCGGTGTATATCAAGCAAAAAATATGGAAGAAGTTAATGAAACTCTAGCAGGGATACTTGGAGATACCGGCAAAATTTTTCGCTCTGGGTTAACGGATTTGGAAAACAAGCTCGTTATTGCGGAAAATCGCCTTACGGGAAACTTTTTAGAGGCTGATTTTAGCGTCGAAGAGGTTCCGGCAGCGGTTGCCGAAACCGGGAGTTTGGTTTCGACAAGCGCCAATTCAAAACAAGTCGAGGCCAATCTATTGCCGTCCCACCATGTGGCTGTGCTGGCCGGCGAAAATATTTTCGCTACCGTGGAGGATTACTTGGAATCTGTCGCATCCAATCCTCCCACAAACATCACATTTGAAACGGGCCCGTCTCGAACGGCTGATATTGAATTAACGCTCACGACCGGAGTTCACGGTCCTGAACGGTTGACCATAATTATCATTTGACACGCATTCCATAATTGTTCTTCACTCGACGATTTGTCGCCCCTGCAATAGTTCTAATATTATTCTTGACTTGATATGTGGCATAAATGATATAATTACCATTGGTTTACATCTTCAGCGTTTAAGATCTTTGGGAAGACCGCCTATTATCCTACTTTTGTTTAGCGAGGATATTTACCGGCCGTCATTCAATGGCGTTAAACCAGACCTCCAGGTTCACCTGAATAGCTTTTCGCATTTCTCGATATTAGACATGGTGTTTATGCCGCCCCCTCATAGCTAAAGGGGTATCAAACACCCGTCGCAATACGATATGGGAAGACTCCCACAATTTCCGGGGTAATAAAGAGCCAAGAACCTATCGATCAATGTCATATCCCCTAATGCGCATCAGCGAGAATAGCCTGACTTGATGGGAATTTTCATGAATAAACTGGTCAGGATTTTAAAACCAGCATTTATTATTATTATCCTGCTCGGATGCGGTATCGTGGGATGTCTAGGCGTTTCTCAGGATACCAACAAGAAGCTTTTTTCCTCGGAAGTCGGTATCGGCGATGCGGATCGAATGAGCAGCGCCTCGAAGACTCAACTGTCCTTAACATCCACACCACATAACGAAGATATTGAAGCCGTTACTAAATCGGGCCTGACCGGAACTTTGGGCCTGGGCTCAAAAAAACCCGTCGCATTTTCGGAAAAAGCCAAGATTAAGCAAATCGCTCTCGAATTAGCCGAAAAGTTCCCGAAAGTTAAGAAAATGAAGATCTGCCATGACAAGAAAAATTCTGAGTGGTGGCTGACTCTTTATGAAGATTTAGGATCTGTTTTGGGTCTTAAACAATATGTTTGGAAAATAGATAGAGACAACGCAGATCCTTTTCTGATAATAAAGCGGATTCCTAAGACCTCATTGGACTCACACCTCAAAATAAAAGAAGAAAATCGCGTCTGTCAAATATTGGACTGCTCCCCAAAGGGCTGGGATGATGTCCTGGCGAATTCATTTAACGAAGACGGCAAGAAAAACAACGTCGGCACAGGTGGAAGAGCTAATCTCAAGAAATCAGAAAAACCGACGGGCAAGCCTTCGCCTCTTACAAACTTGAGACCGGAAAAAGTGGTTAGAGTCACACGGTCTTCGGCAAAAGCGCATCCAGAATCAAGGAATATCGAGGCTAATACAAAGCGACACTCTTCTTCCGATTTTCACAATAATCCGGTGCGTTCCTCCATTTCCGCTCTAATTTCAACAGGCTCTGCGCCGGCTAAAATAAACCGTTCACCGAAAAGCGCCACTCGCAAAGAAATCCCCTTAGAGTATGAAGGAACGAAATTCGTGCAGGCTTCTAGTGGGGCCAACGCATTGATTGAGTCTCGGAAAACCGCAGCCGGCAAAGGCGCCATAAAAACAATTTCTGATGAGCAGATCCTTACGGTTCAAAAAACGGCCAAACTAATCCCTACGCATAGTTTTCCTGAACCTAAGATCAAACCAATCGCAGAAAAGCCGCAGCCGGCAAAGACGAATTCACCAACTTATTTCGTTTTTGTTTACGGATCTGAAATGAACCACCAGGAGCTGATGACCTGGCTTGAGGCAAACAGTTTCGATGAATCCTTAGTCATGGACGCGACACCAGCTTATCTGGAAAATTATGATTATGTGTGGAACTACTTCTCGCCTTCACGAAACGGCGGAGCAGTGAACATCGAGCCAAGGGACGGCGGCAAACTTTATGGCTTGTTGCTGGAGATCAAGGATCAAGCTCTGAAGGCCTTCGATAAGAAAGCCGGTCATCCTCAGTATTACTCCCGGGGTGATCATAGAATGGCGGTAAGGCGCGTCAACAATGATGATACCGTCCATGCCTGGGTCTACACGACCAAACCCAATCGGTCAGGCCGACGTAATATTTGGCCGACCCCCGAATATAAACAAAAAATATTGGAGGCGGCCATATTCTGGCAATTCCCAGTTGAGTACATCAGTAAGCTGAACGAATGGCGGACGAGCTCTAACTCCGATCAGTAATCCTGCTGATAGAGACGCTGTCTTGGCGATCCGCTCTTTAATAATGTCGGTTCCAATATACCCTTACCCGCGTCAAATTTATGGGAAGATGGGAAGGAGTATGGGGTTGGATTCTTATTGATTACTCGGCCTAAATCAGCATATAATGCCGCTTCAAGAATGGACGAGATCAAATAAGATTAGAGAGGATTCAGCCGTATTAGAGGCTTCAGATTATGCGATTCTTTTTAACAAACTTTATCTTTATAGTTATCTCAACTTTGGGTTTTACATGCCTCCCCTGTCACGCAGATTTACAAACTGAAACGGAAAAGGGGATTGAGTTTTTAGAAATCGGCAACGCCGACAAAGCGATTGAGGTTTTCACTCGTTTAATAGCAGAGGACCAGCAACCCGCTTTCTATTATTATCGTGGTGTGGGCCAGGCTCTCAAAGGACGTGAGGCCGCTGCCATGGTAGATCTGAACAAGGCGATTGCTTTGGATGCAAATCAGGCGGTCTTCTATATGCAGCGAGGATTAACATATTCTAAGATGGCAAGATTTGAAGAGGCTCTCGAAGATCTGAACAAAGCTTTGCAGATGAATGATAAATTGAAAAATGCGCGTCCGTATCGCGCTCGAGCATTATTCCAATTAGGGCGTCACACTAAAGCCTTGGAGGATCTGCGACAAATCATCGCGGACAATCCAAACAATTCATTCTACTACCGTCTGAGGGGAGATATTCATTCAGCCTTGGGAGATTATACAAACGCAATCGAGGATTATAACAACGCAATTCAACTGAGACCATCGGACTCAGCAGCTTACAATAACAGAGGGGTAGCGCTGGCGAATTTGGGTCGTACGAAGGAAGCAATAGAGGACTTGAACCGAGCTTTGGAACTCGGAGTTTCACATCAACCCGGTGATTATCCGCACAATCTGCCGTGGTGATTACTTAATTGGTATTTTAAGATACTCAGGTAGACCCCCATGTGAAATACCAAAATTATTGGGCGTCGTTTAAACTATTCTCGAAAGTAATCACAGATACAATGGTAAATTCTTTAATCAGTCGGCCATCCGAGTTACATTAAGCTATAAAGCTTCGTCATGCTTTCAGAGTTTAACATCGTCATTCCAGCGCTAAGCTTGCGCTGAGACGACGGATCAGAGGCTTTATAGGATAGAACTTTCAAGGACTTCTAAGAATTAATTTGTAGCGGCTATTCACTATCCCTGACTTATGATGTCGGCTAGACACTTATCTACTTGGTTCTTTTTGGTTTTCGGAATAATATCGTAAAATTCTTGAAATTCTCTCGTACAGAATTGGATACCGTCTTTTTCGTGTTCTGTAATTTTCTCTTTATCTAATGAGACTAACCGCTCGAATACGTCCGCTAACTCCAGTCCCGAAAGCAGTTTAATCTGTTTTTTTACAAAATTCCGTTTAGAGAGCCACAACTCTTTAAACAGTGTGCTGAAGTAGTCTGCGCTTACAGAACTATGGAAGACTATTTGCCTGTGACGCTCACTGCCGCTGCTAAACTCCGATATTGCTTTTTTCAAATTGAAGGAAGCAGGCGGACCGGCTGACCTTATCAGCGATAGAGTTTCAGGAAATTGCGCATCCGCCAATAATTGAAGCTCTTCAAGCGAAAACTTCATTTTACTTACGGCGGATTTCATCCTGGGGATAATTCTCTTCAAAATGGAAGGAGGAAATTCGTCTATTAGATCAACGAATTCAGCAGCGGTGAAGCCATCTATTTCCATGGTATCAGCCATGGACTTCTGATAATCTTCGCATTCTTGGAACAGGCGCATAATTTGATCGGGAGCAAACTGTTTCCAGGGTAACCGATTGATTATGTCCAGCGCTTCTTGCTTTTCAACACCCAAGATGCGGCTTAAAATAATGTCAAAATCGAATTCATCGATCATTTCGTCGGAAGTTAAGATACGTTCCATGACATCAGGCGCATCCGATAGTATTACCAGCCTGGACCATCTTTTGTAAAATACGGTTTCGGAATCGGAGTTTACCAGTCCCCATTCTGAAACGATTATATCCATCAATTTTTGAGCAATTCGAATGATTTCCCTCGTCAGCATCGAACCATCATCGTCATTTAGATCCGAGCCCAATTCTTGGATTACATCTAATACGGCATTTTCCATTTCATCCGTAAATGGATCATCTTCTATATGGTCAGCGAATGTAGACAAAAATTCTCGTACTTGAGGCATGGTCACGGCGACTGGATCTTCCGAATCAATTCGAGCGGAAATTATTAAGGTGGAAATGATGGATTCTCGGATGGAATCCACTTCGCTGAGATTTTCTGCTTTAACATTAGGTGATTTGTTGAGCAAATCGAAAGGCAATATGCTTCTTAATTTAAGTATAAACTCGTACTTTTCAGCCTCATTTTCATAGTACTCCAGCAGGCCGAGGTTTGAGAAAAGTTCGTCCTGTAAAGTTAGGGATTCTATAGTGTATAGTTCGGAATCGGTGAAAATGCTCATTTGAGATAGGCGCTGGCAAGTGAGATCGGACAAACAGGCATATTCATCCTGAGTGACCATTATCGTTATTTTGTGATCCTGCAGCAGCTTTCTCCATCGTATGCGCAACTTTTCGATTCTTGTGAAAGCCACGCGAAACAAGCTGACCGGAGAATCCGACATGAGTATGGAGATGCCGGCTTCCACATCTCCTTTGCTTCTAATCTCCAAGCCCACTGCGATTAGCTTTACAATTGTTTCCTGAACCTTCCCCAGTTCTTCTTCGGAACGAAAATCAACTTCCCTTTCCAAGACATATTTATTAGCCATGGCTACGGCCACTTTGATAATTTCATCGGCTCGATCGCGTGTGAAAATTCCCTGTTCGGTACCCGCTTTTATAACTCTCGAAAAAAAACTCTGCTCATCGTAGATTATCAGACCCAAATCCGTCATGAATTCACCGAATCCTTGTCATAAACTGAATGCAAATGTATTTGCTTTTTGGCGACCGCGACAGGGACATCCGCCCCGTACTCCGAGTCCACTATTCTCATCCTTGCTCCAAACAGATCTTTTTAGGTCAAAAATCGAAGCTTTACGGAGGCCATTGGTAACCAAAACCGGCCGCTCACTTTACTCTTTCGATGTATTTTCCTGTTCGAGTATCGATTTTCAGAATGTCCCCTTCATTGACAAAAAAGGGAACTTGTACCGTGAGGCCGGTTTGGAGTGTAGCGGGTTTAGATCCACCTGAAGCCGTATCTCCCCGAACGCCCGGTTCGGTGGCTACTACCGGTAATTCGACGAAAATAGGGACGTCAACACCAATCGGTTTGCCGTTATGAAACAGGACCGTAACAACTACATTTTCTTGGAGATAATTCTTGGCGGCGCCAAGCTGGTCTTGAGTTAGAAAGAGTTGCTCATAAGTCTCGTTTTCCATGAAGTGGAACTCGCCTTCACTTTCGTATAAATACTGCATTTCTTTTTCTTCAAGATTTGGTTTGTCTATCTTCTCACCCGATCGAAATGTGCGTTCCAGCACATTGCCGCTGGTTAGACTTTTAAGGGTCGTGCGAACAAACGCTCCGCCTTTACCGGGCTTTACATGAAGAAAATCGACAATCGTGAAAGGTTCCCCATTGATTTCGATTTTAAGTCCCTTTCTAAAATCCGGCGTTGAATACATTCTTTATTCTCCTAATATATTTGTAATTATACCGATTATTTTCATAACTTTTCCTGAGCATATAAGACTGTGTATTGTTCAGGCAATCTCATAGCCGGATTACTGCGCGTAGCAGAGTTTTTGGCACTCGCACGGCGCAACAACCAAGATAATTTGTGCAAATGGATTAAATACCTTGAAAATGATTCGAAAAGCGAGAATGCGGATTATCACTTTACTTTGATTAGCTTCTTTTCCATACCGGATAAGACATCAGGTGCCGAGGACCCGAGATACACCAAACTTTCCAATCTCACACCACCAACCCCTTGAATGTATACTCCCGGTTCTATGGTGAACACCATGCCGGCCTGCAAAACACCTCGGCCTTTTGGCGAAAGATAAGGCGGCTCATGGGTTTCCAATCCGAGTCCGTGACCTAGTGAGTGCATGAAAAACTTCCCGTAACCGGCTTCATCAATTTCATTCCGCGCTACTTTGTCCAAATCTACGACTTTAACACCGACTTTTGCCGCTGCTAAAGCTTTGTCATGGGCGCGATGAACCGCCTCATAGATTTTCTTCTGTTCCTGTGACGGAGTTCCGACAATGCATGTTACGGTTTCATCACTTCTGTAACCTGAAGCTAAACTGCAACCGTAGTCGAGTATGACCAGTTCGCCCTTCTTGATTTTTTTAGACGTGGCGGTTCCATGCGGCAGAGCGCTTCTTTCCCCGGAAGCCACTATGGTGTCGAACGCTGTTCCTGAAGCCCCTCCCGTGCGGAATAAGTTTTCCAGCTCGGCAGCTACTTCAAACTCTCTTTTACCTGATAGCCCCTGCGCAATTAAATTTCCACAGGCATCGGAGGCTATTTGCGCAGCTTTGGCAATTTCGTTCCGCTCCTCCGGAGTTTTTAGAATCCGGAATTTCTCTAAATAATCACGTTTGAGGGAAATTAGCTTCACGCCCGTCTTCTTGATCAACTCGGTCCCAAACGCGTAGCTGATTCTAGGAGCTTCAACAGCGAGATTCCGGATCTTTAATCTCTTAAGTAGGCTCACAATTTTCTTGAATTTATCACGTTGTATGTGAATCTGAAATCCTGATATCTCCTGCTGAGCCTGGGTATCGTAACGGCCATCAGTAAAAAAATGACGTTCAGAGTTGGTGATCAGTAACGACGCATCCGAGCCGGTGAATCCGGATAAATAACGTAGATTCACGGATGGAAGAAACTCCGAGCTGTTAAAAAGCACGGCTTCGGCTCCCAAACTTTTAAGCTTGGCATGCAAATTATTGATTGAGGTCGACATCACTCTTTCGTTCTTCCGGATTTGATTTGATCAATATTACTCAACCAATGTTGCAGCACCCCTAATAATTCCTTTTCGTTTCGTTTCTTCTTAGCTTTTTCCATATGCTGCTCAAATTGCGGATCTCCGGGATTGCGGCCGGCTAATTTTCTGTAGATCTCCAGCGCCTTATCATAATGTCCTTGTCTCATGAGTTCATGTCCCATGGAGAGAGTCGCAGGCAATCCGACTTCTTCGTGGGGATGATTCTCATCCGGATCGAGATGTAATTCATCAGATGTTTTGAGTTTGCCGGACAGAGCGCTCTCTGTCTGAATCTGGCTGGACAGGCGTTTTTCCTGGAGGATGCGAAAGGTTCCCCTGAGCACTTCAAACATTGTCTTATAACGGATACCTACTTCAATTTGCCCCTGCC
This sequence comes from Desulfomonilales bacterium, assembly GCA_038250835.1. Classification (GTDB taxonomy): domain Bacteria; phylum Desulfobacterota; class Desulfomonilia; order Desulfomonilales; family Desulfomonilaceae; genus JBBSBY01. Next base: position 51,701 of record JBBSBY010000002.1, on the reverse strand, counting down.
GAAGGAGAGCGTCACCCAGCAGATCAAAGAGTTGCGCTCCCTGGATGTAATCGCGTTCTATAGAGCGGAGCAACTCTAAAGCCTGATCCACCTGGTCTGATTGAATCAATTCTGCGGATTTTTGTATTACGGAGGGAAGCGACAAAACAGAGGTTGACTCGTTGGCGCCATCGCGGCCGTCATGCTGATCATTGCTCATGGTGTTAGATCCCGGTGAACTAGATAATCTCTCCCCCAATATATAATTATACGAAAATGCTTAACAGATGTCAATCAGCAGACAAGAAGAGCCCCGGCATTAACCGGGGCTCGACATTGTTAGATCTACAACTTAACCATCGAGTTTAACTGAAATCTTTATGGCGCACAGTCTGAGTTATTAGTGTCGGGTTGCCTGCATTTAAAACTCACTGAGCTTCTAAATATATGCAGGCGGACGAATTCTTGGATACTACATGTCCAATAACTAGTTACCTGAAACCAAAGTAGATTTCGCTCGAGCTATCTTCAACTTATTCATTGCTGCCGTATGCGCGGCAGGATTCGACGCAGCGTCGATTTCCACGAGCTGTTGTTCGAGAGCAAGAATATCAGCTGCAATAGTAGCTCGGTCAATCTCTTCGACTCTGTAGGCTTCATCCACCAATACTGTGACCGAATTCTTAAGAACTTCACAGAAGCCCGCGCCTACGGCGAATTTCGTGAATTTATCGTTCTCGAGATAAGAAAAAATTCCGGGTCTGATGAAAGTCAACATGGGAGTGTGGCCGATCAGCACGCCAAACTCACCCATGATGCCTGGAGCTATGACTTCTTCAACCATTTTATCGAGGATGACTCCGGTGGGAGTTACCACTTCGACCTTAAATTGTTCCGACATAGGCCACTCCCTTAAGCTGCTTGGGTCTTCAGTCTTTCGGCCTTTTCCAACACTTCGCTCAAGTCGCCGACCATGTAGAATGCCTGCTCAGGAATGTCGTCGTATTTACCTTCAACGATTTCCTTGAAACCGGCCACTGTGTCCTGAATCTTGACGTATTTACCAGGAGTTCCGGTAAATTCCTGGGCGACGAAGAATGGTTGAGACAGGAAGCGCTGAATCTTTCGGGCTCTTGAGACCACGAGTCTATCTTCTTCAGAGAGTTCATCCATACCGAGAATGGCAATGATGTCCTGAAGGTCTTTGTATCTCTGGAGCACCAACTGAACCGAACGAGCGACTTTGTAATGATCTTCGCCAATAATTCTTGGATCCAAAATCCTCGAAGTTGAGTCAAGGGGGTCAACCGCCGGGTAAATACCAAGTTCGGCAACCTGACGCGAAAGAACGACCGTGCCGTCTAAGTGGGCAAATGTCGTGGCGGGCGCAGGGTCGGTCAAGTCGTCCGCAGGAACGTATATACATTCAACGGCAGTGATCGATCCATTCTGGGTCGAGCAAATTCTTTCCTGCAATTCGCCCATATCCGTTCCCAATGTTGGCTGATAACCGACCGCGGAGGGCATGCGACCCAGCAAAGCGGAGACCTCGGAACCGGCCTGAGTGAAACGGAAGATATTATCAACAAAGAGCATAACGTCCATTTTTTGCTCATCACGGAAATACTCGGCAACCGTGAGAGCCGTCAGCGCAACCCGAGCGCGAGCTCCGGGAGGCTCGTTCATTTGTCCGTAAATTAATGCGGCACGATCAAGAACTCGCTCACCTTCCTGTTTCTTTTCTTGACCGGGCAACACGCCGCCCATTTCGAGATAAAGGTCATTTCCTTCACGGGATCTTTCACCAACGCCCGCGAACACACTGGTTCCTCCGAACTGCTTGGCGATATTATTGATGATCTCCATCATGAAGACTGTTTTTCCAACGCCCGCGCCGCCGAAAAATCCAATTTTACCGCCTCTCATAAACGGGGCGATCAAATCGACGACTTTGATGCCGGTTTCTTGGATACTAATGTCGGTGACTTGTTCATCGAAAGAAGGCGCCGACCTGTGAATGGGGCGAGTTTCCTCTGCATTCACGGGGCCGCCTTCATCCACGGGTCGACCAACGACATTGAGAATTCTTCCCAACACGGCTTTGCCGACCGGAACTCTGATGGGGGCGCCTGTGTCTTTGACCGCCATACCACGGACCAGGCCGTCGGTGCTCTCCATGGCGATGGTGCGGACTGTATTGTCACCCAGATGCTGAGCGACCTCGACAACCAAGTTGTCGGGCTGATCGTTCAACGACGGGTTTGTAATAAACAGCGCGTTAAAAATGGACGGAAGTTGATTTTCCGGGAATTCGACGTCAACAACAGGTCCGATAACCTGAACGATTTTTCCCTCTGCCATTTTGGGATATCCTCCTGGAACCGTTTGTATTTCTAAACTCTTCGGAAGAGATTCCTAACCTTTTAGCGCCTCGGCGCCGCCGATAATTTCCATTAATTCGGTTGTGATCGATTCCTGACGTAGACGGTTCAATTTAAGCGTCAGTTTGTGTATCATCTCTTCCGCGTTGGTAGTTGCGGCCTCCATAGCCGTCATTCGGGCGCCGTGCTCAGAAGCTACGGAGTCCAACAGGCTTGTGAAGACTTGAACCTGTATGTAACGGGGCAATATTTCACGGAGTAAATCTTCCTCCGACGGTTCATACAGATATTCTCTTCTTCTTGTCCAGCCCTCTTCCTCCGGGGTAACCGGCAGTAATCTCCGTAAAGTCAGAACCTGTGTTACGGCTGTGCGAAAGCTATTGTAAATAATGTAGACTTCCTGATACTCTCCGGTCGAATATTTTTCACTAACCGAATTAACTATGCGACCTGCCAGTTCAAAGTTGACCGAATTCATGACATTTGTGAATCGATCAACGATTTCTACAGGACGCCTACGAAAATAATCATTACCTTTGCGGCCTACATTCACCAAATCTACTTTCACGCCTTGTCCGGACATTTGTTTGACGAATGCTTCCGTCCTACGGTTGAGGTTGGCGTTGAAGGCGCCGCAGAGTCCCCTATCCGCAGTGATTTCAATCATCAGCGCTTGCTGGGCGGGCTTAACCTCGAGCATCGGATGAACACTCGGATCCACCCTCTGCGCAAGTGATAAAAGCACCTCTCTCATTTTCTCAGAAAACGGGCGGGCGGACTTGATCGCTTCTTCCGCCCTCCGCAACTTAGCCGCAGACACCATTTTCATGGCGTTAGTGATTTTCTGTGTATTCTTAACGCTTGCTATGCGCTTGCGAATATCTCTGAGGTTTGCCATATCGACCTCTGCCTATTCTAGTTCCTTGAACCGCTGTCCGCAGGATTAAACGATTGAGAGTTCCGGCGGTGTAAATTGTCCTTTGAATTCCTCGATTAATTTCTTCATTTTGCCGTCTAACTCGGCGGAAATGACTTTCTTTTCCTTAATTTCTTGAAGGACGTCTGCATGGCTTGCTTCTAGGAAGCTAAGATACTGGCGTTCAAACTCTGCAAGAGTTCTGAGGTCATATTCATCAACAAAACCGTTTGTGGCTGCAAAGATGACCGCAACCTGTTTTTCGACGGCCATTGGTTCATATTGAGGCTGCTTTAGGATTTCGACCAAGCGTGTTCCGCGAGCTAGCTGGGCTTGAGTAACTTTATCAAGATCCGAGCCAAACTGCGCAAAAGCTTCCAATTCACGGAACTGAGCCAGGTCGAGGCGCAACGAACCCGCAACTTGTTTCATGGCCTTGATCTGCGCATTACCGCCGACTCGGGAAACGCTTAGACCGACGTTGACGGCCGGGCGAACACCGGAATAAAAAAGGTCGGTGGAGAGGAAGATCTGTCCGTCGGTAATGGAAATAACATTTGTCGGAATGTAAGCCGACACGTCACCGGCCTGGGTCTCGATGATGGGAAGAGCGGTCAAGCTGCCGCCGCCAAGTGTGTCGCCCATTTTTGCGGCGCGTTCCAACAACCTGGAGTGAAGGTAGAAAACGTCACCGGGATATGCTTCACGGCCCGGAGGTCTTCTAAGGAGCAGTGAAAGCTGCCGGTAAGCGACCGCTTGTTTGCTTAGGTCATCATAGATTATAAGGGCGTGCTGACCGTTGTCACGGTAATACTCGCCCATGGTGACGCCTGTATAAGGAGCGATGTATTGCATGGGGGCCGGGTCCGAAGCCGTCGCGGAAACCACAGTGGTATAGGCCATTGCTCCAAAGCGTTCGAGAGTGGCCACGACCTGAGCGACGGTTGATCTTTTCTGACCGACCGCGACATAGATGCACTTAACATCACCGTCTTTTTGATTGATGATCGTGTCCACGGCAATGGCGGTTTTCCCAGTCTGGCGGTCGCCGATGATAAGCTCCCGTTGACCGCGACCGATGGGGATCATTGAGTCAATGTATTTAATACCGGTCTGCAGAGGTTCCTTCACCGGCTGGCGTTTAATGATACCAGGGGCGACCATTTCGATAACTCGGGATTCCGTAGTGTCAACCGGCCCTTTGCCGTCAATGGGCTGACCAATCGAGTCAACGACTCTTCCGAGCATGGCGGGTCCGACCGGAACCTGAACGATTCGGTTGGTGCGTTTAACGGTGTCGCCCTCTTTGATGTGGACGTCTTCGCCCAGGATTGCTGCGCCGACGTTGTCGGATTCAAGGTTTAGGACCATGCCCATCAGGTTTCCAGGGAACTCAAGGAGTTCGCCGGCCATGGCGTTCTCGAGTCCATGGAGTCGGGCGATACCGTCCCCGACGCTGATGACGGTTCCGGTCTCACTGACCTCGACCTTTTTGTCATAATCCTGAATTTGCTGCTTAATAATCTGGCTGATTTCTTCGGCTCTAATCTGCATTGTCCCTATCCCTTCAGGCTTTCCTTAAGCTGGTTGAGCTGGGTACGAATCGTCCCGTCAAGAATCATGTCTCCGACTCTGGCAACTAGCCCTCCAATAAGACTTTCGTCAGTCTTAGTGGCTACCAGCACCTGTTTTCCACTTATGGTTGAAAGGGCGTCGGTGACTCGCCCCAGTTCTTCCTCACTAAGGGGTTCAGCGCTGATTACCTCACCCCGGGTAACTCCCTTAATTTCATCGAGTCGCTCACGATATGCTTTTTCAATGCCGCTAAGTTGATCGATTCTCTTTCGGTCAATGAGCACATTAACAAAATTGACCACAATGGGATCGGTTCTCATTTGGTTGAGGATTTCACCCGCAATTTTCTTTTTATCTTCCTTGGTAAAGACGGGGTTAATCAAAAGTTCTCGAAAATCCCTCGATTCGTCCACCATCTGCACAAGGGCCGCGAGGTCTTCGCCGTACTTATCCAGGGCGTCGTTTTCCTGCCCTATTGAGATAAGCGCCTTTGCGTAGCGTCTCGATAAAGTGGTGCTAATCACTTCGTACCCCCGACTTTGACAAAATAATCCTCAACTAATTTCTTGCGATCATCTTCGTTAATCTTCTCGCGAATGAGGGATTCCGCCAATTTAACAGCCAATTGGACCGCCTCGTTCTTTAAGGTGGCCTTAGCTTTGCGTACTTCCTGCTCGGCGGCTAAACGAGCCGATTCGATGATGCTTGCGGCCATACGGTTCGCGTTATCAACAACCTTGTCGCTTTCGGCATCGGAAATCTTTTTCAACTCCGCTCGCATGCGGTCCAGCTCTTGCTCCATGCCTGCAATTTTCGTCTTATATTCCGCGATTAACTTTTCAGCATCTTCACGTTGCTGTTTAGCGTCTTCGAGGTCTCGCTTAATTTGAGCTTTTCTTTCGTGCAGGAATGTAACGAGCGGTTTTTTGAGGAAGTAAACGAGGAGAGCCAATAAGGCGATTGTGTTTATTACACGCCAAACCAACATGGTGGTGGTCCAAGGGCTGGCCTCCGCATGACCTGCCGAGGCTGCAAAAGCCGTTGTAGCCACCAGAGTGAGCGCAAATGAGACAATCACTCTCGAAAGGTTCATTGCACTGCCCTCCCCAAAATTTTAGAGGCAATCGAACGGGCAAGGGGGGCCATCTGAGCTTCCAGTGTTTTTCGCACTTCTTCCGCGTCCGCGTCAATGGAGCGTTTCATCTCATCGACGATTCCAGCGGCTTCGGCTCTGGCTCTGTCCAGTATCTCGCCTTCGTTCTTCTTGGCCCCTTGAATTAATTCGCTTTTCTCTTGGGCGGCAGTTTGCCTCGCTTCGGCAAGTTCCTCCTGATGCTGATTCTCCTGGGCCAGAATCTGCTGCTCCAGATCCAGAGCTTTTTCCTGGTCTTTTCGAATCAGCGCTTCACGCTCCCGCATTTTTGCCATGATAGGTTTATACAGGATTTCGTTCAGGATGACGAGCAAAGCCAGGAAATTGATCAACTGAATGAACAAAGTTAAATTTAAGTTAATCACTGGCGTAATTCTCCCGGATCGCGAAATTTTACAATCTGCGGCGTACCTCCCGTTCGGAGTCAACCGGTCTACCAAACACCTGATTTTCTTTTGAGGAATAGTGTATGACTCAAACCAAGAATGAATCGGTATACTAATACCCTCATGCAATCCTTGTCAAGACTTTTTCCGGGCTATAAGAGACTGCAGAATAGATCTATGTGAACGGACGCAGAAATAAAGGTGATTCCGGATGGTCGACGATTAAAAAACAATTCGACGCTGATTAATGCCGCGTTTTGGGGTAACAAACTTGTCGCGGCTTATGATCCTGATTTATGCGCCGCGTCTTTCGAGTGTTCTTCATTCTCCAATTCATCTTCATATTCCGGGGACCACGCCTGGGCGGAAATGCTATCCGCGGTTTCGCCGTCCATGTTGTCTTCCTCGGGTTCAACCAAGGGACCAAGTTCGGGGGCCGAAGATATCATGCTGCAAGATCCTTCGAATACTACGCCCTCTTCGATTACGAGAACCGGACTTTTAACGCTCCCGTAGACTTTCGCGGGGGGGTACATCTCAAGCCTTTCAGTGGCAATTATGTCACCGTGAACCTCGCCCGAAATCTTTAGCACCGCGGAATGAATGGATGCGTTGACAACCGACTCACTCCCGACAACAAGCACCCCTCTGCTTATTATTTCTCCATGGAATACACCGTCTAGATGCACCACCCCGGAAAATGCCAGTTTGCCTACAAATTCCGTTTGGGCCCCGAGAAATCCGCTTACAGCGTCAGTTTTTCCTTTTCTAAAGCCCAGCATTTCGCCTCCATGAACATCGGGTGGATTATCGCAATTCTTGCCGAGGCAAGCAGGGTTTTGATTAACACACACTTACCGTTAAATTCAAGGAAAATTAAGCAACAATTAGTCCCCGGTCCGCTCAGAACTATTTTATAATCATTTATAATGAAAACGCCTCATTGAAACATTTAGAACCATGGAAACACAAAAATAGCCCGCCATCAAGGATGAACCGCCATAGCTTATGAAGCTTAGCGGAACCCCGACTACGGGCAAAAGCCCCATTACCATTCCAGTATTGATGAACACGTGCCAAAAAATTATTGAGATTGCCCCGAATGCCAGCAGCGCGCCGAATTCATTCCTAGCCTTGCCCACAATCGTTAGGCTTTTAATGAAAAGTAAGCCGAACAGCACGAATAAAGCTAAACAACCTAAGAAGCCCCACTCTTCCGCAAGTATGCTAAATATAAAATCCGTGTGCTTGACCGGCAGAAACATTAGCTGATTCTGAGTTCCTTGAAGAAAGCCTGAACCGAAAACTCCCCCCGAGCCTATTGCGATTTGAGATTGCACAATGTGGTATCCGGCCCCCAATGGATCGGAATCCGGGTAAAGAAAAGTTATGATTCGCTTTTTTTGGTAATCAAGTAGGATTTTGTCTCCCAAATAGATCAGCAGCGGGATTGCCGCCCCCGCAAACAAGCCGATCACCACAAAGGCATTTCGACTTATTCCAACAAATAATATTAAAGAGACCGAAATCAGCAATATAACTATGGCGGTTCCTAAATCCGGTTGAGCAAGCACCAAAAGGGCCGGCGCCAGAACAATCGCCATTAGTCTAACCAACTCCGGAAGCGAAAGAGAGCTTTGGTTTTCTCGAGTGCTAAGGTATTTCGCCAGAATTACTACTATGATGGGCTTTGCAAACTCCGATGGTTGAAATCTCATGAAACCAATTTCAATCCATCGCCGAGACCCCGCCGTGACTCTTCCAACCGCCCATACAATTAGAAGACTTAGAATGATGGAGGCATACAGCCAAAAAGCCCAATCTTCCAAGAAAGAATAATCAAACAAAAGAAATACCGCGGACATTATCATGGCCAAAAGGCACCACAAAATTTGTCGCGTGATAAAAATTTTGCCGGCTTCTCCCATAGGAGACACCGCGCTATAGATTAAAATCAAACCTATGCCGGTGAGAATCAAAGTCAGCGATGCCAAAGTCCAATCAAAATTGGCCATGGGATTCCGGCTCAGGTGTGCGGCGTTTGGTTTCATTTACCGTAAATATTCATGAGATGTAGGAAATTATTTTTCTTCGGAATCTCCGGGATCCGGTAGCCCATAATACTTCGCAAGCGCTTTACGAGCTATGGGACCTGCGCTGGAGCCGCCCCCTCCTCCATGTTCCACTATGACGGCAAGAGCTATTTTCCTGGGTTGATCCTTGACATAAGCAATAAAGATGGCGTGAGTTCGTTCATGATACGGGATACGATCGTCTTCTTTAATACGTTCTTTGGCGCGAATTACCTGAGAAGTGCCGGTTTTTGCATAAATGTTTAAATTGGCTATTCGGCACTTTTTACCGGTTCCTTTCGGGTCAATTACGACGTCCTTCATGGCTGATTCAACCTGAGCCATAATGCCGGGGTTCAGTTGTATTTCACTTCGAACAACGGGGGTATGCTCAAACGTAACGGCCCCGTCGCTGGATGTAATCCGTTGAACCACTGCGGGTCTCATAAGCCTGCCTCCATTGGCGACGGCGGCGGTCATTACCGCCAACTGGATCGGCGTGGACACGAGGTATCCCTGACCAATGGACATTGTAATAGTCTCCCCGTCTTTCCATGGGTCCGAATGCCCGCGGGCTTTCCATTTCGGTGTCGGCGCCAGACCCGGCAGCTCTTGCGGCAATCCACAAAAGGTGGGAGTCCCCAGTCCAAAGAGAGTAGCGTATTTTGCAATTCTATCGGGACCGAGCTTTAAGCCGGCTTCGTAAAAATAGATGTCGCAGGACTCAACTATCGCTCGATGAAGATTAACTGAACCGTGCCCATGAGCATTCCAACATCTGAAAATCTGACCGCCAATTTCCATTTGACCTTTGCAGATGAAACGTCGGTCGGGAGAAAACGCTTTTTCGTTTAATACTGCTAAAGCGGTAATTATTTTGAACGCGCTCGCAGGTGAGTAAAGGCCTCTAATACATCGATTTTCAAGAGGATGCAAATGGTCGCCGTTCAATTCTTTCCAATTTCGCTCGGAAATGCTCGGTGAGAACATATTGAGATCAAAAGCGGGTTTGCTAACCATTGCCAGAACTCGTCCCGTGTCGGGATCGATAGCGACAATGGCGCCTGCGCTCTGATAGAAAATATCTTCCAAATATTTTTGAAATTCGACATCAATTGTCAGAGTTACATCTGACCCCGCCTTTGGCGCCCGTCTGGATACTTTGTCAAGCCTGTGGCCTTTGGCGTCGATTTCAACCTGCTCCCAGCCCTCCTCACCTTTCAAATGCGATTCATATTCAATTTCGATGCCCGATTTCCCTATTAAGTCCCCTGAACGGTAACCCAATTGGGAGCTCTTCGATAATTCATCACTTGAAATTTCACCTAGATGGCCGATCACGTGACATAATGATTCTTTAAATGGATACTTCCGCAGTGGTTTAGTCTCGAGGGTAGCCCCTTTGAGATCAGCCAATGTTGATTCAATTCTGCTGACTTCCTCGATAGTCAAATTCTTCTTGATTGGAAAATTTATAAATTTAGGACCTGATCTACTCCTGTCAATTAATGAGCGAATACGTTCTTCAGGCAAACCTAATATTTCAGAATAGGTCTGAATCAATAGTCGATTTTTCTCCAGTTCAGCGGGGATTACTGAAAATGTGAATGACGGAATATTTTGAGCGAGCACCCTACCCTTTGAATCTAGGATTTTACCCCTTGACGGCGGGAGTCTGACGAGTCTGACGCGATTGTTATAGGCTTGTTCCGCGTAAGATTGCGATTGGAGAAGTTGCAGAGACCACAGCTTCCCCGTCAGCAGCAACAAGGCCGTCATCATGAAAACGCCGGCTATTTTGGCTCGAAAAGCATATCTGTCCGGCTCGAGCTTGCCGGTTTTAATGATCGTTGTTTTGCTTTTAAACGGCAATGGTAATCTCAGAGTTTTTGCGAAGTTGTGAAGGCGGGACTACGCTATTCCGAGTATCTTGGTATAGGTTTTGTACATATTATCTACAACAGGAAAAACCAAGAGAGACGCTATAGTCGTGAGGAACGTTTTTGTTAAAATCCACAGAACCATAATTGGGCTAAAACTCACTGAATCAAAAGTTAAAAGAACTATACCATTGAGGATTCCCGATATCAAGGCTGCTATGAACATGGAGAATAGACTCCCAAGAGCCGTATCCACCATGAAAACACCGTGGTAAAACGAGCTTACTACAAAAGCCGAGCAGTAGATGATTGATGATAATCCGTTGTAAGAGCCGGAGAAAGTATCCATTACAATGCCGATTACGAACGCGTAAATGGAACCTGATGTTAGGTCCACCCGTACGCCGGCCCATACCACGGTTACCAAGACTAAATCGGGCTTAAGCGGCATGTAATCGGAAACTCCGGTCATAGTCGTTTGAAAAATAAGGGCCCCGGCGCCTACCAACAGTAAGAAAATGGCGTCTCTCATTTCAAATCCTTCGTGGGCTCCAGATCAAATCCGCCATGTTGTCCCAATATAATAAGGACCTCTTCTATTGATGAGAATTCGACGGAAGGCGCCACAACGGCTTCTAAAAATAATTCTTGTGAGCCTTTTCTCACACTTTCAACTTTCCCCACAGACAATCCCGCCGGGAAAATTCCATCCAAACCGGATGTGACTATTTCATCACCAAGAGTGATTTTAGAATTCAGATTTATATACCTCATAATGAGACGGCCTTGAAAAGATCCACTTACAAGCCCCCTGTCTCTGCTCTTTATGGAACGACAATCAACGGTCATATTGGGGTCCGTAATCAGCAGCACTTTAGAAAATCCGCCGAAACTTTTAATGACTCGACCTACTATACCCTCGGCCACAACGACAGCCATATTGGCGCTAACTCCGTCGTCTTTGCCTCGATTAACTACAATGGTGCGACGCCAGCCGGTTGAATCCTCTCCGATCACCCCGGCCATTACAGTGGGGAACTCATGATCCGATTTCATTTGAAGGAGTTTTCTCAACCGGATGTTTTCACTCTGCTTGCTCAAGAGATTGATTCTTTCTTGGCCCAATCTCTTAATTTCGTCTTTTAAGACGAGGTTCTCCTCTCTTACGTGTCGCAAGTCTAGATAATTTTCCCAGACGCCTTTAATGGTATCTTGAGCCCCGGTTACAATGCCTTGGATTGGTCCAAATATTCGGTAAATAAAAGCCGGTTTGGTTGATTCCGGGTTTCTGATGGATAAAAAAAACAGTATAAGAGCCCCGGCCGTGAGGGTAAGAACGACTGCGAAAGTGCGTGCTGGTTTAGGCATTTAGGCATCTGAACGAAATGTAATTACCGATTCCCATGAAGTTGGAAAGCTCTCAGCGTCCCGTAACTGAGCTGACGGTTAAACTTTTACCAATACGTCCTTGAGCTGAGCAAAATTTTCGAACACACGCCCTGAGCCCAGGACTACTGTGGAAAGGGGGTCATCAGCGACAACAACCGGAAGACTGGTTTCCCTTCTTATCACTTCATCTAAATTCTTGAGAAGTGATCCACCGCCGGTCAAAACGATACCATTATCCACAATATCGGCGGCAAGCTCGGGGGGTGTTTGTTCCAACGCTGTTTTTATGGTTTCGAGGATCGCGCGAACGGGCTCCGCTATTGATTCGGTGACTTCACCGGATCTCAAGCCAATAATTTTTGGTATGCCTGCGATAAGATCTCTACCTTTAACTTCGATTATGGTCTCATGTTTTTCTTTACAGGCGCTGCCGATCATCATTTTTATCATTTCAGCCGTGCGTTCGCCGATTAGTAAGCTATATTTCTGCTTCACGTATTTTATTATCGCCGTGTCTATTTTGTCACCAGCGACACGTAATGATTTCGAATAGACTATATCCGACATACTGATAACAGCCACTTCGCTGGTTCCACCACCTATATCTACGATCATGTTGCTGGTAGGTTCGGTTATAGGGAGACCGGCGCCGATAGCGGCCGCTATCGGTTCTTCTATTAAGTAAACTTCCCTGGCGCCCGCGCTTTTGGCGGCTTCTTGAACCGCCATCATTTCCACCTGCGTTATTCCGGAGGGTATACAAACAACTATTCTTGGTTTAACGAGGTAGCGTCTATGATGAATTTTAAAAATAAAGTGTTTCAGCATCGCCTCAGTTACTTCAAAATCGGCGATGACTCCATCTTTTAGAGGGCGTATGGCCTTTATATTGTCCGGCGTTCTACCGAGCATTTTTTTTGCGTCGGTCCCCACAGCCACGATACGAGGACCGCGCTTGAGATCGGTCTTTATGGCGACAACGGAGGGTTCCGACAAAATTACCCCTCGCCCACGCACATAAACTAAAGTATTTGCGGTACCCAAGTCGATGGCCATGTCGTTGGAGAAAACTCCGGAAACCGAATCTAGAAAGCTCATTTTTTATTTGTTGGTCGGAAGACGTGATTTGCGCAAGCTTCTCAAGTGAAATGAGAAATGTTTCCGCAGCACAGGCCTTTGCGCCGGACGTAAGGATTATCTATGATATTGGCGCCGTTTTGGGCGTAAAGTTACGTCATAGATGGTGACGGACTTGTAAATAAGCCCGCGTCTTTTATGGCAATTTACATGATCAGCTTGTAAAGAAAGCGTGCGAACTATACCAGATACGCACTATCCTTTCAAGCGATATCAGGTAAGCGCAAACATTGACAATATAGTCCAAAATACTTATTATCCGGCGTCATTTACTAGGCTTTAACGAAAAGGAGACTCCCGTGCTGGAATTAATGCGAAAACACGCTCAATCCTGGCTCATTAAAGTTGCCCTGGGCGGAATAATCATCACTTTTGTTCTGTGGTACGGCTGGCCGTCAACAAACGAAAAATCGAGAGATTATGTGGCCAAAGTCAATGATTCCAAGATCAGCTACGATCAGTTCCGCACGGTATATGACACTGAGCTCGAAAAAATTCGTATGCGATTCAAAGGGAACGTCCCTCCGGAATTGATTGAAAAGTTAGACCTAAAAAAGGGTGTTTTGCAAGGATTGGTTCATCGAGCGTTGTTACTGCAAGAAGCGGAAAAGCTGGGATTAAAAGTTACGGATCAAGATGTAATAGACGATTTAAAGTACAATCCTGCGTTCCAGAGGGACGGTCAATTTGACGAGTCAATCTACAGAGCCTATGTAAATTCGTTACGGCTTTCCCCCACAGCTTTTGAGGCGGCTCGCAAACACGAACTTTTGGAGCGTCAAGTCGTCGATCTGCTGACCGATTCCATAAAATTAAATCCTGACGAAATTAAAAAATACTGGCACTTCCAGAATGATAAATTGGCGCTTTCCACGTTGACGATCCCACCGGTCCAACCCGCCGAAGGAACAGGAATTGACCAGAAGGCTCTTGAGATTTTCTACAAAGAAAATCAAGCAAAATATGAGATTCCCCAAACATTGGATATCGATTACGTGGCTTTTTCGTGGCGAGATTTGCAGAAGGAGATAAAAATCGGCGACGATGAGATTAAAGCCTATTATACAAATAACCCTAAAGAGTTTACCACTCCTGAAAAAATCAAAATTCGCCATATTTACCTGGCTTTCCCGGAAAATGCGGATGACGCGCAGAAGGCTGAGATTCGCAAAAAGATGGAGGATCTTCGTCAGAAGATTCTGGCAGGCGCCGACTTCGCTGAATTGGCTAAAACTGAGTCACAGGACCAAGGAACTGCCGAAAATGGCGGAGAAATCGGGCTGATAACTAAGGGTTCTCTCAATCCATCCATTGAAGGCGCTGCCTTTAAGTTGGATGTGGGCGGCATTTCAGACCCCATTCTTTTGGATTCGGGCTTTGACCTCATCAAAGTAGAAGAGAAGCAACCTGAGTCCCAAGTTCCGTTTGAAGAAGCAAAATCAAAAATCGCCGAAAAGCTTTTTGAAGAAAAGGCCAAAAAACAGATTACTAAGATGGCTGATGATTTTTACGAAAAAGTGTATAGATCGGATGATTTAACCGGAACAGCGAGCAATTTTGGTTTCGAGGTCAAAAAAGCTGCTGTTACTAAAGCAGGTGGAATTCCGGGGATTGGATCAGACTCTAAAGTTACCACGGAAATCTTCTCTTTAAAAACCGGCGATGTTTCAAAAATGCTTCGTAGTGGAGACTACTATATAGTAGTCAAGCTAATTGATCGTAAAAAGGAACGAATCCCACCTCTTGATACGATTAGAAGCGCGGTTGTAGCTGACCATCGCAAAGAGCTGGCCGCAAAGGAAACTCAGGAGAAGGCCACAAAAATAATAGAAGAACTAAAACAACCGGGCGCCGATCCTGATGCTATTGCTTCTAATCATGGTTTGTCTTGGAAACAGCTCGATCCGGTCACCAGACTCACTAATTATGTCCCCAAGATAGGATCCGGGACTGCAGTTCAGGAAATGTTGGCCACAATTTCAATGGGGGCGCCCATATATCCCACCCCCATCAATACTACCGACGGATCTGTTATCGTCAGACTCACGAAAATAGATAAAGGAACTGATGAACAATTTGCGAAAGATTCCGCTGCTATTGAGAAATGGGTTCTGGATGTTAGAAAGGCCGAATTTTTAAAAGGTTGGTTGAAGACCATGGAGGATAAAGCCAAAATCGATATAAATGATAAGAATATTTGATCCATTCATCGAAGATTATATCAACAAATGCGTTTGACGCACTACCGAAGCTAAGGACTAATTTAACTGGAAGTTTGAGCTCGATTCTCATAGAATCGAGCCTCACTACTTCTCATCGATCACAAATCAACACCGATCTGTTAGACGCTGCTTCTCGATTACATCCATATCCATTTACCATTTCCATGACCATCAAAAACAAATCCATAACGCTCTATTAGTGAATCATCCGCTAAAAACTGATACTCTTTATTCAGTGGTGTATGTCTTCTAACATTTTGGTATATTTATGGGGGCCCATACCGTGTCTACTCCTATTTTAATTACGACCATAGGGTTACTAATTCTTTTGAATAGTGTTTTCGTATGTGTAGAAATGGCCTTGGTATCAGTTCCAAGGGCACGCCTCAAACGTTATGAAAAGGAAAAACTTCCGGGGGCGCGAACCGCTATAGGACTGCAAAAGGATATTGACGTTTTCTTTGCCACTGTTCAAATCGGGGTAACATTTATAGCGACTCTATCGTCTGCGATCGGCGGCGCTTCGGCAGTGGATATGTTCACTCCGCTGTTGGAGAAAATCGGAATTTCACCCGATTCAGCCCTGGGGCATATAATGGCTGTTCTTTTGGTCAGTGTGGCAATAGCGTACGTCAGTGTAGTAGTGGGTGAACTTGCGCCGAAATCCTTAGCGCGAAGATATCCCGGGAAAATTAGCTTACTTCTGGCGAAACCTTTTTCTATTATTGCCAATATCTTCAGACCTATCGTCTGGTTCTTAACCAAGTCGACTCGCGCGTTTTTGAGGCTATTCGGCTTCAAAGCCGACCAGAAGTCCGCTTCGTTCACCCCCGAAGAACTTCGCATGATGGCTTCCGAGTTGGTGGAAAGTCGCCAAATGACGGCGGACATTTATGATATGCTGGTTAGAGTGACGCGGCTCTCTCAGATTCGAGTAGAAGACATTATGATACCTCGGCACAAGATTGTCGCGATAAAGGCCGAATCCAAAAATGATCCGCTCCTCAGGGAAAGGCTTATCAAGGCCTTTCGCAAGTACCATTACACCTACTATCCCGTAGTGGATAGGCGAGGCGAAAATGTGCTCGGCGTCGTGAACATCAAGGACCTTTTGTTTTACGATGACACTGGTAAGGTTTCGTTATTGCTTAGGCTTCCTAATTTTACAGCCAGAGGGCGACCACTAGACAAGGTACTGGCTGAAATGCAGCGTCTTGACGAACAACTGTCCGTGGTAGTAGATGAGCACGGTATTATTGACGGCATCGTGACCATGGAGGATGTACTTGAAGAACTGACAGGCGAAGCGCGGAGTGGAATGGCCGCTTTGACGGGGGACGTAAAAAGCGCCTCATCGGATAGGATTCTTACCGTAGACGGTTTAATTACTTTACATGAATTGCAAGAACAACACCGGATTATTCTCCCCCATTCGCATTATTATTCAACTCTTGCCGGGTTCGTATTGGATAAGCTCGGCAAAATTCCTTCTCCGGGAGACTATGTAGATTACGAAAATTTGCGGTTTGAGATATTATCCATGGATAGGAACAGAATAAAAGAACTGCGAATTGTGCCCTCAGCCTCCCTTGAAAACGACGCCATAAAATCGTAAGTTGTGAATTTGTAGGAATTGCAGTCGATATTGCAAAAATTGTGTACCCTGTTGTGAGTTCGCATCAAAATCGCTTGACACAATGCATTCCGATTGTTAGATTCAATCCTATGCGGGCATAGCTCAGCTGGCAGAGTGCAAGCTTCCCAAGCTTGATGTCGCGGGTTCGATCCCCGTTGCCCGCTCCATTGAGTGGTCTATACCACCCGGGTTTTCAATCCCCGGGTTTTTTATTATAGCGGTTTGAAATTACAGCCGATTGATCGACTTCAGCCTCGCAGCTATACAAGGCTTATACATATTCGGATGGACAAACAGCTAACTCGTGAATTATGGCAAATGATAGAACCGGTCTTAGAACCGGAGGAGATTGAACTCGTCGAACTTGAGTTCCAATTTGAGGCCGGCAAGTGGGTTTTGCGACTCTACATAGATTCGGCTAAAGGAATCACATTGGATAATTGTCAAAATGTCAGCCGTCAAGTGGGGGCTTTGTTTGACATAAAAGATCCAATAGACAAGGCGTACACCTTGGAAGTGTCATCCCCGGGAGTTAACCGAGTTTTGAGAAAAGAAGCGGATTTTAAGCGTTTTGCCGGATCTCCGGTCAGGATAAAGACCAGAAGCAAGATCAGCGGCAGACGAAATTTTGTTGGAGTGTTGAAGGGCGCAGAAAACGACGCGATAATAGTGGATGTCGAAGGCGATCTAGTTCAGATTGACGCAAACGAGATTGACAAAGCCAGACTCGACCTCCCGGAATCGGATTTATTTCGCGAAGACTTGAGAAGAGGATCTGCAGGAGCGGGGGATTGACATGGGAATTAACCTGAACCGCATGATTGATCAGGTAGCAAAAGAAAAGGGCATCGCCAGAGAAACATTGGTGGAAGCTCTGGAATCTGCGCTGATCTCAGCGGCTAGAAAGAAATATGGAATTAAAGTCGAACTAGAGGCTCAATACTCGGACGAAACGGGAGAAGTTGAAGTTTTCTTATTCAAAGACGTCGTCGAAACCGTTGAAGATCCTACAGTTCAAATCGATATTGAAACGGCCAGGCGAGATCTTGATCCTGAGGCCGAGATTGGTGATCAGCTCGGTGTAAAGATGGAAACTGAAAGCTTTGGACGCATAGCCGCCCAGACGGCTAAGCAGGTTATTATACAGAAAGTTAAAGACGCCGAACGGGAAAACATATACGCAGAGTATAAAGATCGCAAGGGTGATGTCGTAACCGGAGTGGTCCAGAGGTTCGAAAAGAAGAACATCATTATTAATCTCGGTCGCGGTGAAGCCGTCCTGCCACTCACCGACCAAATACCCAGAGAGTCGTATCGTCAGAGCGACAGAATACGCGCTCTCATAAAGGACGTGAGGAAAACTCAGAAAGATCCCCAGATTATCCTTACAAGATCTGCTCCCGAATTTCTTGTTAAGCTTTTCGAGCAAGAGGTTCCGGAAATAGCCGAAGGAATCGTCAGGATTATGTGCGCGGCTCGCGAGCCTGGTGTGAGAGCTAAAATTGGGGTAAGATCCTCCGATGCGGATGTTGATCCGGTAGGCGCTTGTGTAGGAATGAAAGGCTCCAGAGTCCAGGCGGTTGTCCAAGAGCTCCGCGGCGAAAAGATCGATATTATTCCCTGGGACGACAATCCGGCATATTTTGTCAGCAATGCCCTGCAACCTGCTGAAATTACAAAGGTCGTCATTGATTCCGATACCAATACTATGGAAGTTATTGTATCGGACGATCAGTTGTCACTCGCCATAGGCAAGAAGGGTCAGAATGTAAAGCTTGCCGCTAAGCTGACGGGTTGGAAAATTGATGTCCGCAGTGAATCCAAAGATGAGAAAGTAACTGCGGAATCTTTTGAACAATTGCTGTCAATAGAAGGCATGGATGAGGAAACCGCGACAATATTATTTGAAAACGGCTACAGGACTCCAGAGGACATCGGCCATGCCACTTTAGCCGAACTTACAAGTTTCATGGGCATCACCGAAGAAAAAGGTAAGACCTTACTTAAAGGCGCCCTGCGGTATTTGACTTCGCAGATTGCTGAAGAAGAAGAAAGATCGGGATCGGCAATTCGGCAAGAAGAATTTGATCAAGAGGCCTTATGAGGCGGGGACATGTTCCCATTCGCCAATGTGTCGGCTGTCGGGAAAAGCGTCCTAAAGGGGAATTGATCAGATTTATCGTTGTTGAAGAAACATTTAAATACGAATCCCGCAAAGGTATCTATCCGGGACGGGGTTGTTACACTTGCTTTAGCTTGAAATGTGTTGAACTCGCCCTCAAAAAGGGATCTTTTTCAAGAGCGTTACGTTGTGACAAGGCGGTTATTCCGCCAAAAGAAGCACTACTGAACGGGCTCAAAACAGAAGGGATAATTGATGACGATGATTACCGTTGATGACCTGGCTCGCGACTTAAAGGTCAAAAACGAAGATTTAGTGAGGGAACTCGTTACATTAGGTTTCGAGGTCCAAGGCCCGGAAAGTCCTTTGGAGACCGATGATCCCGATGCTTTACGGGCTCAACTCGTGGACATGTTTCCGCAACGTGAAGTAGTGGAAAAGAGAATCAAGCCGACTGTAATTCGACGAAGGACCAAACCTAACCAACAAACAAGCGGCG
This sequence comes from Desulfomonilales bacterium, assembly GCA_038250835.1. Taxonomy (GTDB): domain Bacteria; phylum Desulfobacterota; class Desulfomonilia; order Desulfomonilales; family Desulfomonilaceae; genus JBBSBY01. The sequence goes on along the minus strand of JBBSBY010000002.1, from coordinate 32,354 downwards.
AACCTTCCTTCGAGGATAACGGCGCAGATGCTCAATCAGCGACTCAAGCTAATCTAGCTTCGGCTGGTGACGCGCGGGCAGAAAAAGATTCGTCGGCTTCCAAAAAGCCTCTAAAAAGAGTCCGGAAACCGGAACCTGCGCGTATACTTGAAATCGGTCCGCGCCCTGACTCCGTACGTGAAACCACACAGCCAAAGTCCGGAGACAAGACGGTCTCTCTCCAATCTACAGCCGCGTCCGATGCGCATGATCAAGACACCGGAACAATGCAAGAACACGCTCCGAAGAACGGTGAAGGATTTGCCTCTGCAAAAACCCTCTCTGAACCTCAGACAAAATCCACACCGAAAAAGGAGTCGGGCCATGAACCGGCTCGAATTGTTGCTGAAGCCCCAAAGCCGCCTCAGGGACCCGGTTCCGACCGGGAGTCACGAGGGGAAGCCCAACGTCCGTCGGCCGATGATCGGAATTTGGACGCCAAAAGGAAAAAGAAAAAAGATAAACGAATGCAACCCGCCCAAATTATTGGGAAGGTGGAATTGCGAAAGGAACCGGTCAGGGAAACCCCTGTTGAGCGATCACCCGAGCCCCCGACTCGACCAACAACTCAGACGCCGTCTCCAATGCGCCGCACCGAACCTCAAATAGATGTTCAGCAATTTGCTCAGCAAAATGTTATGGCTGATTATTCTGAGGAAGATAAACGGAAAAAAGCCAAGAAAAAGGAAAAAAAGCCTAAGGAAGGGCTGGATGAAAAGATTGATGAAGGCAGATTGAAACGTCGCAAAGAAGTCATCCTCAAATCTGAAATTTACGACGATAGATCCAGACCTTCGCGATTGAGAGGCAGAGGGCGAAGACCAAAACCTAAAAAGACTGAAATCACAATGCCCAAGGCCATTAAGAGAAGAATTAAGGCGCCTGAATTGATTACAGTGGCGAACCTTGCTCACAAAATGAGCGTCAAAGCTTCGGATTTAATTCAACAACTACTAAGTGTGGGAGTAGCGGCGACTATAAACCAGGCCATCGACTTTGAAACCGCGAGCCTCGCGGCCGCAGAATTCGGATACGAGGTTGAATCCACGGAACAGTCCGAAGTCAGTATGCTTCCGTCCCAAATTCTTGACACTACTGAAAATCTGGTCTCTAGATCACCGGTGGTAACGGTTATGGGCCACGTGGATCATGGTAAGACATCTTTACTGGACGCAATTCGCTCAACTCACGTGACGGATCAGGAAGCAGGCGGCATTACCCAGCACATTGGAGCATATAAAGTAAAAATAGGCCGCGGAGAACTCGTGTTTCTGGATACTCCCGGTCATGAGGCATTCACTGCAATGAGAGCTCGCGGAGCTCAAGTTACGGACTTCGTAATTCTGGTCGTGGCCGCTGATGACGGTGTAATGGATCAGACGGTAGAAGCCATAAACCACTCTAAAGCCGCCGGTGTTCCCATAATTGTCGCTGTTAACAAAATCGACAAACCAGAGGCCGATAGGGATCGTGTTTTAAGGGAACTCAGCGAGCACGGCTTGATCCCTGAATCTTGGGGTGGAGACACCTTATTTGCCTATGTTAGCGCCAAAACAGGCGAAGCCGTAGAAGATCTATTGGACTTGATACTTCTGCAAGCTGAAATGATGGAGTTGAAGGCGAATCCGGATAAAGGCGCAACGGGAACAGTGGTTGAGGCTAGACTTGACAAGGGAAAAGGTCCCATTGCTACAGTGTTGGTAAAAGAAGGAACTCTGAAGCTTGGCGATCCATTTGTCGCAGGTTTTCATTCCGGTAAAGTTCGAGCAATGCTGGATGATTCCGGAAAGAATGTGGAAACGGCGGGGCCCGCTACTCCTGTTGAAGTTCACGGATTTTCAGGCGTTCCTGAGGCGGGTGAGATTTTCTTGGTTGTAGAAGAGGAACGAGTCGCTCGACAGATTGTGGAACATCGCCTACAAAAGCAACGTGAGCACGACTTGACCGCTGCTGCGCCGGTATCTTTAGAGAACCTGCTCGCTCGAATGAACGAACAGCCTACCAAAGAGCTGAACCTGATTGTCAAAGCGGATGTGCAAGGTTCCGTGGAAGCTCTGAAAGAGGCACTCACCGGCATTTCAGCGCAAGAGATTAAAATAAAAGTAATTCATAGCGGTGTGGGGGCAATCACCGAATCGGACGTTATGCTGGCAAGGGCTTCAAGCGCGATCATTATAGGCTTCAATGTTCGGCCTACGCCTAAGACGGCTCAGTTTGCCGAGCAAGAGAAGATTGATATACGCCTTTACACGATCATCTATGAGGCGCTTGACGACATCCGCAACGCCATGGAGGGCATGCTCGCTCCCATAGAAAAGGAGACCGTGAACGGTCGGGCCGAAGTCAGACAGACTTTCCATGTTCCTAAAATAGGCATGGTCGCAGGTTGCTATATTGTTTCCGGCAAAATCGAGAGATCGAACCAGGTCAGATTGATTAGAGATAATGTTGTTGTCTACACAGGCAAAATCACATCCATGAAACGATTCAAGGAAGATGTTCGTGAAGCTCTCGAAGGATATGAGTGCGGCATAGGCCTTGAAAACTATAAAGACATTAAAGTCGGCGATATTATTGAAGCTTTCTTCATTGAGCACGAAACGGCCAAGTTGACCCAATAACCCCGTATTCGAGGAACAAAATGGTTGTTGGAATCGGTGTCGTGAAGCTTCTTATTCACAGTTCATCGTCTCTTAAAGCTAAGAGACAAGTGATGAAAAGCATCCTTGGAAAGGTTCGAAGCAAGTTTGACATTTCCATAGCCGAAATTGAAGATCAAGACAAATGGCAGAAGGGCGCGATCGGGTTCGCCGTAGTGAGTAATGATGGTGGACATGCGCATGCCATGCTCGAATCAATAATAAACTACATAGAGAGTCTGTACACCGCTGAGATTATAGACACTCGTATTGAAATTGTACACTATTAAGAAGATCATAAATGCCTAAATTCAGGAAAGATCGAGTATCAGAACTACTGGTGCAAGCGATATCGGATATTATTCGTCTTAAAATCAAGGATCCCCGTGTTCAAGGGGTCACCATCACCGAAGTTAAGATGAGCGCTGATTTAAAATCAGCTACAGTTTACTTTTGCAGCTTAATGGACGGTATGGCCGCTGAACACAAGAAGGGCCTTGATACGGCTGCGGGTTTCATCCGCAAAAGCCTACGCTCTGAACTGGATTTAAAATATATCCCGGAGCTTTCGTTTTTTTATGACAGCTCTTTCGACAATTTTGTCAAAATTGATAAAATCCTTAAAGAGATTGATACCGAACCGGCGCGGGACGAGCAATGACAATCCCAGAGGTTTTCCGCAAGGAAAATGGTTTCGTGATTGTCACCCATGTTAATCCTGATGGAGACGCTATCGGTTCATTACTGGGTATCTATAATGCCCTTAAAGAAACGGGAAAAAGGGTATGGGCTCTTGTGGAAAAACCCGTGCCGGAGCTTTACTCCTTTTTGCCGAACTCCTCGGAAATTCTTTTAGACTGCCCGGCGCCTATCAATGCAGTGAGATGGATTGTCGCCGTCGATTGCGCCGACCAATCCAGAATTGCCGGTGACGTTTCACGCTACTCTTCAGCCAAGCTGATTAATATCGACCATCATCCCACCAACCCACTGTATGGAGATATCACGCACGTCAAAAGTTCGGCCACGTCAACCGCCGAACTCGCTCATCTCCTACTCAAAGACGCCGGGTATCGGCTGTCGAAAAATGTTGGGATCTGTTTATACGCCGGTCTATATACCGACACGGGAGGATTCAGATTCGCGGGAGTTACCGACAAGACGCTACGGATCGGCTCCGAGCTTTTAGCGCCGGGCATAGATTCTTACGATGTGACTCGCCCTTTGTACGAAGAATTTCCACTTTGTCGAATACAATTGGAAAGCCTGGTCTTGCAACGCGTCGAATATTATTTGAACAATCGATTATTAATTAGCGTCATAGAACAGACGGATCTCGACAAATTAGGCGCAACCATGGCGGACACCGAGAATCTGGTTAATCGGCTTAGGGAGAGTCGAGGCGTCCAAATAGGAGCTTTGATAACTAAGTTAAACAACATCACTCGTGTAAGCTTCAGGTCCAAAGACTTCGACGTTGCCGCACTGGCGCAGGTGCTTGGCGGTGGAGGCCATGTGCACGCCGCCGGACTAAAGACCAATCTCGAGGTTGACGAGCTTAAATCAAGAATAGTGGAACTCGTCGCCAAAGATCTCCAACCCTTACAATCCGGAATTTAGTGCTTCAGGATCTCGCCGCTTAGATCATGGCAAGTCACAATTTGGCCGGCCGCTACAATAAAGTAACTTCTTGCTTATTTGTGCTGTACTTTGTTATAATTGAGTAATATGATAACTTGAAGCGCAAGGAGCTATGATGAAAATTCATTCTATATTATACATCTTTATAATCACCACGAGCCTACTGATGGGCTCCGGCGGCATGGCATTTGGTGAGTACCCCTACCCTGCGGCGCCTGCGACACTTTCCTGGTTACCCCATGGTTACGGACAAACTATGCACGTGATTGACACTCCTATAAGTTGGAAAAAAGGGCTGCATGGGTTTAGGTCATCACCAGAGCACATTGGAAGCTGGTCTCATCCATTGTGGGGCTGGGATGTGAACGGCTATTACCGCGGCCCGCAAGTTGCCGAACCTGATCCGGGTCAGTTTCAACTACCGATAGGACTCATATATCCGGTGAATAATGAACGTCTGGGACTTGTTCCCCGCGGGCGTTCTGCGCACATGCGACCTATGAAGTAATTCGTAAGTTATTAACGAATTTAAATATCCGGCACGGCCGTTCGTAATTCATTAGTCGTCAACCTCTGTGAAGGAGGCTAAACCTTTGAGAATACGGCTGATATGGGTGCTGAGCCGTTAATTGCACGATGTACCCGTACAATCCTGTGTGGCTCAGCTTCATCCTGCCCGTAAATACTATATCGTCCGAATTAGATTCATTTCCATTGTTGGTTCCAAGCATCGTAATGTGTCTCTCGACGAAATTATCCCATATATCAATTGGACCATGCAGTAACTCCACTCTGAAATCAGAAGAGTTGTGACCATAATTTGCTATCTTTACTTTAACTTCAATTTCTTTGCCGCTCAGAGCCTCCCCTTCCGTAAATACTTCCACATCATCTATCCGTATCGATTCCCAATCATTACTGATCTGGTTTTTCCAAGAGACCATTTCCTTAAGAGCCGAATAATTGTTCTTCTGAAGCGCTTGCGAGGCGCTATTGCATGGAACGTAGCAATTTTCGATATAATCACTGACCATCCGGTGGGAATTGAACACAGGACAAATACTGCATATCGATCGCTTCATTGTGGCGATCCATTCTCTGGGAAGTTCATCAACTCCCGTTTCATAGAAGAGAGGAACCACACTTTGCTCAAGTAGATCGTATAAAGCTAAGCTTTCTATGTCGTCCTGGTATTCGGGATTGCCGTATTCCTCTCCGGAACCGATTGCCCATCCGTTGTCTCCCTTGTACGCCTCATCCCACCAACCATCGAGAATGCTGAGGTTCAATGCGCCATTCGCCGACGCTTTCATGCCGGATGTGCCGCATGCTTCGAGAGGCCTTCGGGGATTGTTGAGCCATACATCGGCGCCCTGCACCATATACCTGGCCACATTAATGTCATAGTCTTCAATAAATACAATGCGCCGTGCAAATTCAGGCATTCGTGAAAAATCAATAATTCTCCTGATAAGCTCTTTGCCGGCGTCATCGGCAGGATGAGCTTTTCCTGCAAAAATCAGTTGGACCGGGCGATCCTGTTGATTTAGTATTTTGGCTAATCTCTCCGGCTCTTTAAATATTAGAGTAGCGCGTTTGTACGTGGCAAAACGTCTTGCAAAGCAAATGGTCAATGCTTCAGGATCCAATACCTGTTCAGCCGCTTCAATCTCTTGAGCTGAAGCGTCTCGTCTTTTTAGCTGCCTTACTAATCTTCGTCTGGCAAATTGCACCAACCTGAATCGGCACCTTTCATGTGTGCGCCATAGCTCGGTATCGGGGATTATTTCAGCCTTTTGCCATATTTTTTCATTGTCGGGATCCTCAGACCATCCCGGTCCGAGATATCTATCGTAAAGTCTCGCTAGATCTCTGGATATATAGGATGGAATATGCACTCCGTTTGTTATTGGAAAGATGGGAACATCTTCGCGCTCCACATTAGGCCATATATCATCCCACATCTCTCTGGTAACTCTTGCGTGTAGTTTGCTCACGCCGTTTGCACGCGCAGTCATTCGTAATCCAAGAACCGGCATGCAAAAGCCTTCCGCCCGGTCATCAGGATGTTTGCGCCCCAGCCCCAAAAATGTCTCGAAATTCATACCTAGTCGAGCGGCAAATTGATGAAAGTACTTATCCATCAGTCCACGATCAAAAACATCGTTTCCTGCCGGGACAGGCGTGTGAATGGTCAGCACGCTTTGGCTCGTGACCATCTCTCGGGCCTGCTCAGCCGATAAACCCTCTTCTTCCATGAAATATCGCATTCTTTCCAACAGAGTAAACGCCGCATGTCCTTCATTTAAATGAAATACCATGGGTTTTATAGCCATTGCATGCAGAGCCCTAATCCCACCGATACCAAGCAATATCTCCTGGCGGATTCTCATATCCATGTCTCCGCCATACAATCTGGCGGTGATTTGCCTCATGCGTGTCGAATTTTCGGGTATGTCGGCATCGAGGAGGTATAGCGGCACCCTGCCAATGGCCGCTTTCATAATCTTCAACCAAGCTGTTTCGCCGGCAACATCGACTGATACCATAATAGGATTGCCGGATGCGTCCAGCTGACGCTCCAGGGGAAGAGTATCTAAATCCGTTCTGGGGTAAAATTCCTTTTGCCAACCTTCCGGAGAAAGAGTTTGTCTAAAATACCCTTCCTGGTACAAGAGTCCCACTGCTACGAGGGGCAAATTAAGATCGCTCGCGGATTTTAGATGATCGCCTGCCAACAATCCCAATCCCCCTGAATATACCGGTAGGGACTCCGTGACTCCGAACTCTAACGAAAAGTAAGCCGTTATAAAATCGATGGGATGTTCCAGTTTATAGTCATAGGATCCAGACCGATTTATATAAGAGCGAAACCGCTGCCGGATTTTATCTGCATGGGCAAGAAAGCCTTCATCGTGTAGCGCTTCACTCAAGCGGCGTTTAGATAGGCGTATCAGGGTTTGTAAAGGATTATGGTTGGTTTCTCGCCAGAGTGCTTCATCAAGATGGTCGAACAATTCTATGGCTTCCGTATTCCATGAGAACCAAAAGTTTCCTGCAATTTCCCTCAGGTTTTCAAGACCACCTTCAATCGGCGGAACAACGACATATTTGCGAAGGACCATAACGACCTCGTGATTTTAGAATCGCGAGTAAATATATCACATAGTAAAATGTTGTCGTGTGTTAATTGATTTATTGAACCAATGAGAAGTAATAAACACCGTTATCCTTTACTTTACGGGGAGATCTAAGGTCGTTTTGTAAATATCCATGACGGATGCGATGAACCCATTATATCAACGACGTATTCTTCCATTCATAATAGAGTTATTTACGGTTAGTGCTGACTGTTCCATATTGACAGCGGATGATGGACGACTAACAAGCTTGACAACCATTCAGTTTCTCTGATATTTTCTTGGCACTCAAGCCGGCATGTGTTAGCGTCGCGCGGCTTTTCGTTACACCCACCCCTTGACCCAAAACTGAGTTCATTATGAATAGAATGGTTCGTCTTCCATATACAATCGTGGATTTACTGAACTGGATAAATCTTCTCATTACGTTGATTTTTCGCTTCGTTTTACGAGCCTCAAATATGCTTTTTCCAGAATTTAAAATTCTCTAGCTTTTCCTTTATGTTCAATCGGCAAGCTTTTTTTGCTTCTATTTTCAAATACAGTTTAGGGGTACAGCATGAACTTCGATCTTCCAAAGGACGCGGAACTGACTCGGAAGGTAGTTAGGGAGTTTGCAGAGAAAGAAATAGCTCCTGTGGCTCAGGATTTGGATGACAAAGAGGAGTTTTCTTACGATTTGGTTCGGAAGATGGGCGAGTTGGACTTCTTTGGGCCTTTTGTCTCTGAGGAGTACGGGGGCAGTGATGTCGGTTATCTAAATTATATTATAATGGTCGAAGAAGTGGCCCGAATCGATGGTTCCCAGGCCGCCACAATAGCTGCGGGGAACTCATTGGGAATTGCTCCGATTTACTATTTTGGAACCGAGGAGCAAAAAAGAAAATGGCTCCCTGATTTGTGTCAAGGCAGGACTTTGGCAAGCTTCGGTCTCACCGAACCCGACGCCGGTTCCGACGCGGGCGCCGGAAAAACCACCGCCGTGCTTGATGGTAACGAATGGGTTATAAACGGCGGAAAAATATTCATCACTAATTCAACCACCGATATCAGCGCAGTTTGTGTAGTTCAATGCATAACCGACTTTTCGGACCCCAAAAAACCTGAGGTAAGCTGCATACTTGTCGAAAATGGGACCAAGGGTTTTATTACCGAAACAATGCACGGCAAGATGTGCTGGCGAGCTTCCAATACCGGTCAATTAACCTTTCAGGATTGTCGCGTTCCCAGGGAAAATCTGTTGGGTAAACGTGGCGCCGGCTTTCACCAAATGCTTAAAACATTGGACGGCGGCAGACTTTCAATTGGCGCCATGGGCTTAGGCGGAGCGCAAGGCGCTTTCGATATAGCCTTGGCTTATTCCAAGAAGCGATCACAATTTGGCCGCCCAATTGGATCTTTCCAGGTCAACGCTTTTAAACTGGCGGATATGTACACGGAAATTGAAATGGCTAGATTATTGCTCTACAAAGCGTGCTGGTTGATGGACAACAACAAATTGACCCCCAAAGCGGGAGCCATGGCAAAGCTCGTTTGTTCCGAAACATATTATCGGGCGGCTAATCACGCGGTTCAGCTTCATGGCGGTTACGGTCTAATGAAAGATTATGCGGCGGAACGCCACTATAGAAATCAAAAGCTTTTAGATATAGGCGAAGGCACTTCTGAAGTTCAGCGTATTGTCATTGCCCGAAACATCGGCGTTCCCGGACGATCCATGTGATCCCGGCAATCCCCTGAGAGGAATTGTAATGGAAGATAAAAAAGAGCAAACATACGAAGAATTCAGGAAGACCGCCTCAGCTTACAGTGAGGACGAAAGCCCTGATTTTTTGACTGATCCGAGTGTGGACGCAGGGGCTCACATTGACGAGCAACAAGCAGTCAGCCACGGCGCTAAACTTAAAGCAACCAGAGAACAAAGGGGATTCAGCTTACGCGAGCTTTCCGAAAGAACCGGTATTCCTGAACAATCACTGGATGATCTCGAGCACGGAAAAAGCTTGTTACCACTCGGACGGCTAATTAAACTTAGTAAGGCGCTCTCCCTGAAAATGGCCGATGTTATATCCCCCGGTGAAGAATCGTATACCATTGTTCGGGCAGGCGAACGACAATCCGTGGCCAGATTTGGGGAATCCAAGCAGACTTCATACGGTTACGGGTATGAGTCCCTTGCCGCTAATAAAAAGGACCGTCTGATGGAACCGTTTATAGTGACTCTCCATCCCACGGAAGCTGAGGAACCATCGAGTCACGATGGTCAGGAATTTATTTATGTGCTTGAAGGCGAAATGGAAATAGTTATTGAAGATAAGAAGGATGTTCTTGGACCCGGAGACGCGGTCTACTATGATTCCGGCGCCATGCATTTGGTCAAAGCGCACGGGAGCAATCCCGCCAAAATTCTGGCGGTACTGATTTCTTAATCTTTAAGATAATCTGCCGTTTTCTGAAGATCTTTATACGTTTTCATTTCATTAAGCTGTTCTTATTGCATTCCAGAGGTTATAATGACGGTTTTGGAACCCGCAAACGTGGCCATCGCCGGTATACCGGCGCCGAGGGTTGCGCTTGCCATCCTAATTTTGGCTCTATTGTTGTTCACATATATAATGACGCGGCGAATTGAGCTGCTCAGAAAGCTCATGCCGGATTTGCGTTTCAATGAAATAGCGGAACGTCTCAAACTTGCAATCATTTACGGCTTTGGTCAGTATCGGCAACCGCGATATCTCGGCGCCGGTATACTTCACATTCTCCTGTTCGCGGGCTTCGTCCTGCTCGCCTTAAGATCGCTGACTTTGATTGGTAAAGGATTTTCGGCCGGCTTCCATTTACCTTTTATGACCGGTTATGTAGGTCTAACCTATGAAGTTATTAAAGATTATGCAGTATTAATTGTCCTGATCGTTTGCGTGATAGCGATAATCCGAAGGGTTGTCTTCAAACCCGCCAGATATTCACATGGTTCCGTCGGCGGGCACGAACATGAAGCGTATGTAATCCTCGGCATGGTTGCGCTGTTAATGATCACCGATATGCTTTACGATGGAACCGCAATCAGATTATCCGATGACCCTAATATGTTGATGTTCCCCGCTGCTGCTTCAGCCTCTTATATGCTGGGCAATCTGGATGGCGCCGCTTTAAATAAGCTGCACATTTCCGCCTACTGGACTCACATCGTGGTGTTCTTCTCTTTGTTGAACTATTTACCTATGTCCAAACATTTCCACGTCATAACTGCTATTCCCAATGTATTTTTTGCTAAGCTCAATAAGGGCGGCGTTAAACCCGTGAGGTACGGTGTAGACGATTGGATGGCTCTTGAGGGTTGCGGCGTCGGCAAGTTTGAAGACTTCACGTGGAAGCATGCGCTGGATTTCTATTCATGCGCTGATTGCGGGAGGTGTTCGGATAATTGCCCGGCCAATATCGTCGGTCGAAGCCTGTCTCCAAGGATGATAAGCATCAAGGCTCGGGATTACGCCTACCGGCATTATCCCGTTTTTAGCGACCCACCCAAAAGTAACGGTAAGGAGTTTGTAGGTGATATAATTACGGATAAAGAAATCTGGGCCTGCACTACCTGCGGCGCCTGTGAGCAGGAGTGTCCCATATTTATCGAATACATCGATAAAATAGTGGATATGCGCCGTTATCTGCTGGATCGTGGTGAACTTCCGCAATCTTTGCAAAAACCAATGCAGCAGATTAAGAAAAAAGGTAACGCTTACGGGGGAGCAAGACAAAAGCGAGCGGCATGGACCAAGGATTTAGAAGAAATCGAAGTAAGAGAACTAAAATCCGGCGATTCAGCGGATTATATCTTTTTCGTAGATGGATGCGGTTCTTATGACCCCAGAATTCAGGAGATCACCAAATCTTTTGTGCGCATTCTCGATAAAGCTTCAATTGATTTCGGTATACTGGGTCAGAACGAAACGGATTCGGGCAACGAAGTTAGACGCCTGGGCGAAGAAGGATTGTTTGAACAAGTCTCTGAGAAGAATATTGCGGCCTTCCAATCGTTAGACTTCAAAGAACTTTTGACGTTCGATCCACATGCCTACAACACCATAAAAAACGACTATCCAGTGAAATTCCCGGTGACTCACTCGGTTCAGTTGATGGATAAACTGATTCAATCAGGAAAGCTTAGCTTGTCGGGTGATTATCTCAATCGGCGAATCGTCACCTTTCAGGATCCCTGCTACCTCGGTCGTCATAATAATATTTACAACGAACCTCGGTCGATTTTGCGCAGTATACCTGGAATGAAATTCCGTGACATGGAGCGAAGCAGGACGCGCAGTTTCTGCTGTAGCGGCGGGGGTTTACTTTTGTGGTACGAAAACGAGGAAGAGAATATCAGAATGGGTGAGCTACGAGTCAAAATGGCTCAAGAAATTGGCGCTGAAATGATCGTCACCGCCTGCCCTTTTTGTTTGATTAATATCGAGGACGCAGTAAAAACTACAGGAAATGAGGGTAAAATCGAGGTAATCGACATAGTGGAATTGGTCGCTCGTTCCATGAACTTATAGTGATTCTCGAAAGTAATCACGGATCAACATGATAATCCAGTCAATAGTCGGCTATCCGAGTTACTTAAAGATATAAAGCTTCGTCATGCTTCCAGAGCTTACTATCGTCATTCCAGCGCAAGCTGGAATCCAGGAAGATCTGGGCGCCGGCTTCCGCTGAGACGACGGCTCAGAGGCTTTATTCGACAGAACTTTCGAAGAATCTTGTATAAAGTTTTACCGGCTTTACTGATTTCCTGAAGCCGGCGTAGCATTCTCACAACAGCTTAATAACTCGCGCTCGAAACCTGCGCTGGATCGTGTGGATTTCTAAGCGACCGTGCGACTTAAGGAATGCATTGGCACAAGATTTATTTAGCCCGTATGCCAAATTTGAGCGCGTATGTAAGTCGCGCTCTGAACTTGTTGCGGAGGAGCAATGGATATAATAGTTTGTGTTAAGTGGACACCGGATACGTCCGAAGCTGATCTGGCCATTGCCGGGGGCGGCGAGGACATCAAAAAAGATGACCTCGATTACGATCTAAATGACTGGGACCGTTTTGCAATAGAGGAAGCCGTCCAAATTAAGGAACGCTCCGGCGGCGGCAAAATCACCGTCATCACTATGGCGCCTGAAGACGCTGAATCAATGCTCAGGGAGTGTCTGGCCCGAGGAGCGGATGAAGCCGTCCAATTGTGGGACGATGCCTTCGAAGGTTCAGACGGATTTGCAACGGCAAAAATTATGGCCGAATTTATAAAAAAGCGGCCTTACAATCTGATTTTGACCGGCACATTGGCAGACGATGATTGCGCCGCGCAAACTCCGGGAATGTTGGCCGCCATGCTAAATATCCCGTGTGCAACTCTGGTATCCAAAATCGAGATTGATGATTCCAGGGCAACTTTCCATAAGGAACTCGAGGGTGGTCTCTACGAAATTATTCAAATGGATTTGCCTGCCGTCCTTGCTGTAGCGACGGGCCTTAACGAGCCCAGATTCGTTTCGATTCGCGCAGTTAGAAAAGTCGCCTCCATGGACATACCGGTGATGGGAACTTCAGATTTAGACCTTTCGAATAATGAAGTCGGCGAGCAGGGCTCAAGAGTTAAAATGTTCAACATGGCTATGCCCCCCGAGGGAGAAGGCGCTGAAATTTTAAAAGGTAGCGCTGAAGAAGCTGCGGCTAGATTAGCGGAGATCCTTAAAGAGAAAGGGGGGATTAGCTAAATGAAAAATATATTCGTGCTCGCTGAACACAGGAAAGGTCAGCTAAGAGACGCAACTTGGGAAGCCCTGGCCCTGGGGTCGAAAATAGCGGGTGAATTGGGCGCGGACTTGACGTGCCTACTGCTCGGTTCAAACATTCAGGAATTGGCTGCAACATTGTCAAAGGAATGCCCTAAGGTTTGGGTTGTCGATGACCCAAATTTTGACCATTTTAATACCGACGCCATACTCAAAGCCATTCCCAAACTTCTGGCGGATAAAGGTCCATACCTGCTTGTAATCGGAAACTCAAACTCCGTCCTGGATCTTGCCCCCGGTCTCTCCGTGTTGTTGGACGCCGCTCTTGCGACTGACTGTTTTGGACTGGAGATCAAAGATGGAAAACTCATCGCCACACGGCAAATCTACAATTACAAAGTGAATGCTGAAGTGTCGTTTAAAGATGCGGAGCGAATTGTCGTGACCATTCGGCCGGGCTCCATTCCCTACGAATTGTCCGCTTCACAAAACGGCCAAATTGAAACCATAGCGTCTCCAATCGCCGGCTCAAAAATTTCCAAGCGCTTCGTTGAATATGCCGAGGATGAAAAGGGCGACGTTGACATTGCTTCTGCGGATATCATCATTTCTCTTGGCAGGGGAATAGGAGATGAACCTGACATGGAGATGTTTGAATCTTTAGCAAATACAATGGGCGGTGTTCTAGCGTGTTCACGCCCCATTGTGGACAAAGAATTCTTGCCCAAATATCATCAAGTCGGAACGTCCGGCATCGAGGTTAAACCTAAAGTTTACCTGGCGTTGGGAATCAGCGGAGCTTTTCAGCACGTGGGAGGAATCAAGGGATCACCTTTGATTGTGGCAGTGAATAAAGACGCCCGAGCGCCCATTTTCAGGGTTGCCCAGTACGGAATAGTCGGGGATCTAAATGAAGTCGCGCCGGCTCTCGAGGAAAAGATTCGGGAGATCAAAGGTTAAATCTTTTCATTACCTGCTGTTTAACCGTGCTATAGCCGGCTATCTCAGTCATGTCACGGCAGTTGTGATGCTAATACTTACAAAGCTGAAGAGGGTTACAACGAAACCCTTTTTAGCTTGTCAACATGTTTTGCTTCGATTCTTCTGAACTATTAAATTAGAGCTGATAGAAAGTAATCACGGGTCGGCGTGCGCATATCTTTTCTGGATTGGGATAAACACCTTGGGGACCGACTTTTGGCTTCAGACTTAATTGAAATCCTTATTACTGCTCCGCCTGCTTTTCCTCATTATCTTGTTCCCAGGCCGTATAGTAATTATCATCAATCATCGGCGGTTCTTGCTTGTATGGAGGCAGAGGCTCGTCGGCATAATCCGCCCTAAAGAATTGGTTAACCCAATCCCGACCCCAAGGATCCTCCTCCAAGAAATCTCGTAATCCTTTAGATCCTTTTAAATTTCTCAATTCAATCCAACCATCCCTATCGTGCATCAGGGTCAACTCTTCAGGTCTTTCTTCAGACCAATCAATAAAATAGGGAGAATGAGAACTTATCAATACCTGCTTATCAGGATTTGCGGCCGCAAATCTGTGCATCAGTCCATCTAAAACACGTAAACGGTTGGGATTTAGAAAAGTTTCCGGTTCTTCAATGAAAAATATTTTAGGTTGATCCGGTAGGTTGAACAGAGTGCAAAGAGCGAGAAACACCAGAAGCCCATCCGATAACTGTGGACCTACAAAATAGCCGGATTTGCCGTATTCTTCGACGCCTATTCCCACTTGATGCGGATCACCCAGATGGGGAGTAAAAACGCGTTTGATACCCGGAATGCTCCTTTTGACTTCCGCATTGATGCGATGAAAATTCTCCGGATGATTACGTTCAAGAAAGTGAACCACGGCTGCAAGATTTTCTCCAGTGTGATCAAGGAGATAGGAATCTTGAACGGCAGATGGTTTTTTGATTAAATCAGGCACAAATCTATAGCGCTTGATTTTTGAAAGATATTGGGCAACCGATCGTATGCGCTTTTCCGAATCATTCCACGCATGGCCCTTCCTCATCTGAGCCATTTTAGATTCACGGGCTTTGACGTCCATGATGGTGAAGAGGATCTCTCCTTGTACTTCCTGGAGAGTTTCTTCCTTAATTAAATACTCATTCCTCCTGATTTCCGTGAAAGCCACTATATAATCGTAGTTTACACCTTCTACTTCCAAAGTTATCTCGAAATGCAAATCCAAATCCTGAGGATTCGGATCTTCCTTCTCTCGTCTACTCAACGTCTGCCGAAATGTAAACGGCCCTGGTCCAAAGGCGCTGCTGAAAGGACCCGAGGCAAGAAAACTCAGCATCAGCAAGAAGTTGCCAAGATTGGATTTGCCGGTTCCGTTCGCGCCTATAAAAACATTCAGTGGTCTGACATTAAATTCGACATCCCGGAAGTTTTTAAAATTTTTAATACGAATGTTCTTGATCATTAAGGAGCATCCTTTCTAATTTTGGAACGGCAAGCCCGCGGAACATAGGTCAATGGCGCTGGAATACAATTAGTTATAGGCCAACCGAATAGATCAAAAATTCCCGTTGCAAAACAACTCCACGGGCGATCGGTCTAATCGCCCGCTAAAGGTATATTTAGATTATAACCAGTGATATATGATTATTGAATATAACGTGGGAAATTATCTCAACTATGTTTATTTTTCTTCTAAATTTTTAGAAACCCAGCTCATCATTGAACGCAATTCTTTACCCACTTTTTCAATTTGGTGCTCTGACCCGAGTCTTTCAAGAGCTTTAAACACAGGCCTACCAGCTTTGTTCTCCAGTATCCAGTCTCTGGCAAATTGACCTGTTTGAATCTCTGCCAGGATTTGTTTCATTTCACAACGCACGCGATCGTCTATGATTCTTGGACCTCTTGTTAAATCTCCATATTCAGCGGTGTTGCTGACCGAATAGCGCATTCTCTCAATGCCGCCTTCGTAAATTAAGTCGACGATAAGTTTCAATTCGTGGAGGCATTCAAAGTAAGCTATTTCAGGCTGATAACCCGCTTCAACCAAGGTGTCAAAGCCGGCCTGCACAAGAGCCGTAACTCCTCCACACAGGACGGCCTGTTCGCCAAAAAGATCAGTTTCCGTTTCTTCAGCAAAGGTGGTCTCAAGCACACCGGCCTTTGTGGCCCCTAAACCCTGAGCATAAGCCATGGCCAAATCCCTGCATTTACCCGATGCGTCTCTATATATGGCTATCAGCGCAGGGACTCCCATGCCCGACTTGTACATGCGCCTGACAAGATGTCCGGGACCTTTTGGAGCAACCATAAAAATATCTACGTCGGTAGGCGGATCAATTTGACCAAAATGAATATTGAAACCATGAGCGAAAGCGAGAGCTTTGCCTCCGGTTAAATTGGCCTCAATTTTTTGTGTGTATAGGTCACCCTGCAATTCGTCCGGGACGAGAATCATGATTATGTCCGTCCTTCGAACGGCTTCGTCAACTTCGAGGATCTCAAGACCGTCCTCAGAGACCTTATTCCATCTTTTACTGGTTTTCTGAAGACCTACTACAACATGAACTCCGGAATCTTTTAAATTGAGCGCATGTGCATGTCCTTGGCTGCCGTAGCCAATGATAGCGATTGTTTTATCCGCTAAAATTGCGGGATCTGCATCCTTATCATAAAAAATTTGCGTCAAAATGATACTCCAGTCATATTTGGTGGATCTAAATTCTTACTTAAAGAACCTACTTTATCAAAATGTAGAGGACGCTTCAAGTTTCATTGAATGTTTGAAACACAAAATTACTGCGCTCGAGCAAGCTACTCGATGCAGCTTTTCCTGAGCGCTTTAATATCTTTAGGACCAGGGGTTGACATCAGGTATTATCCGAGGTACGCTTATAAGTAAGACCAAGACGTGCGGCGCACTGGATATGCCTCTGTTTCTCACGTACTTGGTCTGAGTATAGTAAATAGGTATTCTCTCGTGTTTATGAATTCATCTCAGAATTGTTATAGCTCTGTAGCCCACCGGAATATCAGCTCACTACATTCATCCATTTAAACAAATTATTGTCGGAGGTCGGAAAGATGCTTAGGCGTCGGCAGTGGCTTATTATTTGTATCACTTTACTTCTTATGTTAGCGCTATCGGTGTGCTTTTGCGCAGCTCAATCCCCTGTCACACAGGCTCAAGCCCCAAATGAAGAAGGCAAGAAAGACCCCGCCTCTTCCAAAATTACTGTTGAAGTCAAGAATGGCGACAACAAAGAAAAACCTGAAGTCAAAGTCAGTGTAGACGGTAAGGAGACCGATAAAGACGCGGGAGACCGGAAGAAGGGTGAACCTGCGACAATTTTGCCCTCTCCAGGTGAGAAACTGAGCCCACTGAACGCCGAAGAGATTGGAAAAGCCACTGCCTCAATAGGAAAAAAAGTTGATGAGATTGAGTTATCTCTTGGTCTAGTTTGGGGGAGTTGGGTTTGGACGGAGGCCGCTTTTGGAATTACGTGGTTAAAGCTCATACTGGTAGTGCTCGCTATTGGAATGGTCGTACTAATAGATAGGATAGTCCGGTGGTTTATAACAAGAAAGCTACTTCGACAAGCTGCAGAGCAACGAGACCCAACTTGGCAGGACCTTTTATTGGAGACCGCCAAAAGACCGTTAAGCCTATTTATTCTTGTTTACGGAATTTATGCGGCGATATCACCCTTGTTTACGCATCTCGATGTGCCTGGGTCTACAAATCTTGTGCGTAGAATATCCGGAGAATTGGTGGATTTGGCGGGCACCGTGGCCGTTCTTTGGCTCCTTTATAGCTTATTGCGGGTGTTTGAGCGACGACTAAAATTTCGATCATATTCCTCTCCAAATATTGACGACCTACTCGTTACGATGATCGGTAAATCGTTGCGAGTAGTAGTTATACTACTTGGCCTTCTCATTGTGATTCAAAATTTGACGGGGTGGCAAATCGGCCCTTTACTTGCTTCTCTCGGACTCGGCGGTTTGGCCGTCGCCCTTGCAGCCAAAGACACTATTGCCAATTTTTTCGGAACTCTTACGATTATTTTCGATTCTCCATACCATGTGGGAGAACACATCAGGCTTGATAAATATGAAGGAACCGTCGAAAACATCGGCTTCAGGAGCACCAGCATACGAACATTTGACGGCGCCGTAGTATCCATTCCCAATGAGAAAGCGATCAATTCAGGAGTGGAAAATATAGGGCGCAGAATGAGAATTCGCTGGCATACAAATCTCGGCCTAAGATACGACACGCCCAGGGCAAAAGTAGCTCAAGCAGTAGAAATAGTATCGGAAATTCTCAATGATCCGGAACATATGAATCCGGAATTCCCGCCAAGGGTTTTCTTTAACGGCTTTGGCGACTGGAGCCTCAACATCGCCGTTTTCGCATGGTACGAGCCCGCGATGTGGTGGGATTATCAAGCATGGCTCCAGGAGAAATGTTTCCGGATCATGAGCCGATTTGAAGAGGAGGGCATAGAGTTTGCCTATCCAACTTCAACCGTATCTTTGGAAACTAACGGAGATAAATCCGTCTTCCCCTCTGTTGTGCAATTCGACGAAAAGAAGAGGACGGCGAAACAGAGACCATAAAACTAATTCTCGAAAGCAATCACGGATAAATGATAATGTCTTCAATGAGTCGGCTATCCGAGTCACGTAAAGCTATAAAGCTTCGTCACCCATTCAGAGCTTATCACCGCCATTCCAGCCGGCATCCGGGAAGATCTAGGTCTTAGCTTTCGTTGGGACGACGTGTCGGTTTATTCGACAGAACTTTCGAAAAATCCTATATAATCAGCCGATCTAATACGATCATGTTACTACTGCGCCACTTGGCTTTCCGCCGGCCCACGTATAAGGAGTATCAATCATGCGGCCTAACGAAGATACTAAAGTTATCCGGACTTCATGCCGAGGTTGTCATGGGGTTTGTCAAGTCCTCGTCCATATGCTGGGCGATCGCGTAATCAAAGTAACCGGAGACCCGGAGAGCCCGACCAGCAAGGGATACTTGTGCCCCAAAGGCAAGGCCGCTCCCGAAATACTCTATCATCCTGATCGATTGCTGTATCCACTGAAAAGAGTAGGCGGCAGAGGCGAAGGTCGCTGGGAGAGAATTTCGTGGGACGACGCTCTCGATGAGATCACAAAGAAACTGCAAAAGATACGCTCTGAAGACGGCCCTGAGTTCTTTGCCCTTGCTCAAGGGACGGGCCGCCCTTACACGGAATTCACCATCCGCTTCGCCAACGCCTTCGGCACGCCGAACTTTGTTAATCCCGGTCATTTGTGCTTTCTTCCGCGGGTAATCGCCGCAGACATCACCATGGGGCGGCTTCCGATCTGCGATATCTATGGATTCGGCGGAGTCATGCCCAGGTGTATTCTACTGTGGGGCTGCAATCTTACAAGCTCCGGATCTGCGGACGGAATGTGCGGAGGCATGCTCGATAAGGCGTTGAAGCGAGCCCAGGATGTTATAGTTATCGATCCCAGGCGTATCAAACCGGCGGAGAATTGCACGCAATGGCTGCAAATCAGTCCAGGAACCGACGGAGCCTTGGCTCTGGCTATGATTCATACGATTATATCCGAAGGCCTTTACGATCATCAGTTCGTCAATGATTACACCGCCGGATTCGACAAGCTGAAAGATCACGTGCAGGCCTACTCTCCGGAATGGGCCGAGCCTCATACAGGCTTGACGGCTGAAGCTATTCGTAAAACTGCGCGAACCTACGCCGCCGCTAAGCCGGCCTGCATTCAATGGGGAAACGGTTTGGACATGAGCCTGTGCGGCTTTCAGACAGCCCGGGCTATTCTCATGCTTATGGCTATTACAGGCAATATCGACATTCCCGGCGGAGAGGCGTTTTGGGTCTACCCCAAGGACATAAAAAACAAATCAGTGCTTGCCAACCACGATCAGGCTGGAGGGCAATTTCTCAGTCCTGATCAAAAAGCGAAGGACATCGCCGGAGGAATGTTCCCCTTTGCCCCGGCCACTCATCCGCCGACCTTTTGGAATTCCGTGGTGTCAGGCGATCCATACAGAGTCAAAGCCATGTGGCTTATAGGGACCAATCCCCTCATGACGGGGACTCAGCCGGAAATTATGTACGACGCTCTTGCCAATCATCTCGAATTCGTGGTTGTGTCGGATATGTTCATGACCCCAACCGCGAAGCTTGCGGATATTGTGCTGCCGGCGTCTTACTGGCTGGAACAGGAAGACGTTGTGAGCTTCCATAAATTGTGGTGTGTAATTGCTCGTCAAAAGGTGGCGCAACTCGGAGAAACCCGCGATGATCGCGACGTTATCTTCGATCTTGCGCATAGATTAGGCTTGGATGAAGCCTTTCCGTTTGCGGACAGGCGACAATACAATGAATGGATCTTGGAAGACACAGGTTTGAGCTTTGATGAATTCCGTGAAAAAGGAATTTTGATCGGCGATATGACCTACAACAAACATATAACCGAAGGCTTCCACACGCCTTCAGGCAAGGTCGAGCTGTATAGCTCGGTAGCTGAACATCTTGGCGTAGAGCCGCTTCCGGTATATCGACAACCTCCATATCAAGCGATTGACAACGAAGACATTCGCAAAGAATATCCACTTATCCTGATCGGCGGAAACAAAAACCGATACTTCTTCCATTCAGAATTGCGGCAGATAGAGTCATTGAGAGAGAGAAACCCCGACCCGCTGGTGGAAATTCATCCGCAAACCGCCGCAGGGTTGGGTATAAAAGAAGGAGACTGGGTGCTAGTGGAATCTCCCTATGGCGCTGCACGCTTGCGGGCGAAACTCTTTGACGGAATCGCTCGGGACACGGTGAACGCTCAACACGCATGGTGGTTCCCTGAAGCGCCGGAGCATAATTTCCGCTGGAAGGAATCCAATGTGAATTTCTTGTTTCCGGACAACGGCTTTGACCCGGACACAGGATCGGAACCTATCAAGTGCTATTTCTGCAGGGTAGTAAGGGAAGAGCGGTGATACCATTTCACGCCTTTTTAAAATTTGATATATGATTCCCCACTTCCGCCCAGCAGAAGCTACCCGGATACCGAAAAGCGGACGCGGACGAATTTAAAAGGAGCGACCTACAATCCCAATTGGGTCAGATCCTGAGTCGAGTACTCACGCAATCTGGCAATGTCCTTGGTTGGCGCACTTCCGAAAAGTCGGCCATATTCTCTACTGAACTGCGAAGCGCTTAAATACCCCACGTGCGAACTCGCTGTACTCGCATCCATCATCTTGGATAACATGAGATGCCTCGCCTCTTGAAGGCGCAGCACCTTTTGGAACTGCAAGGGGCTCATTGAGGTGATGGACTTGAAGTGCTGGTGGAAAGAGGAAACACACATGTGCGCCAACTCGGCCAACTCTTCTACTTTCACCGGCTGGGAGAAATTCGCGCGCAACCAAGACACTGCTTTTGCGATTCCGTTCACACTGGATTCCGCAAGGCCGATCTGCGCCACTCGCACGCCGATGGGACTGCGCAGCAGACGTATCAGAATCTCATCAATAACAAGTGGACCGAGCAGTTCAGCGTCTCCGGGATCCGCCATCAATTCGAGCAACCTTATTGCTGCTTTGATCATGCTCACGTTGACCTGACCGACGCTCACACCGCGGCTCTCGTGAACTCGAGGCAGACCGTGCGGATACACCTTCAAGACCAGCTCGGCGACCTTGTGCGGATCGAGATCCAGCCTAAATCCGAGGAAAGGCTCGGAGTGGCTTGCTTGCGTGACCCGAGCGGCTACCGGCAGATCAACGGAGTAAACGAGCATACGCGACGCGTTGTACTCATAGACCTCCTGCCCCAGTATCACGCTCTTTGCTCCTTGTGCGACAATGCACCAAGCTGGTTGCTGCATGCCATGCGCCAACTCAGTGTTCATTCGTGAGCGGCGAATGGCGTGCGCCCCTGGTATGCGTAATTCGAAGCAACCGTCATGTGGCGCATAGGCGCTAATCAAACCGGCCAATCTGGCCACGTGTGTTTCGTTTGCTCCCACGACGATGTTTGCTTGCGATGGATTCGCTTTGTTGTTAATAGACTTCAATGGTAGCGCCTCCCCGGAAAGTGCCGTCTGTTGACTTGGATAGATCGGCTTCTGTTTCGATTCCCAAATCGCCGTTCACTGATTCTATATCGTAGAGCCTCTGAATCTCTACTCCTTTAGAACGAGCCTCATGAAATGAAACTCATGTAGCGTCACGTCCGCTCATTCCTACGCTCCTCTTCAGCTTTCCTCAGCCGGTCAATCCGATCACCTTGTACAGCGTGATCGGTTCGTCAAATCCCTTGAGGTAAGACTCTCTTGCCTGATCTACCAGGAGTCGGCCGTGAAGGCGCGAATGGACGTCCGGCGACACGA
The DNA here is from genome assembly GCA_038250835.1 of Desulfomonilales bacterium. GTDB lineage: Bacteria > Desulfobacterota > Desulfomonilia > Desulfomonilales > Desulfomonilaceae > JBBSBY01. The sequence continues at coordinate 9,697 of JBBSBY010000002.1, read as the reverse complement.
GCACCTCCCCGCCTGTGGTCTGGCCTCGACCCGAAACGCAAGATTGATGGGGCTACCTACCGCTCCATATTTCTTCCGCTTTTCCGAACCAATATTTCCGACAATCAAGCGACCGAAATTGATACCGATGGCGACAACGTCCTTAACTATTTGTTCGGCAAGTCAAATTTTCTGCTGTTCTGATCTTCGGGGATAGAGCTTTACGATGACATGAGGCATTGTTCTCTCCTGCGCTTCTTCAGATAACAGGGTCTTGCCACTGTCATGGCCGTGGTCGCCGCGGCGCCGTGCCAATGTTTCTCACCCGGCGGGAACCAGATCACGTCACCCGGACGAATTTCCTCAATCGGGCCTCCCCAGCGCTGTACCAAGCCGCAGCCTGCTGTAACGATCAGGGTCTGGCCCAGTGGGTGTGTATGCCATACCGTCCGAGCGCCAGGCTCAAACGTGACGAGGACGCCGGACGCGCGTGCCGGATCGTTTGCCTGAAATAGGGGGTCAACACGTACAGTACCCGTAAAATACTCAGTTGGTCCTTTGCCTGCAGGCTGTGAGCCGATTCGTTTGATTTCCATTTTCCGTATTCCTTTGCATTCGCGTGTCCGCCAAGTGGCCCTGAGTTCTTCCAGGGGAACTCGGCTTAACCGACATCACCTGTGGTATTGCTCGTCGCTGACCTTTTCCATCCAGTCGGCGGTTTTGCCGTCGAGCTGTTCCTGAATGGCGATGTGCGTCATACCGGTGGTTGCCGTGGCGCCATGCCAGTGTTTCTGATTAGGCGGGATCCGAACAACGTCACCTGCCCGGATTTCCACGATTTGACCACCCCATTGCTGAACCCAGCCCAAGCCGGCTGTAACGATCAGGGTCTGGCCCAACGGGTGGGTGTGCCATGCCGTTCGAGCGCTGGGCTCAAACGTAACGAAGGCGCCGGTCACGCGTGACGGATCTTTCGCCTTAAACAAGCGATCAACACGGACGGAACCGGTGAAGTATTCGGCTGATCCCTTGCTGGACGGCTGCGAGCCGCTTCGCGTGACACTGACTGTCTGGGAATCCTCGCTTGATAGGACCTGTGGGGCGTCCGACCCCGAGGCGGCCCTCGCCTGGTTTGTCTGGACGAACGCCGAAGAGAGCAGAAAAAGTGACATGAACATCGCTGCGAGTAATTTCATTTCGGTCTCCTTTTGATTCAGCGCACGAAACGCTCTCCTCTTGCTTGCGTCATCGTGACGAGCGCCCGTGCTGATCGTCTTCACTTCGCCTTGGCGCCCAGTATAATTGGAACAGTCACTACAAGTTTGAGAGACTTAACCATTTTCTGTGTCGCGGCCTTATATTTCTTGAAATGAGGCGTTTCAAGATGCGCCTTGTACGCATCCTCATCAGCATACATTTCAAAAACCATTATGTGGGCGGGATTATCCTTTTCCGACACGGCAAATAAGGCCAGGACTCCCGGCTCCACGCGAACAGAAGTTTCAATTTCCTCCTTAGCCGCAGCTTTATAGCTTTCCAGCTGAGCGGGATTGATTTCGATTTCTGCTAGACGCACGTAGCGGCCTTGCATCTCCTCGGCAAGAGCAAGCCCGTATAGAGATGACGCCGGCTTCATGCCACCCGCCTTCCTTGTTGCAGCATGTGTGCTTACACTTGACGTGGCTGACTGCTCCGCCGGCCTGCTGCTTAGAACCTCACTCAATATTTCATGGGCGGTCTCGGCTTCCTTTTTGCCTACCTTGGATTTGAGTACGGATACGAAATCCTTCAACTGAGCTTCGGTCAGTCCAGTATTCATGGCGGCGCCGAGATGAAACCGGAGCTGGCCGGCTGTGCCTGTCATGGCGGCAAGAGCTGAAATGGTCGCAAGTTCCCTGCTCTGGTAATCCAGGTTGTCGCGGGCGAAGATGTCCGAAAAAAGGTGTTCTTTCAGGAAAGTGTCGATGGCGGGCATGAATAGTTGATACCCGCCGGGAGGCTCCATAACTTTCTGACCGGCAAGCCTTGCCCGCACCATTGCGCCGTATTCAGCCTTATTCATGTCGGCGGGAATGGGGCCGGCTTCTTTGCCCATCTCATCCTTGATACCTTTTGTTTGCCGCTCGTCCATAACGGTCATAAAAGTGTTGATGCCGTTCAAGCTGCGGGGAAATCCCGCATAGGCGTACATCTGCAAGAGGATTTCCTTGATTTCATTAACCGTTAAGCCGTTATCCAACCCCTCGTTCAAGGCTGTTTTCAGTTTCTGCAGGTCGCCGTTAGCGGTGAAGGCTGCAATGGTGACGATTTTTTCCTGTTTGGCGTTCAAGCCTTCGTTTTTCATAGACTGCGCCTCCGAAATGGTTGCTATGCTAAACACTGAGATTAAAACTGCCGCCAAAATTAAAGTAAGTTTTTTGTGCATAATATTACCCCTTTGAACGCCGCGCCCTTTGCCGATTGTGAAGACCTCAGTTATCGTACTTAGCGTGCGGTGTAGCCGTCGTCCACGACGAGCGCGTGACCGATCACGAAGCTTGCCCCGAGGCTGCAAAGCCGGAGAACGGCAGAGGCGATCCCCTCAGGCCGGCCAAGTCGCCCGATCGGCTGATCTCTCATGATATCTTTCATGGCGTCTGCCTCGTAAACGTGTCCAATCATCGGCGTGTTGCTGTCCCCAGGCAACTGCGTTGATGCGGATAACCCCTGGATGCATATTCGAGCGCAGCACTCTTCGTGAGCCCGATTACTCCGTGCTTGGATGCATGGTAGATCACCGGGCCGATAATGCCGCGAATCAAGGCGCCGTCGACCCACCATCCACCGTAAGGGCATGGCCGACCACGTAGCTTGCCCCCGGACTGCAAAGCCACAGCACAACCGACGCAATTTCCTCAGGCCTTCCGGCACGGCCGATGGGAACGTGCTTCGCTAATTGGGCATACGCCTCCTCGTCGCCGGCGACGACGCGGGCGACCTGCGTGTCGATCAAACCTGGATTGATCGCGTTCACGCGAATGCCGTGCTTGATGTATTCGAGCGCGGCCGTCCGTGTCAGTCCGACCACGCCGTGCTTGGATGCGATGTAGGACCCGATGCCGGGGTTGCCGGTCAATGCTCCCACCGACGCGTTGTTGACGATCGCGCCGCTCCCTTGACGTTCCATCTGCCGCAGTTCGTGCTTCATGCAACTCCACACGCCCCGCAAGTTGATCCCGATTACGCGGTCCCAATCTTCGCGGGTGCTGTCCGCAGTCGGGGCTATCCGAGCCATAATCCCGGCGTTGTTGAACGCAGCGTCGAGTCGGCCGAACTCGGCAACTGTTCGGTCCACCATTTCGGCCACTTGGCCGTCATCGCTCACGTCACAACGGACGGCGAGTGCCTTGTGACCAGTGGTTACCAGCTTCTCTGCTGCCGCCTTCACCGCGGCCTCCTTGGTGTCCGCCAGAACCACGGCCGCGCCCGCCTTCGCGAACGCTTGCGCCGTCGCTAGTCCCATACCTGATGCAGCCCCGGTGACGAGTGCGACCTTAACGTTGAAAAACATGTTCATGAATATGCTCCTTTCATGTCTTTGTCATGAAGCAGAAGCTGGAACAGTCTGCCATGCTGCTGCTCACAGACCGGTCATTTGCTCCAGCTGTTCCGGGTAACGATCCCCTTGCACACTGATTTTGGACGCGGCGCTCTCGATATCACGAAGATCATCGGATGTGAGTTCGACAACCGCTGCTCCAATATTCTCCTCCAAGCGATGCAGCTTCGTGGTGCCCGGGATGGGTACTATCCACGGCTTCTGGGCAAGCAGCCAAGCGAGAGCGATCTGAGCAGGTGTCGCCTTCTTCCGTTCTGAGATCTCGTGAAGCAAATCAAGCAAGGCCTTATTCGCCTTCCGAGCCTCCGGACTAAAGCGAGGAACGATGTTGCGGAAGTCGGAACTGTCGAACGTTGTGTTTTCGTTGATCTTTCCCGTGAGGAAACCCTTACCCAGAGGACTGTATGGGACCAAGCCTATCTCGAGTTCTTCGAGCGTCGGCAGCAATTCCGCTTCAGGGCGTCTCCACCACAGCGAGTATTCGCTCTGGACTGCAGTGACCGGCTGGATTCCGTGTGCGCGACGGATCGTTTGAACCCCTGGTTCAGAAAGGCCGAAATGCTTAACCTTGCCTTCCTGAATCAAAACCCTCACCGCTCCCGCCACGTCTTCGATCGGCACGTCCGGGTCAACACGGTGCTGATAGAACAGATCGATGGCATCAACCTTGAGTCGCCTGAGTGAGCCCTCAGCAACCTGCTTGATATGCTCTGGTCGACTATCCAGGCCAACCCAGGCTGGTCCCCCCTTGGGATCGAGTTTAAATCCGAACTTTGTGGCTATCATTACTTGTCCACTAAAGGGAGCGAGGGCTTCACCCACGAGTTCTTCGTTCGTGAACGGACCGTAGACTTCAGCGGTGTCGAAGTATGTGACGCCGCGTTCGACTGCCGACCGAATCAGTGAGATCATCTCATGCTTGTCCCCAGCCGGACCGTAGCCAAAGCTCATACCCATGCAACCTAGCCCCAGAGCCGAGACTTCAAGGCCGTTTTTCCCCAGTTTACGTTTTTGCATTCTTGTCTCTCCTATATTTCTTTCACTGTCTCGGGCTTAACCACTTCGTATCTGGTCAATGCGCCCGGTTTTCATGCTGCTCCTCGTGACTCAACGTTTTTGCTCATGGTCATTCTCCTTCAAGATAGCCGTGGACATCGCCGGTGTGTATTTATTATATGGCCGGCGTGAGGAAATGCTTGCCTAAAGCTCCGAAGTTTTGACACGATCCTATCAAACGTGATGAATCATTTCTGAGGCAAAAAACTCAAGCAGATGAGCTTTCATCTCTTGCCCGCACAGAATAACCAAATTATAAACTTGATTGACCGGAAGCTCGACGCAAGGTAATCTCACCGAATCGGAAAACTCCACACTCAGTATTTTTGGAACGCTTTATCGGGAGATCGCCTCTTGCGAATTGTAATAGTGGGCGCCGGTGAAATGGGTTATCACCTGGCGCGACGTTTGTCCTTTGAAAATAAGGACGTAACCCTGGTTGATTTACGAGAGGAACGCGTTTATTGGGTTCAAGAAAACCTGGACGTCACGGCGATCCACGGCAGCGGATCGTCTCCGGCAATTCTAGAAGAGGCGGGAATCGCCGCGGCCTCAATTCTTATAGCAGTAACCGATTCCGATGAAGCCAATCTGGTAGCCTGCTATGTGGCCGGTGTGCTGAATCCCGCTATTCGCAAAGTAGCCCGGTTACGAGCCGGAAACTATTCCAATCTTCCGGAAATTCTAGATGAAAAGCACCTGGACATAGATCTCGTCATTAACCCCGGCAGCGAAGCCGTCAAAAAACTTGTGAACGTGCTGCAAATACCCGCGGCCACTGATGTTGTGGATTTTGCCTCATCCAGCGTTAAACTTTTCGGAATCAAACTCGCTGAAAACTCTCCTCTTGTCGGGCGTTCACTAATTCAAATCCGTTCTGCTTACCCCAATGAAAAAATACTTATCCCGGCGATCTTCCGCGAATCCGAGATTCTGATTCCCAGAGGAAGCGATGTGCTCCAGTCCGGAGACACCATTTACATTATGGCGGCAATGGAATCCGTGAAGCATTTTCTTGATATCGCCGGCGCTCGTTCAAAACCACTGAAGAAGCTAATGATTTATGGTGGAACGAGTGTCGGGGTGCAGGTGGCGCATGCGCTTGAAGATATTGGTATACATCACATTCGCCTCATTGAATCCGACCCTGAAAGATGCGAAAGAATCGCGGCCGAGCTTAAACACACGATGGTCTTAAAAGCGGACGCTATTGATGAAGACTTGCTGCGAAGCGAGGGCATTGCGGATACCGACGCATTTCTGGCCATGACCGATGGTGATGAACAGAATGCGTTAACGGCCATTCTTGCCAAGAGAATGGGGGCCTACAGGGTAGCGGCGCTGACGAACAAAGTTGAGTACCATCGACTGGTCTCGGCAATCGGTGTAGACATTACCATTAATCCGAGACTGGTCGGGGTATCTCGAATCCTTCAATACATTCGCAAGGGAAAGGTTTTATCACTTACGATGCTACCCGGAGAGGGTGTGGAAATCCTGGAATATGAAGCCATGGAAACCTCGGATATAGTCCAACGTCAGTTGGCTAAAATACGATTTCCAGCCGGCTCCATTGTTGGATCGGTCGTCCGAGGCGAGGAATTTATAATTCCTGATGGACGCACAGTGATAACCCCTGGAGACAGAGTTGTGGTGTTTGCACGCAGAGAAGCGGTTGCAAAAGTGGAAAAGCTCTTTTTGGTTAAACTGGAGTACTTCTAATGAATCTCCGGCTTACCATATCGACTCTTGGCGCCCTTGCCGCCCTGGTCGGACTCTGGATTATTACGGCAGTGCCGTGGGCCTTATATTACGGTGAGGACACTTGGAAGGAACTCCTGATTATAACCGGATTGGTCGTGGTAACCGGGGGATTGGTTTACTTTTTCTTTCGAGACCCTCGGGCAACTTATGGGGCTCGTGAAGGATTCGTTATTGTGGGGCTGGGATGGTTTATTGCCGCACTGATCGGCGCCCTCCCCTACCTGGTCACGGGAGTTCTCCCCAGCTTCCCTGACGCTCTATTCGAATCCGCCTCAGGTTTCACAACTACCGGCGCATCGGTTATAGCTGAACCCGCGAACCTTCCGAAAAGTATTCTTTTTTGGCGCAGCATGACCCATTGGCTGGGAGGCATGGGCATTGTTGTGCTCTCCGTGGCCATTATACCTTTCCTCGGTGTCGGCGGAATGGGGATGCTCAAGGCTGAAGTCCCTTCACCGGTTGTGGACAAGCTTAGACCAAGGGTTACGGAAACCGCCCGAAGCTTGTGGAAAGTCTACATACTCCTAACCGTACTCGAGGTTACTCTCCTCTGGATATTCGGAATGGAGTTGTTTGATTCGCTTTGTCACTCATTCGGCACAGTGGCTACCGGTGGTTTTTCCACCAAGAATACGTCGATTGAGCACTATTCCAGTGGCTATATCCAATGGATAATTACCATATTCATGTTTGCCGCGGGAGTAAATTTTACTCTGCATTTCCAGGCTCTGACGGGAAGATTTACAGGATATTTCAAATCTTTGGAATTTCGAGTCTACCTCACGATCCTGATCGTAGTAGCTTGTTTTATTACTTTTCGGATCTTTGGGACAAGCTTTCACAATTTAAGTGAGGCATTCACACACGCCACTTTCCAAACCGCTTCGATCATGACGACTACGGGCTTTGTTTCAACTGATTGGGAGCTATGGCCTTGGGATTGCCAATGGATCTTGTTGTGCCTGATGTTCATGGGAGGCTGCGCCGGCAGCACAGGCGGCGGCATGAAGTGTCTTCGCCTGATTGTGGCGAGCAAGCACATCTTCCGTGAATTAACGCTGTTAATTCATCCTCGGGCTGTAATTCCGCTTAAAGTTGATCATCGGGTGATTCCGAATCCAACAATAAACAGTATTATAGCTTTTTTGAGCCTATTCATAGGCATTTGGGCGATTTCAACTCTATTGCTGGTGATCTTGCAGGTGGATTTGGTGACTTCCATCGGCGCTTCAACGGCGACACTCGCCAATGTAGGTCCCGGACTGCTCTACGTCGGCGCCATGGACAATTATTCATGGTTTAGCACTCCGTGTAAACTTCTCCTGACATTCAACATGGTGGTAGGACGCCTTGAACTCTACACCGTGCTTATTCTTTTTATACCGGATGTTTGGCGGCGATGAAGGTTGGCTCGTATTACCATGCTTTCCGGACGAGCAAGCTTACCAAATATAGGAGCGGATAATGAACGTAACTTACGACCCCAAGACCGACACCCTCACCGTGATTTTGAAGCCCGGCTTGGTAGCAGAGAGCGATGAAGAAAAACCCGGCGTCATCTTAGATTATGATGAGAATGGCGCTTTACTCGGCCTGGAAGTTCTTGAGGCGTCCAAGAGTATTCCTAACCTGACCAGCTTAGAATTTCGAGTTGCGACATAATTGAAAATAAGTCAAAGGCCTAGCTGGTTTAGGCAGTTCCGATTAGTTAAGGTACGCATTTTGAAGTTGGATTCAAATGTCGGATGAGATCTGTCCCACTTCCCAATCATCCATTAAAGATACGATCTGCGAGAGTGTTGCGCCTGCAAGTTGCGCCAACTCACCTTGAGGAACGGTTATTTGGCACCCCCTAGTCGCGCCCTGTTGTGGCGTCCAAGTTACCCAATAAACGGCAAAGCGCTTGCGAACCCTCTCTTTGAATTTATCCGCTTCACGCTCGTCGCCGCCTACTATGGCGGTCCAGCATATAAATGGAATCTTTTGGTCGCTTAAAATGCTTAGCGTCTCCATAATCTTTAGCTGTTCTTCTTCGGACTTTATGGATACGGGATCTACAAGAACTAGGTCGGCCTTGTCCAGTGTTCGTATTCCTCTGTAACCGTCGCCACGACAAATATTAACCTGCGGCCATGCTTCGTAATAACTTAAAAGACTGTGGCAAACAGCGGCGCTGTTATCCCAAAGATGAAATTCAATAGACTTCCCTGCTTTTCGCAACATTTCAAACACAATCCCATTCGATCCATAATAACTAGACCCCGCTTCGACCGGCCCCCGAAAACAATTCTCCCAATATGGGAGAAGATGATTATAATTTTCGCCATTATCTTCCGGAAGATTGTTTGTAGTGAGTTCGGAGATTTGCGCGGAAAATGGCCCTACACCGTTAACCCATCGTCCGTCTTCCGGAAGGTTATTGTATCGAGGTCTTCCGGTGTGGGTTTCCGCATATATAAAATTCGCGTTCTGTTTGGATTCCATAAGGTTTTCGGCTACTGCCGCCAGTAAAGAATGTTTAACTACATCACCTTCATTTCCGACTTTGTCTCTATGGTCATAGTAGCTCATTGCTGTACCTGCTTTCCTTCTGGTGAACTTGTCTGTCCTGTATGTGAAATATCATCAACCAACATAGGGCGCCCAGCCGTATTTAAACTGCTCCACCCGTGCAGGGAGATGATTTAAGGGCAATTCCTGTAATGAGATCAGGAAAATCAACTTACCTAATCAGGGCCTTTTTTTATCCATAAATAAAAAGCAATTATGCCGATCACCAATAGAATTGTTACGGTGGGCGAAATTACTATCATGACCATTATCGCTGCCGACATCACAAAAAGCGACCACAGACAGCCAAGCATCTAAACCTCCTGCCGGCCCTTACCGAACGGGCTGATTTCAGGAATACCCTCACTCGTGTTAAGGCGGCTTCTTGCCGTCAGAGCCACTTTATTAACTCCCCACAGCATACCCATTTCCAGACCATAGCGAAGCGAAAAGATAACAAGAGAAATTACTACATTGGTAATTGTCAGCTTGTACGGCATTTATGTCCACTCCTTTATTTTTTTATTAACCGTTCCGATAGACTCGAAACGCATGCAGTCGCGTACCCCCTTGAGAGCAAACCAACTCTCCGCCTATCATCTAATGCCGAGTATCCACCCCTCTTCGGTTTCTATGATCCGTTTTTCGTCATCGGAAATATGTGCAGGTCGACCGAATAGCTCGGATAGCCTCCCTTGGCGGTCTAAGTCGGCAAAATATTGCGCTAATGTTTGGACCTGAATTTTGTCC
>JBBSBY010000001.1:0-248019 GCA_038250835.1 Desulfomonilales bacterium | reverse complement strand
CCACTCCCATTCCGCACATACTAATTGCCGTGAGAATTTCTGACTTGGACGGTATCACGAGTTCAGGATCTCAAGCGCTTGCTCCAGTTCTGATCGGGTGGATCGCAGCACGTTATATCGGTTCGCAGTAAAACATATAACGTCGCTAAATCCTCTTAGTTCCCTCTCTTGCTGGATCATTTTTGTTACGACTTCAAATCCAACATCAGGTTTCAATTTGGTGTCCGAATAGATGCCCACGAGTCTGCGGCCGTCAAGCCCACCGACGGCGTTTATCTCTTCCATGGCGAGTTCGGCGCCCTGTTTGGCGCCGTAACCATAATGAGCCAGCCTCTCGGAGAACACGTAAGCAAAACTGATTTTTATGGGATCTTGAGATTGCACAAAAGAGGTCGATCCGAGCAGGAGTAACAGCAGGCACATGAATGTCGATTGTTTCATCACATCTCTCCATCGGAAGGATTGCGGTTATTACAAAAACACCCGAGCCTCTATATGATGATTCCCCCATTTGCTGGTATGTTAGGGAACGTCGGTAATACCGATTCACTCCTGATTGGTAAGCCTATGAACATCGGATTATGCCTGTTTCTTGAGCAACCTTGTAGATTATTCTCATACTATAATAGATCGGGACTGAAAGCTATTAAAATAATGCGAGGAAAGAGAATGGCTGTGGAGATAACGAAGTAAGGGGCAAAAGATTATAACGCTTCTCAAAAGGTCTATTCGGAATGGCCCTCCGACCCGTCGTCCCAAGGCCTGCCTGGACTAATCCAGCGAAAACTGGGACCAGATGGTCAAGCCGTTCGGTGGAATGACGAAATCATGAGCCGGAAACGAAACGAAAGAGCCGACCAACAACGTGTTGGTCGGCCCATTTTATTTACGAATTTCAGTTATTACATAATCAATGTTGAACAATTTGCTGAATCTAGTGAATCAGCGATTCTGAAGATTACCAACGTGAGCGTCTGTCTCTTCCGCCGCCACCGCCACCGCCACCGCCACCGCTACCGCCGCCAAATTCTCTCTTGGGCTTGGCTTCGTTCACCTTGATATTTCGACCACCGATTTCTTTTGAATCGAGCTCTTGAATTGCTTGCGTGCCCTCTTCCTTGTTGGCCATTTCAACAAACCCAAAACCTCTCGAGCGTCCTGTCGCCTGATCCGTAATGATTCTTGCGGATGTAACGGCCCCATACTGTGAAAAAGTGCTTCTCAATTCATCATCGGTACAGGTGAAAGACAAGTTCCCCACGTAAATGTTAATACTCATTCTCTAGATTCCTTTTCAAAAAATGACCTTGCGAAACAAGGTTTTACAGACTCAGTAGATCTTATGGTTCGGGGATTCGGCTCAGAATTGATACTGAAGATATCCTCGACTCGGGCGCTCTGTGGTCTGTGATTTACTGATAACTGTATCGCACCCGTAGCCATCAAGGGGACAATAGGGGAAATACAAGCTTCAATTACAAGATCAGAATACTTTTTGAAATAGCCAATGTCAAGAAAGTTCAGTATTTTTGCATTATTTGTTTAGCAAACCAAGTAAAAGTCACTCTTAACGCTCGTTCAGTTTAATACTAGACTTACATGGTTCCGAGTCTCTCCCTAACCAATCAATACATCACAGTGTGCTGACGGCGCTGTGGACCGGTCCCTTAACTCGACAGGGCGGGTGATGGAAAAATCCATCCCAAGATCATAAAAATAATCTCAATCGATTTTCAATGCGTAGATCATGCCGTCGCCACAGCCCAGGTAAGCGACACCCGAATGTATGAGTGGCCGACACGCTATCCAACTCCTGGTTTCATACCGCCACTGTTCTCTACCTGTTTCAAGATCCAGCGCAAAGAAGACACCTGCCCCGTTGCCGAAATAAACCCTTTGGTCATGCACGATCGGTGTGGAAATAATCCAACTTTTGGTGGTGAAACGCCACTTCTCAGTCGGGCCGGCTGTCTCAACGGCATAGAGCACGTGATCCGCTGAACCAAATATCGATAGATTCTCCGTCAACGCCGGCGCTCCTACAATGGGATGCGCATTCCACCAGCCGCCCGTTTCAAAGCGCCACTTTTCAGCGCCACTGAAAACATCCACAGCGTAAAGATTCCCGTCTCGGCTACCGCAATATACCGTATCATCTAATATGACGGGCGCGGTCACGTCGCCATAAGTCTTGAAAGCCCATTCTTCCTTCCTAGTTTTAAGCTCAATGGAGTGAAGCTTCGAGTCTCCCGATCCGAAAATGATGGCGTCGTGGTGAAATTGCGGACTCGATATCAACCAAGCGCCTGTATCATGCTTCCACTTCAAAGCGCCCGTGTCGGCGTCCAATCCGTAGATATTTTTGTCAGCGCAGCCAAAGTAAACGATATTTTCATGAACTGCAGGAGATGAAATTATGCTGTCCTTGGTGTCGAACTTCCAGACCATCCACCCACGGCCGGCGTCCACGGCGTAAAAGCAATTCTCTCCTGAGCCCACTAATATTAGATTGCGATGGGCCAGGGCGCCTCCGTCAATTCGCCCCGAAGTTTGATATTTCCAGTTGATTGATCCGGTCTTTACATCCAAGCAATAAAGTTTTCCGTCCCTGCTGCCGCAAAACAGCGAGTCGCCGCAGACACACGGTTCAGATACGATCGGTCCGCCGGTACGAGCAACCCAATTTTCCCTCTCAAAAAGACTCGGAAAGAGTAGCTCCTTAAAATGGGACGGAAGATCCTCCCCTCTGCTCACACGGTCAATGATGTTTCGCCGTTCGGTTTCGGTAAGTCTTCGCATGGCTACACCCTGTCACGCCTGGTAGTGTTTTAAGAGTTCAACCGCAAGTGGATGTCCCATTGATGAAGCCCACATGAGGGCGGTCCACCCGTTTTTGTCGGTGGCCGAGGGATTTGCGCCATTCTCCAGCAAACATCTGATAATATCGACGTGGTATTCTGATGAGGCCACGATGAGCGCCGTCGCCCCGTACTGATCTTCAGCTTCAGTGTCCGCGGCGTAGTCCAGCAGCAGTTCCACTATGTTTAAATATCCACGTCGTGAGGCTCGCATGAGTGGAGTCCATCCGTATTCATCCTGGACGTTAACATTGGCGCCGTGTTCAAGGAGAATTCTGAGAGCCTCCTCGTGTCCGCGCCGGCAGGCCTTCATTACCGGGGTAGCGCCGTATTGATCCTCACATTCCACATCCGCGTCGGCGTCCACCAAAAGCTTTAACACGTCCGTGTAGCCCATCGAAGCAGCCCACAACAACGCCGTCCAGTTGGATTCACTTCTTGCGTTGACGCTTGCGCCCTTTTTTATCAGCGCCTCCACCATGTCCGCTTTGCCTTCCGAAGCGGCAAGAATCAATGGTGTGTAGCCATATTCATCCGTAGAGTCCGGGTCGGCGCCCTTGTTCAGGAGTGATAATAATTTGCTGAAATTTCCTGAACCGGCGGCTCTCAAAAGTTTTTCGTTCATGATGACCTCCCGGTAGCGAAGTAGCGCTCATGGGGCTGTTGTTTAAACAAGGCCGAACCGATAGTCGCCGAATCACCTTTACTCGCTGAGGATCACACAAACCGGAAAATAAGTTTAATTACAAGTGGCGCGTATCTCCGGATTCCAATAAATGGAACATTTAATACCACTAAATTGGCCGGCGGCTCTTTGTGTATTCTTTTAGCAAAGCTACCACAGGTTCGTGACGCATGGATTCCGCCCACATCAGAGGCGTCCATCCGTTTCTATCTCTGGATTTGGGATTGGCGCCGCGACCCAACAACTCAGCTACAACATTTAGATGACCTTCAGAAGCGGCCATAATCAGACCGTCAGCGCCGTATTGATCGCCCTTCTCCATTTTCGCTCCGGCGTCCAGAAGTGTTTTGACGACGTCGAGATAACCGCGTCGGGAAGCCCTCATCAGAGCAGTCCAACCAAATTCGTCCTCAGCATTAACATCTGCGCCCGCATTTAACAAAACGTCGGCCACCTCTGCAAAGCCCCTCCTCGAAGATTTCATCAGGGCCGTTGCGCCATACTGGTCTCTTGCGTCGGCGTCGGCGCCGGCCTTCAGCAGAATCTTCACAGCCTCTGCAAACCCCATTGAAGCGGCCCACATCGTAGCGCTCCATCCAAAAACGTCCTTCGTGTTTGGGTCGGCGCCGTTATCGAGAAGCTCCTTTAATTCCTTCAGATCACCGGATGTCGCCGCAGATAAAAGTTGTTCTTCCATTTGTCTTCTCCCAACGCCGGTTAGTCAGCTTAGTTGTTATACTCGGCTCCGTAACCGACCATTGCGCTCATTTCAAGGAACAAAAAGGGTTGATGAAAATCGGAGCGTTAATAAATATTACAATATTGTAACCAGCCTTTGGCATCTAACGATCAGATTAGTTTGCGATCTTCAATCTCGGCGCGCAGCAGTTCAAGAATCTCCGTAGCTTCAATGGAAACAGCCCACATCGAGGGGGTCCAGCCGTTATTGTCCGTAGCGGTTACGTCCGCTCCGGCTTTTATCAACAACTCGACTATTTCTTTGTTATTTTCGGATACGGCTATGGTTAAAGCCGTCGCGCCGTATTGATCTTTGTTGTCGGTATGCGCCCCTTTTCCGAGCAATAGACTAACGATTTCCCGTGATCCCTTGCGGCACGCTCGCATTAGCGGAGTCCATTGGAATTCATCCACTGCGTTTACATCCGCCCCATGTTGCAGCAGCAGCCTCACAATTTCAATATTTTCCCTTCTGCACGCTTTCATGAGAGCCGTGGCGCCGTATGGATCTCTGCCCTCAAGATCAGCGCCGTTTTCAAGGAGGATTTGGACCAATTCAGGATAATCCATGGAGCACGCCCACAGAAGCGCGGTCCAGCCGGCTGAGCTTTTGGAATTAACATCAGCGCCTCGGCTGATCAATTTCCGCAGTGTGAATTTGTGATTTTCTCTGGCGGCCCAGATGAGAGCCGTGTAACCTTCATTGCAACGAGCCTCCATATCGGCGCCGTTGTCAAGAAGTTTGGCGACTATTTCGGCCCGGCCTGCTCGGGCTGCGCCAATCAGGGCCGTCACTCCGGAATTGTCAACGGATTCGACATCTGCCCCGGCTTCGAGCAGCGGTTTGACAATTTCTATACGATCCATTCTTGAGGCGATCATTAAAGCGGTTAAACCATCATTGTTAGACTTATTTACATCCGCGCCTGCGTCTATTAATGTCCTGGCCGTATCGGGATTCACCAGGATACCGGCATTAATCAACGGTGTGCGGCCCTTATTATCGGCAGCGTTGATGTCCGCGCCTCTCTCGATAAGATATTTAACAATCTGAGCAAGTCCATGACGAGAAGCTTCATTTATGGGAGTAATACCGTAATCGGTTTTTTCATTGATATCGATTCCGGTATTGACAAGCTGCTCCACCTGAGAAAAATCAGCGCCGCCGATGGAGGTCAGTAGTTTGTCTAATGCTTTGGACATACGGTTCTCCGCATTTTTGCGCATTGGTAACGTAACGCTATTGAGTTATATATTCGTTCTACGCTCAAATAGTTGCAAGTCACTTATCCATTAGGCAAGTCGCGTGCCAACACGGCTTTGGCGCCGCTAAGAAAAATTGAAGAAGTCGAATAATTCTGAGTAGCTGCTCCGGAAATCGGATACAAACACATTCCATAATGTTGTTAGATCGTTGAATTAGAGAATCAGTATAGTCGTGAACTTAGACTCGCCACTTTTACAATATATCATACAGGTTCGCACTAAAACGTGTAACATCGTTCAACCCGCTTATGGGATTTCTCGAAATTTCTGTCGAACAAGGCCTCTGACCCGTCGTCTCAGCGAAAGCTGGACCCAGATTTCCTGGATTCCAGCTTGCGCTGGAATGACGAAGATGCGCTCTGAATGCATGGGCAAGCGCCATAGCTTCTAGGTAATTCGGATCGTCGAACGAATCAAGAATCATGATCTTGAATCTGTGATTAGTTTCGAGAACCTCTATAAGTTCATAGCAGGCCAATCTAATTATATCAGATTCAGATAAGAAAACTTTACAAGTTGTAAAAAGGAAAAACGAAGGGTGTTTTAATTGAATCAATGGAATGCTCTTCAGTTTTGTCTTAGGTTTCGATGAACATGAGTCCTGATATGAGGATGCGGTTCGTCAGGGCGATTAATTGAGAGAATTAGATTTGTTCCTCCGATGCGGTCTGATTTGAGTATTCGGCGCTCCTGTGGCGATGAATCTCTCCAACTACCATGTAGATGACATCTTCAGCGATATTCGTCGCGTGGTCCGCTATGCGTTCCAAGTGCCGGGAGATCAAAAACGAAGCTATTAGTGAATCCGCCAACGCCGGATCCTTTTTCACTTCGGATAGAAAATGCATTTGCATCGCATTTTTCATTGCGTCCACTTCGTCGTCCGCGGCGCAAACTCTATAGGCGAGATCGATATCGGAATTAATTAAAGAATCAAGACTTAGTTTAAGCATTCTACCAGCTTTTTCAGCCATTTTGAGGATGTCGGAAGGCATTGACAATTCATCGGACATGGTTCCGGCTCGTTCAGCTATATTGACCGCCAGGTCCCCGATTCTTTCAAGATCGTTGTTCATTTTTAATACTGCAATTATGTAACGTAGATTGTCTGCTACGGGCTGATGCAAAGCCAGTATTTTGAGACATTCTTCTTCAATATCAACCTCCGTCTGATCAATATCGAGATCTCCCTCCGTTACTCTTGTCGCAAGTTCCAGGTCATTGCGGGCCACGGCTCTAACCGCCATTTGAAATCGTTCTTCCACCAGAGTTCCCAATTCAACAACGGATTTTTTCAACTTATTTACGTCTCGTTGCAGCCTGATTCTCATGCTTGTTCCTTCCTGGAAGGCATTTGGCGGATAGGCAAAAAAATTGTAAATTCGCTTCCCCGATTGGGAGAACTCTCCACCGTAATCCTACCGCCATGTGTGTTCACAATGTGCTTGACTATTGAAAGACCAAGACCCGTTCCGCCGACGCCGCGGCCCCTTGCCTTATCAGTCCTGTAGAACCTCTCGAATATTCTTTTCTGGTGCTCTTTGGATATACCGCTACCCTGATCTTTTACTGATATGGTTATTTCATCGTCTTTGGTCAATGCTTGAATCTGAATCGTCGAATTTGCGGGACTGAATTTAATCGCATTATCAATTAGATTAATTATAGCTTGTTCAAGCAATCTGGCGTTAATTTTGGCGCTTAAACGATTTTCGATTTCAGTCCTTAATTCGATGTTGCGGGATTGCGCTTTCACTGAGCACGCTCGTTTGGCCGCGTCAACAAGGTCCTCGATGAAGCCGTTTTCAAGTGCTATTTCCCCTCTCTCAGCATCGCGCTCTATTCGAGAAAGGCTTAACAAATCTTCAATTATCGAATCAAGTCGGTCCGTATGTTTTATGAGAATGTTGAGAAAGCGATGAGCGGTAGCGGCGTCGTTTATTGCTCCCTCTTTTAAAGTTTCCAGAAATCCTTTGATGGAGGTAATAGGGGTCTTTAGCTCATGTGAAACATTAGCCACAAAGTCCCGGCGGATATTTTCAAGAGTTTTCAGACGAGTCACGTCATTCAGAACTATGACGATTCCTATTTTGCCGCCGTTTGACTCCAGCAAAGTTGCTCCGGTAGCCTGAAGGAAGCGTTCAGGGTCGCCCATGAAAACTATATCCGCTTCATTGGACTTGTCCTCGGCCAAAGTCTTCATGACAAACGAATGGAAAGCGGAATTCCTAATAGCCTCCTGAACTGTTCTACCTTTAACCGCCTCGAAATTTAAATCGAAAAGACTTTCAGCAGCCTGGTTCATACCAATTATTTCTTCATTTGCATTTAAAACAATTACGGCTTCCATCATGCTCGAAAGCACTACCTCCAATTCATTACGCTGTCGGATCACCGATTTGAGACGATTAACCAATTGGGACACCATCAAATTGAGCGATTTCGAGAGCGACGCGAATTCTGCGGGAACGTACTTGGGAACCCTAGCCTTTAAATCCCCTGCGGCATAGCCGTCAACAATTGTTTGAAGGTCGATAAGAGGCTTGGTCACGCGCTGCGAAACAATGAAGCTGATGGCGGTTGCCGCAAGAAAGAGAATTCCAGCGATCACCAATAAATGCGGTCCGATGCTGTTGAGCATGGAAAGCGGGTCCTCGGCCGAAGAGGCAATTCTGATTATTGCCGTTAGCGTTCCGTTTGTTTTAACGGGGTACGTGACGAACACAAGTTTATGGTTAGTAATATAGCTGTATCGAATAAGTGGGGATGGGTTACCGGCGAGGGCTTCCTTCATTTCGGGTCTAACTGAAAAATTATGGATTTTGGACGGATCTTCGTGAGAATCGCCGACAATATAACCGTCAGGTAGAGCAATCGTGATACGAGAATGAGATGGCGTCCCAATCTCTTTTAGAGCTTGAGAAATTTCTTCAGCGTGCGCGCGATTCAATTTGCCGGCAAATAAGCGTTCCGTTATCGCCGCCTGAGTTTTTAGCTGCGCGGCTAAATCTTTGTTGTACCTATTGGAGTACAGCTCGGATAGGGTCCATGCCACGACAATGGCGGTTAAAAGAAAAACGATTAGAAACGCAGGATATATATACCATTTGAGCTTTTTCATCCAATCGGAAACTCCATTCCGGAAAATAGGACTACTCTCGAAAACGATAACCTACACCTCTTACCGTTTCTATGTTTTTTCCGGCCGAGCCAAGTTTTCTTCTCAGTCCAACTATTTGCACATCCACAGATCTTTCGGTCACCGGATAATCATCGCCTTTGACGGCGTTAATTATTTGATCGCGCGTGAAGACCCAACCGGGCCTTTTTGCAAGAAAGCTAAGAATTTTGAACTCGGACGCAGTTAGGACAAGCGATGCATTATCAACAAGAACTTCGTGCCGAGCCGGATTGATCGTAAGTTCATGAATCCGTACTATAGCCTGTTCGTTCTGCTCTGCCGGTTTTTTCCGTCTTAGTATTGCCTTTATTCGGGCCAAGAGAACTCTTGGACTGAAAGGCTTTGTCATATAATCGTCCGCTCCCAGCTCGAGACCCGTCACGATATCTGCGTCTTCAACTTTTGCGGTAAGCATAATGATGGGTATTTGATCAGTCCTCTGATCTTTTTTCAATTCACGGCATACATCAAGCCCATCGAGACCGGTTAGCATCAGATCAAGCAGAACGATGTCGGGAGCGCGTTTCTGTATTTTCGACAAAGCTTCTTCGCCGGAAGCGGCTATTTCGACCTGGTAGCCTTCTTTGGCCAGGTTGTATTGGACTAATTCCAAAATATCTTCTTCGTCATCTACTATGAGGATTCTATCTTTCGCCATGGTAACACTCACGCAATTTCGCTTTTAAATGAATATTTTGTTGAAGGCATTATATCTAACTTTCTAAGGTTACGAGAGGAAATCAGAAGCGTCCCGATAAGGTAGTTTTTCCGCGAAATGACATCACTTTAACAGGAAGCCGTCCTAAGTTCATTGAAATATTTCGTGACATCCGGCAGTGATTTCACGGCGCCGACATAACCGAATTGTTGAGTCTACTATAGCGCTCATGCCCGCAGTTCTCGTCTTGATCTTATAACCGGCGCCGGACTTTACGGTCGCCTGATGGATTAAAGCGCTCGGCGCTGCGCCTATGAAATTCGCGAATCTTTCGCCGCAGTTTTGATTGCTGGACCTGATTGAAGCTCCGGCAGATAAGCTTAATGTATTTTGAGAGAGGAGTAATGGATTTAAATTAGATTAGAGTTAAGATTTGGTTAGAATGACTTTTTCGACGATTTCCATCAAGCGGTTTATTTCAATTGGTTTAGTGAGAATCAGATCAACGCCTTTTTCATTAGGACACTGCTCGTCTATAAACGCCGAGAGCCACCCCGTGAGAAGAATAAATGGAGGCTTGGGCGCATTGGTTCGTGAGCAAATTAGCTTGATCCGAGAAGCGACATCCCATCCGGTGAGGTCTTCCAATTCAAGGTCACAAATGATAACGTCAACACTGTTACTTTCAAAAAGAGAAATACCGTCGGCGCCTGAGAATGCGGTAAGGACTTTTTGGCCGAGTTTTGATAGTCCTATCTCGAGGACCGCTGCTAAAGGTTTCAAGTCATCGATTACCAGGATGGATAGAGGACGACGACCTGTTTTCATGAATCTTCCTTGAACATTTAGTTTGTTAATTGGTCTTATACTTACCGAACGCAGGGGCGGCGCCATTGTTAGTGTAGTTGTACATGATAGACCATTATAATCCATTACGAAGAGTAAATCCAATTAAATCTCGTAACATTAGTGGGTTACATTTTGTAACGTGGTTGAGATCTACCTAAAAACCCATAGATACTTTACATCGCTTATCGACATTCATAATCCGGAGGGGCTGAGACCGTCGGCATCGATGAAATATTGATTCTTAGAATGCGAAAATATGGATATAGCTGAAAAGAAACGAAAACATTATTCTAAAAACGTTCACTTTCAACGGAAGCAAAAACGTAACGATTTTGACAATCGCAACCCCAAAACTGCAAACACCTTAAATCAAGCGGCCAAGAAGCTCCTCGATCAAATTGGCAAACCGCAACCCCGAGCCTTTGTTCCTGACCCTTATCAAAGAGTTGCTTTGGAGCGGGTTATGGAAGGCGACGTCCTGGTTAGCGCTCCTACGGGTTCAGGCAAGACTTGGATTGCTCTCGAGGCGGCAAAGCAATATCTGGCTAATCATCGCGGAGTTTGGTACGCCACTCCGTTAAAAGCTTTATCCAATGCGAAATACGAGGAATTCGGCTCGGCGTTGGGACGGGAAAATGTCGGGATTTTGACCGGAGATCGAAAGGAAAACCCTGACGCTTTGGTCATTGTTGGAACCACCGAAATTTTACGGAATCAACTTTATGATTCGATGCATTCCGGGACGGATCTCGGCGTGGACCTGGTTATTTTGGACGAGGCCCATTATCTCGGCGATATCGATCGAGGTGTAGTTTGGGAGGAGGTGCTGATTTATTTGCCTTCCAGGGTCCGGATCTTGCTATTGTCCGCAACGATTTCTAATGCCGGCTCCGTCGCCAAATGGCTGACCCACATTAGAGGCTCCGAATGTGAAGTAGTGCAATCGGTGCTGAGACCTGTTGCCTTGCATATTTTGTTTCGAACGCCTAAGGGAGAATTGACGCCTTTCCTGAAAGGAGACAAGCTATTTCCTAAAGTTGCCGATTATGTGCACGGCGAAAAAGCTCGGTCCAGGTACTCCATTCAGACTGCGGACATGAATGATATTGTTGAGACTTTACGGGAATTCAATCTGCTGCCTGCTATTGTCTTTTTGAAATCTAGAGCTGACTGCGATAGGGCTGTGGATTCCCTACTTCCTGCTTCAACAGACCCACTTGATGACGGCTTTTCCGAATTTGTTAGAGAATTTCTGGAACCTTACCCCGAACTGAGAAATCAAAAACAGCTCAGCAGATTGCTTGACTGCAGGGCGGCTTCTCACCATGCGGGACAACTGCCGGGGTGGCGCTTACTAATAGAAAAATCCATGGTCGCAGGATATCTTGACGTCATTTTTTCAACTTCCACGGTTGCCGCAGGAGTAAATTTTCCTGCCAGAACCGTTGTCATAGTACAGAGCGACAGATTTAACGGGCGCTCATTCGTTGATATAACATCTACGGATATTCACCAGATGATAGGAAGGGCAGGGCGCCGAGGTATGGATTTGGTGGGATTTGCTCTTATTGTTCCCGGTAAGTTTCTCAAAGTACCCCTGGTAAAGACTCTGCTCCTGTCGGAACCAGAACCTCTCCAATCGCGAATCGGTGTAAATTTTTCGATGGTCCTTAATCTGCTGCTGTCACATGATCCCCTGGGAATTGAAGAGTTACTGGGATATTCCTTTGCCGCTTTTCATCAAAATCAAAAACAAGCCCGGAAAATTAACTCCAGATTAATCAGAGATTTTAATAAACATTTGAGTTTGCTGCAGGATTTGAATTATGTGGATTCCGAAGGCAAACCGACGTATGATGGGAAGTGGGCGGCTCAACTGAGGCTGGATCATCCTTTGTTGATTGCGGAGCTTATTAAAAAGGGTCATTTTAATGACCTAAGTCCGGAAGAGCTGGCAGCCTTGATAGCGCCGTTTGTGACCGACAAGGACAAAGATATCAGTGTCAGTAGGGAAGCCTGGGATAAAACCAGGCAATTGTGGAAACAATTTAGGGGAATGATAACGGATTTAAAGCCTTTGGCTCAGTTCATGATTTCAAGAGGATTCGACACCCCATCGATAATGTTTTGGCCGGCCGCAGCCGCTTATCTGTGGGCTCAGCAAATCGATTGGGAAGAACTCGCTGAACATATAGGGGCCGATGAAGGCGATATGGCAATGCTTATGCTCAGGACCGCGGACCATCTGCGTCAGTTATGTTCATTGCAAAATGAACAACCTGAACTCGCGAGAAGGGCTCGTCAAGCTATTGAGATGTTGGTGAGGCCCCCGTTGATATAGCAGGCTCCGAGCCGGTAGCCAAAATACTATCCGATACCCGGCCAATGTACGCTGATCTGAAGGAACGATTGAAAAAGGCTTTTTTAGTTGCGAAATTGTAGGAAAGAATTGCGAGGATTGTTGAGGCGGCGTTGAGCCGCCTTTTTAATTTTACATATAAAGCAGTATAAACTTAATCAATGGGGACATTAAGCGATAATCCCGAACTACCGGGATAGCCGTAGGTGTAAGCTCCGGAATTTCCGTCATAGTACCAACTATACGGCGTGGGTGAATAACCGTAACCGCCATAATTGCCGTATCCGCTGAAACCGTTGTCAAAATTTCCGTAAGTGGCATAATTATTATAAGGGTTGTAGGCATAGCTCGAATATCCGTAACCCGTATATGGGCTGCCGAAGTTGAAGCTCAGATAACCATTGGGAGTTGAAGAAGCCGCCATTGCGGAAGTCGCAAAGGCGCCGATCAGCATAATCAAAATCGCCGGTATAGCTATCGTTTTTTTCATAGTAAGTTCCTTCATGAAATTTTGTCACCTGCGCATATTGGTTCTTTTAGTAATTTGCGCCGTCAATGTATTTTCGTATTTACATAAATATATACACCGAAATTGTTTCGTCAAATCATCTGACTATATCTATATACCTTGTATTACAGAGCTTACTCGTTACCGCTTATTCTCCGGCAAGCTTAATTACGACTGCGTCTTTGTCTATGTTTAAAGCTATTTCGGGACCGAGAGATAATACTTTTCCAAGGTTCGGATGGGTTTTTATCAGCTCAAAGTAGGCTTGACTCATGAACTTAGTATATTTGGATTGCCTCGATTGCTTGAAATTTGTTTCCATCCACATTCCGTCTACATACTTAAACAATCTATTTCCGACCCTTTGAAAACCATCAACCTGCACATCGCTCAATACATTAGAATTTCTATAGAGCCAGAGCAATTTTCCTAAGTCCGATTGTGCTCCGGGCGTATGTATGCCGGCGTCGGAATACGGATGGAAGACGGCGGTGGGCGTTTTGAAACCATATTCCTGGGCCAGTCTGGAAATTTGTTCCCGAGTTCCCGTTTCACCACCCTTGATCCATTCTCTTTCCAATAGGGCGGCCATGCGTCTCATGCCGAATAACGGCGCTACAAAATCGTAACTGTCTTCCGGCGAGCCGCCGATTACTGTGGTGACGCTCTTTGGTTTACCCAATACCTTGGCCTTTAGCTTCATTTTTATTACAGATTCAAGCGGCGATGTTTCACCGGCCAAAATGAGACTATCGTCGCCGAATAAATCCGAAGCAGAATCCGGATAAATTAAGGCTACGGGATCATTCGAAACTTCCAATGATATATCGGTCATTACAGAAGAAGAAATGTTGGAGTAAAAGCGATTCAAAAATGGCTGAAAAGAGCCTTTCCCGTCATAATTAGCTGAATGGCCCTTGCTGATTGCGGCAAGCTTATCCATGAGAGCGATATCCGGTTTATTTCCCACAATAAAACTGTGGATACGGACTTTTGTCCTATTATATTTCCGAACGTCTTCCAAAATTCGTTCAGCATCGGTGATTCCAACGGTTCCTCTACCATCGCCGATTAAGATCAGAACCGATGATCTACGTTTTGAATTTAATTGTTCCAGGCCGGTGATCACGCCATTGTAAAAATCCGTGCCGCCTTTACAGTCGACATTTTCTAGAAATTTCAATCCATCCAAGATATTTTGTTCAGTGTTCGCCAGCAGGTAATCACTCAGCTTGGTTGTTCTCGTCCCGACTTTAATAATGTTGAAGCGATCATTTCTGTTAAGAGCTTTATCCAGTCCGAAAGATATGACCCGCGAAGCCAACTTCATTTGCTTTTTGTCAATACTGCCGGATGTATCCACAACGAAAACGACGTCTTTATCCGGTTCTCGGACCCACTGCGCAGGAATGGGTTGAGACACAAGCGCTAAAAAGCGTCTTGTGGCGTTAGACGGCGGGCTTGTCAGCACCTGAAAATCAATTTCGTCTCTCGAGAATGTCGCAAAGAGCCGAAAATCTTCCCTTATTCTTTTCTGATTTTCACCCAGGCTTACCATAAGGCGCGAGGGAGTTTCTCTTGTAGAAAGAATATGATGGGACGGTGAGAAAACGCTCCGAACGGGCACTTCGCCTTTGAACCTTACACCCACCCTAAAATTTTCCACCGGCGCCAAAGAATACCTTTCGCCGATCATGGGAAGGTGAATTTCGATCCTATCCCTGGTTTGCGGAATTTCGGTCGTGTAAGAAATTGTAAAGGTTTTCTGACCTTTAATTGGAATATTTAAGCCCCTAACAATGGCCACTTCATTTCCCGCAAGTTCCAGCAGGGAAGGGTCGCTTGATTTTTCGACTAGATCTCTAAGAATGGGAAAAAATTGGGTTGCCGTTAGTTTGTCGAGTTGCGCAACAGCGCCGTTGAGGCGAATCTCCAGTTGTGAAACGTCATGATCCGTTAAAGGATAGATAAAGAGGCACTCAAGGGGATAATCGTTATTATTGTAGAATGTTTGATCTATACGATGTTTAACTTCCGTATCGGAAACCGTTACCATGGATTTTGAAGCAAGAATACTCGGCCTTGCCGTGGCCACGGCTTGTCCGTTAATTTGCAAAGGATATGCGTATAGCGCTCCTCCAGCTAAACAGCAGCCGGCGCCAAGAAATATGCCGACGCAAATGCACACGGCCAATATAGCCGTTAATTTCGCCTTAGCATGAATGTCGATCACAAACGAAGTACCCACGGCATTCACTACTACAATTTGGAATTGTTGGCTATTTCCCTATCCCAGTAAGAATTTGCCGTGGCCATGAGCTCTTCAGGCGAACAAATATCCGCTGCAGCGGCGGTCAGAGTCTCCTTAGACACCACGCCGGCGCTCACAAGTTCGGCGCCGGCTTTACGAGCTGCGCCTAACACGCTGTGGATTTGCTCGGGATACTTTCTGGACAGCAAGATTGAAAATGCAGCCGGCCGAAGCAAGGCCCCGGAAAATTCAGTGTGGAAATTACGAGCGAGTTTTTTCATGTGAAGTAAGATCGGGTCGAAATTATGAAGGTTTGGATACCCACAAATTGACACTAAAAACAATTTATCAGGAAATTTCCAGCGCAGAGGATGAATTAAGCCTTCATCATCCTTGTTAAAATGTGGATCAAGGAAAACAACGAGGCGATCCAAGAATCTTTTTGCCAGGGAAGTCATGCCGTCAATATAGATGGGAGTAGCCAACACTAGTATATCGGCCTGCCTGATTCTATGCGTCAGTTCGGGAACGTCATCCTCGTGAATGCACTGTCCGGGGGTTTTTGCATAGCAAGTGAAGCAACCTATGCATGGTTGAATATTTTTGCCGCCAAGCAGGGCAAGGTCTATCTCGGCCCCGGCATCGCGCATACCTATGCAAAAGGGATTTAGAACAACCTGGGTATTGCCGACTTCCATTCTTGGAGCGGCGTTAATGACCATAATTTTCAAGATGCGTTCTCACTTTCCAACTGAACCTTTGACAATTCATGTTGATCGGAACTTACTCGTATCCGACCTGTATATTGTATACATCTTCTATAAAGTTAGCCGGAGGAACTTGCCGAAGTTAACTTTACCATTGTATATTGTATACAACTCTATATCTCATAAGTTTTTGATGCCGTCTTTCCAGACCAAGCTTCCAAGTTTGTGTACTGTATAAAACTACAGTAAGAGAAAGATATCCATCAAACGCCAATCCGTTATAACTACATCATAACTTAAGGCTAAACTTCCCACGCCCTGAAAGAATGTTTAAAATTTCTATCAACTTATCCGAATCCTTAATCTGAATTCCCGCCTTATTCAGCGCAATGACCCCAAGACTCTCCAGTTTACCTGTGTATCTATCCAACACCGCAGAATTTCTTAAACCAAAAAAATCCCGTAGCTCATTCAAATCTATGACTTTTTCTTCGCCGGATTTTCTTTGGAAATAGAGCAATCCATAAATCAACCTGGAAAGTGTGTCTCCCTGGGCAATGCTCTCCAAAAGAAAAGCGCAATCCCTGTTTTTCTTCACGAGATTGAGGATAATAATTTTGGCCAGATCACTTGAAGTTAGATTTAGAAACGTATCCTTATCCAACGCAATCAGATCTCCGGCTTCCAGCGCTTTAGCCGAAACATTCCTCACGGTGTCTCCGAGCATGATGGTTTCACCGAAAAAATCGCCTGGTCCAAGTATGCTGATTGTTTGTATTTTCCCACCCATTTTTACAAATGTGGCGATCTTTCCATTACGGATCAAAAACATTTCGTGACCTGATTCCCCTTGCATGAATATGCGTTGACCCGCCGAAAAGGCGATTTGATTGCACACGCGGCTATTTGGACCCGTCTCCAGGAAGCCGGCATCCGACATTTCTGCGCCTGAAAGCAATAATTCCTCCAGCATGTTTGCCTGCGGGTCGCTGATCGGATCACCTGCCGCCGGTTTACTCCTGGATACAAACGATGCGCCTGAGTCCGACAGGAGCTTTCTCATTCTTTTTCTGTCAAGCGACATTTCCCGGGGGAAAAGACTTTTCACAAATTCCGAATGATTTGGAGAATCAACATCCAAGCCCCATTTGGGTACAATACTCCTCAGGTCGATTATCAGGTCCTCCATCCACGGGTACCTATCGTCGACGTTTAAGGCCATAGCTTTCACCAAAACAGGTTTGAGCGCCCTAGGTATCAGTGAATTTTCGGACACTTTTTTGGCAATATCCATTTCAAGGATCATCTTAACCGTATCGCCAACCGTCTCTTGATGTTGAACCAATCGAGATCCCGTGAGAAGTTCATACAGAAGGACGCCGGTTCCATAAACGTCAACTCTGCGGTCGAGGGGCTTTCTCAGCAACTGTTCAGGGGAGAAATACAGCAGTTTACCTGCGACCGGTAATCCTTCGCGGTTAGTGTTATTCAAAAAGATCCGAGCGATACCAAAATCAATAATTTTCACTTCGGCTTCATAAGACACCATGATGTTAAACGAATTGACGTCTTGATGAACCAACAACAGGCTTTCCCCGTTTACGCCTTTTTTCTTGTGGGCGTACGCCAAACCTTTGGCAACCTTCATTATTATGTGAAGGGCAAAGGTCGGATCGGGTTTATAGGAAAGCTTTGAAATCTTGGAGATGACGTGAGCCACATTTCTGCCCTCAATGTATTCAAGGGCTATGTAATACTCAGGCCCAACCATTCCCATATCCAAGACTTGAACAATATTACCGTGGTTTAGGAGGGAAAGAGTATGAGCTTCGTTGATGAAACGTTGAACAAACCTTGGTTTTGAAGAATACTGCGGCAGGAGTTTTTTTATGACAATGGGTTTTTGGAATCCACTCATACCCATGGATTTGGCCAAATAAATGTCCGACATGCCCCCCTTTGCGATTTGATCTATTAAGCAGTATTTACCAAAGATGGTTGGTCGGAAAACCTGTTGAGACGGCGTCCGTATTGGTCTTTCTTTTGCGATGTGTTCCTTCATTGGGACTAGGATTTCTTCAGAATGGCCTGATTTATCAATGTATATGTGGTTGGTCCGATTTTCAATCTCGTCTCACGCTGCAAATCGGCGCCTTGAGGGGCTCTCCTAATCCCCAGGAATCTGTTAGTCAAAAGAAAAAACTCTTTTCCGGCGCCTGACAAATGGATTAGACAGGTGGGCGCTATGTTCTTCGTGTTCTTAGGCTTTTTGAGAGGGAGCCTGGGAATTTGCTTTCCACCAATCAGTAACGAGAATTTTTTGGAAAATTGTTTAGATTGCGCATCAGTCAATTCGATCACGGCTTCCAACATCGACATGGGAACAGCGACCATTAAGCCATGCCAGACAAAGAGGCCCAATGCCGTCTCAGCCGTTTCAGTCAATGCCCCGACGGACTGACGCCGAACCAGTTCTTTGCTGAGTGCGCTCAACTTTTCGAGTCGCTCAATGAGCAACTGTTCCAAGACGCCGAGTCTCCTGCTAATCTCATCCGGAGACATAGTTCCGCCTTGTCTCAATACACCGAGTATACGTGATAATCTCCGGCCTACCTCCTCAATTGATCTTACGGCCGTCTCGATACCAACCTCGATGCCGTAAGGATCAATAGGCTGAAAATCGGTTGCAATCTCGGTCGTTTGAGTATCCGTTGGATCGCCGTACGCAGGCGCCTGGACAGCTCGCGTAGTTTTGGCGTTTATAGATGAAGCGGCGAGAGCCGCTGAGATTTCCCTGTAATTGCTTGTTATTGAAGTAATTAAAGCCTGAGCCGGTTGCTTTCCGCCTGATTCATAAATTTGATCTAAAGCTGTGACGCTATCCTGAAGTAATTTGATCCAGGCTGGATGTGGAGTTGAATCAGGGCCGGCAAGCTTTGGCAGGACTCTTAGATTCATATTGACAATTGTTTTCGCGGGGCCGGCGGTTGGCAGGAATTTGTCAAGCTCACGAAAATGTGATCCCAATTCATTGATTAAATCGCTCGTTACCTCCCAATCCAAAGTAAGGAAGAGAGCTTCGATTTTGTCGGTTATGGCCCTGAATGTGGATGACTCTCCGGGACCCGACGTTTGAGGCTCATGCAAAGGGGGCTTGGCCTTTGCTAAGACGGGTTTAGCCGCTGCGGTTACAGAACTTTCAACCGGAGGTCGGGGAGAAGCGGGCTTAACGCTCTGTGAAGGCGCCTGAGCTTTAGCTGAAGGTTTTTGCGGCGCAATTTCAGATTCGGGCTGATCATCGGCAAAAAATCCGCCAAAAAGCTCGTCAATCTTCTTTCCAACAGCGGCGCCGAGTTCGTCGGGCGTCTTGTATTTTTGATCAGCCACGGGAAC
Source organism: Desulfomonilales bacterium (assembly GCA_038250835.1). Taxonomy (GTDB): domain Bacteria; phylum Desulfobacterota; class Desulfomonilia; order Desulfomonilales; family Desulfomonilaceae; genus JBBSBY01. The sequence continues at coordinate 228,566 of JBBSBY010000001.1, read as the reverse complement.
GCTCCATTACTGAGGAAGTAAAGTTCTAACCGGTAAGTCCCATACCTTTGTCTTTTAGAAGCCTTGCGCTAACGTCCACAACAGTCATCATACAAATTTTCTTAAAGGTTTCTCGAACTCCATCGCCCTTGAGAGCGCTTGCGCAAAGTGAAGGCAGTTGTCCCTTGGGATTCAGTTCCTTTTCCATTTCATCAACCGGAATGATGGCGACTTTGCTGCCTCCCAAATCACGTTTGTTGTATTGCATCACTAGAGGAGTCGAAATTATTGATTTTCCTTGTTCCCGTAAGTTTTCATCGAGATTCAACAAGCTCTCAATGTTGTTGTTTCTTCGCGCTTCCAACGAATCCGCTACGAAGACGACTCCGTCAACACCCTTTAAAACGAGCTTCCGGGTGTCGTTATATCTGACTTGACCAGGTACTGTGTACAAAGAAATTTTGATTCTAAATTTTCCAATGCTTCCGAGATCCATGGGCAAGAAATCGAAAAAAAGCGTTCGGTCACCGGATGTATCTATTGAGAGAAGTTCGCCACGCACATGGCGCCCCAGCGCCTTATGAATAGAAATTAAGTTGGTGGTTTTACCGCCTCTCCCAGGGCCGTAGTATACGATTTTGCAGTGGATTTCATCCGATCGGAAGCTTATTATTGCCATAAATTGATCCCGAACAATCGAATTAGGAATTAAACCATTGCCGTAAGTTTTCAGCAAACATGGTCTCGATTTGTTCAAGCCCTTTACGGACTTCCAACCTGACAAGACCGAGATGGGTATTATTGTTGAAAATAGTTATCATAAGATATTCTTCACCCACATTAGAGAAATGAATATTTTCCACTTTGCCCTTATGGAACAGAAGCGTGAATTCTTCTTCGCCAAAAAGGCGGGCAATGGCGGTTGTGGCGCCGTAGTTGGCCGCAGTAAGAGCGGCAAGGGATGCTACTTTTTCCTGGTCCATTGATCCTTGGAAGCTGATGAGCTGGCCGGCCTTATCGATGAGCAGAGCAGTGTGCGCTCCACTACGTGTAAGCAAAGTATGTAGAACCAGATCGATACGGTCCAATGATTGCTTTGTCAAAATAAGGTCTGCCATTTTTCAACTCACAGGCTTGAACTTCGTGGATTGTATCTTTTTGCGCGGCGAAAGAGTTTCGCTTCCGAGGAATTCTCGAGATTTGCCGCTGATCGTATTGCATTTCAGAAAACCAATTTCGTCATGCGATAGGCATGACGAAATCGACCAAACTGTAGCACACATACCGTCTCATCGCCATTAATCTTGTAATGTATTTAGCCCGCTGTGTTTATAAAAAGCGTTAGTTCCGTTATGCGTCATTCGCGGCGTCAAGCCGTCTCATACTTTCCATCAGAAGAAAGTCCCAGCTTTCCTGTATGGTTTCAACCGCCGGAGATTTATCATCGCACTCAAATGAACCCAATTCCCAGGTTAGAATCTGATAAAAAGCTTCCTCACCCTGCAGATCGGAAGATTGGGCGTGAACGATCTCTCCGTCTCTAAAACTTATATAGCCTCTCAGCTTACCGCTTTTGACACGAATGCCGCACGTGCTGCGTCCAATACAGAGGAGCTGAATAATATCATGTAAGCTGGTATTGGTGATTGTCCCGCTAAAATCTGAGAGCCTCTTTCCTTCACCTGAAATCATGTGATAAAGCTCCGCGGCCGCCGGCCCCTATTGGTTCCGTCGGTTATGATGAGGGGTTATCGGCTATAAACAGCATGTGTCTTCATAGTTTGCATTGCGGCGAACTTCGGCGCATTCACCTCAATAATGAGTCTGCGCCGGAAAAAGTATGACGATTACTTTACTCCTCAGCATCCTAAAAATGAAAAGCTCATATATTTACCGAAATCATTTAAAGCGTTAAATTATGCCCTACCATAGCAGTTTTCTAAAGTAAAATCAATGAACTTAGTAGAAACAATTTGTAAAAACCCAGGGCTGTAGGCGAAAGCTTAATGTGTTTACATTAATTTATGGTACGGTAAAGTATTTGTCCGCAGCTAATTTGAATTGAGGGGTCTAATGGCAGGTAAAAACTTTCTCAGCCCTTACGCTAGGGTGTTTATATCGTTGGCTATGATACTTGTAATCGGCTACTATTTTGTAGACGACTCCCATAAGGGGGAGTTCGGGTCATCGCTAACTTGGCTCCGAGGCGCCGTACTGGCAGCGTTCATCTATTTTTTTGTCGGCGCCGTGACGGAAGTGTGGTCGAATAGAAAGCGGTAGACTTACAGTTAAAGCTGACCGATGAACCTGTTTATGCTCCGCTAGATCTTCTGATTTCGATCGCCTGAACAATTAGAAGTAAGAAAGAATGACCGAAAGTCTTCACATACTTCATTGTCGATTTGTAAACTCTGTTGAATAAACTCCGCACCTAATAGGATTTCTTGAAAGTTCTGTCAAATAAAGCCTCTGACGTTGATAAGCCCTGTTACATGACCAAGCTTCATAGCATTTTGGTGACACGTATGGTCGACTAAATTCGAGAATCATGGTCATTGAATCCGTGATTAGTTTCCAGAACCGGTATAACATTCATGAAATGTAGGGAGCAAATCAAAAGGAGTCAGATGACTTAGCAGTTTTGCTGCGAATTAGGTGTTTTGCGGCAGCCAAATCCCAGGGCGGCTCAATTTCTTGGTTTGGGGGTTTTATCGATATCAATCTGTATTGCCTGCAACAACATCTGAAAGCCTAAGATGATCGGCAAAGCGGCAACCATAATGGTTCCTGCGGATTTGGGATGATTACTAACGAATGAGTCTACCCACTCAAAAATTCCGAAAATTGTTCCGAAAAGAACAAGCGGGATACCCAATGCTAAATAGATCGAGGCCATATTGAAGTCGTAAACAAAGTACTTCAGGAAAATACGTCGAAATAATCCTTTGATCAACTTCACCGGAAATTGAGTAATCACCCGTCGTATTTGCAACGAACTGTGCTCATCCGCGTAACTCGCTTTCATTGGAACATCCACTACTGTGGCCGAGATTAGGTTTAACTCGATCAGCATATTAGATTCAAAAAAATACCTCTTCGATAAGTGCTCCAGTTCGAGTTTCTCCAATGCGCGCCGATGAATCGCAGTGTATCCATTCGTTGGATCCATAATGTTCCAATAGCCTGAGGAAGCTTTGACGAGGAAAGAAAGCACGCTATTACCCAGCAGTCTAATTGTCGGCATCTGCGACAGAGCCTTAAAGTCTCTGAAGCGATTTCCTTTTGTATAATCCGCTTGATCCGCTATCAAGGGCTGGATTAATTCATGCATATATCGCGGATCCATTTGACCGTCCCCGTCGATTTTCACAAAAATATCACAATCAGATTGCACAGCCGCTTTATAGCCGCTGATTACGGCGCCTCCTACTCCTTGATTAATTTGGTGTCTGATCAGCTTGATTCTCTTGTTTGTCACGCTAATTTCTTGAGCTATTTTCCAGGATTCTTGCGGGCACGCGTCATCAACAACATAAATTTCCTGAACGAAATTAGGAATCGTTACCAGGACCTCTTGAATATAACTCGCGACGTGGTAACAAGGAATAATTACAGCGACTCTTGGTTTGCTGGTAACAGAGTGTAAATCGGAGTTCCGTTCTCTAGTAGGTATGGTAATATCTTTATTTGCCATTAGGTTCCCGGTTTCCAATGATTGAAAACATCGAGAATGGATTATGAAATAGGCCCCACAGTTTTTCAAGACGATTCAGATAAAACGACTGACCGCAAGTTAAAATTGAATGGTTTGGCCGGATTTGTTATTGATCGTTATGATGGAAGGCGGGACCTTCAAAAAGGAGTTTCGTAATGATCAAAGATTATCCCAAAGCCATTGTAACAAAGGATGGCGCTTCCGTTTTATTGAGACCGGCTACTCTTGCGGATGAGACGGAGTTGATAAAATTCTTTGATCAAATTCCGGAAGAAGAGCAGTGGTTCTTGCGAGAAAAACTGGATGATCCGGTGTTGCTCCACGAATGGTTGGACAGGCTTGATTATGACAGAATTCTGCCTATAGTAGCCGTGCGAGAGACGGACGGCGCCATAGTCGCAAATTTGAGACTTTACAGATCAGGGTCGAAATCTCTTAATCATGTGGCGCATATTCGTATTATGGTTGACCCTGCTTACCGAAAGCTCAAGGTAGGTAGCTGGTTAATGTTAGACAGTGTTAAACTGGCTATGGATCTCGGAATTGAAAAACTTGTCGCCGAATTTATCGCCGGTAAAGAAGAAGCGGCCATTAAAGCCGCCGCGAAATTGGATTTTCATCAAGAAGGCGTCCTAAAGGCATACGTTAAGGATCGTCAGGGAAATGATCTTGACCTGGTTATTATGGTAAGAAATCTACATCGAGAATGGAGTGACTTTTGACGTCAGAATCAAACGATGTCCCCGGCTTTGGGTCAAAATCCATGATTTACAATACCCCCAGGGGAAAGGTTACCATCAGATCTAATTGCCGCAAAGAATTTATAGAGAACCTGAGACTCGACAGTGGACTGGGCCGCTTCGCTACATATTCGTCAATTATTCAAAAAATTGAGTCTTTTGAATCAATTGTTAACCAGGAGGGAGGAAAAGTAACTCTGGCGATCGTGGAGCCGGACTTAATTGTCGGTTATAATGTTTGCTGGTATCCCGGCTCGGACGAGCGTTGGAGTCTTTTAAATAATTTAATGTATGAAATGGCCGCTGTGGAAGTAAGCCGAAATTATCGTGGATTAAAGCTCGCAAGCCGTTTACTCGAATTAACTGTGGATGGCGACTGGTTTGAATCGAAAATAGCTTACATGAACGGCTATTCGTGGCATTGGGATCTTGAAGGCGCCGGTCTCACCCCAGTACAGTACCGCAAAATGATGATGGAGCTTTACAGCCCACATGGGTTCAGGGAAGTTTATACCAATGAACCGAATATTGCCCTTAGAGCCGAGAACATCATGATGATCAGGGTAGGCGCCAAAGTTACCGCTGAAGACAAGCTCAGATTCCGCTATTTACGATTCGGCATGCTGGAAAGTCTTAAAAAAGGCATATAAGCTAACTAAATTAGGTTTGCGCAAGTAATATGGAATTACAAAGATTCATAGGTTCGCTAAGATGTATGGATTCGAGATCGTATCAGTTTACCACAAGGAGGTATGTTTATGAGATTAGTATTGGTTCTTTTTACGGCGTTTACCTTTATCTGCTCCCCTGCATTTGCTGCAGGCGACGGTTCCGGAGTGAGCGCCGATAAGGCTTTGATCATTTTGAAAGAAGGGAATCACCGTTTTATTACCGGCAATACCGAGCACCCCAGCCAAGACTCCATGACCCGCGATAAGACCGCCACTAAAGGGCAACATCCATTTGCCATAGTGCTGTCGTGTTCGGACTCACGAGTTCCTGTGGAAATATTGTTTGATCAAGGCGTCGGCGACATTTTTGTTATCCGTGTGGCGGGCAATGTTGCAAATGTTGATGAAGTAGCTTCAAGTGAATACGCCGCGGATCATCTTAATGTGCCGCTACTTGTGGTGCTCGGCCACAGTAAATGCGGAGCCGTTACCGCTGTAGTGGAAAATCAGGAAGCCCACGGCAGTATACCCTATCTCGTTAAAAGCATTGTTCCCGCGGTTAACTCCGCGAAAAAGCATAATCCAAACGCTAAAGGGGAGGCTTTGTTGGAAGCCGCAATTCGCGCAAACGTGCTGCAGGCCATGAGCGATTTGTTTCAGAAAAGCCCCATCATCACGGACAAGGTTAAGAACAATAAATTGAAAGTAGTTGGCGGCTACTATCATTTGGACACCGGCAAGATTACATGGCTTGGTGAGCATCCGAATCAAGCTAAGTTTATTGGAGGCTCGGCGGTAAAGGGCCATTGACGGAAAATTAGCTTTGTTTTGGCTCTTATCAAAAGTCCTATAATTGCCCCAAATACGTCCTCCCGGCGCACGCCGGGAACCAGATCCCCTGGATACCGGCTTCGGCCCATGAGCGCTAACTTTAGCTGAAATCCAAAATCGAACTCAGCGACCCAGGCATTAAAGTCCCTCTGATAAGGGGGATTTAGGGGGTTAATGTCTTTGCGCGATGAATTACAGATATTTAAACAAGTGATCTTCAGGATTACGGTCAAAGCGTGAATTCGTTTCCGAAATCATTCGTAATTTGAACCATTGTCTTCAACAACTTCAAGAATGTTCTTTATCTTTGGCGGTGAGAGTCACAAAAACATCTTCTAAGCTGGGTAATATCTTCTCCAAATTGAATTTTTCTATTCCGGACTTTTTCAGATTTGTTCTGATGACCTCTTGCCCAACTTGCGGGTCTGCGACAACCAGATGCAATGACGCGCCGAATACGGCGATTTCCTGAAAAACGTCCTCGTGCCTCAAAAGCTCCATTACGGTCATAATATCGTCAACTTCAAGCTTCAATACGGATTCCTTCATCCATTCACGCTTCAAGTCTCTCGGAGTTCCCAACGCAATAATGCGGCCTCTGCTCATGAGCGCCAATCGGGTGCAGTATTCCGCCTCCTCCATATAGTGAGTGGTTACGAATACCGTCACTCCTTGCTCGGCCATACTGCGTATCAAATCCCAGAAACTTCGGCGTGACAAAGGATCAACACCTGAAGTCGGCTCATCGAGAAATAAGACAGGCGGCTCATGTAGCATGGCGCACCCGAGAGCAAGGCGCTGCTTCCAACCTAAGGCCAGTTGTCTGGTAATGTAATCCCCTTTACCTGTGAGCCCCGCCATTTCCAGCACCCAGCGGCTCCGTTCCGCTTTACTCTCACGCGGAATGCCGTAAACACCTCCGAAGAAATCTATATTCTCCTGGACCGTAAGATCCTCGTAAAGAGAAAACTTTTGCGACATGTACCCGATGTGTTTTTTTATATCCTCCGGTTGAGTGGAAACATCCCAGCCGGAGACTCCGGCAGTTCCGGAGGTTGGAGTCAAAAGCCCGCAAAGTATTTTGATTGTGGTTGTTTTGCCGGCGCCGTTGGGGCCCAGGAATCCGAAAATGTCCCCTTTACTTACGCTGAAGCTTATGTGATCTACTGCCGTGAATTTGCCGAAAACTCTGGTCAAATCTTCAGCGGATACGGCAATCTCATTGTCCAATTGAGCCCTCCCTATTTAGGAATTAAAGAAAGGAAGGCGTCTTCCATGGATGGTTCTATTTGTCTAAAAGATTCCACTTTTATTTCGGCCTTTTTCAAGAGGTCTCCAACGTGAGTGACGGCCTTTTCGTCAGACAGTCTCAAATGCAAGCTTTCACCGAAGATATTCACGTCTTTAGCGCTCGAGTCTTCCAGAATCTTTTTCGCTTTTTCACCATCCGGGGTGATTAACTCCATCATGATACCTTGGATGCGCGACTTCAGATCCTGAGGATGCCCCATTTCCACAATTGCGCCTTGATGGATTAGCGCAACCCTGTTCATGCGTTCCGCCTCATCTAAATAGGCCGTGGTGACCAGCACGGTTAGGCCTTCTTTGAGCAAGTCGTAAAGAATCTTCCAGAAATCTCTTCTTGAAACCGGATCGACGCCATTTGTGGGTTCGTCCAGCAGCAGCAAATCCGGAGAGTGGATTAAAGCGCAAGCAAGACCGAGCTTTTGCTTCATGCCGCCCGAAAGAGCGCCTGCGGGTCTCTCCTTAAAGGGGGTGAGTCTACTGAATCCGAGCAGCTTATTTATCTGCCGAGGCCTTTCCTTTCCGGGGACTTGGAAAATGTCGGCATAGAATACCAAGTTTTCCAAGACCGTGAGATCTGAATACAGTCCAAACCTTTGCGGCATGTAGGCTATGTGTTCTTTGATTGCTTCAGGATTCTCGCAAACGGAAATTCCAAATACGTGGGCATCCCCTGAAGTGGGTGGTAAAATTCCCGCCAGCATGCGCATTACGGTCGTTTTGCCGGCGCCGTCCGGACCAACTAATCCGAATAATTCGCCTTTTTTGATTTCAAGATTTATATTAGATACGGCAGTCACTTTACCAAACGTACGGGCCAGCTTGCGCGTTTGGACTATCAGGTCTTCTCCACCGCTCTTAAGCCCATTCATATGCCCTTTGATCATCTTGGTTGGGTTTCGCCGGAAGCTTCGTCAGTGATTATGTAGCCTTCGGCCGGCATGCCGATTTTCAACTCGAATTTAGGATTTGGAATCGTAATTTTGACCCGATACACCAGCTTGACCCGCTCCTCCTTTGTTTGCACATTTTTAGGTGTAAATTCAGCGCGAGACGATATGAAAGTAACCTTGCCTTCGTATACCTTGTTGGGGTATGTATCCGTAGTAATCTCAGCTTTTTGGCCAAGTTTAACTCTGCCGAGCTTATCTTCTCCTATATAGCCTTTGAGCCATACTTCATCGATTTCGCCGATTGTCGCAATAGTGGCGCCCGGCAAAACAACTTCACCAATTTCAGTAGCCTTTACCAGGATAACACCGTTAGACGGGCTCATCAAAACTGAATGTTCGATATCAAGAATTATGCGTTTAAGTTCCCATTGGACTCGATCATATGTCGATCGACCGGCTCTAATCTGCTGTTCTCTTGGGCCTTTGACAAGTTCGTTCAATCGCTGGTTGGCGTTGTTATAGTCCTCCAGCGCCACTTTATAGCTGGTTGATTTTATATCGTAAGTCGAAGCCGAGACTGCGCCTTCTTTGAATAATGGTTGATATCTCTCGTATTCATCTCTTGCGTTTTTCAGTCTACTCTCTGCGCCCTTGGCCAATGCTTGACCCGCCGCTATTTCCTCTTGTCTCGTGCCTTCTTCCAGTTCATCCAAAACTGCCTTGGCATTGGCGACTGCGGCTTCGGCGCTTACCTTTACGGCTAGTAAAGTGTCTGTATCCAGCGTCGCTATCACTTGTCCCGTCTTGACTCGATCACCTTCCTTTATTTCCAAGATTTTTACTTGACCCGACAGCCTGAAGGAAAGATCAACTTCAGTCGCCTCTATGTTTCCGCTTACAAATACCTTACCCGGAGGCGCCGCGGGAACTCGTATGTATTTCCAATAAACATATGCGCTAAGAGCCACGACAATCAGGAGCGCAACAATCAGTTTCTTGGGCATATGATCTCTCTATGTTGGATAACTGATCAACTGTATGAATCGTCTTAACTGTTTATGCGGAGATGAACCCGGAGAGATTTGCCGCCAGTTTGCCGGCTACACTTCTTCCGTTTTGTTTAAGCATGGATGAAAGCGCACAAGATACCCGGGCCCTCGGCTTTGATCCGAAGTCAAAGGGCTGATTGGCGCGGATTTTACTAGTTAATGATCACATTTCTGTAAATTTCGATGACAGGCTAGTTTTACCACGCATCCGTCCATTCAATAAAGATATTTGCGAAGCGTCGGCTGAGAGACCGCTAATAGTCTATAATTATGGAGGATTGACAAAGCTGAAAGATCACGACAGCCGGCATGTAGCCGAAAATCTCCTGATTCCGTCAGCACACTTATCCTGAACCAGAGTTCCGGACCAAATCTTCCCAAACCACATAGACGTCTGAAAGATGCGTCATACCCCTTGCATACTCGCTTTCCTACTTTAATCCTGTTTCGAGTTTTATTTCTGTACATCTTGTCATTTCTGACAAAATTAGGTATAATCAGGCTTCATCTTTGTATTTTAATTTAGGATAGAGGTATGTTTAGATTGAGTTTTGGAAAAGGCTTAGGAGTTGTCGCAACGCTGCTCTGCCTGGCGCTGCTGAGCTCAAACGGAAGTGTTGAAGCTTCATTCCGAGTATCCGAAGATTCCTTCTCAATATCAAATTCCCCGGGCTACTGTTTTGCGATGGCCGCGTTCGCAAGATGGTATTATTTAGTGCATCAAGGTGAGCCGCCGCTGCGGAAAGTAATTGATAAAAAGGCGCAGCAGTTGATTGCTAGAGAGTTGCAGACATTCTACAGTAGGAACATGATCACCCTGCAGGCGGAATACTGCAACAGGTACTATGGTAATCAATCAGAATCGTTTAAACGTTTCGCCGAGGGGTTAGTTAAGGATGAACCCAGGATTGTTCTTTTGATGAATAAAGGACCTAAGGGCGCCGTTTTACACGCCGTTTTGGCTTACGAATACAATGCTGAACAGAACATCGTTAAAGTCTATGATCCCAATTACATGAGCGAAGAACGCGTCATAGATTTGGATCATAAGCAGTATGTTTCCTTAGACGTAACATATAACGCAATCTGCTTCCCGGAAGTCCTGCATCATCACACCGGACTCATTAGAAAAATGGAGTCGTTGTACGCTCGCCATTTTGAACATAAGGCGCCCGCGACCATGGTAAGTTGGCGAGGAGCTGCAACCAGTCCTTCCGGAAAACGGCTAAAATCGGAAACCGATTCCAGCGGACCAGCCAAGCATTGAATAAGTCCATTCATTGTTGAGCCTTTGATTGTCTTCAAGGTACTGGACGACCCTGTAAGAAGTGGATAGCATTAAAGCCACTTCGGGGTGGTACTCCCATCTGGCGTTCAGTTTAACCAGACCGAGATACCCGCGCGTAATTAGGTGGATTCCTTCCATTTCCAATCCCAAGTCCATACCCAGCGGTAGTAAATATCGAGCCTCCAGCCCAAGGACCGGATAGGTGCCGTCGAGGCTCCGAGTATTGGAAATTAATCCCTCTTCAACAGTCGATCCATTAATCGTAGTAGTATTGCGTAAGTGGTGAACTCCGACTTTAGGCGCAAACCAAAGTTCCGGCAGTACGGTAAATTTGTAACCATAGTTGAGTCTGGACCAATTGAAATCAACTTTGGTATCAATTTGTGTCCCTTCTTCATAAGTCTTGTTTTGAAAACGCACGGTTCTGGTGAGTGTTTTGGAGCCGGTGGGAGAATAAGCCAAAAAATTTAGATTTAACAGGTGAGAATCTAATATTGTGGAAGTTAAGAAGAAACCCGTCGACTCACTTTGGTCTATCCCGAGATCAGTCTGGGCGTAAATTTTACTTGCCGAACCGGGTTGTCCCCCTGCGGGGATAAGGGTTTCACCCCATAGCCACAAATTGCCCCATTCCATTCCAAACGAAAAGCGAGCTGTTTCAGAAAGCCTGAAAGAATCCTGAGCTAAGAGCCGGTTCGGCATAGCAAGTAGATAGAAGTTTAAAAGTATAACAAGGAAGACTACCGGCTGGAATTTTGCTTTGATCATAAAAAACACCCCTGAGCGGAGCTTCCCGCGTTAAGGTTTATATAACGAACCTTTGCGCGTGGCAACCAATTTTGCCTGCTCCGACCCAGAAGCGTTTATGAGATATTTATGGAATCTCGAAACCACAAATTTTGGAAATGGGGTGTGGTTAAATGATCAAAAGATCGCTGAACCGCGTCCGGCATTAAGCGGCTACTTCATTTTCTACAGGCCAACGTCCTTGATTGAGCCATCTCATCAAAGACGCGTCAATCGCGTCTTCAAAAACGTCACACTTTGCGGCTATTTCTTTAAATGACATGCCTTGCTTCAACATGTAATCAACATTTTCAGGTGTCATCCTGACCCTGGCGCCATCCATTTTTAACATAACGATTCACCCCTTCGTACCTGATTATAATTATAGATCCCTTTCGTTGCTGAAGGTTCCTGAAATTCTGAAAAAAAGTAACCTCCCGTTAATTAGGAGGTCTTAGTATGTTTAAATCATTATCGTTTACGTACTATATCCGAATGAATATGCTTCAAAAGAGGCCTTTTGTCAATATTTTTAATCATTGGCGTCGACTTCTTTTCCTAGATCTTTGCCTAACTTGAATGCTGAGCCCAGAAATTCTCCCAGTCCATAATAGCTACTGGATACCGGGTCATATGCAAAGGGCCTTATCTTGCTGATATCCGCTTTGCCGCCGGCCATGAATTCTTCATCCACCTTAACATCAATTACTTTTCCTACAAATTGAGTATGCAAACCCAACTCCACTATGTGGACTACTTCACATTCAAGGGTTAAGCGGCATTCCTTTACGTACGGCGCGCTCACAACTTCACTTTTTATGGGCGTAAATCCCAACTGCTCGAATTTGTCAACTTTTTTGCCTGAAACTATGCCTACATAGTCGGCTTGCTTCACTTGATCCTCGGAGGGGATGCTTAGAGTGTAAGCTTTCCTTAATTGAATATTGGAATATGAATGAGTCGCTTTCCTGAGTGACACAGTTACACATGGAGGATTCGAGCAGCAAATACCTCCCCATGCCGCGGTCATGATGTTGGGCTTCATTTGCGCATCGTAACTGCCGACCAAGAGCACCGGTGTTGGGAACAGAATTGTATTTGCTCCCAGGGATTTCTTCATCAAAGCCCCCTTCCATGCCGAATTCTTTTACTCAGCCAAACCTAACGTGTGCCGGAGCACGCGCTAAGTTGCAGTCATACAAGTTATTCGGCTAAACAGATTATTCCTTTTTAGGAAGGTAATAATTAAACACAATAAAGCTAGTGTTAAAAAATTCATCAATCGTTCTTCAAAGCTTGAAAAATAGCTTCTAGCCTTTCATAAAAATAATTTACGATACACAAATTTTTTACTTTTGGTTTTGTCCTTATCTGACACAAGCATGAGGTATGCTGAGTGTAGGGGTGAGAGCAAAGTATGATTCGAATAACTCTAACAAGTCAACGTCACGTTTAATAGCAGAGGGGGGAGATTGGACCCTGAACAATCGGGGTCCAACATTTCATTTTAAGGAAGTGATCGAACTTTAACCGGGGAATTTACGTAGCGCATTTCCTCAGCACTGCTCTATTGAATCGTCCGCTGCGCAAGCCATGCTTCATCGGCGACGCTGTTGACGGACAGTAAGCGGCAAATTTTGTCCGTTGTATGGATGAGTATCTCTGAACCACGCGCTGAAGGTTTCGTGTACCGCAACAGAATCGAAGCTATCATCCGCTCTTCTTCCGGGGTTGGTTCTCCCATGACTAAAATCACCGGCCCGGGAAATTCAGAGTCAAAATACGTCTTTGCCGTTTTCGATTGTTCCAGCCGCGTGTTTTCGGCTTCACTTCGACCAACAATTACTTTCAGGCCGCGTCTGAGACGAATATGTCGGCCCAAATGCAGCAACTGAATATCATCATCCGTGACAATTTCCTGATCATCGAATAAATCTCGGACTTTTTTGGCAAAAATTTTATCCGTGAGAAGACAACCACCGGCCGGCGCGGCAAATTCCGTTATGCCGGCTTCTTTGGCCAATCGCAATTGCGCTTTCCTTCCGCGACCTGCAATGGACAACATTTTGTTTCTGACTATAATTCCCGCTTCTTCCACTTTAGTAACAGGCAAGATGCGTCCGGAAAGGGGCCGCACAACCATTCCGTCGCAGTCGGCTTTTTTTTCAATCATGCGAAGCGTACCCTTTAGCTGCGACATGGGCCGCTGCCCCACGACTTCTCCCGTAATTATAAAAGAGGCGCCGATTTCCTTCATGTACCTTTTAGCGGCCATTAACGTGTAAATTCTGCAATCTATGCAGGGATTCATGTTCTTGCCGTGGCCATGTTCCGGATTTCTCACCAATCGCGTAAAGTCCGGGCCTTTTTCAAGGAAAACCACTTCAATTCCGAGTTGTTTCGCGCACTTTTGTATAGGTGAGTTTTCGTGCCTGGGATCAAGAGGGGCAAAGCTGGACGTAAAATGTATTGGAAAGATTTCAATGCCCTGGAGTTTAGCCCAATATACGGCGAGTACTGAATCGAGCCCGCCTGAATACAATACTACTGCTCTACTATTAAAGGCAGATACCTGTTCAAGAGAACACATCCGCTGAGAACACATAAAGCTCGGTCTCCTTCTGTTTCCATGCGTCTTTGGGCAATCCTGCTTTCCTACATGTTTCCTCAAGAAACGTCAAGCGATCCCAATTGCGCTCCGTTGCCACCTGGGGCAGCAACAATCCCGACCGGAAGCCTTGCCTTAGTAAAATACCGTGCTTACCCACTTCAATTTTTTCGGGATCGTCTATCAACTCAAACGGTGTCAGCACCGAAATCTCGATATCTATATCGTGAAGTTCATCAGGTCTTAATGGCGCAAATCTCGGATCGTTAAACGCCGCGGCTTGAGCCATATCAATGATCGTTTCCTGCAAAGGCGCCTCGGATTGCAACTGACCAATACACCCTCTGAGCATTCCATGTTTGTGCAAGGTAACAAACGCGCCCCTCTTCTCCAGCAACTTTTCAGAATGCGTCTCAAGTTGGGGGATCTGTTTTCCTAAAACGCGACTCTCAATCACGGCTTGAGCAGTGTCCAACAGTTCCTTCTTTTCACTATCGGATAGGCCGAGGTCCACCCCGACATCTTTATTTGCAGCCATGATATTCCCCTCTATAAAGCTTGTTAAGGGTATAGCGGTATTGCAGTTAAACCTGTTGTTTCATCCAATCCCATGGATAAATTCATGTTTTGAACCGCGGAACCCGAAGCCCCTTTTACTAAGTTATCAATTGCGACCGTAATGACAACCCAGGCGGTCCTATCGTCCACCGCTACGGCAATATGACATTGATTCGAGCCCCGCACATGAACCGTGTCGGGATAAGATCCTAAGGGCAAGACTCTGATAAAAGGTTCGTCTTTATAAGCGTCCCAGTACCGCTCGTGTAAATGTTCAGCGGTAACTTCCTTTTTGAAAGGCGCGTAAATTGTTGAAACCATCCCCCGGCTAACGGGAATCAAATGCGGAGTAAAGCGGACTAAAATCTTTCTGGAAGCTAACTTACTAAGCTCCTGTTCCATTTCTGGAATATGTCTGTGCCTGATTACTCCATACGGTTTAAATCCCTCGCCCGCTTCACAAAAGCTTGTGCCGAGCTTCGCTCCCCTGCCGGCCCCTGAAATCCCGGATTTTGAGTCAACAATTGGGCAGGACGTGTCGATTTCATCCATATTGAGGATAGGCGCTAGCCCCAAAATCGCTGTTTGAGGATAGCATCCGGGGTTTGCGATGAGCTTTGCGTTTCTAATCTCCTGTCGATTGATTTCAGGTAAACCGTATACAGCCTTTGACAGCAAATCATGATCACTGTGAGCGCCGTACCAGTCCTCGTACACGGCAGAATCGTCCAGTCGCAAATCCGCGGATAAATCTATTACCATCAATCCGCGGTCATAAAGTTTTCTGGCCACATCCATTGATTCGCCGTGGGGTAAAGCCAGAAAAGCGACGTCCGCGTCGGTGTTCTGAGATAGATCGTCAAGTAAAGATAACTTGAAATCCTGCGATTTATAAATGAAAGGAAATATTTCCGAAACAAACCTTCCCTCCCATTTTCTGGAACTTCCGCCGATGATGGCCACTTCCGGATGCGAAGATAATATCCTTATGAGTTCGATACCGGTGTAACCGGAGGCGCCGAATATAATGGCGTTAATCATAGCTACAGACCTTTTTGAACCGGTGAGAAAAAAATGAGACTCTCAACACGAAACACGTGCGAAAGCATCCAAGTGTATTTTGGAGCTTCGAAGCGGCGCATCATCAATCTGCGCTAAATAATCGTAAGCTTCTGAAGTCCGCCATCCATGAAACCGGCAGCTATTCAATTCTATAGTTTGGCGCTTCTTTGGTAATAACAACATCATGCACATGGGATTCTTTCAGTCCCGCGGCGCTTATTCGCATGAATAGGGCTTTCTCACGGAGCTCGGTAAGATTTCTTGCGCCGAGGTATCCCATTCCGGCTCTGAGGCCACCCATGAGCTGATTAATTGAATTCGATACAGGGCCCTTGGCCGGCACCATCCCGACAATGCCTTCGGGAACGAGTTTGTTTTCGGCCACACCTTCGTGTTGACCGTACCTGTCCTTCGATCCCTCCCGCATCGCCTCCAGCGACCCCATGCCACGATACGATTTGTAAGATCTTCCTTGATACAGCACCATTTCACCAGGGCTTTCGTCTGTGCCCGCCAGCAGTCCGCCTACCATGATATTGTGGGCGCCTGCGGCTATCGCCTTGGTTATATCTCCTGAGAACTTAATTCCACCATCCGCTATCAACGGAACGCCAAATTTAGCGGCGGCTTTCGCGCACTCCATAATGGCGGTAATTTGCGGAACGCCGACTCCTGCCACGATTCTTGTAGTGCATATAGATCCGGGACCCACACCGATCTTCACACCATCGGCGCCGGCCTTTACGAGTGCCTCCACTCCTTCCGCGGTCGCCACATTTCCGCCTATAAACGGCGTGTTCGGAAAATGCTTCTTCAAAAGCTTAATGGTTTCAATTACATTTTTTGAATGACCGTGCGAGGTGTCGACAATGACAACATCAACCCCCTTTCTGACCAAAGCATGCACTCGTTCTTCGCGATCAGGCCCTACACCGACCGCCGCGCCCACACGCAATCTACCCATTGGATCCTTGGCGGAATTAGGAAACGTGATCGTTTTTTGTATATCCTTTATCGTAATTAGGCCTTTTAATTTATAATCAGTATCCACGACGAGCAGTTTCTCGATCCGGTGCTTATGGAGTAAGGCCTTGGATTCTTCGATACCGATGCGCTCGTCCACCGTTACGAGATTTTCCTTTGTCATTACCTCTTCGATCTTCATGTCCAGGTTTTCGACGAACCTAAGATCTCGGTTGGTGAGAATGCCTTTCAGATAACCATTGACGGTCACCGGCACACCGGATATGTGATACTTCCTCATAATATCCAGAGCGTCTCTTATTTTCTGGTCGGGGTTTGTAGTAATTGGATCAACTATCA
The DNA here is from genome assembly GCA_038250835.1 of Desulfomonilales bacterium. Taxonomy (GTDB): domain Bacteria; phylum Desulfobacterota; class Desulfomonilia; order Desulfomonilales; family Desulfomonilaceae; genus JBBSBY01. The sequence goes on along the minus strand of JBBSBY010000001.1, from coordinate 211,758 downwards.
TGCCGGACTCCGACCGCTTTACCCGATCGACTTCTCTGGCTTGATCCTTAATGGACAAATTCCTATGAATTATGCCGATTCCGCCCTGGCGCGCCAGACTTACCGCCATTTCGGATTCCGTTACGGTGTCCATTGCGGCGCTGATAAGCGGTATATTGAGAGCAATCTCTTTGGTAAGCATAGTTTGAACATCGACCTGGGTAGGCAAAACTTCTGAATAACAAGGCTCAAGCAACACGTCATCAAACGTCAGCGACTCTTTAATCATATACATAGCTCCACTTCGAGGAAATCATGCCGGCGCAGTAACTAGTGAATAGTAGGTATTCGTCCGCCTGATTTTATCTGATCAATGGTTTTAACAACTGAATTGGTTGCGGACTCCATGAACACATCGAGAACGCTGTCCCATTTTTTCTTGGGATAAACCAACTCGGGCTCAGTTTTGATTTTGCCTAATTCAGCGGCTATCTTAACGGCGTCGTAAAAATTTCCGATAGAATCCACCAAACCCATTTCTTTTGCTCTTTCTCCAGTGAAAAAGCGGCCGTCCGCCACCTTACGCAGCTCTTCTATTTCGATTTTTCCTTTGCGACCTTCAGCGACGTCTGAGATAAACTGCTCATGAATTTCGGCGGCAAAGGATTCCAAAATGTTGCGTTCTTCTTCGGACATGGGACGCACAACAGAACCGATGTCCTTGTATTTGCCTGCTTTAACGACGTTCACGTCCGCGCCGATTTTATCTATTATCTTGTGAATATCCGGCAGCATCATTATGACGCCGATGCTCCCGGTAATGGTGCCTTTCGAACAAACAATCCTGTCCGCCGGGCTCGAGATGTAATACGCGGCGGAAGCGGCCACCGTCTCCATTGAGACAACCACCGGCTTTTTCTTTTTTACTTTGACTATTTCTCTATATATTTCCTGGGCGGGGGCGACGGTCCCTCCGGGCGAATTAATTCGTAATACTATTGCTTTAATGGAAGACTTTTTTCGATATCTACGTAATTGCTTGAGGGTTTCATCGGATCCGCCTATCGTGCCCTCGATGGTGACTACTCCGATTTTGTTACCGAAATCAAACAGCTCAGAAAGCCCGGATGAACTCTTTTCGCCGTCGGAAATCAAAGACACGGCCAGAGCTAACCCAATACCAATCACTATAATAATTACTACAAACAGAATCGCCTTGCCTGTGCGGGATTTTGCCATTAAATCACCCGAAAAATTTAGTCTTTTTGCGTCCCGCAAAGCGGGGAGTTAAGTCTTTGTTTAGCAGATTAACATTTGCGGTGAACTGGAATAAGTAATGTTACTCTTTATATAAATCAATGATCTATCCATATTTTGCCGTAAAATCAAAAAATGAATTCAGATCTCTACCCTCTCAAATCTCGCAATCGGAATTCCCCGAGACAATCGTTATCAGAACTGACCGCCGTCTAATCATAATAGCCCCCAACTCAAACTTTTAAAAGACGCCGGCGATATTCCCGGTCAGAATTTTTATTAGGGACACGGCAACCAGTATTGATATAGATAAACGTAAGCGGATTTATTCAGGGAGGTCCGATCTCGGAAATGGCGTCAAGACATTAATTCACACAAGCTCATCGATGTTGCTTAACTTTACTCATCGGGACCATCGGCGGGGGTGGAGGAGGTGGACAATATGGTTTAGGCGGAGGAGCGAAAGTTAAATAATGTGGGGGAATGCGATGAGGGTAAACAGGCGCGTAACAGAGAAAATACCACACTCCCTGCTCTTTCATGCCCATCAGGGTAGGGTCAAGCGGCGGAGCATATCCAGGTTGTGGTTGAACGGGCGCGCCGGTTCCGTTTGCGAAAACATTACCCACGAACAGTGTCAACACCAAGCAACATACTACTATAATAGATTTCATTAGCTTAACCATGTTAACCATTCCCAATCAATACAAATACGTCAATTCACCGAACCAACCGTTTATGCTTGTATCAAAAGATAAGTCCCGACGTATCGTATTCTGACCACGGAACTTATCCTTGAAAAAAATGTTTGTGTTTCTAAAGCCAAACTTGAGGGCCCAGCTTCCCAGCACCGTCTCCGCCGTCTTTAGTCCTGCGCTGACGTCCCATTCGGTCACTTCCGTGGAGGTCAAAGGCCACCTTGCCTTGGATTCTATAATGCCGGAAACTCCGTAAATACTTGTCACAGGATTATACACCAAATGTATGCCTAAGGTGGCCGCCGGATTTCCGGAAAAATGAACGCCTATATTATTAGCCTGTGGATGTGCATAAATCGGCGGGACTGACTTCGAGTTAAATAATGGACTAACAAAAAATTCAGGTTTCATAAGCGAGTAGTCAAAGTTGATTCCCAACCTGGATCTATTCGATTGTATAAGATCGAAATCAGAGCCTACTCTAAGATTTACATAAGAAAACCGTGCTTCACCGCCGCCCCGAAAGCCCACGAAATCCCGCGGCTCATAAATCATGCGTAAAGAGAGGCGATTCATCTGAAAACGTGCCATTAAGTCAATGAAATAATTCTCACTGGTCATATTGAGAATATTTCGATTGGAATCTTTGGATATGTAGCTCGCGGTCGGCATCGCCTTAATTTCACCTTGCACATAAGGCATCGCCACGTAGGGGTAAAATGAACTCCACAAGCTCGCCTCCTGGGCGTGGGCCGTCCCCGTAGCAAGGAAAGAAAGGCCCAAGCAGATAACCGATAAAGCTAAACTTTGGTGGTAAGATTGCCGACCTGGGCTAAACATTGCAACCTACTCTAAGTATGTATAGTTGATACCAATAGTATTGTATAATAGTTATAGTAGAAATTCAACTAAAGTCTTTAAGGTATTTTAAAGTTAATAGTAGGCTTTTTGATGCAAGTTGTCTCGGGACTACTTCGGAATTGTCCCCATCTCGGCGCTAATGGAAAAGCCGACGGTGATCCGGGAATAGTATTCATTTTCCCGTCGTATTGACCAAGAGCTTCGAAATCACTATAATACGCTTCTTAGAGCCATAAAAGGAACAAAAAATGTCTCGTCTATTTCCGGATAAAAGACCGCACGAACCCATTGCTCCTGAAACAATGCTCACTCATGCGCCGGATGATCCTCCAGAGATTACCTCTCAATTTAGGGATAAAATTCTAGCTTTCGGCATTGTATTCGTGCCGTTTTGTATTTTAATTACGATCGGGTACAACTACGTCATTTTACCTTACACGCCTTCCGGCAGATCGCTTTATCTTTTTGCCGCCATAGTAGCCTTCCTACTATCGATAAACGGTTTGGCCAAGTATCTGTATCGGCGCAGGATTTCGCAGGGTAACGCGTAGTCTACCGCATGACGGATTCTTCTCCTCTTCCAGAATCACCTCCGGATAGAACACTTATCATCAGACCCGGGGCTCTTGGGGACACAATTTTGACGTTACCCCTGTTGACGTCATTGCGAGTCAAACACGCAAATTCCCAAATAGTATTCATGGGATCAAGAGCTTACAGCGGACTAGTTCCAAAGTGGGCTCAGTTTCAGGACGTGGACGGTATGTCAGGACTCTGGTTATTCGCGGGCGGGAATCGATCTTTGGACATGCAGTTCAAGCGAGCATATGTAATATTGAAAGACCCCAGGAGAGTGATCCGAAATCTGCGGCGGGCCGGAATAGATGATGTGATGACTTTGGACCCTGCGCCGCCGCCGGGCATTCATTTGGTAGAATGGTTGCACAGAGGCTTTGGATTGGCTACGCCTGATCCCTCGGATTCGATCCCAGAGCGCCCCCGGAAGATTGCCCGTCGAATTTGGATACATCCCGGAAGTGGAGGGCCGTGTAAATGTGTGGATTTGAATATATTGACGGCGCTTTTGCAGAGTCCATTGTTCTCGGACTATGACCTTGCAATTACTCTAGGCGAGGCGGATGGTTTCCTCCTGGAAAAAAGCGAATGGCGGACGTTCATGAATATTCGCAATGTTCGAGTAATTCAAAATATGTCTTTGCATGAATTGCAAACCAATTTATCGGATTCAGCTTTGTATATAGGCAATGATAGCGGCATCAGCCATTTTGCGGCGTATTCAGGAATTCCGACCATAATATTCTTTGTGTCTACGGACCCAACGCAATGGGCGCCCTGGACCGACAAAAATCGATCCTTGATTCTTGATCTGAGGAGCAATGCCCGGCCAATCGAATCAGCATTGAGTTGTATTCTAGGTCGAATGACAGATTTTCTGCGTGAGGCGCAAGGGTGTTGAGTTAAGAATAAGTAATCAAATTAATGTTTTGAGCTGTAAACAATAAGCGATGGCGCAGATTAGCTTGTCGCCTTTTTTAAAAAAAATATCAAGATGGACTCAGCAGTAGTAGATATTTATCTTATAACATAAACTAATTAGCGAGATGATATATCTGCGTGTCAAGGTAAAATGCTGGGTCAGCTTTGCCTTTTGCTTCAAATAATTAATCAATAACCTCTATTTTGTTGAACAAAACAATACCGTAGAAATACGGAGGAGCGCGCCGCGCCGAGTTCGTAGCGCGTCTACGTTTATTGGGTCGATAAATAACCAAAATAACTAGAAGTTGCAGTAGAATACGCAGAAGAAATAATTCAATATCTAAAAAACTACTTGAATGTTATTTAATATGTTTTCTAGTAATTCGACTTAAAGTCCGTGAAACATAAAGAAAACAGTTGACTTTAAAAAAGTCCACGGTAATCTCCCCCCAATAGATCGATGACCCGGAGGGAGGGTATGTTGAGACTAAAACGTGCTATGCTACTGGTATGTCTAATGGTTGGCAGTTTGCTGTTTGCCGGATACGCTTCGGCCTGGGAGTTCAAACCTGCTGCTTTTGCAGAAAAACTCGAAGATCAAGCAGCGCCTGCTATGGTTCAAAAACAGGTAATTTCCAAAGTCAAACCTAAACGAATAGTCAAATGCAAACCAACCGTAACTGAATGGACGGTAAAAGCGATTCCAGTCGACTGCATCTTGCCGATGGCCGGGCAGAGAGGCTGGCAAATGAACGCTCAAGCAATGTTTGCCAGGACCAAAGGAAAACTGAGATATTACACCGGCGCGTATGGCTGGGGTGGTTGGGGGTACAACACATCTCCCGATGTTGATATGAATGACGCCCTGGGACTCCCTGAGCATCAAGTCATAGGAACATATTCCATCAGCTATAGATTTCAACCAAGCTGGGCGGTCCGGTATTCGATTATGCCCATAGTTCAAGATGGAACTCCCGGAAACACCAGCTTTGCCTTTGGAACCAATCTTAATACCTGGGGCGGATGGGGTAACAACAATCGTTCAAAATGGGAAAGACTCTACCAAAGAGTCGGTTTAATCTATGATCCCGTACGATCATACAATAGTCGAATAAGCGTGTTTGGGGATTACGTCAGGGTAGATGATAAGATCAGCGTTATTCGGACTGGCTGTTGCGGGGACACGATGAATAATGACATGAACATGGCCATGGTGGGTGTGGAAATTGAAAAGTGCCTGAAGACTACGCCCCGCCTGAACACGCTTTCTCTTGAGTGCAAAGCCGGCGTATCGTTTCTCGATGACGCCGTCGGCTCGGACATCAGCACAGGCCTGAAATTCAGCGTTCCAATGAATAATGGACGTTGGGGATACCTTAGCGGCGGCTATCGGTATGCTTCGCTTAACAAGAAATACAGCGACGCAAAACTAATTGACACCGTTATGGAAGGCGGATACGTGCAAATGGGAGTCATTTTCTGAAACAGGGTTCACAGAAGAAGCAGTGTTTGCAATCAATAAGCTGTACTGCATCTAATCCGCCTTACAATTTGTTACAATAGCGTTTAAGTAGCCCTGGGCAATGCCCGGGGCATTTTTCGTTACAGCGGACGAATATCAACGATTTGTCATAACGAAACAGAGCCATTTGATTTTGTAATGTAAATGCAAATATTACAAGAGAAACATGGACAATACGACGGCGAATGTGTGAGAGGTGGAACACATTTCCACTCGTGAACTTAAATCAAAGAGGTTAAACCTCTTTCCTCAGTATATTTCAGAAAACCAGGAGCTTAACCTTGCTTTTTAAATTCAAAGTCGACATTTGCAAAACGCAATGCGAATTCGAAAATAACCTACCTCTTCGGCGTCCTTTGCTAAGCGGCAGGTGAGCTATGGACACACATTGGAGAGTGCTGGAGGTTCTGAAGCAAAATCCCGGATCCTGCAAAACTGATCTGTGCGAATCCTTCGGGTTGAGTAAATTCCGTCTCAATCGAGCCCTCAGACTTATAGAACGCGAAATGGACGGAATTCAAATTGTACATGACAACGATCATCGGTTGTGGATTGTTGAAACGAATCCAAGCCTCTGTATGGGGGTTGTTTGGCGTGGCGGCCGTTACGGCTGCTATTGTCAGTGTTCCGAGCGTCCGGCATTCGCGGATAACAGATGCTACGAACATTCGGATTATGAAACTCCCGAAATGACGGCTTTTCAGCGCGAGTTGGCGTACGCGGCGGGAGTTCAGGAACCCACCCCGTTTTTCATAAGTCAGTTGACGATTTCAGAAGTTGAAGTGCTGCTGTTTGATTTAAATCACATCATCCCGATTACAAGAAAAGAGTTCATCAAGAAGAGACGCTTAACCGCTATTTTGAGATCATCCCTTGCCGTTCTAAAATGGAAAGAGAGCATGAAAAGGAGGGTCTTTGAAGAATGGATTCCCGACGATATGTGGGAACGGCACAGACGATCCTCTTTTAATCCCTTCGAAGTAGCCGTTAAGAAATACTTCATTGTCCTTGAGGTAAACACCGACGCCACTAGGGACGAAGTTCTTCAAGCCTGGAAAAAACTCGCAAGGAAATATCATCCTGATACTGAAAATGGCGATGAGGAGCGAATGAAACTGATCAACAGCGCCAAGGAAAAGATTTTCCGGATAAAGAGATGGACCTAAAATTTCCTCATGCCGATAAAACCTCCAGCCGGTGAAAACTAAAAAGACCCGGAAATCCGGGTCTCTGTTCATAACCAAGCATCAATGGCTTTCGATGGTTGTGTCAAGCAATTGAATTAATCACATTGCGGCTATAACCGAATTGCGCCGATAATGGCTTCTACCAGTATGTTCCAAAGAATCCGTCCGTCGGAGCTGCGATCAGAGAAGTTGCGGCGGATTCTTTTTTGCCGAATGGCGAAAACTTTTTAACCCTGGGACCACCGAATCCAAATCCCACGGGCGCAGGTCTCGGAGCGCCAATGCCGCATCCCATGGGTGGACAATAAACCGGAGGGCACATGGCCGGCATACACGGTGGAGGTGGAGGCGCGCACATCCGCGCCGGCGCGCAGCTTGCGTAGCGACGGCTTGGCGGGCAATCGAAACCACCAAAGATACCGTCAACAATCTTAAAAGGTAGAGCTACTACGCCAACCACCAATCTACATGCGCCTTTGAAAATCTGTGCCAGAGGATTTTCCTCGCACTGAGAGGTACAGGTCTGAGGGCCGCACGGAGGCGGCGGGCAAATTGGTCCACAAGGAGCAGGGGCGCAAGAGGGAGGCATACATGGTTGCGGCGCGCACATCACGGGGGCGCAAGGCTGTGGGGGACATCCACGCGGCGGACACACAGGACCACCCGCCCAAACTCCAATACTTATGGCCATCGTGAAGATCAATGTCGTCAAAACGACAAAAACTCTCTTATCCATATATATCCTCCTTGCAATTCCTGTAAATGCCGATGTCTTGAAGCTATGTATTCGGCGCCTCAATTCGGCGGAAAGTAAAAAACATTCTCACTATCTAAAATGATTTGCGACAAAATTAGCAAAAAATGCCGATCTTGTCAAAGAAAACCGTGCTCATCCGCCCGGCTCACCCCAGAAAGGCTCATCATCCTTGATCTCCAGCTCCAAGCGTTTGGGGAAACCTATTCGACCACAACCGAAATCAGGAGACGCGCACGGCCCCAGCTCGGCGACAACTTTCCGTTCATCCATGGAGCCGTTTTTGGCTACTCGCTGGATGTTCATGTCGAAAATTCGTTCATGATTCTTATCGAACATGATTTTGCCTCGTGGACCGACAACCTCCGAGGTTCTAATAATTTGCGTTATGGAATTATCATCGACTTTCTCTTTTTCCGCATTTACAATTATCGAAGCAAGCTCGTAACCTTCAACAGCGGATTCTAATAGCAGTGGGCTCTTCTTGATCTTCTGCTTCAATCCCGAATTAAGTTCAGGCATTTTCTTCAAAGCCGTTAGCACGCTGACTTCACCCCAATGTTTGCCTGAGGAATTCGAATTCTTATGTCCGGCGCCAATCCAATCAGGTCCAAATATCGGCTGTTTAATCCCGGCCTTTGCGGCTTCTTTTACAAAGTTGCGGAATTCGTCCTCCGTTAATGCGGAAAAAATTATCTTTGCCTGGGATTTCCCTATGGCGGCTACGGCGTCTTTGAGTTGATGCGAACCGGTGGTAACGAGCCGGTCGGAAAAATGACCGCCCGCTCGTTCAAAACCATGCGCAAAAAAATCACCCACTTCTGCCGCTTCGGGAGTATCGGAGCCTACAATAAAAACATTGGCGCCGATATTTTCGATAAGCCATGGCGCCAATGGTTGTGATAGCTGAAAAGTGTTTGGAGACAATCTAAAAACATTCTGACCGCACAATTCGCCTCCAACAAGTTTGGCGAGAGGATTGGTCACAAATTTGACGACCTTATCACCCGCGCGAGCTCGAAGCGCATCCTCCGTCCCTTTAATGGTGGGAGGGCAGACAACAAATTGCACACCTTTGCTCATGAGCTCCGCAAGCGCCGCAGGCGCGTTTTCATCTTCCGCGCCGGAATCCTTCTTAACTATTTCCAGCTTAAGCTTATTTGCAAGATGCATTTTCTGGTAGAGTTCAAATCCTGCCGTTAACGCCTCGGCCTGTTTAGCAAACCTGCCGGATTCAGGCAAAATAAACCCCACCTTTATTGAACCATTGTCCAGCGCCCACAATGGGCCGGCGAATAGCGACAGTAAGATGGCTATTATCGCCAATTGAAACAACGCTATTTTATGGCAATTGAATGGAGGAATCCCTCTTGAACTCAGGGCGTGATAGGCGCCGCTAGTTTTTCTCTCAGTCGCGTGAGCGCCGTATTCGGTTAAGTTCGACGGAAGAGGAGAGCACGTATTCCATATCAAATTATCATCATCAAACTTATCTGGAACGCTGTAATCTTCGGGAGCTTTGTCCGGAAAAAGCATTCTGGGTTCCTCTCTCAGAAACTATGAAGTAGTTAGAGCCTAATATTCTAAATTGGGCATCCTACATCAGACGTGAAAAACTGTAAAGAAATCACCTGCTCGTATACGCAGAGACACAGCCCCAATAAATCGAATTTGGCGCGTACATTCAGGCGATTGCGATTAGCGTAAGGTGTCGGGATTGGTTTGATAATCGTACGGTTTATAATAATCCGGTCTGGGAGAAGGTTGGCGAAAACCCGGCGGCGGCGGAGGCGCCGGAGCATTTTTCAATGCTTTTTGAAGGAAATTTAGGCCGCCTGTAATAATATCGATAGCGTCTTTATTTTTTTCAGTGAAATTACGAATTTCTCCGAATCGTTTATCGAGTTCATCAACCATGGGTCCGGAATTCTCCAATACACCGCGTGTAAAGGGTTGCATCAGGTTTTCCGAAAAATGTTTGCCGGCCCGGTAAGCGCTCTCTCGCATTTCAGCGGCGTTAGGGTCATGCTCCATACTATCCGCCAAGCCGCGGACGGTTCCTTTAATCAGGGGATAAAGTTTTTTGACATATAACTCACTGTTACGCTCCAATTGTTCATCCGGTATTTCCACCAATGACTGTCTGAGCTTCTCTTGAGCGACGGAAGCGACCCCCGTCATAAATGGACTCATTGTTTCAGCGGCTCTTTGCCCGTCTTCTTTGGTCAAACTTCCGGAAATCAGCTTCACCGTTCCATAAAGCGCCAGGACAATTGTCACGACTGCAATAAAGTAATACACGAACTTTCTCATGTCCCGCCATCATGGGGCAAAGAGGATGGACGCGGGAGCCTGGGCTCCCACGTAGATGGACTTATACCTTAGGGCATAGGTCTTCCAATAGGATATGCGCCGTGATGTCCGGCGACTGTTTTACGAATGGGTTTGCGCATGGGCATAGGTTGCGCGCACATTGGCGGCGGGCAGTCCATTCTGACTGCTACAACTCGACAGCTCGGTGGAACAAACGAATCTTGAGAGCATTTAACCATTGCCATTTCAGTGGCATGCCCGGGGGTCGGGCCTACTCCCTGATACAGTGCGCCGCGCATGTTCTTGGTAGTGGCCACGAACATGCCTTGAGCGTCCGCAAATGACGCAAGCAGAAGAACCGCGAGAATCCCTGCCGCGCACACGATAAATTTTTTACTCATGTCATACCTCCATATTCAACATCTATATTGTTCGCAAAAGATGGGAAAAGCATACGATTTTATCGATAAAAACTCCGCTTTCCCTTGAAACCGACAAATTTTAGAGTTTATTCGCCTCCTCTGATTAATGGTTTAAATGTCGGCTGACCGGTCGCCTCAAGCACGCTCTGCCAAAGAGGCCCATCAAGATCGACCTGCCGCCTGCCTTCAGTAACCAATTTCATAGGAATGTAGACGTATTCATCATTCCAAGTTCCGACAACCATATTCGTCAGCCCCGCCATTCCCGCATGAATAGCGTTTTGTGCAAGAAAGCCGCAGAATATGGAATCGCCGGCGTTTGCTTCCACTGATCTTATCAAATAACTTGGATCAATATACTTTAAATTGAGATCGATGTTCTTGTCTCGGAAATAATCGGTTATGCGTTCTCTCAAGTAAATTCCGATATCGCCAAGCCGTTTATTTCCGGACTCATCGGCGCCTTCGATTGCGCAATACTTTTGACCGGCGCCTTCGGCAACTACAATCACGGCGTGTTTACGCAGAGAAATGCGTTGCTCGAGCACATTCAGAAATCCGTGGGGACCATCCATATCGAAATCAGCCTCGGGTATAAAAACGAAATTGGCGTTGGAATTAGCTAAAGTTGCGCTCGCGGCTATGAATCCGGAGTGGCGCCCCATTAACTTCACCAAACCGATTCCATTAGGGGCTCCCGTAGCTTCCACGTGAGCGGCGCCGATGGCCTGGGCGGCTACAGCCACAGCCGTGTTAAATCCAAAAGACCTGGATAAGTAGTTGATATCATTGTCTATGGTTTTTGGAATTCCGATAATGCTGATTTTGGCGCCGCGTTTTCTAATTTCCGCGGCAATTTTTTCGGCGGCCCTAAACGTCCCGTCACCACCTATCGTGAAAAAGAGGCCGATGTTCAGACGCTCAAGAGCGTCAACGAGTTCTTCGATACTCTGAGGCCCTCTGGAGGATGCCAGCATCGTGCCGCCCAGCTCATGAATATTGGTCACCTGGCTGGGAGTAAGCTCAATGATCGGATGGCCGTATTCAGGAATCAATCCTTGAAATCCGTATTGAATTCCAAAAATATTGCGAATTCCATATGAATGATGGAGGGTCAGTACCAGGCTGCGTATCACATTGTTGAGCCCTGGGCACAGACCTCCAGTAGTAACCATGGCGGCTTTAAGTTTACTGGGATCAAAGAATATCTTTTTACGAGGTCCGGCTTTGGTGAAGGTTGCAGGTTGAATGCCTGATTGGATTTGAGATTCTATCGTATCCGCGCATAGATCGTAGAGAACGCGCTCGCAATTGTCGACAAAGGTCGTCTCTAACGGCGAATCTATTTTGGGCGGCCCCAACGTCTCTATTGTTGTATCCATCACACTCTCGAACAAATCCAAAATCATTCACGCGACTTCGTAACACATTGGACGACAAAACGTCAACGGTGTCGTCTCAAGCTGAATCGAGTTGCAAAATGACAAATAAATCGTAAATAGATTTACAAAAAACTCTAAAATTATGTTTCTAATGTCCTAATTTGGAATCACATTAGCCCATCAAATTAAAAAAATCAATAAAAAACGGTTTTTAGCCGAAACACGGCGCGTTTCCGAGTTATCTGCTTCCAACCGCCTGTTTTATTGACCTTAAAAGCTATACATTGAATCTGAACAGGACAATGTCACCGTCCTGCATTATGTAATCTTTACCCTCCAGTCTGACTCTACCGGCCTTCTGAGCCGCAGCCATACTACCTGTCGACTTGAAGTCGGAGTAGGATACCAGTTCGGCTCGAATAAACCCTCGTTCTATATCCGAGTGGATAACGCCCGCGGCTTTCAACGCAGTTTTACCTTTGGGCAACTGCCAAGCTCGGACTTCAGGCTCTCCGGCGGTGAAAAATACGATAAGATTGAGTAAAGAAAAGGATGTTTTAATGATTCTGTCTTTTGCGCCTTCCTCCAGCTCTAAATCGCCAAGAAATTCTTTGGCGTCTTCTTCGGGCAGTGAGGCAATTTCAGCCTCAGCGTCCGCGTAGAGCCAATCAACGACCGTGTGCGGGCGTTCCCCAACCGCCTGTTGGATTTCACCCAAAAGCCTGGTGATCTCGGCGCGGGATTTCTTTTCTCCGGCATTAACGAGCACAAGCTGCGGTTTGGCGGACAAAAAAGCGTAGCTTTTGAATTCAGTAATTTCCTGCACATTTGGAAAATTCAATAAAGGTTGTCCGGAATCAAGAAGAGCATACGCTTCTTTCAGCAAATTCAGTTCATGGGAAAGATCCTTGCGCCCTCGTTGAACTTCCTTTGTGATTCGTTCCAAACGCTTTTCCACGACTACAAGATCGGCAAGGATCATTTCTTCCTGAAAATCTTTATAGCTTTCCATAGGGTCAGGTGGTTCAAGCAAAGGAGAATCAAAAAACCTAACGCAGTGAACAAATGCGTCTAGAGTGCGTATGTAAGCAAGCGCTTTATCACTTACTGATTTATCGGATTTACCTTCGCTTATGCCTGCAAGGTCCAGATATTCCACTTGAGCCGGAGTAACTTTTTTCGGCTTATGGTAGTCGGCAAGGAAATTTAATCTCTCATCATTTATCTTAACAACTCCAACTGCCGGCTCATTCTTCCGAGCAGCGCTTTCCATTCCACCTGTTAGAGCCTTAAAAACAGTTGTTTTCCCACTTCCGGGAAGGCCAATGATTCCTAGTTTCAATCAAAGGGTCCTTTCAAAAGAGCACAAAATATTGAGCGAAGGTATCCAAGTGGTCAAAACCACTTAAACGCTGAAGTAAGATAATGAATTGAGCTAAGAATGCTGGTCGAAGGGATGGAAACTGAGGTATCTCCCTAAATAACCATACTGAATTAAACGAGAAAATAAATTAAATAGCAGCCCTAATTAAATTAACGAACAAATTTTATGTAAAGAAGCACATCACCACCTGCGCCGTTATTGCCGGTAAATGTCTCGGGACGGACTGAAACCGCTCCTAAATTAACCAATTCCGACGTCAAGCCGGCATAGGCTTGCTGGGGAATACTAACCGCCAGCACAGTTTCACCCGTAGGTTGCAACTTGTTTTCGACGAGTTTACCTCGGAGGTTTGGAAGTACGCGTTTCAAAGATTCTATGGCTTCATCAACTCGGGCTGATTTAACCAGTAAATTGTTGTCCATCATCTGCGCAACCGATGGAAAACCGGATTCATTCCCGGCCGTAGGGGCCGATGGTCCGTACGCCACAGGGAAAGGCCGGATGTTGGATATGGCGCGTGTTGACACAATATTGGCCATTTGCGGGTTGACCGCGGCCGCAGGGCTTGTCATCGCAACCTGATTGCCGGCGCCCGGACCAAATATGCGTTCCGGATATTTAATCAACATGCCTGCTGTTACTGCCACTACAGCCAAAGCGGATATGCCTATCGGTAGAGGCAAATAAGGCGTCGCTGTAAAAATCTGTTTGAAATAATCAAATATGGAGAATTTTTCCGGATAAAGTTTAGCGTTTAGCTGCTGGAGGTAATTAGGAGGAGGCGACATTTCTTCAAGGTTTGATAAAGCTTTAACTGTCAGGCCATACCACATGAAGTCATCCCGACAAGTTGGGCAGGCGCCTAGGTGCGACTTTAGAGACGCCCCCATTTCTTGATCTAAGCCGCCATCGTGCAATTCCAAATACAAATCGTTTATTTGCTCACATTGCTTCATGATAGGACCTTCTTCAGTTTTTCTTTAACAACCATGCGGGCTCTATGGAGCCTAGATTTGGTTGTTCCTTCAGGAAGATTAAGGATCTGAGCTATTTCATCATAAGAAAATCCTTCAATATCCCTGAGTATCACTATCTCTTTATGATCCGGATCCAATTCATTAATAGCGTCTTGCACTATTTTTTGAACCTGCTTACCCGCCAACAGAGTCTCCGGATTTGTAGAAAAGTCCGGAATCATCCGTTGGGAGGAGTCTCGATCATCATCACCATCAGGCATGGACCTATTGGCAAAGTAACCACGCCTTTTCAGATACTTAAATCGGTTCTTACCACGGTTGGTCGCAATTTGAAATAACCACGTGCTAAATTTGGCGTCACCCCGGAACTTTTTCAGATTCTGAAAAGCCGCGGTAAAAATCTCTTGAGCCAAATCATTAGCTTCTTCCGTGTCTCCTACGAACCTGTACGCCAAGTTATAAATTTTCTTGTAATACTTTTCAACAAGAGTGTTGAAGGCTTCCCGGTCACCCTTCACACTATCCTTGACCAGTTGCCGGTCGTCATCCGTGTTAGAGTTGAAAACCGACACTAAAAGTAAACTTATGATATTCAGACACAGGCACCAAATAATTGTTTCAGGGAATGCAGCCACTTGATAAAATTTCTCCGTGGAGAGTCAATTCGAAGCAAAAGTGCTTGAGAGCAAGGTCATTCATAAATGCGCAGCCGGCAGTCCCCGCCTCACGAACCTCATCAGGTCTCTGGAAGGCAAAAACTTACCAAAAAAACCAAACAGAGTCAAAGAGTCCCTCACGGCTTGATTGCACGCGCTCTCCCGAACCTAATCGGCGCCTCCAGTAAGAGACCACACCCGATTCTTGAAATAATTCCTGGATAAATGCTATAACGTACTTATTGATTATAGAAATATTTTTCTTTTTCTCGTTCGCAGTGAACGGTCCCAGAATTCGATTGCGGAGTTCATGCGCGGCGAAACTCGCTTCAGGATGTGTGGCGCCGGCTGTAGGATTTATGCTGTAGGATTCAGTAAAGAATAGGGAGATAGTTCGGGAAAACGCTCTTCGGCGCTGCGCAAACAACGCGCTCAAAGCCGGAGCAGAATAAATATGAGAGAATAAAAAGCATTCTCAGGAATCTTCTGAAGCGAAACCCCACTGGACTAAGACCCATTCCATTTCACTTTTTCTAAATAGTGAATGCGCGCAGCGATGCTGCCGAACGACTATAGATTTGCTGCAGATGTGATGAACCAAAAATAATTATCCGATTTGGATATCTGCGTTTGAGGAAATTATTTGTGAAAGCTTCCTAAGACATTCGTTTGTAATAAAAGGTATAGATGACCTGCTTAATATATGAATTTGCTCGGAGGACTCTTGTATGTGGTATTCCCGCAGAGTTTTGGACACCCCCCCATATCTCTTCCACTTAATTGACGAAAAGAAAAAAGCCGCTCAGGAAAAAGGTATCGATGTAATTTCTCTGGCTATCGGAGATCCGGATCAACCGACTCCGGATTTTATCTTGGACCTTATGGAATCAGAGATTCATGATGCCAAAAACCACGTTTATCCAAGCTATAAAGGCGAACCGGACTTTTGTTTAGGTGTTGCTGAATGGTTTGATAAGAGATTTGGCGTGAAGCTGGACCCTAAAACTGAGATAATGGCCACCATCGGAGCAAAGGACGCTGTTAGCCACTTGCCGTTTGCTTTTTTGGATCCCGGTGATTTCGGGATTATTACTGATCCCGGTTACCCGGTTTATGAAGCGGCGATCGGCTTTACCGGCGGAAAGGTGATTCGAGTCCCATTGCACGAAGACAAAGGCTTTTTACCGGACCTGCAAGCCATTGACCCTGCCGACGCGGATAAAGCCAAAATTATGTTTGTAAATTATCCCAACAATCCCACATCGGCTGTGGCCGACGAGAGCTTTTTCGAGAGTCTGGTGGATTTTGCGAAAAAACATCATTTGGTTATTCTGGCGGATAACGCTTATTCAGAAGTTTACTTTGAAGAAGCGGACCGGCCCATAAGCATCATGAAGATTCCCGGCGCCAAAGACACAAGCATCGAGATTCATTCTTTTTCAAAAACATTTAATATGACCGGTTGGCGCATAGGCTTTGTTGTCGGCGGCAAAGATCTGATCAACGCTTTCCTGACACTGAAATCTAACTTCGATTCAGGCGTGTTTATGGCTATACAACGAGTTGCGGCAAAAGCTTTGCTTTCACCCCAGGCCGACTTATTTAACAAAGAGCGAACGGAGTTGTTCAAAAAACGCAGGGATACAATTGCCGCCGCGCTGAATTCGGCAGGTTTCAAATATCTTATGCCCAGGGCAAGTTATTACTTTTGGGTCCATATTCCTGATAATTATTCTTCATCAGTTAATTTTTGCGCGGACCTTCTTGAAAAAACCGGTTTAGTCGTTACTCCGGGTGTGGGCTATGGTCCCAGCGGGGAGCAATTCTTCAGGATTTCCATGACCGCGCCCGATAATATGATTGCTGAGGGGATGAACAGACTAATAGGGTTTTGTAAGGAACAAAAATGAAAGCGACTCTAGCGCTGGCCGACGGCACGGTGTTTCACGGGTCCTCTATCGGCGCCGAAGGTGAAGCTGTCGGTGAGGTTGTGTTTAATACGGCAATAACGGGTTACCAGGAAATACTCACTGATCCTTCATATCGCGGCCAAATAGTCACCATGACATATCCGCACATTGGAAACACCGGAGTCAATTTTGAAGATAATGAATCCGTAAGACCCTTTTTGTCGGGATTCATCATGCGAGAGTATTGCCCGCATCCCAGCAACTGGCGGGTTAATCAGGGGCTCGAGGACTTTCTCATATTGCATGGAATTATCGGGCTGCACGGTATCGATACACGAAAGTTGACGCGTAATTTACGAGAAACAGGAGCCAAAAAGGGGATAATTTCCACTGCGGATCATGACGTTGAAAGCTTATTAAGGAAAGTCCGTGAATATCCCGACATAGAGGGAATGGATTTGGTGCGTGAAGTCACTTGTTCGTCTCCCTACGATTGGCACGAGGGCACATGGAGGTGGAATTCGACTCCGACCGTAACTGAGCCTCGATTCAAGGTTGCGGTATACGACTGTGGAATCAAACAAAATATCCTAAGACTGCTCGTGGACGCCGGCGCTGAGACGCGTGTTTTTCCCGCGTCGGCTTCGGCCGAAGATTTGTTGGGTTTTAATCCTGATGGAATCTTCATATCCAATGGACCCGGCGACCCGGCAGTGGTCACGAACGTGATCGATAGTTTACGTAAGCTAATAGGCAAAAAACCAATTTTCGGGATATGTCTTGGGCACCAATTATTGGGATTAGCGTTGGGCGGCAAAACTTTTAAACTTAATTTTGGTCACCATGGGGCTAACCACCCGGTCCGGCAATTGACCACGGGGCATGTTGAAATAACCTCTCAAAACCATAACTTTGCCGTTGATCCTGACAGCGTCGCCTCAGAATGTGACATAACTCACATCAATCTCAATGATTATACGGTGGAGGGGATGGTCCACAAAAAATATCCGGTGTTTTCTATCCAATATCATCCGGAAGCAGCGCCGGGACCACATGATTCCAAGTATTTATTTGATCAATTTCGCAATATGATGGAGCGCTAAGGCGCATTCTACTTTGCCTCTGAGGAACTTTCGACAACATCTGAAATTACGTCTATCCATTTTTTCAGGTCGTCCCTGGTTTGTAGTACGCGCTTCGCCTCTCTATGGTGGTAAATAGTTCCCATAACAATCATATCCGTGATTGCTCCTTCTTCCTCGTAATAGGCGGCCGAGCTAATGGCAGCCTCAGCCCCGATTTCGTTATAAAATGTTTTTATTTGCTTCGCCTCACTGCCGGGAACCTGAGTGAGCCGGATATTAATGTGCAGGGCTCTTCCGGCCATCATGGCGGCATTATTGGCGCCCAGTGATTCCACTGCGGTCGTTGCTTCGGAAACCGACTGGAACGCCACTTTCTTTGCAGACATAGTAACTCCTTACATATTTAATCTTGAGAATTTTGGTAAGAAACGGTAGCTTATTGAAAAACCGATCCTACAGATCAATCAATAACTATAATTACAACGCTTCTCCAATGTTTCGTCGGAATGGCGCCTTTTCCCGTCGTCCCAAAGCCTGACCCGACTTGATCCGGGAAAAGTTGGAACCGGAATTTGGATTCCAGAGTACGCCGGCATGACGCTGATAGGCGACAAATCCATGGATGAACTTTCACAATTATTAAAGTGACTCGAATGGGAGATCAAATCAACAAGATCGTGATCAATGAATCGATGATTGGTTTTGAGAAACTTTGTAAACGCTATTTTCCATTTCTTTCAACTTATACACGGCCATTCTTGAGATCCTTTGAATTCGGCTGAGTCAAAGCCGATTCTTGCTTCGGCAGTGGCCGCGTGTTATACATTTATCGGATCAGCTTAGATTAAATTACGCTAATAGCGCGATATTTCAAGAGTAAATGTTGCGTGGTAACCGACTCTATGCACGTCTGTTTCATAAAACTTCCACGCAAATCGCCTGAGTAGAAGTTATCATATTCCAATGAGAAAATTAGTCGGAGGCCTATATGTCCGAATTCAAGGTTAATAAATCAATTGCTGAAATAAACCGAAAGATAAAGTCCGGTAAAGCCCTTGTTGTCAACGCTGAAGAAATGATAGGAATCACCCAAGATCTTGGGCATATTGAAGCGGCAAAAAAAGTGGACGTAGTTACCACCGGAACCTTCGGCATCATGTGTTCCTCAGGCGCGATCCTCAATTTTGGCCATACCAAACCAAGAATGAGGGCGACTAAAGTTTTCCTTAATGATGTAGAGGCTTACGCCGGTATTGCTGCGGTAGATTGCTATATTGGAGTAACTCAGACCAAAGAGGACGATCCCTTAAATAAGGTGTTCCCCGGTCGTTTCAGATATGGCGGCGGGCATGTCATTGAAGATTTGGTCGCCGGCAAGGAAATTCAACTCCGAGCCTCTTCCTACGGCACTGACTGTTATCCTAAAAGAGAACATCAAGCCAAAATGTCTCTCAAGGATTTTCCGGATGCTTTTCTCCTAAATCCTAGAAACGGTTACCAAAATTACAATTGTGCAATAAACTTATCAAAAAAGACCATATATACTTACATGGGGATTCTACGTCCGGACATGATGAACGCCAACTATTCAACATCAGGTCAGCTAAGTCCTTTGCTTAATGATCCGCTATACAGAACCGTCGGCATTGGGACGCGGATTTTCCTGGGCGGTGGAATCGGCTACGTTATCGGAGCGGGAACTCAGCACCACCCGGATACGGAACGTTCAAGCAACGGAGTGGTTATGGGAGGCGCAGGAACTCTGTCGGTTAGAGGTGATCTAAAAGGTATGTCGCCCCGATTTCTACGAGGCGCTTCCATCACGGGGTACGGCTGTTCTATGAATGTCGGCCTCGGCGTGCCGATTCCAATCCTCAATGAGGAAATGGCCGCGTTCACCGGAGTCGCGGATGCCGGCATTTTAGTTCCCGTTGTGGACTATGGAATTGATTACCCGGAAGGCGTGGGGCGTCCCTTGACTCACGTGACCTTTGCCCAATTGAAAAGTGGAGAAATCGAAGTCAACGGCAAAAAGGTTACCACCGCGCCCATGTCAAGCTATTCGGCAGCGTTGGAGATTGCCGACACTCTAAAAACTTGGATCGAGTCAGGGAGATTTCTGCTTGGTGAAGCCCAGGAAACCCTACCTTCCATACCTTTCGAGTTGAAGAATTAACCGGACGAGCCTTGCGCAATCCTATACTCTACGAAGAGCGGCATTATCGAGAGTTCGACACGTCGGATCGCTTTGTGGCTTTTCAAGTAACCGTTGAATCAACGGATCTATATGTGAAAGCGAAAACCGACCTAAGCGCCCTTACGAAGAATCTTGTGGAAACGGCCAGAGCGCAGGTAAAGGAGGTTATCACCAGGCGAGGCGCCTTCCTTACCAGCCTTGAACCCATACCCGAGAGTTTCAATGCCGGCGAGGTTCCGCTCGATATGCTGAGGGCCTCAGCCAAAGTCGGAACAGGGCCAATGGCCGCGGTAGCCGGCGCAATCGCACAATATGTTGGCCGCCGGCTACTGGAGCATTCACCTGAGGTAATAGTCGAAAACGGTGGGGACATTTTCATTAAAGTGGATCATTCTATAATCGTAGGCATACACGCCGGAGCGGCGCCTTTATCGGGTAAATTAGGCATCAGAGTGGACGCCGTCCCGATTCCGTTGGGAATTTGCGCTTCGTCGGCCACGGTGGGACCGTCCCTCAGTTTAGGTCGAGCGGACGCCGCGGTAGTTATTGCCAAAAATACGGCTTTGGCGGATGCTTGCGCTACCGCTTTGGGAAATCGCGTCAAGAAAGCTTCTGATTTAGAGTCCGGAGTGAAGTGGGCAATGTCGATCAACGGTATCGATGCGGCGTTGGTCATCCTGGGTGAGAAACTTGCGGTGATGGGCGATATAGAATTGGTGGATACTCATTCCGATTGAACCCTTCCCAGACCGCTCTGCTCGCTTGTTTGCCGATTATCGAAAGGTCACAAAATTGTAATATAGGATGTCTCGAAAGCTCTGTCGAATAAAGCCTCTGAACCGTCGTCGCAGCGCAAGCCGGCCCCCAGATCTTCCTGATGCCGGCATGCGCTGGAAAGACGATGATGAGCTCTGAATACATAACAAAGCTTTATAGCTTTAAATGACTC
Organism: Desulfomonilales bacterium; assembly: GCA_038250835.1. Classification (GTDB taxonomy): domain Bacteria; phylum Desulfobacterota; class Desulfomonilia; order Desulfomonilales; family Desulfomonilaceae; genus JBBSBY01. Next base: position 190,725 of record JBBSBY010000001.1, on the reverse strand, counting down.
GGATAGCCGACTAATTCAAGAAACCATCATTAAATCCGTGATTCACTATATAAACGATTCACTATATAAACGAAAGGAGAGGGCTAATGGCGTCCAAAAATGTATTACTCATTTTCAAATCCAATATAATGTATAAACCGGTGATTTATCGACTCGCCAAAGATTTCGATCTCGTTTTCAACATATTGGAAGCCAAGATTCTCCCTCGCAGAGAAGGCCGAATTCTGCTTGAACTACGCGGAGATGATGAAACCATAGCAAAAGGGATCAAGTTCCTCGAAGATCATAAAGTGGACGTAGAACCTCTATCCAACAGAGTGTGGCGCGAGGAAGATTTGTGCGTCCATTGCGGCGCCTGTACCGGCTTGTGCCCAACGGAGGCTCTGAGTGTGCAGCGCCCTGGAATGAAAACCGTTTTTGATGTGGAGAAATGCGTGGCTTGTGGAATTTGCGGGTTGGCGTGTCCGTTTGGAGCTATGAAGGACGTGACTTTGTTTGATCCGTTTGCGGAAGGTCGTGATTAGCGACTTCTTCTCTTAAGTAGGAAGATAGGTCTCCTGCGCTCCCGGTAAGTCCCAGTTTTTTCCTGATGTTGGATCTGTGGAAAAATATTGTCTGCGGTGAAACACCCATTATTTTTGCGATTTCTTTGGATGTCAAACCTGAAACGACTAACTCGCAAATGCGCAATTCCCTGAGAGTCAGTAAATGACCTTTCCGAAGAAGCGCCGGATGGAAGCCCGCAGATAAATCATTTAACTTGGTTTCAAGCAACCCAATCATATCCGTCATTTTTTGCGTAGAGGCTTCAGCTCTTAGATGATCGAGAAGTGGTTGCGTTACCGCTTTAACTTTGTCGCAAATGCGCTTTTCAAGGATTTTCTTCTGGTCTTCAATGCCGGCAATAATTATTTTGAGGGCCTCATTCGTCTCATTATTAGATAATGGCTTATCGCCGTTATCATGTGCCAGATCGTTCGGCAGGTTATAAACCGGGCATGGATCAGGGGCCGTAAACATTTTTCCATCTCCCGCAAACACCGAAATCGGCTCCGGTGGGGAAACCTCCTTTGCGAAAAGCCAAAAACCCTGCAAAATATCACCTGGACAATCCGCAATGAGCGTGCTTTCAAATTGTTTAGCTTCTCCTTTATTATCACCGGCTTCCATGGTAACCGTAGTTGGGGTTGAGCCGCTCTCGTGCCAATCGTGAAGCAATTTCCTTATGAAACTATCGTGGCCGAAGACGCTTTCAAATGTGCATGGGATAAGGGTATCATCGACAAATCCCGGACACAGCTCTCTAAAAATCTTATTTGAAAGGACAATATGTGACTTCAAAATACTGGAGACGAAGAGTTCGGCGTTACGTTTAATCGGCACGGGTGAGTTGAGACAAAATTCACATAAACCCATGGGCATGCCGTCCGTCAATTTTTCATACTTGCGGCTGAAAGTGTGGAATTTACTTTCCGCAGTAATATCCTGCAATGCGGCTATTAACATTTGTTTAGACACTAGTCGCATAGGAATAAGGCGACAGCGGACTTGTCTTTTGTATCCGGCCAGCGTGAGAGGCGCTTGTATCACCCAAGCCTTGTCTGTTTCAAATATACTCTTGATGATTTTTTCAACTTTTTCAGCGTGTTTTTTATGGGTGAACAGTGAGCAGTAATCGGCGCCTGTTATGTCGGGAAAACCAAAAAAATCTACAAAGGATGGATTTGCGTAAACTATTCGGCTGGGTGGTTCCAACGCAAGCAGATGAATTGGAAAAGCCGAAAATAATTTCCCCAAAAATGATTGCTTTATTAATGCTCCCAGATCCTGCGACGGTAAGTTTGTTTTAGGTAATAGTTGATCGGTATCATCGAGGATAAACTGCATTCGCGGGAGATCCTGCGTGTCGGAAAACTGATCTTCCGCCTCCCTGAGATGCGGCTCGCTAACATCTCTCATGCCGTCGATGCTCCAGACGTTTAAATCTGCTTCTAAACAGGATTGGACTTTACGGTGACCATAGAGTGAGCAATTCGCTTTGGTATTACTACCGTCATAATAATCAGTATAACTTACTTAGAACAGTATAGTACAATTTACACGAAATGAGAACAGTTTTGATTCATTTTGAATCAAGGACATCGTACTACATTATCAATTCTTGAACTTGCTGTGATTGAGCATAGTCAAAAGCGCTCTTACCCGAGTTGTCTTTGATGGATATATCAGCTCCATTTTGGAGAAGAAGTTGAATGAAATCCTTCCGCGCCTGATAGGCCGCAATCATTAGACATGTGTGACCGGCTTTGTCTAGAGTGTTTACATCGGCGCCGCTGCCGATGAGCTGTTTTGCTTCAGCTAACCCCCCCTTATAGCAAGTTTTCATCAGTGCGGTAAAACCATTGCGAGTGTCCGCTGCGTTGACATCAGCGCCTGCGTCGATAAGTATTTTCATTACTTCTCGGTGACCTCTGTAGGAGGCGCGCATGAGAGGCGTTGCCCCACCCGCGTCGCGCGATTCGAGGTCTGCGCCTGAACGAACCAATCTATCAACTACGACCGAGAAACCACCACGAGCGGCCACAACTAATGGTGTATTATTTCTATGATCCGGATCATCAATCTTTGCCCCTGCGTCCAGTAACAGCTCCACTATCCGGCTGTAGCCGCCACGACAGGCGACAATCAAAGGAGAATTACCTGATTTGTTCTTGATATGTTCGTCAGCTCCATAACTCAGCACAAGCTTAACGATTTCTTTCCTCCCAAGACTGGCGGCAATTATAAGGACCGTGCTGCCGATATTATCGGCGTCATCTGGGTTTGCTCCCGAATCCAGCAGAAACTTGGTTACTTCAATGTGACCGCCGATCGTGGCCTCTATTAATGGTGAATTGCCGTACTTGTTTTTAGCTCTGATATCCGCTCCTTTGGAAACCAATAGTTTGGCTACCGATAGGCGGCCTTTGTAAGCTGCGCGGGAAAGAGCCGTATTACCGTATTCACTTTGCCCATTAATATCCGCCCCCTTTTGTAATAACAGCTCTACTATACGGGCGTGACCCTCATAAGCGGCAAGAACAAGGGCGGTATCTCCATTAGAGTTTCTAGCGTTTAACTCAGCGCCCGAAGAGATCATCAAATCAACTATCTCCGTATCTCCTTCGAGTGATGCTTCTATAAGCCCATTATCCAATTCTTCTTTATTAACGCTGTGCGAGCCGGTGTCAAAATCAGGGCTCTCATTATGTGGAAAAAGTTCAGCCAATAAAGATACTTTTACTAATTCGTCAGTCATTACCCACCCCAGTAAATTCATAATCAATGTTCACGTGACAAAGCTGAGAATGAGAATGATTCATGCTCAAACCCGGAGAGTCGTATATGGTTAAAGGAGAAAGCAGCAGAAAAATTAATGAATAGTTATTATATTACGTATTAGAAAAATCAGGCAACATTTTATGTCCAGGAATTGGTTCCAAATTCAAACTGATTGTTGGGGAGCCGATAACGCGGCTCCGGCGTTCAGTTAAAATTAGCCGCCGATTTCCACCTGTTACACGATTTCGCTATGTGCTTCTAATACACCTATAGAAGATCCTTTACCCAACCTTAGTGGCTTTGAACACCTCGCTCTTGCCGGCAATGTTTGTTAATAAAAAGCAATAATATAGGGGTGAATATAGATGCAGAACATTCGTGTAGTCCATGCGCACAGCATGAATACCAACACCCCCCAGGCGATTTTCTCCGAATGGGCGTCAATAATCTTAATTAATTTTGAAGGGCTCTGATTGTATTTAAAATATCTGTACGGTATTTGTATTAAACAGATGATGAAAAGGAGTGGCCCTGCAGGATTTAGTAAAAACGCCGTCACGCATTCTCCATGAGCCAGCGACACAAAGCTCCTGGTTAATCCGCAACCGGGACATGGCGCATCAAAGACTATTTTGCTCATGCACATGGCCGGCAATTCGTAGTTCCCAATCAACGGGACCGGTATCCGTAGGCCGCCGTTTTCAGCGGGCGCAATCACAAAGGACGCCCCGATAACAAAAACGCAGAGCGCAAGTATATGCAAATGCTCAGAGTTATTCGCGGTTCCCATGTAATAATCCGCGCCTCGACTGTACAATTCACTGTTAGATAAAGACTACAAAGTCCATGTGACTGAATATTCCACAGATTCGACTCAACTTGCGCATTTTTACTGCAAAACTTGACAGACTTGTAAGTCTTTGGTAATTCCCTCGAAATTGTCGGCAGTTGCGAGAAACGCAAGGAGGCATTATGAAATCAGCGCGCAGGAGCCAAATATTCATATTTTTGTGTTGCCTGGTGATAGTCATAACATCGGCCGTGTCGGCCAAAGCTGATGATTGTAAGCGAATTCAAAATATACTGGTGCTCTTCGACGCCTCAGGTCAGATGAAGGATAAAGATAATTACAGCGCTCTTTTACAACAAATGGCGTATTTTAGCCAGGCTATCCCAATTACCGCAGATGGTTTTTTTAATGTGGGTTTAAGGCACTGGGGACTAAAGGTCGGATTGGGCTGCGAAAATACGGAAAGCATCCTTGCCGTTCAGCCCTGGGACCCTGAGCGCTTCATGAACGCGTTTCCGAAAACGGTCTCCTATGGAGTCAGTTCCTTTGCCGCAGGTTTGAAGGCCGCTGCCGACGATGTCGCCGGTTTGACGGGTAAAACGATCATTCTGGTGGTCGGCGCGGGCACGGAGTCATGCAAAGCCGATCCTATCCAAATTGCTGAAAGGATGTGCCAGAACAACCCTGATCTCGAAATCCACGCAGTTCAAATCGGCGGTTCGCCGGACGGTAGATTTTATCTTAAAGGAATTGCCGAGAAGTGCCGAGGAGTCTACACCTCGGCCGATCAAATTACTTCCTCCGCGCCTTGGTACGCCTGGATGAAGCGTCACCTTGTGACACCTTGCGCAAAACCGTCGGGGCCTGCCGCCGGCGCACATGAGTCCATTGGTGTGGTGACATTTGATTCAAATAACTATTCCCTCAGATCCAAGGAACCATCCGCTGACGCAGCCAATATGGCGGCTTTGCAGGCGGTCGCCAACGCGATGCGCGCCAATCCCGCCGCGAGGGTAATATTGCACGGTTTTTCAGACGGTAAGGGTAAGGCCGACCACAATTTGAAGTTATCTAAAAAGAGAGCCGAAGCCGTGGCTCATCACCTTATCAGCGCATACAAAGTGCCGTCCACTCAAATAAGCATTATCGCTCATGGGTCGGGCCAAACAATGTTGCAGGCGCCTTCAGGAATAAGGCAGGATCGTTTTGGAAGACGAGTTGAGTTCGAGATTGTTCAGTAGATGCGTAGTCGGCCCGGCTAAAGCTTGTTGCGGCAAACATTGGAATTTTTTTGAATGAATGCGGTATAATGCGCGATATGCGACGCTTTAAAATACTCGGTATATTGCTCTACATACTGCTGGTTTTTTCGACAAAAGCGCTTTTCGCAGGCGCTAACGATGTCTACTTTGCTGAAAAATTGTTGAACTCCGGGCTGGAGCTTGCTAACGCCACTCACTATTTGGAAGCTATTGACCTCCTGGATGAAGCTAGAGATATCATTGAGTTAAACGAGCCGGTGGATCAAAGTCTTTATTCCGATGTCCTATACTCACTTGCGCAAACAAAAATTAAAGCTCGGCTGCATCAGAATTTCGCGGCCCAGTACGTTAAATCGGCTCTCGTGGATGTTCAAAACTCAAATAAAATAAAAGAGTTGATCAGCAGGATTTTGCCCCAAAAATTGGCCGAGGGCTATTACCTCGAAGGTTATATATTGAAACGCTACTTCATGCGTTCCGAAGACGCTTTACAGTGTTTCACGAAAGCCGTCAATATTGATCCGGGATTTGTTGCGGCAAAGAGGGAATTGAGCGAACTTATTTCGGATGACGATCAGAAGAACTAGCTGGTGTTTTTTCGCACTTCAATACCGATTTGATTGACGACATTATAGCCCCTGGTCGTGGGACATTCCTTCAATTTCGAGCGTGTAGTCGCGACTTACAATGAGTATACTTACCTAAGACCGGCGCATTGTCGCACAGGGATTGCGAGATCAGCTAATAAAAAGCTAAACTCAGCGCTTAGCTGAAATAACGCCGATGTTGTTGGCGTGGATCTGTATTTGCCGCGATAAACAAGCATATTTGATTGGGCGCAAAAAACTTCTGCTGGTAGATTATTCTTTGCTAATCGACTGATTCGCCGTTGAACGTTGAATGAAGTAAATCTTTTCCTTGGATAATTACGTGCAGACCTTGTCGCTCACCGTAAATTAGAGAATTAAATGAAAAAACCCAAAGATAAGCCGGACCCTGCCGAAACTTTTGACGGTCAGTTGGACCGTCTAAGATCTATAGTGGAAAAGCTTGAACATGGCGGGTTGACGTTGGATGACAGCCTGACGGTTTTCGAGGAAGGCATAGGAGTATCGCGGAATCTTTTTCGTATTCTCAATCAGGCTGAAGGAAAAATAGAAGAATTGTTAGCTAATATGGAGCGAGTTCCGTTCGGTGAAGGTGACGGATAATTGTCTACAAACCTGCTTGATTATTTATCCGGTGGAAAAAGTTTTGTCGAATCAAAGCTGGACGAATTATTACCATCGGAAGCGACTGAACCGGCCATTCTCCACCAGGCTATGCGTTACGCCATATTCGCCGGTGGAAAACGTATTAGACCTATTCTGGCCATTGCGGCAGGCGAAGCTGTGGGAGGATCAGCCGAACAACTTGTTTATCTATGCGCCGCAATTGAATGTGTCCATACATATTCTCTAATCCATGATGACTTGCCCTCCATGGATGATGATGACCTCAGACGCGGAAAACCTACTACTCACAAAATGTTTGGTGAAGCTGTCGCCATTCTGGCCGGAGACGCTCTGCTGACCTTTGCGTTCGAGCTTTTGGCCGGCCCTGCGTCCATGCGGGTCTCCAGAAACGATAAATTGCTAATTTCAATATCCGACCTGGCTCAAGCGGCGGGATCAAAACGGCTTGTGTGCGGACAAACTTTGGATATCATTAATGAAGGTCAGGACGTTACCCCGGACCTGGTGGACAGAATTGTAAAGTTTAAAACAGGCGCATTGATAAAAAGCTCATTAACTTGTGGAGCTAGACTGGCCGGCGCCTTGAATAACGACATAGCCAAGTTGGGCGCTTATGGTGAGCGCATTGGAGCAGCCTTTCAGATCCGCGACGACCTTTTGGATTTAGAGGGTGACGCAAACGCGCTCGGAAAAAAAGTGAATAAAGATTTTAAAAGAGGTAAAGCCACTTTTCCGAAATTGTACGGCAAAGAAAAATCGAATGAAATGATTAAGCAGATGCTCGAATCCGCAATCCAGGAGGTCGAGCCTTTCGGCGTCAAGGCCGAGCCTCTTATTTTGATTGCCGACTACGTAGGTCGGCGCCTAAATTAAATTGGATAGGTAATTTAGTTATGAATCCAAATGATTCAATTTTGTTCGACCTTAAATCCCCACAAGATATCAAACAGTTGTCATTACCTGAATTGAAAATCCTGGCGGAAGAAATTCGTGAACTCATAATCAAAACCGTCGCCGATCGAGGTGGTCACTTAGCTTCGAGCCTGGGAGTAGTTGAACTGACTCTGGCCCTTCTAAAGGTATTCGAGCCTCCGGACGACAAGTTTGTTTTCGATGTAGGTCATCAAGCTTACGCCTATAAAATATTGACTGGCCGGCGAGACTTGTTTCACACGTTGCGATTAAAGAATGGCCTCTCTGGCTTTCCTAAGCGGCTGGAAAGCGAATACGATAGTTTCGACGTGGGTCACGCCGGTAATGCGATTAGTTTTGCCGCAGGGTTGGCTCAGGCCCGGTGCTACGGAGGTCTGAATCATAAAGTGATAACGGTTGTCGGTGACGGCTCGCTTACTTGTGGTGTTTCATATGAAGGACTTAACCAGGCGGGCGCGGCTAAGAAAGACATGATTATTGTGCTCAATGATAATGAAATGTCCATTTCTCCTAATGTCGGCGCAATGGCCGCTTACCTGAACAGAATCATGACCGGGCAAATGGTGACTCGTTTCCGATCGGAATTAAAAAAGCTACTGAAAACAATGGGCCAAAGCATTTATGATATGGCCAAGCAATTTGAAGACGCCATGAAGGGCTTCATTACCCCAGGTAGGCTTTTTGAAGAGCTCGGTTTTAATTATGTGGGCCCTATTGACGGGCACCAACTCAAGCATTTGATTGACACTTTTAACAACGTCAAGAAATTTCATGAGCCCGTGCTGATTCATACGGTGACTTGTAAAGGAAAAGGCTACTGCCATGCTGAAGAAAATCCCGGAAAGTTCCACGGCATCGGACCATTTGAAATTTCCAGCGGCAAAACGCCGGAATCGTCGGGTCATCCCAGCTACACCAAGGTTTTTGGACAAACCGCCGTTAAACTTGCCGCAAAAGATCCAAGAGTAGTAGCCATAACCGCTGCCATGGAATATGGTACCGGGCTGACGGAATTCGCTCGCATTTTTCCCAATCGTTTCATTGACGTCGGCATAGCGGAACAGCACGGCGTGGTATTTGCCGCAGGTTTGGCTAAAGAAGGCTACAGGCCCATTGTGGCGATTTATTCCACTTTTATACAAAGGGGATACGATCACATTATTCACGATGTGTGCATGCAGAATTTTCCTGTAGTATTTGCAATGGACAGAGCGGGAGTAGTTGGTGAGGACGGCCCTACTCATCATGGCGTTTTTGATATGGCTTTCTGCAGGAGTGTTCCGAATCTCACGGTAATGGCGCCTGCCGATGAGGATGAATTGGCGGACATGTTGGCTACCGCTTTGACTCTTGAGGGGCCGAGCTCCATCAGATATCCCAGAGCTTCAGGAGAAGGGGTCAATTTGAAAAGAGATCCCTCGCCTATTCCTGTCGGCAAAGCTGCAATGGTAAAGCACGGCAATGATCTGCTTATTATAGCGGTGGGCTCAATGGCGCCCGTCGCAATCAGAGCCGCGGAAATTCTTGCGCTGGACGGCAAGTCGGCGGCGGTCATGAACGCCCGGTTCATTAAGCCTTTAGATGAGAAGATGATTATCGAACAATCAGCCAAAGCCGGGCGTGTTCTCATCGTGGAAGAAGGTGTGCTTGCCGGGGGATTCGGAAGCGCCGTTCTTGAGCTTTTTTCGGAAGCCGGCTTATACCACGTTAAGACGGCCAGATTGGGTATAAATGACGAATTTGTGGATCATGGGACGAGGGCTGAATTGCTCCAAGATCTCGGATTAACGCCTGATGGTATTGTCCAAGCTGCGTTAAGTCTGCTGGACCAAAAAGAAGAAGCCAATTTAAAGCGCTTTCCGGCTGAAAGAATAAGAGCCAAAAGTCTCGTAACAAACTGAGATAAAGCCGGCGGCGGCATGCGCCCTTTATGTTCCAGCGTCTGTAAAAAAGGATTCGCATCATGGAGGATGATTATACAAATCCCGAGGTCACGTATCCTGCCGGCGCCCCAATGAATTCTTATATATCCAGCGATCAATGTCTCGATCCAGGGAAGCTTGTCCTACTTCTGAACGCCTCCAAAGCTCTAGCGTCAACCACCGACATCGATGGTCTCCTTTCAACAATTGTCGGTGAAGTTCAAAAGGTCCTGAATTGCGAAGGCGCCGGAGTACTGTTGTTTGATCATGAAAAGGAAGAGTTTTACTGGAAAATCGTCCTAGACAGGGAGAGCTATTTTGAAACTAACAGTCAAAATATTCGGATTCCCAAAGACCAGGGGGTTTGCGGCTGGGTTTTCAGAACGGGGTTGCCGGCTCTCGTGAATAACGCGTCAACGGACCGACGGGTCTATAAGTCAGTGGACGTGATTTCAGGATTCACCACGCGCACAATGATTTGTGTTCCGCTCCAAGCCCGGGACAAAAGATTGGGAGTCCTTTATGCTCTCAATAAAATACAAGGTTGGTTTACGGACGATGATGTTGAAGTCATGTCCGCGCTTGCCGGCAGTGTGGCTATGGCCCTTGAAAACGCCTCCTATTACGAAGAGCTCATGGTTTCAAACAAGGAGTTGGAGCGGCTTAACAGAGCCAAGAACAAGATGCTTAACCATTTGTCACATGAACTGAAAACACCTGTTGCAATTATTGACGCGAGTCTGGGTATTCTGGAAAAAAATCTTCAAAAACAGGGGCTGGACACTTCTAAAATGTCCTTTGCTCGGATGCTGCGCAATCTTAATCGCTTGAAGACAATTGAAAAACAGGTGGGGCATATTGTTGACGATGTGGATTCAGCTCCGCAGTATCCTCTTATGGGATTGCTTGATCAACTCGATGAAATGATCGAGATCACTTCCGATGACCAACCCGAATTGACCCAAGCTCTAAAAGCCCTGCAGGAAAAGGTGAACGAGCAATTCCCGATCCAAACGAAAGAACTGCGGCGAGCATTTGTTGCTGAGGCGTTCAAGTCTGCTGAGGAATTGTGCGAATCCATGATTCAAAATCGCACGATCGATTTGGAGTTCCACCCGCCGGAGCCTGCGATTCTCAAAATACCTCCGCAAATTCTCAGTTCTCTTATTGAGGGTCTAACAAGAAACGCCATAGAAAATACTCCGGATTATGGAAAGATATCCGTTTCGGGTAATCTTCTGGATTCAGGTTATCGAATTCTTATTAGAGATAACGGTGTCGGCATTCCTGAACCCGAGCAGCTCAATATCTTTGAAGGCTTTAACCCGGTTCAGGCAACCGATCTTTATAGCTCAGGATCGAGATACGCGTTCAACGCGGGCGGTACCGGAACCGATCTCCTCAAAATGAGGATTTTTTCCGAGCGCCTTGGATTCAAGATAGGTTGCTTGAGCGAACGATGCTCAAAAATACCCACGTCGAGTGATGTCTGTTCAGGTAATATTAAAGAATGCGAATACTGTCGTTCTCTGGAAGATTGTTGGAATGACGGGGGAACCGACTTCTTCATCGAATTTCCCCCGGAATTGGTAGAAGTTAATTTGCCGCTTGTCTGAATCCTTGAAGCTTATTATGCAGTTCGTTCACTGAATCCATCATAAGGGTATGAATCAATACTAGACGGTTATGGCTGGTCTTAGCTTTCCGCATTTTCTCATCAATTTTTCTTTGCAAAGACAGCAATTCCGAGTGTTTTCTTAAAAATTCATCCCTGTCAATCAAAGCTTTCTTCAAACGATTTGACTTAACTAATATTAAATTAGCCATATTACACCTTCACGAAAATAATTATAGACATATGTTAATGCACGCCGGCCAATAGGGCCATAATCGTATATGATTGCATTTTTTGTGGGCGTTTTTATTGAGAAAGGTGTCGGAGTACTAGAGAGCAAGGTCTTGCGTTTATGTACAGAGAGGCGCATCTAATTTAAATGGAGCTTTGTTTCTCGAATTGCATGGCCCTCGCCAATATTTACTATGGAGGAAATTATGAACCTTAATGTGCAATTACAACCTTTGGTGGCATTGATAGCGGGAATAGTAATATTGATAGTTCCAAGATTTCTATCCTGGATAGTCGGGCTGTATCTTATCATCATCGGCATATTGGGATTGGTGGGAAGATGATGAAATAGCCCCGTCACTCAGCCGGAAAGACGACAATTTGCGCCGCAAAAATCCCTTTCAGAGCTATTACCCATGTGTCGATTACGGCGCTCCACTGAGAAAATGATTACTGCGTTATTTAATTATCATTTTCTGAAGTTGGGCTGCGCCTGCTCCATTCACCAATCTTTTTTACTACAATCAAAAGTCCATTTTTGGCGGGGCTTAACATAAATCGCAGCACATGACTAGAAGAGAATTAAATTCCCGTCCCGCGTGAAAAGAACTTCAATCCCGAATATATTGGTGGTAAACTAATCCTTTTGCGTTGTGACGATTGGTTTCCCCAACGTATCGCAACACCCATATCCTTAATATTTAAATTATTTATGTATCCGAGTGGGTTTCCCATGCCTAATAGCCCAAATATTAAACCTTCGACTTGCTTTGAAAGGGCCGATACTCTTTTACAAGCCTTACCGTATATTCGGACATTTCGTGGAAAGAGAATAGTCGTTAAATATGGTGGAAGCGCCATGATCGATCCGAATCTCAAAAGAGACTTTGCGGAAGATATAGCTCTTTTGAGCTTCATTGGCATGCTGCCCATAATCGTCCATGGAGGCGGCCCGCAAATCGGTGAACTTCTCCTGAAGCTCGGAAAAGAAAGCCGTTTCGTTAAAGGTTTACGAGTCACCGATGAAGAGACAATGGACATCGTTGAAATGGTGTTGGTTGCAAAAGTAAATAAAGACGTGGTTTCCCTCATCAATTCCTATGGTGGCCGGGCAGTCGGAATATCAGGACGCGATGGAAAGCTGATTAAGGCAAAAAAGGCTAGGCCTGCAAGCTTAGGGGATACCGATGAAGATCTCGGTTTAGTCGGTGATGTGGAAAAAATAAACCCGGAGCTTATAAGTTGCTTGGAGAAAAACGGCTTCATACCGGTTATAGCTCCTGTGGGCGCCGGCCCCGGTGAAAAGCCTTACAACATCAACGCCGACACGGCTGCCGGCGCATTATCGGGAGCGCTGAAGGCTGAAAAATTCATTCTTTTGACTGATGTGCCCGGTGTAATGGATCAGAATCAAAATATCATCTCCAGCATACCTGAAGATAAAGCGGAAACATTGATAGCCGAAGGTGTGATTTCAGGCGGCATGATTCCTAAAATAAGGTGTTGCCTAAACGCGTTGAACGGCGGAGTTCCAAAGGCGCACATCATTGACGGTCGAGTCCCCCACGCGTTGCTTCTTGAATTATTAACCGACGAAGGAATAGGCACGGAAATAGTGCGCGAAACAGCCCCGGGCCTGTAATAGAGCCAATCCCGAAATGCGCTGAATGCCGGCGCTGAGTTCCGGATTATGAACAATAGTTAAATATCCATACCAACAGTGATCTTGTTTAAGGTGAACCTCGAGACCTCCCAAGGAGAATCGGATCATGGATTCCAAAGATTTTGTAGCTCTTAATGCCGAATACGTATTTAACACCTACGGAAGAACTCCAATAATGTTGGTTGAGGGTTCAGGGTGCGTTGTTCGTGATTCCGAGGGTCGTGAGTATCTCGATTTCATCGGCGGCCTGGCCGCATGCAGTCTGGGGCACGCGTATCCTAAACTTGTTCAAGCTATTGCCGAGCAAGCCGGCAAACTCATTCATGTGTCAAATATATTTTATATTCAGCCTCAGATTGAGATTGCTCGACTACTTGTGGAAAACACCTTTGCAGACAAAGCTTTCTTCTGCAATTCCGGGGCTGAAGCAAACGAAGGCGCAATCAAAATAGCCCGAAAGTATTTTCATGACCAAGGCGCTCATGACCGTTACCACATAATCACAATGGAAAATTCCTTCCACGGCAGAACCATGGCGACCTTGGCCGCTACCGGCCAAACAAAATATCGAAAAGGTTTTGAACCTGAAGTTCAAGGATTCAGTCAGGTAAAATTCGGGGTTATAGGAGCTTTGGAAAAAGCGGTTGATGCGAGAACCGCGGCAATATTCGTTGAGCCCATCCAAGGTGAAGGCGGAGTACGCATGGCCGCCCCGGAATATTTTCAAGCTGTGCGGAACCTTTGCGACAAAACCGGATGCCTGCTCATGATGGACGAGGTTCAGACTGGAATGGGGCGCACAGGCAAATTCCTTGCGCACGAACATTTCGGCATTATACCTGACGTAGTGACCCTCGCTAAAGGAATCGCGGGCGGTGTTCCAATGGGCGCTGTTCTCGCCGTCGATAAGGCTGCCGGCGCGCTCGTTCCAGGGACTCACGCTTCCACGTTCGGCGGTAATCCATTGTGTTCAGCGGCCGCTGTTGCGGTTACCAGTGAAATTCTGTCGGACGGCTTTCTCGATTCGGTAGTCGAAAAGGGTCAATATCTGCGGTCTCGGTTGGAAGATCTAGCCGCTAAATTGCCCATAATAAAAGAAGTCAGAGGCATGGGGTTAATGCAGGCGGTGGACCTGCGAAAACCAGGTTCGGACATAACCGTGTCGATGCGAGATCATGGGGTATTGGTCAACTGCACTTCGGATACGGTTCTGAGATTTCTTCCGCCTTTAGTTGTCACTAAGGACGAAATTGATAAGCTTATTGATGTTCTCGACTTTGCGCTGACAAAAGCAGGAGGCGCAGAGCATGAGAACTAAACGGGACTTCCTTGATTTGGCCGATTATTCCGCAGCGGAAATTTTGAGCCTGATTGAAAGATCCGCCGAACTCAAAAATGGTTTTCCTGGACCGGCCGGCCCAAAACCATTGGCGGGCCGTGTCGTAGGAATGATATTCGAAAAGCCTTCCACACGGACACGGGTATCTTTTGAGGTCGGTATTCACCAACTAGGCGGTCAGGCGATCTTTCTGAACGCCAAAGATATTCAACTGGGGCGCGGAGAACCCATTAAAGATACCGCCAGAGTTCTGTCGAGGTATGTGGACGCAATTGTTATCCGAACTTTCGGCCATCACCTCCTTGAAGAATTTGCCGAATGGTCCACAGCGCCGATTGTGAACGGGTTGTCAGATTTGTTGCATCCATGCCAAATACTTGGGGATCTCCTGACGGTCAAAGAAAAGGGCATTGATATACTGAATATGAAAGCGGCATGGATCGGCGACGGAAACAACGTGGCCAATTCGTGGATAACGGCGGCTAATGTTCTGGGTTTTCAGCTTGTGCTGGCTTGTCCGGAAGGATACGATCCGGGAGTCCCTTATGACGCCGTAAATATCAAACTTACCCGTAATCCCGAGGAAGCGATTAAGGACGCGGACGTTGTGTCAACGGATGTATGGGCCTCCATGGGCCAGGAAGACGAAGCTGATGTCCGCAGTAAAGCGTTTGACGGTTACAGAGTCGACAGGAGACTCATGAGGTTGGCCAAGGATAAGAGCTACTGTCTCCACTGTTTGCCCGCCCACCGAGGCGAGGAAATAACGGACGACGTCATAGAAGCCGATTACTCGTTAGTTTGGGATCAAGCTGAAAATAGACTGCATGTTCAAAAGGCCGTTTTGGAAATGCTGCTGAAAATTTAAAGTCTGTTAAGTCCTTTCTTTCAATTATCGTCGGGCGGTATTCCACATAATCATCAAAGCGCACCTTCACGAGTTTGCTTATACGATTTCGGAGGCCACGTGAAAGACAAAAAAATAAACCACATCGTTTTGGCGTATTCAGGTGGTTTGGATACATCGGTAATCCTGAAATGGCTGGTTGAAACGTATCAATGCACGGTAACCGCATTCGCCGCTGATCTTGGCCAGGGTGAAGAGCTGGATAACTTAGATGAGAAAGCTCGAGCTACGGGCGCCGAATCCTGTCGCATCCGCGATCTACGGGAAGAGTTCGTCAGGGATTTCGTTTTTCCTATGTTCAGAGCCAACGCCGTTTACGAAGGCTGTTATCTTCTAGGCACTTCCATAGCTCGCCCTTGCATTGCAAAAGCCCAAATGGAATTGGCCGCCGAAGTAGGCGCTGACGCCGTTAGTCACGGCGCCACCGGCAAAGGCAACGACCAGGTTAGATTCGAGCTGGCCTATTACGCCTTTGATCCCACTATTTCCGTCATAGCGCCTTGGCGCACATGGGACATGAAATCCAGGACGGACCTCATTGCTTATGCCCAGGATCACGGCATTCCGGTTACTTCCACTGCGGAAAAACCTTACAGCATGGATCGCAATATGCTTCACCTGAGCTTTGAAGGGGGCGTCCTCGAAGATCCCTGGGCGGAGCCGCCAAAAGATATGTTTATACTCACAACCGATCCCATGAACGCCCCGGATGAACAAGAGGAAATCACGCTCACATTCGTTGCGGGCGACCCGGTGGAGCTCAACGACCAAAGATTTTCGCCCGCTGAATTGTTGAGTAAGCTTAACGAAATGGCCGGCAAGCACGGCATCGGCAGGGTTGATTTGGTTGAGAACCGCTACGTGGGCATGAAAAGCCGCGGCGTCTACGAAACTCCGGGAGGAACGGTGATTCATGCCGCTAGAAGGGCAATGGAATCCCTTACGTTGGATCGAGAAGTAATGCGCCTGAAAGACGAATGGATTCCGAAATACGCGTCGCTTGTGTACAACGGGTACTGGTTTTCCCCTGAACGCGAAATTCTACAAGGCGCGATTGACGAGGCGGCAAAGGCTGTGAATGGTAAAGTTAGATTGAAATTGTACAAAGGGAATGTGACCATTGCCGGAAGAAAGTCGGATAACTCTTTGTATGATCCTCGATTTGCTACATTTGAAGCCGATCAAGTGTATTCTCAGGCGGACGCTGAAGGATTTATTCGTTTAAACGCTCTGAGAATGAGAATCAAATCAATGATGGACAAAAACAAGTAAAGTTTCCGATTACTTCCACCGAGTGTAACGATTGTAAAATGTCAGACCGAAAAAATGAAAACGACTCCGGCGCTTCTGAAGGAATCCGGAAAGGACGATTCGTCTCCGGGATGGCGGCGCCTTTTGCCAAATTCAACGCCTCCATTGCGTTCGACCAGAGGCTTTATGCTCACGATATTCGGGGCAGCATTGCCCATGCGGAGATGTTGGCGCGCCAGGACATAATTTCCAGAGAAGACGCGGACCTCATTCAAACCGGATTACTTGAAATCAAAAAGGAAATTGAGCAAGGGGTGTTTGTATTTAGAGATGATCTCGAAGATATACACATAAATATCGAAACCGCCTTAAAAGATAAAATTGGGCCGGTGGCGGGGCGATTGCACACAGCCCGCAGTCGTAATGATCAAGTCGCTTTGGACTTCAGACTTTACCTGCGAGATCTAACGCATGTGATATTCGACGGAATAATATATCTGATGGATACACTGGTAGATCAAGCTGAATTTAACATTGACGTTATTTTTCCTGGATATACCCATTTGCAGCGGGCTCAACCAGTGAGATTGTCTCATCATCTCATGGCTTATACTTTTATGTTAAAGAGAGATTGGGAACGCTTCAATGACTCGAAAAAACGCATCGACGTTTCACCATTAGGGGCCGCGGCATTGGCTGGGACAACCTTCCCAATCGATCGCTACAAAACCTCAGAACTGCTTAATTTCCCCGAGGTGGCCCCAAACTCCATGGACGCTGTTTCCGATAGAGATTTTGCGGTGGAGTTCGTGTTCAATTCCTCTTTATTGCTTACTCATCTGTCCAGATTGGCTGAGGAACTCATTTTGTGGTCCACCTCGGAATTCGGCTTCTGCGTGTTACCGGACGCTTATTGTTCGGGTTCAAGTATTATGCCTCAGAAAAAAAATCCGGACGCCTGCGAGTTGATTCGTGGGAAAACCGGAAGGGTTTACGGCGATTTGGTTGCTCTCCTTACCACTCTTAAAGCTCTGCCGCTAACCTACAATAAAGATATACAGGAAGATAAAGAGCCCGTGTTTGACGCGCTTGACACGGCTCTGGGCTGTCTCACGATCATGGCCGGCATCATGGAAGGGATTACATTCAACCGTGAGAGAATGGCCGAGGCTGCGGCCGAACCCGGTTTAGCGGCGACTGATCTTGCGGATCAGCTTGCTCGTGAAGGGGTTCCGTTTCGGGAAGCTCACGAGAGGATCGGAAGCCTATCGCGAGACCCTGAAGCACAAAAAAAAGAATCCTTGCCCACACCTGAGCAAATGGTTGAGGCCAGGGCTCATGTCGGAGGAACCGCAAAGCAAAGCGTCCAGCATCAAATAGAGTTGATTAGAGCTTTTATTGAACAGAACAGACGGTCACAAGTTGATTAGTTAAAGTAGAGGAATGGTTGAAACTATCCCTACGACAATCTCTAATTATAGGAGCGGTTTTTCTATTATTAACCGGCTGCGGGTATAAAACCAGTCCCAGACCGGCTACGGCGGTCATTCCGGGAGAAGTGGGACTTATCGAGGCGAAAGCTTTTCCACATCGCGTAATATTGAAGTGGATCATACCAACATCTAATAACGACGGGTCCAAGATTACGGATATTTCAGGTTTTAAAGTTTTTCGCTCAGTTCAAAAAAAGGGAGAAGAATGCGAAGATTGTCCCCAAAATAGGCTAATGCACGCAAATATTGATTTTCACAAACCTATTGACGCAAAAATTGATAAAGATGAAGTTGTTTACACGGACAAAAATGTTTCTCCAGGCAATGTTTATTCCTACTACGTGAGCGTTTATAATCTCAGAGGCCGCGAAAGTAAAGAGAGCCCGGATGTTACTGTTTCGTTGCTGGATTTGCCGCCGGCGCCTCAAACCGTTCAAGCTGTGAGAAATACATCGGGCGCTGTTGAACTCGAATGGTCGTTATTGGACAATCCTGATATTCAAGGTTACAGGATTTATCGCTGCGAAGGGGATGATCCCCAGTCTATGAAGCTTTTGGTGGGCAAGAAAGCCGGTGAGACGAAATACACCGATGATACCGCCGACAAAAACAAGATTTACTATTATGCCATAAGGTCAGTGCGTATGGCTCGAGGTGTCGCCCTTGAATCCGAAGCGTCGCCTTCCATTTTAGTACGACCTGGAGTAACGCCGCCCAGTCCACGGAATGTGAGCGCAGAGTCAAAGAGAAGAGGAATCGAAGTTACATGGGATGAAGTTGACGTAGAAGGGGCGCAGATCAACTACAACATTTATCGGTCCGAGGCCGGATTGGTTTACACGAAAATTAATTCAGAGCTTGTCGAGGGAACCAAGTTCACCGATTTACATGTCCGTAGGGGCAAAACATACCGGTATGCCGTAACCGCATACGCAGTGGACGCTCCGGAATTGGAATCCGCCCGTTCCAATCCGGCGACCGTAATATACAAAAAATCACGAGACGAATATGAACCATTTTCAATACAAAGACGCCGATCTCTACTGCGAAGATGTGGCGGTAGAAACTATTTGCAGAGAAGTGGGAACTCCGGTTTTTATATATAGTCGAGCGACGCTGGAACGACATTTTAAAGTTTTTGAAGAACCATTCCAGTCATTGGATCATCTTGTGTGTTTTTCCGTGAAAGCCAACTCCAATATTTCCATTTTACGGATTTTTGCCGACATGGGCGGAGGGACCGATATAGTTTCCGGGGGTGAGCTTTATCGAGCTTTAAAGGCCGGGATCGAGCCGGGTAAAATTGTTTATTCCGGTGTGGGCAAAACCGCGGAGGAAATAGATCAGGCCCTTGATGCAGGCATCCTGATGTTTAACGTGGAATCTGAGGATGAACTCGAAACTCTTAACGACAGAGCTATAGCCAAGAACCGAAAAGCCAGGGTGGCTTTGCGTGTTAATCCCGATGTTGATCCTAAGACGCATCCATATATATCGACGGGTCTAAAGACAAATAAATTCGGCATAGATGTTGAACGATCGTTTCAGCTTTACCAGGCGGCTAAAGAGATGGAAGGCTTAAAACCGGAGGGAGTCGATTGCCACATAGGCAGTCAGCTTACCGATATAGATCCCATCTTGGAAGCCATCGACAGATTGGCTGCTCTAATCGGTAAGCTCCGATCCTCCGGAATTGACATCAAGTATTTGGATATTGGAGGGGGATTGGGTATATCATATGACGCTGAAGAGCCTCCGCCGCCGTCGGAATACGGTGAGGCCATAGTTGGCCGGGTGAAGCGGCTGGGTGTGAAGTTAATTTTAGAGCCGGGCAGGGTGCTTGTTGGCAATGCCGGTATTCTTGCGACAAAAGTGTTGTACCAAAAATCGGCTGAAACAAAGCATTTCGTCATAGTTGACTCGGCCATGAATGATCTCATTCGGCCAAGTTTGTATGATGCCTATCACGGGATTCTAAAGGTCCGGAAAAGTCCAGATGAAGATAGAAAAATTACCGCCGATATTGTAGGGCCAATTTGTGAATCCGGAGATTTTGTAGCTCAGAACAGAGAAATTGACCAGGTGGCGTCCGGGGACTTTTTAGCCGTGCAAAGCGCCGGAGCCTATGGTTTTACCATGTCGTCCAATTACAATTCCAGGCCCAAAGCCGCCGAAGTATTGGTGGACGGATCGGAATACTTTATTATACGTGAGCGAGAATCCTACGAAGACTTGATCCGAGGTGAACGTATACCGAACGTGATTCTCGAAACCAGATAAAGGAGCATGTTAGAATGTTTTCAGGAACCTTTACGGCAATAGTAACGCCTTTCAAAGACGGGAAAGTTGACGAAGCCGCTCTGAAAAATCTTATTAAATTCGGAATTGACGCAGGAATAAACGGCTTTCTGCCATGCGGCACAACCGGCGAGTCTCCCACACTGAGCCACGAAGAACACAACAGAGTTGTAGAGATTACCGTCAAGGAAGTGGCAGGTCAGGTAAAGGTAATGGCCGGAACAGGTTCCAACAGCACCGAGGAGGCCATTGCTTTAACTAAGCACGCAAAATCAGTAGGCGCTGACGCAGCCTTGCTGGTTGCGCCGTATTACAACAAACCCACTCAAGAGGGCCTTTATCGGCATTACAAAACAGTGGCTCAAGAAGCGGATTTGCCGATAATTGTATACAATATACAGGGCCGAACCTCGGTGAACATCGAAACGGCAACCGTGGTGAGGCTCTCCAAAGAACCCAACGTCGTGGGCGTTAAAGAAGCCTCGGGATCCATACTTCAGATGAGCGAAGTGATTCGGCAATGCGGCGGCGCCGATTTTGATGTCTTATCAGGAGACGACCAGATGACGTTTCCCCTAATGGCGCTAGGTGGGAAAGGTGTCGTGTCGGTGGTCACGAATATTGTTCCGGATAGAATGACGGCTCTTGTCAACGCAATGAACAAAGGGAATATCGAAGAGGCCCGCAAAATTCACTTTGAAATATATGAGCTTTGTCAGGCCATGTTTATAGAGACAAATCCTATTCCCATCAAAGCGGCCTTAGCAATGATGGGAAAAATTCAACCGGAGTATAGATTGCCTTTGTGTGAAATGTCTGAAGCCAACAATGTAAAATTGAGAAGCATTCTAAACAAATATAATCTAATTTAATTGGAGATTCAGATGAAAATTGCCGTCAGCGGCGCCGCCGGTCGAATGGGCAGAAGAATTATAGCTCTTGCTTCCGACAATCCTGAAATAAAAATTGCCGGCGCTTTGGAGATGGCCGGCAGTCCTTTTCTTGGTCAGGACGCGGGAGAACTCGCCGCAGTGGGAAAGCTCGGAATTGCTGTAACTGATGACGTCAATTCGGTTATTGCTGATTGTGACGTGCTGATAGACTTTTCCTCCCCCGCCGCTTCAGTGAAAAATATTGGCTTGGCCGCACAGGCGGGCAAAGCCATAGTTGTGGGCACTACCGGTTTTTCGGATGAGCAGCGTTCGGAAATCGAGCGGACAGCGGGTTCCACTCGTTGCCTCATAGCCCCCAATATGAGCCGTGGAGTCAATTTGTTGTTTAATGTGGCGGAAAAAGTGGCCCGAGCCCTCGGCCCCGACTACGATGTGGAAATCATCGAATCCCATCACAAACTTAAAAAGGACGCTCCCAGCGGCACGGCTGATAAGCTGGCCCAGGTGACGGCAAACGCCCTGGGCAGAGATCTCGGCGAAGTGGGGATTTATGGCAGAAGAGGCGTCGTGGGGGCAAGAACTCCTGAAGAAATAGGCGTTCTTTCAGTGCGCGGCGGCGACATAGTCGGTGAGCATACCGTTATGTTTATAACAAATGGAGAACGTCTCGAGCTTATCCATCGCGCTCACAGTAGAGACGCTTTTGCTTCCGGCGCGATTCAGGCGGCTCTGTGGCTGCTGAAACAACCTGATGGAATCTACGACATGCAGGATGTGCTTGGATTAAAGGATCAGCTATGAGAATTGCTCGATTCAGGTATTTATCTGAAATTTACATGGGGCGTATCGCCGAAGATGTGATCGTCGATGTCGAAGGATTTCAGGAGATCCCTAACAATTTGTCCATTGCGGACGTTCAGCTATTAAATCCCTGTTGTCCAAGCAAGATTGTCGCTGTAGGGTTAAATTATCGGGACCATGCGAGTGAACTGAATCAAGAACTGCCGAAAGAGCCGCTCTTATTTCTGAAACCAGCGTCGAGCATTATTGGACCGGGCGAATCCATCATACTGCCTCCGCAAAGCTCAAGAGTCGACTATGAGGCGGAGCTGGGAATCGTGATTGCGGATCCAGCGCACAACATTTCTAAAGATGACGCGCGAGACTACATTCTTGGTTACATTTGCCTAAATGATGTGACTGCTAGAGATTTGCAGTCCAAAGACGGTCAATGGACACGGGCCAAGGGATTCGACACCTTCTGTCCCATAGGCCCATGGATCGAAGCTGATCTTGACCCCTCCGATCTGAAGATCGAACTGCGCTTGAACAACGAGGTAAAACAGTCATCCAGGACTTCGAATCTGATCTTCGACTGCTTTGAATTGGTTGCGTACATTTCCCATGTTATGACACTGCTGCCGGGAGATATAATAGCGACCGGAACAGCGGCGGGAATCGGGCCAATGAAGGCCGGCGATTCAGTGGAAGTCACAATAGAAGGTATCGGTTCATTAGTGAACAAAGTAGCCGGCGCCTGATGGCCGTGACGGCTTTCATTGGGTTCGGAGGGAACCTTGGAGATAAAGTCGCCATCTTTAAAGCCGCTGTAAAGGAATTAGAAGCAACTCCAGGCATCGAAGTAAAGGTGATTTCCGAACAGTATGAAACCGAACCTGTCGGTTTGACGGACGACGGGCCCAGTTTTCTGAATGCGGTGATCAACATAGAGACGATGTTGGACCCTCATAAGCTGTTCAGCGCAATAAGATCCATAGAGAAAAAACTTGGAAAAGCCGATGATCACAAGAGCGACCATTCTCGCAGAATTGATTTGGATCTTCTCTTTTATGGGGATGTTATGTTGGCTGAGAGAGGCTTAACCATTCCGCACCCAAGAATTCACTCGAGGGCCTTTGTGCTACTTCCACTTGCGGAAATCGCCGCTGATTTTGTTCACCCGCAGTTGCGCAAAACTGTTGGCGATCTAGCAGGTGAATTGACGGCTGAAGCTCAGGCCGGCGTGAAACGGTTAAATTAGATGTTTGGTAGAATTGTACTTGTATTTATCCTATTTTTAGCTGGATATATGCTTTATGGATATATGAAGCGGAGCCTCGGCTTCTCACGCGGGAAGCCATTAGCCCGAAAAAGCAAATCCGACACTGACTATCAGGAGATGATCAAAGATCCGGTGTGTGGGACTTTTGTCGCTCCGGATAAGACGTTGAGTGTCAGAGCCAATGGCCGAATCTTTTACTTCTGTTCACAAGATTGCATGGATAAGTTTAATAATCGTAACTATTAACAACCGCTAATTTGACTCGTGAAACGAGCCGCCATAATCTTATCTTGACCTGTCGCAACAAATCCACTCTATGGGATCGGCTGCGATTCACGTAAAATAAACCATATGCTTATTGATTAGCTGCCCACCAGTGGTCGGAATAATGCCGAGTCAAAAAGAAAGCCCTAAAATACTGATTGCCGATGACGCTGAAATCCTAAATAACATGTTAAAGGATGTTTTCGAGGAATACGGCTTCGAAGTGATCCAGGCATTTGATGCGGCTGAATGCAAAAGCGCTTTTCTTCAATACCATCCTGATTTGGCGTTTATAGACGTGCAGATGCCGAAGTCGGGTGGTATGGACGCCTTGAACTTTATAAAACAGCGCTCTGCCAGGACAATTGTTGTGATGATGACCGGCGTGGGCAACGAAAAAATAGCCGTTCAAGCTATGAAACTCGGCGCCTCCGACTATATCACAAAGCCGTTCGGCACCCATGATGTCGTAAAATTGGCGCAGAAGCTCCTGGATAATCGAAAGGCCGGAGAAGAGACCAGCCGTTTAATAAACAAGGTGCGGAGTAGCGAAAAGTACTTAGCGCATTTAACCACTATCATCAATGAAGCGCTGATCACGACGGACTCTCATGGTCGCATTCAATTTGTAAACCGCGCAGCCTTAAACATGTGGGGCTACAGCCATGATGAGTTGCATAATGAAGACATTCATCTGTTAATCAGCGGCGAAGCCGGCGGTGGACTCCAACGTGATCTTGTCAAGGACACGATCAATATCGGAAAAATCGAGGGGGAGTTTTTTTTCAGACGTAAGGACAAAACTACTTTTCCTGGATATTTGTCCACATCAGTGATATCAGATGGCTCTCGGGTAAGCGGCATTGTGTTTCTCATAGCCGATATGACTCAGTCTTACGAAATTGAACGCAGGCTCAAGCAATCCGAGAAGTTGGCGTCCCTTGGGCAAGTTGTAGAAGGAATTGCTCACGAAGTAAGGAATAGTCTCACCTCTCTGGGGGGATTTACAATGAGACTCAGGAAAGCCACTGCGGAAGATCCTGTTTGTTCTCAGTACACTCGGATTATGCTGGAAGATGTGGCTAGACTCGAAAAAATGGTCCGGGATATTGAAGAGTACGTAAACTTTGCAAAGTTCCACAGATTCAAGTTTACCCGTGTAAATGTCTTGGTTTTAATAGAAAAGGCACGAGATAGAGTTAAGTCTGAAATCAGCTCTGATAAAAAACAGAATATTCGATTTATTATAAAAAATGAACCCAATATTCCAACCATTACCGCGGATGAAAAGGCCATAGAAGAGGTTTTTTATCAACTTACACGCAATGCCTTCGAGTCGATTGTCGAAGCAGGTAAGGTGACTCTGACAGTCAGGCATAGCGGCCCTTCGGTGTCTATTTCGTTTGCCGACACGGGACTAGGCTTTGCAATGGAAGTTACCGACGAGCTTTTTGACCCATTCTGCACCACAAAAACCACAGGCGCAGGTATGGGGCTAAGCAAAGTTTATTTGCTTGTAGAGGAGCACGGAGGATTGGTAAACATTCATTCTGAGCAAGGCAAAGGAACCACCTGTGAGGTTTTATTACCAGTGGAAAGACTTGGCGCCCGCGCGGGAGGCGCCAAAGGGTTTCGATACAAGTAAACAACATACATTTTATGCTTAGATGTTTAGTATTGAATACAATTTATTTTAGGAAGGAGAAGGTCGTGAGAAATCCAGTAGGAAGACATAATGAAAATTTCGCGCTTTCTCCAATTAGCCGCATTATTGATTTTTTTGGTATGTGGTATTGCTAATGCGGATATTTACGTTAGAACTCATCCTGATGGTTCTAAGGAATTCACCAATTGTCCCAGTGGTAACGGCTGGCTCTTTCACATGACGGAATTGGGTGACGAACCGGTCATCGAATTTTATGCCAAAGGACGCCCAAAAGGTATTGAGGAAATCGTCACCGAAATCTCCGAAAAATATATGGTGGATGTGAGTCTTGTAAAGGCGATCATAACCGCTGAGTCGAACTGTAATCCCTCAGCGGTTTCCAAAAAAGGCGCCAAAGGGCTGATGCAATTAATGCCGGAAACGGCAAAAGCGCTTAATGTGAGCCGACCGCTGGACCCGCGTGAAAATATAATAGGCGGGGTAAAATATATTAAAGGCTTGCTTGCGTCATACGGTGATCTCAAGCTTTCTTTAGCGGCGTACAACGCTGGACCTGGAGCGGTCAAAAAGTACGCCGGTATTCCGCCTTACCGTGAGACAAATAGTTATATTGAGAAAGTCATAAAGCATTACAACAAGTTTAAGGAGAATCCCTCGCTAAAACTCGCTACCAGCGAGTAAACTACAACAGGAAGTAAGCGAGTCCCAAACCGGATGAAACAACATCTTCCAAACTTTTTGACTTTGGGTCGCCTTTTACTTGTGCCGCCCATTGTTGTGCTATTGTTTTTTGAAGGGCGATATCCGTCGCTGCTGGCGGGTCTCATTTTTTTCATCGCGTCATTAACCGACTACTTTGATGGTTTTATTGCGCGACGTTTAAAAGTTGAGTCTTCATTCGGCATATTTCTTGATCCCATAGCCGACAAGGTTTTGGTAACTTCCGCCCTGATTATGCTTATTGAGTTGGGACGAGTGGAAGCCTGGGTCGTCATGCTGATAATAACCAGGGAAGTGGCCGTCAGCGCACTGCGCGCCATTACCAAATCGTGGGATACTACCTTAAAACCCAGCCCGGTAGGCAAGCTGAAAGCCGTATTTCAGTTTGCGGCTATTGTGCCCCTGATAATTCACTACACCTATAAAATCATCATTCCAATTAATTTCCACCTGCTGGGCACAGTTTTGCTGTACATTGCTTTGGCGCTCACCCTTTGGTCCGGCATAGATTATTTTGTGAAGTTCTATAGAGAATATGAGTTGCGAGAAAACAGCGACGGTTTTTAGGTGCACGTAGATGTGCTTTTACCCGTATAAGCGCCCGAATCCCATGCCGGCGCCTTAGTCCTGTGAACAATACCTAAAGTGGCTAAAGTATATAATCGTTACGTTTGGATGTTAAAAATCCATATGAATTTCGTAAAATAAAAATATTATCGCAAGTTCTTATGCACAAATTATTCAATAGTTAGTGAGCCCCTGACGGTCGTTTGCTCAAAACATTTACTAAAGGTATAGAAAATTTTTCCATTATGCGCTCAAGTGTTCTGGCGCCTAGTGATTTGTGATTGATTTTCTTTCTAGCGCCGTCAGAGCTATAAATCACGGCGGCAATTTCTTTGTGCGTCCGCATGTATTCAAGCAAATCTTTATCCGTTGTTGCGGAAAGCTCCGAAATTACGCAGGCTAAATTGTGTCTCTTGGCGCACTGAGCCTTCACTTTCTTGTAACGAGAATCCTTTGTGAAATCGACCGGAACAGTTCCGTCGGTCAATGCAAGCACCTCAAGGGTGGCTCGCATACGTCTACACAGACTTACGGCGTAATCCAAAGCGTCGGATTCGTCATTATCACCGTCGAAAATTAATAATACGGCTTTTGGCCGCTTGGGGACTCCAACCAATTCCAACGCCGAGTCGAATTCTCCCGCTTCCGCAAAAGCCGCCGCGGAAAAGTGATTTTCAGTTCGGTTAATTACACCAGAACTGTCGATGTGTTCCGTTGAACTTGCTGTCGATAGTTCCTGCTGCGGAGTCAAGTTTGCATCGTTCATGTAACTCAAAGCCGTTTCGTGTTCCCCGGCTTCAGCGAAGGTGATGGCATTCAACATTTTCGTCAGTTTCTTTTTCACTCTTTTCATGTAGACCTCCACTACCCCGTTCGTTATCAATTTCCGTGCCAAAGTTGAAGTCCATTGCCACGCTTTATTCTCTTAAAAGAAAATCATTAGAAAAGGCGTATTCCGTTTGCCGCAAAATTCTGTAGAATGAAGCTGCTAGCTCTTGAAGACGCAATTGAATCGTCAAGGCTTTTCCGAATTGGAGAGCTTCTTTTCGACCAATGACGGCATTGAAACCACATAGAGCCGACTGTGCCGGCTTTCGCAAGCCGCATTGCCGTGACTGTTTGCAACAGGTAGCTAAGTGGTAATATCAAAACATCAAAAAATCCGGAGTCAGCCTTATCCTCCGCAACAATATTAGATGATGCAACATGCAACGAGGCCGTTCGTTTTCCTGTGAGTACTATAATCAACGCCATCTCGCCGGCGCACTGGAGCTGAAAATAATCTACTTTTCAGCACTCACAATCGGTGATATTCAAAGGTTTTGACGTATTCTTTGATATGGATTATTCCTGCAAAAAGTGTGGGATAGTTTTTGATCTATGCGCAACTAAATGTTGCATTGCGCAACAAAATATCCTTTAATTAGATAGAGGCGTGGAGTGGACTAATAAATTAGACGTAATACACCAGTATAATTCCAGCTATAAACGACGCCGGCCTGGAACGAAAGTTGCTCTCAGACAAAATGCAATGTGTCTTTTGCTGAACTTTAGGAGCCTTCATGTTTCCCGCACTTTTCAATATTAGCCTGCGCCATAAGATTATTATCGGCGCGGCGGTGCTTTATCTATTCATGGCCGCCACAATCATGGGCAGCTACTACTACATGCGCTCCCTTGAACAAAAGATAAGCTATTTGGAAAATGTGAGTAAACTCGAAGAATCGGTGCTGGAAATTCGGCGCTTTGAAAAAAACTATTTTTTGTATGGCGATAGGAACTCGCTAACCACTGCTCTTTACCATCTTCAACGGGTGGAGACGCTCCTTACTAAAAATTTTGCAAAGATAGAAGATTTGTCCTCTCCTTTGCAAGCTGCGAACTTCAAGGCACAATTAGCCGAGTATGGCCAATTGTTGGAACGATGCTCCGGTTCGCTCACCCAAAGACAATCTCAAGCTGAGTTGAGAAACGATTGTGAAGCGTCAATTAGAAAGATCGGCGCAGCCATGGCTGATTTCTCGGAAACCGTGGCAAAGCGGAAACGTGATTCCATAAAAGGAACCATGAGGACAACCGTCACTCTTCTTGTAGTGGGGCTCGTTGTAGTTGGTTTCGGATTGGTGGCCATTGGAAGTTTTCTTTTGAGCAAAGTTACTCGTTCTCTAAGGTTGTTGGAAATGGGCACAGCGAAAATAGCCGAGGGCTCGTTTGAGCTAATTAAGCCGCTCCCGGTGGAACGGGACATCCGAAATATTTTGATTGCGTTTAATGGCATGGCCATGCGACTGCAGGACCGAGAAGAGCAGTTGGTGCAATCCAAAAAACTTGCGGGTTTGGGCACAATGCTCGCCGGGGTTGCTCATGAGGTAAATAATCCGCTTTCCAATATTTCCTCGGCCTGCGAAATCCTCCTGGAGGAGCTTGATGAGGGAGATAAGGATTTTCAACGCAAGTTGCTTAGAAATGTTTTGGAGCAAGTGGAAAAGGCGCGAACACTTATATTAAATTTACTGGAATTTTCCCGGACAAAAGAGCTTATCCTGCAGAATGTTAATCTACGAGAACTGATTGACAAAACACTTGAGTCTTTGTCCGGACAAATAGTTCATGGCGTCAATGTGGTTGTAGAAATTGATCCCAAACTATTCGTACGGGTGGACAGGCAAAAGATAGAGCAAGCTTTTACGAATCTTTTGTCGAACGCGTTCCAAGCTTTGGATGGAGAGGGCGAGGTAAAGATTCGAGCGCTCTCAAAACGTGACGGAATGATACAGATCAGGATTTCGGATAGCGGCAAAGGAATACCTGAGGAGCATTTGCCGAAGATTTTTGACCCTTTTTTTACCACTAAAGATGTAGGTAAGGGCACCGGTTTAGGCTTATTTATCACCCACGATATTGTGTTACGTCATAAAGGCGCTATCCAGGTCAAGAGTTCCCCCGAAAAGGGAACCACCTTCAGCATCAGACTTCCTGAGGCGGAGCTTTCGTAATGTTTAATCCTCCTAAAATACTCATAATCGATGACGAAGAAATGGCTCTTGCCAATCTTGAACATGTCCTGAAGAAACAGGGCTACGATATCACCACCGCGGATACCGGGCCCAAGGGACTCAATTTGGTGAAGACTCAAAGCTTTGATGTGGTTCTTACCGACCTCAAAATGGAAAAGGTAGATGGAATGCAGATATTGGAGGCGTGTCGAAAACGGCTTCCATACACCGAAGTAATAATGATCACGGGGTATGCCACGGTTGATTCCGCAATTGAAGCCATGAAAAAAGGCGCCTATCATTATGTATCCAAACCATATCGGATTGACGCGGTCCGGAAGGTTGTGGCTGAAGCATTGGAAAAAATCCGCCTTCGTGAGGAAAATCTGCAATTAAAACAGGAATTGAAGAGGATACAAGATTGCGGGCAGGTAAAGTTGATTACTAAAGATCCCGCTTTACTGGGTATTCTACAGATGGCCAGGCAAATCGCTCCCACGGATTGTAATGTCCTAATAACCGGGGAATCCGGAGCGGGTAAGGAGTTGCTAGCCCGCTTCGTCCATGAGAACAGCCTCAGAAGTGAAGGTCCCATGATGGCCGTGAACTGCGGAACCTTTAATGAAGAATTATTGGCCAACGAGCTTTTTGGACACGACAAAGGGGCTTACACGGGAGCGCATGTGAGCAAACCCGGCATTATCGAACTTGCCGACGGCGGCACTCTGTTCCTTGATGAAATAACCGAAATGTCGGTAAATATGCAGGCAAAGCTCCTGCGGGTGATTCAAGAGCGCCAAATGATGAGAATAGGAGGAACCTCTACGATTAGCGTCAATGTGCGTTTCATTGCCGCAACCAACAGGAACATACAGGAAGCGTTGGAATCCAACGAATTCCGAAAAGATTTATACTATAGACTCAATGTAGTTCTGCTGAATTTGCCCCCATTAGCCGCTCGCAAAGGTGATATTCCGCTATTGGCTCAATTCTTTGTGGAAAAGCATTCTCGCCTAATGAGACGCGACATGCCTACGATTTCCAAGGAGGTCCTGGACATTTTAAAAGAATACGACTTTCCGGGAAATGTGAGAGAACTTGAAAACATAATGGAGCGTGGTATTGCTCTAGCTACCGACGGAGTAATAGAAGCCAAACACCTGCCGGATGATATCAGGAATCTTAGAATCACAACTTACAGACGAAAAGACGGAAGTCTGCCTTCTTTGGAAGAGCAAGAAATTCGTTACATTAAGCAGGTGCTGGAAGAGACGGGGGGAAACAAAACTCTAGCGTCTGAAACTCTGGGAATTGACAGGGTGTCTTTATGGCGCAAGATCAAAAGGTATGAGCTGGAATAGATCGCAGATTATTTGAATCTAATGTTTATACCCATTCTACACCTACGGATGTACACTGGAATCCAGAGATCTCCCGGATTTCCATCTTTTCGGATCTAGCCCGGAGATGCTTAGAATGTCCATGATTCAATCTAAATCTAATTTTTTCTTTTTCTATATCAGTGCTCTATTTTATTTGATCCCGACAGCATCTACAATTTTATCTGTCCGCCATCCCCATAACCCCTGCGGCTTATCTTTAATGAATTCACGTTTACGGAAATTCTTTGGCTAGGATTAAACCCGTTAGCCTTCCATATTCTGGCTATGCTCGCGTTGCTCACTCCCTGAGCCTTTGCCAATTTTCGCGTGGTCCAGTGGGTTCCATCCGGCGGGAGAGTATTCAGAGTCGCGTCCATGATCTCGCGAATTTTTTTGGGGCTTGTCCTTCTGGGATTTGGACCCTTGGGAGCGTCCTTTGTCAGCCCGTACGGTCCGAGCTCCTCAAAGCGTTTTTTCCACAAGAGAACCGTGGCTCTGCAGGACCCAACCGCACTAGCGACGGCAGTGTTGGACAAACCGGCTGCGGCCAACAAACAAATGCGGGCCCGAAAAAAAACCCTCTGCGGGATTGTTTTGGAACGAGTCCATTTTTCCAACAAATCTCTTTGAGCATCGGTCATGACGAGGGGAACAGCTTGCTTTGGCATAAGTTTATAAATCCCAGGCTCTCTTTACTCTGTTCTAATGCAGGGTTTCTGAAAAGTCCTGTCGCATGGACACTTTTCCGTCTTCCCAGCGACTAAATTTGTCGATCCGGCCTACTCTCGATCTATTTATTTCTAAATATCAGAATCGGTTTAGTTGTAGATCTAACAAGGTTCAGCGCCTCGTCGCTTATCAAATCACGAAGTTTGGGCTTACCTCGACCATAGGCGCCCAGTACAATGAGATCATATAAGGATCCTCGAATTTCATGCAGGATTTCATCCACAAAATCGCCCTTTAGGATTTTGATTTTTGGCTCGTGGCCAATTTTCCGAAGCGTTTCGTACCCGTTAGTCATGCAAGTCTTAGCCGTATCCTCAGTTTCCCCGTTGTTGGTTTCCTGCACATGAACGATTGTAATTTCAGGCTTCTTACGAACCAGCAGAGGAGCAATGAACTCCAAGGCTTCTTGGTCGCAATTTGATCCCCGGTAAGCTACCAATACTCTTTTGATCTCGCGATAATCCCTTACAATCAGGACAGGTTTTCTTGCGTTGTGCAGAACTTTGGAGTGCACCGTTCCCAACAAAAAGCCCTTTAGCTGAGAATAGCCATGCGAACCTAAGACAATCATATCGTAATCGTCTTCCTCGGCCTGCTCCAGAATAGTTTCAACAGGATCTCCTTCTGCAACCATAGGCTCACAGGGAACCTTGCCTGCCAGACAATATTGGCATTTATCAAGGGCTTGCGTCTGCACCTCGAGAGCTTCCGAATCGATCCATCGTTCCAGCCCGTTCTTAGAAAAAAACGGCGCATAGAAGCTATCCGCCGCTATTTGAGACTCCTCTGGTTTGACGTATAGAGCATGAACATCCGCATCAAAATGCTCAAGCATGTGGCAAGCATAGGCCAGGGCAATGTGTGACTCCGGACTTTTATCGACTCCAACAAGAACTTTCATTAGCGGCTCCTGACAGCAATAGGCGCTAAGCCGTCCAAATGGGTCCGGGCGCCTAATAATTTGTTTTGGTCAGCTTCTGGAAATAATTACAGGGCATTCGGCGGTTCTAACGACACGTTCGGTGACACTGCCAAGAAAGAGTCGCTTCAAACCTGAATAACCATGGGAACCCATGAGGATTAATCCCAAATTCCTCTTCTTGGCGGTATCCTTTATAACTTCGGAGGGATTTCCTTCAAGCAGCAAAAACTCCGCAGATATGGCTTCCGATAGAACAAAATCTTTAGCTTCTTCTAAACGCCTACGAGCTTCTCCGATTCTCTTCTCTATGAAATCCGCCGAAATGCCGTATACATGTGAGGGTATGTCGGCAACAGTAAGCACGTCGATTCGGCTCCCATAAGAGCGCTGAAAATCAAAAGCCAACCGGAGGGCTTTATTACTCTGTGGAGATCCGTCGATTGCCACAAGAATGTTATCAATGGATACATTTGTTTTCAAAGGCACAACCATCACGTTGGCGCATCCGTACTCAAGCACTCGCTGAGCCATGCTGCTCGTGATCATGCCGGCAGCTTCGCAATGGTCTCTAACTCCCGTAACGATTAGATCACAACCCAACTCCTCGGCTGTCTCGGCAATCTTTTCGTGGGGTTCACCTTCTCGGAATATAGTCTGGATTGTCGCGCCCGCATCGCCGGCGTTTTTGCGTGCTCGAACCAAAGCTTTCATGTAGGGTTCAACCAACATGTCGGAAACGTGCTGTTTGACTCCAGTGAGGCGTAGGTCACCCTGGTACGGCGGTGAAACCGATATGACTCGGACGGCGCTACCCTCGGCCCGCGCCAGGGGTAACGTCTGTAGTAGAGCGTGACTGCTTACTTCCGAACCATCGGTCGCGACTAATATCCTATTAAACATTTTCGTATGATTCTGTTTCCACTGCCGCGTATTCAGCTCGTTTTGCCTTGATCATTGCGCCCAGTATGATAAATGCGCCTATTGAGAGCGCCAGGCACATGATGCAGAAACTTGCTAAATCGAGGATTCGCAAGGTCGAAGCGCCTACAGAAACCAAATCCAATTCGGCTAAATATCTAGGTAACGCCAAACCTCTGCTTACGGCTACTATGAGCATGATTGTGCCCATTACAACTTTTATCATGTGATCTTTAACAAGGGTTGTTCCGATTGCGCCAAGTTGAATGCCAAGCAATGAGCCTGCAAGGATAATTAATGTCAGTCTAATATCGACCATTCCGTTGATGGCCCATTTGACTGTTCCACCGAATCCCATAATGAATGCAATCACGAGTTCCGTTGCTGAAGATATGAGCCCGGAAGCGCCCACCACATAGATCATGCCCGGGACGCCGATAAAACCGCCGACGGCTATGGTCGCCGCTAAAAGTCCAGTGGCTAGACCAACGGGTATGGTAAACCATAATGAAATCCGCACATCGGCAGTTTTAAAATAAATCATGGGGGGCAAATTGATGCTCTGAAATTTCTTAGCCAATTTGGAAACAGTGTCTCCTGATCCGTCTTTGGATGCGGTCATAGCGTCATAGAATACGTACCCGCCGACCACGACAAGCACCACTACGAAAGCGAGACTAACATACAGGTTTGACCCCGCCTCGCCCCATCGGTCCAAAATGATTTGCTGTATCTTTATTCCGATTTGGACTCCAATGGTCGCGGATACAGCCATTACGAGTCCGAGTTTGACGTCAACCTGGCCATATTTGAATCGTTTGTAAGCCCCA
Organism: Desulfomonilales bacterium; assembly: GCA_038250835.1. GTDB lineage: Bacteria > Desulfobacterota > Desulfomonilia > Desulfomonilales > Desulfomonilaceae > JBBSBY01. The sequence continues at coordinate 156,516 of JBBSBY010000001.1, read as the reverse complement.
ACCATAGCCTTGGGAAATTTGTGACACATATTACTGGCCACGGCGACGGCTGCAGGGACGCCGAGGCTCATCATTCCGGGTGTCAAGACGAATGCTCCGCCTGATCCGATAAAACCGCTTACTAATCCGCCAACAAAACCTACGAGGAACAAAAAGGTTACATTAATCCATGTCAGATCAATAAACTTTATGGCCTCTATGGCCTGGTCGTGCATATCTCACTCCTTTCAGATCGAGAAGTTATTTTCATTTATGCGGAAATACGAAGCCGAGGGCGACGCGATTGCGTGGGCCGAGGCGCGGAAACCGTCGGGCGCTTTGTTGCCTGCTTCGTTGCGGCTTCTACTCCCATAAGGGACCAAAAGGCGCCGGCAAACGACGCATGAACGAAGGAAAATACGAACACGGTTGCTATCGGCAATGCGGCGTAAAAGCCGCCTCGGGCAAAAAGCTCAACAATTGTGTTAGAATGTGTGAATACCGCTGTATAAAGAGCTGCGGACGCTGCGCCGAGAATCACGGTTTTAAGTAAAAGTTTCCTTCGTTTCTCTTTAGTTTTGATCGGCACGTTTTTACTCCTAATTAAAGTTAGTTGTATTGCAGTGTAGTGATGCTGTTTACTCAAACGCGATAGGATTGCTCTCGCACTCTGGTTCTCGTTGTTTTACGTTCTGATTGCAAAGGTCGTTTCTTTGACGACTCAGTGTAAATACCACTTGCAGTCTTCCATTCTCCCTCTTCGGCAAATGCCGCCGCTGCCGCCATTGCCTCTAATTTTTTTAGCCAATTACGCATTGACTTGCTCCTTGTAATGCGAGAGATGTTATGGCAATCATTAGATCAATTTTCGTGCCGGCAAGGAAACAGAGCGTAAGCACCAGGAATTACAAAGCAAACAAGCTATGTCGCTTTTCTGATCGTTTTAATTTGTCCGTTGCAATTTGTAGCAGTCGGCAGTATTAATCGATCTCATCAGCTCATATCGCCAAACAAGGCGCCATTGCCCTCACCGACCCCGGTGTTGCAAGAGGCAACACCAAACATTTCGAGCTTCAGTCGCCCGGATAAGCGCGTTTACCTTGCTCAATTAACGCGCTGGGGTCTATAATCCTCGCACTCTGTTCACAAGGAGTCCATGACATGGCCTTTTTCCGCAAACAGCAGCAAGATGATCAGCCGACAATTTCACAGGATTTAATTGATTTGAGGGAAACTGTTAAGAAAGCGGGGCTGCCGGAGCATATTTTACCTACCGCACAAAAGGAATTGGATAAGCTTGAAAAGACCGATCCATCTCTACCTGAATACACGATTGGTTTAACATACCTGGACTACCTTATTTCTTTGCCGTGGAATCGATACACTGAAGATAATCTCGACATAAGTAGAGCTCGCGAGATACTTGAGCGACGACATCATGGTCTTCATAACGCCAAGCAGAGGGTTCTGGAGTTTCTAGCCGTACGGACACTCCGAAGCGCTAATAAATTTCGATTGCTTATAGTTGATGATGAAGATATGGCGCGCGCAAACATGGAGCATGTATTGCGCAAGGAAGGCTATGAAATTCAAACTGCCGCAAATGGTCTCGAAGCCCTGGATTATTTGGAAAAGCAGACTTTCGATCTTGTAATTACCGATCTTAAGATGGAGAAACTGGACGGAATCGAACTTCTGCAATTAGCAAAAAAATGTTCGCCTTCCGTGGACATAATTCTCGTCACTGGTTATGCCACGGTTGATTCAGCCGTGGACGCGTTCAGCAAGGGCGCTGCGCATTATATTACAAAGCCATATAAATTAGATGAGCTTCGCTCGGCGGTGAACAGAGTTCTTGAGAAAAAACGACACGCCCAATTCACCCGCGGGCCCATTCTTTGTTTCTCGGGACCCCCGGGAACAGGAAAAACCTCCATAGGATTGTCGATTGCCGAGGCGATGGAAAGAAAGTTCGCGCGTATCTCGCTGGCGGGATTGCGTGACGAAGCGGAACTCCGAGGCCACAGGCGTACGTATGTCGGCGCGATGCCGGGACGCATTATCAGCGAAATACACAACCTTGGATTAAAAAATCCTGTGTTGATGCTCGATGAAATAGATAAAATCGGGCAAGATTTCAAAGGAGATCCAGCTTCCGTATTACTGGAAATACTGGATCCTGAACAGAATCGCAGCTTTAGAGACCATTACCTGGATGTGCCTTTCGATTTGTCCGCGGTAATGTTTATTGCAACGGCAAACGTTGTTGAAAACCTTCCTTCAGCATTGTTGGATAGGCTGGAAGTTATTCAATTCGCCGGTTACAGTGAAGCTGAAAAGATCAGAATAGCGCAGCAGTTTCTTATTCCGGGCCAACTGACGGATTGCGGCTTAAGCGGCCGGGGAATCACTTTTGACGATGCCGGAGTATCGTCAATCATCAATAATTACACCCGTGAAGCCGGGCTGAGGAACCTCGAAAGAGAAATAGCCAATATATGCCGGAGACTAGCGTTCTTGGATTTGGAGCAAAAAAGCCAAAAACCGGCCTTCATAGTAGATCCGAAAATGATTGCCGGCATTTTGGGACCTCCAAAGTTCAGGCACGAAATCGCTGAGACTGAAAACCGAGTTGGAATAACCACAGGTTTGGTTTGGACTGAGTTCGGCGGCGAGATCATATTTGTAGAAGCCGCTCGCATGAAAGGCAATCAGCAACTAATTTTAACGGGTTCATTAGGAGATGTGCTAAGGGAGTCGGCTCAAATTGCCCTGAGCTATATCAGGAGCCAATCGGATCGCCTGGGAATTGATCCCAATTTCTTTCATGGTAATGATATTCACGTCCATATTCCCGCGGGAGGAATTCCCAAGGATGGTCCGTCGGCGGGAATCACAATATGTATGGCGCTTATATCCCTTCTCACCGGTAGGCCGGCTCGGAGGGACACGGCCATGAGTGGGGAATTAACGCTGAGTGGGAGGATTCTACCTATAAGCGGGGTTCGAGAAAAACTGCTTGCCGCTCAACGAGCCGGCGTTAAGTTGGTAATCTTACCGGGGCAGAACAGAGGAGATGTCGAGAATCTCCCCCCTGAGACAACCGCAGGCGTGAGCATAATTCTTGCTGATGAAATCCCTGAAGTAATAGATCAAGTGATGCCTTCCGGGAATTGAATACTGAACCATGTATAGTCGATTGCTTAAATCAAGCGCCTGCCTGCAACATTAACATCCTTAAAGCCAAATTTAATATCGGGCGCCCCTATAAGTCCTTGCTTCCACAGGGTCCAATCTATCCAGCACCGGCGCAACTATCGGACACGTTATCGGGCTCAGAATTGCGAGCGGCAAGTCCAAAGCGTATGCTAAACCATCCTCCAAGTATGCCAAAATAGGTTTCTCACCTTTGCAAACCATCTGACATTTTGCAGTGGTGTTGTATACAGTATACCGGTAGCCTTTCTTGGTTATTCGCTCGGCAGCCGCAGCCGAAATTGCGGTCGCGCACAAAAATACCACCATGCTGATGGTCAATACCACCTTAGCGTATTTCATGAACGGTCCCCTTTTTGTATTATGAATTTGAATTATAATAGCATATTGACTGAAAAGAATCAACTTTGCGTTAAGTTATTGAAAGCTCACGATGTATATGTTTCACGAAAATGAATTCTAATGAGTCTCCCTTTGTATTCTGAAAAGAATGGCTATAATTGATTATATGTATAATGGGAGTCAAAATTATGGACTTTTCTACGGTAGCTTATTTGTTTATGTGGATTGCAGGTTTTATAATTTTTTATTACAGGTTCGGCAAACACTGGAAGGACTGATCTACAACACGGTCCTCAATTGATCTAAATTCAACATTTCAGAAAATGCGGATTTTCCCGGCCTTCCATTACAAACGGACCGCTACAGTGATGTCCGTCGGTTTACTATGTTCCGGAATTATCTGCCGTCTCCTTGAATGTCTTTCAATCTTCAGTTTAATTCTGCCGGCATGCGCGGGGCTATTTCTCGCACCGCGAGTTAATCTGCTTTAGTCGACTAATTTCGCATCTTCTTCGGCGGGAGAGAGAACAAAGCAGCCGTCAGGTTCCTGATCCACTTTCAAACCGTAAGGCGGCAACGAATCTTTTAGAGGTTTCCCAAAAAAAAGGCTCAGCACTTCCGGATCAACTTCAAAGTTTTCTCTCACCCATTCTCTTATAAAATGATCGTTTCGCAACAATTCGAGAATTTCTTCTACAGTTTGACCTTTAGTGGCGCCAAGTTTCGCAATAGCGGTTTTAAGCTCACGATGTGAACATTTTTCCTCGTGCTTCTTTATAATTTCCCACAAAGAGCCGGCTTCCTTTAAGAGAGCCTCCCTGTCCAGCAGCACATCGGAAGTTCCGGATTGTTCGGGGTTCCAGCACTCCTGATCCCTACACTGCTTCGGCCGATCCTCGTAAATTGAACATTCATTGTTTTCCTTTTTGAAGAGCACGCAAGTGGACTGGTCGGGTTGTTCTTTAATTTTTATGTACTCACGCTCTGCCGGTTCAACTGAATCCGTGATGTGCGAATACACGTCTTCGCCTTTTCGGACGGTCATCACATTGTTCGGCTGGATTATATTCTTTCGCAACAACGGTATGTCTTCAGCAGTCAAGGAAGGGCTCCCTTTCGAGCAACAGGCGCCGCAACGCACGCAATGCGGTCTCGCCGCATAAGCGGCTTTTAATAGTCGTTCTCGTATTTGTCGCCAAATTTCTTCTTCACTTCGTTCATCATCAGGCGTCGACGCCAGAGACTGCAAATCCTTTATACAGGAATTTACCAGAGTATCCGGGTCGATTTCCGCGCCGACTTTCCAAATTACGTCTCGGGCTTCTTCTTTCAAAGCTACAACAAAAAAATCAAATTCGGACTTATTATAGTTGTCAGGTGGCATTGTAAACAGCCTTTCAAGCCTATTAGCAAGGTAGAAGTATTAAGAGCGACGCCATTCGATTATATTGACCTGCGGGTTTGCGCCTCGCCCATATTTTTACACAGGGAGAGACCTCTTGTAAATATTAGCCATACATATACTGAAGAGTTCCTCCGGCCTTAAGTGTTTGACAACGGCTATACTTCGCAATATTTTCTAATGCCTGATTTGTAAAGCGCCCAATTGTACGTGAGGAATTTATGAGAAGGTCACACTTTATTACTCTTTTGAGCCTGGCAGTTTTTTGCATTCTAATTCAACATAGCTTTGCCGATCAACAGATCGTCGGTTCAATTCTCGAAACTCGTCAACAGAACAAGCCTTTTGAGTTGCCCTCAACTCAAATTTCCGGCTTGACTCTCGAAAAAGCCTATGAACTTCAGAAACAATATGCCGAGGCGCTACAGCGTTCAGGGGAGGGCATAGCCGGTTTCAAGGCGGCTCTGACTACTGAAGCGGCCCAAAAAAAGCTTGGGACGGATCGACCCCTCATCGCTCCTCTATTTACATCAGGCATGAGAGAAACGGGAACTGAAATCGACATGGGTGAATTCCAGAGGTTGGTCATGGAACAGGAGATTGGCTTTGTTGTCCGCGACCGCATAAACAAACCGGTGGAAAATATTGATGAACTTAAGAATTACATAAAAGCCGTGATGCCGGTAGTAGAAGTCCCGGATTTGAGATACGCGGATATGAAAAATCTGAAAGCCGCTGACCTCGTCGTCGACGCGGTATCTTCGGCCAAATACATTTTAGGAAAGAGTGTGCCTTATGTTGAGCTGGACCTTAATGAAATTCAGGTGAATCTCACTAAGGATGGAAGCTCAATCAATAGCGGGAAAGGCTCAGAGGCTATGGGAGATCAGTGGAAGGCGCTACTCTGGTTGGTGAACGCCGCTTTGGCGAAGGGGCACATCATCGAGCCCGGCCAAATTTTGATCACCGGAGCAATTGGAAAGATGATTCCTGGAAAGCCAGGCGCATATCACGGAGATTGGGGAAAGCTGGGCTTAATCGATTGGACTGTGAAATAGGCGCAGGCGCAACTTTGGGTTTCTGTGTTCATGATTCGGAATCACGATACATCCGATTTGGGAGGCTAGGACAGCTCCATGATTAAATTTACACGTCCGCCTCAGATGCATAGAATGCTGCGCCCAGAGCCCCCATTGCCTGAGGATGCTCGGGTATAAGCACAGGAATTTGAGTATATTCCTTAAAGATTTCCGCCAAATAGTGGTTGTGCTCTATAACGCCCCCTGTGATTATCACCTTGTCGGTCATGGTGTCCATTTCCAATACACGTTTGACGACCGAGCGGAAAAGGCCCTTCACTATCTTATTGACAGGATTTCCGGATTTTATTTTTTCAAGCACTTCAGTAGCGGAAAACACCGTACAATAACTACCCAGAGTGACCTCTCCGTCAGCAGACTCGGCAAGAGTATTCAACTCTTCCAGGGGTTTCCGCAATCTGATCGCCATCTCCTCTAAGAAAGCTCCGGTTCCTGCCGCGCACTTGCGATTCATTTTAAAACTAACTCGTCTGCCCAGGGAATCCAGCTTGATAATCTTGTTATCCTGGCCTCCAATATCAACAATCGTCAACGGACCATTGAAGTAATGTGAGCATCCTTTTGCGTGGCAGGATATTTCCGTTAACGTGGTGGAAGCGAACTCGACGCTTTTACGCCCATAACCGGTCGAGATCACGTGTGCCACAAATCTCGGCTCAACTTGAGCTTCATTTAAGCACAAACGCCATGCTTCTTGGGCTGAAGCCATAAAATCGGTTGCAGAATAGACAATTCTGAGACCGACAATCTTCAGGTTGGAATCCAGCAGCACGGCCTTGGTTGTGCATGATCCGACGTCTACTCCGCCGAAAAACTGCGCGCCCATTTAGTTTTTCTCATCCAATTGCTCGATGAAGGCCTCGATATTCGTAGCCGTCTGCTCTTCAGAGTAGAGCCTCAGGTCGTTTAGATCACCGTTTATGACTAGACTTGGAATTTTGAGTCGTTCAGTCAACCGCTGGGGCATACAATACCGGCTGTTGGAATTATTTGGGCATGTCTTGGCGTCGTGGAAGATTACACCATCTATGGAAAAATTCTTTATCCACTGATCCATGTATGCTTCTTTATAACTTTCATCTCGCACAATGAACAGTTCAGTGTAGGCGCGAGCCATGGATTCAAACGGCTCTTTAGGATCAAATGCGCTGAAAATCCAACTGCTGCAATAAGTAGACGCTACTACATTGGTGTTTAACGAGGTGAAAAGTTGGCTCAAATCGCGCAGCTTTCCCCATATCGGCATGCCGTCCCAATAAAGCCTATGTTTCTCATTTTCAACCGCGGCGGTTCCATTGGCAATCCGTTCATTCAATTCATCCAACAGAAGTTCATAATATGCTACCGCTTCGGGTAAACCGCGAAGTACCACCGCGGGCGCCATGTGAATCGTGGCGTCAAAAAATGTAAGAGGCGCCGGGATGTGAGCGCCGCATTCCAGAGTCTTGCGCCACAACTTCGTGCACTCCAACGATAGCTGAACCGTTTCCCTTAGTTTATCTATGTCAAACTTATTTCCGGACACCGCCTCCAAAGTGGGAATCATTTGCTTTATCTGCGTAGCCAAATCGGACACATGGAATTCTTCAACGGCTTGTATGCTGCGGTGGGTGTGTAAACCCAACAACGGCGCATTCCACTCCCGAGCGTAAAAAGCGAACCAGTCTTGGACGTCGCGGCATTGATTCGTATTGTAAACCAGCACGTCAGCTTTCGGGATGCTCTCAATCCCGTAGGCTTTTGTGAGTGGAGTGGCTTTCTTCAGGTAAGCCCCAATGTCCGCGGTTAAATACGAGCAAATGTCCGGGCTGTATCCGACACTGTTTGCAACGGGAATGTAGTCCGTGGCCATCCGAGTTGCGCCAAGTAAGGCGCCGTGATTCTCAGGGAAATACACCAGAAAACCCATGGAGTGAAGCAGTTCTGCAGGCCCGACCGATGTACACCAGGCGACTTTTTTGTTTCCTGTCTTCTTTGCCTGTTCTAATGACAAGAAATGGTTCGCCATCAGCTTTTTCATTGTAGAGGTTGCCTGAATGGCCCTCCTTGGCGCAGTCGTATTTTCAGTCATGGGATTTCTCCGAATAGGATTCAGAATGTTTGAACGAGAATAATATCACTAATTATCGGAATATTTTAATCTAAATAGACGGGGAGGGGAAGGAATAAAGTTCATCTGACTGAAGAATAGAAAAATCCGGGCAATGCGGGAACAGGTCGACAAATCTACAGGATTTCTCGAAACTTCGTCGAATAAAGTTTCTTACACGTCGTCCCAGCGAATGCTGGGACCGAGTTTTTCTGGATTCCAGCTTGCGCCGGTAGGACGATGATAAGCACAGAATGCATGACGAAGCTTTATGGTTTTAAATAACGCGAGGAGCCGACTAAACAAAACCTTTTCAAAGGTGTGAATTAGTGGAATAGTCGCTGATTAGTGATTCATGGCGTTTTCAGTGTAAGCCCCTTTTTCTATACAGCCGTTCCGGGCTATTACCCAATCGAAAATGTCTTTTTCATCAATTTGGACTCGGCTGCCTCTACGCAGATCTCTTCTAATTGTCGGCATATTTTCCAGGTACCCGGAAATGGATTCACCACGCCATGATTCAAGAGAAACCCACATCCATTCCTGTTCACCTTCCAAGCATGGGAAGCCTATTTTTACCGCATGAATATGTGTTGTGTCCTCTCTTGTATGAAAACTATGTTTGAATAACGCTATGTCTTCTTTTGCTTTCTTGTGGGCGTTTAGCAACTTTGCTTTGGCCAAGTTCAAGTTCAAGGGTTTTGATGCGCCTCCCGCTTCGGGAGCGGACTTCCTCCCACTACCGACATGCGATTTCTCTGCCGTAAGCGGCTTTGGCGCAGGTTCGGGAGACGCCTCCGGTTTATCGGTTTGAGCGTTTATTCTTACACTGCCCTGGGGAAAATGCCCTTCAGGATCAGCGTCCTGCGGGATTAAGTTAAAAACGAACTTTGATCCGGTCAAGGCTAAGGTTGCCGGTAGTTCTGAGCCTTTAGATTCTATTAGCCGACGGCTCAATTTTGCCAGCAATCGTTTAGCGGCTATAGCTGAGTCGGCGGAAACCTCGTCAAGTTCAAGTTCCGGCAATCCGAATTTAATCATGCCGTGAGTGTGAACCCAAAGCGATTCTCCCTCGTCCAAGATGTCGTAATGCACATGGGAATCCACAAAATCCTGAGCGGGATTTTCTGCCGCTGATTTCCAGGCGGCGCCTCCCCACAGTATGTGCGACACTGCGTCTTGAACAATTCCTGATTTGACGTTTCTAATAGCCTCAACAAGTCGCTGAATATGAAAAATCTCGTTCAAGGAGAGTTCTCCCTTGGGGGAGAATCTCACTCTTACGATCATTTGGGAATTTATAAGATTTTCCTTTTCATCAATCTCTAAATTCCTGGAGATTGTCGGGATGATGTCTTCCGGATAGTTGAACAAATCGGGAGCGTCGTCGCGGAGGATATAGTCAATGCTAAGTTCAGCGTCCTGTATTGAAGATTCAAGAAATCTAAACATTCGAGCGCGTTCGGATTTGTTTAGATTTATTTGAAGTAGTCCGTCTCTAATATTTTCCCACTGTGGAATATGCTTATCCAAAGCATAAATCCAGTATTCCAAATTGGGCGTCGGCAGGACCGGAGCGGGCGTCGTTGGTTTCTCAGGTTGTTTGTCAACCGGCCGAGGAATGCCAACTGATGAGTCACAAATCGGTTCGATCAACTCCGCATCTTTGATCTCTTGGGGTGCGCCGAGAACTCTGCCTAATGTCGCGTTCTGTTTTAGGAAATCCGCAAAGCCTCTTCTGCTAAGCTTATTCAGTCTTTTTCGGACCATTTTCACCGCCGAATCTTGTTGGTTTAGTTCAGGAAAATTTTCAAGTAATTCCTTTGCCTGGCCAATTCTGCCGATTTCAATGTATGCCATGGCCAAATTGGCTATATCCGCTGCGCCCGGCTCGACTCCCGAGCAAAAGATAAATTCCTCACCGAGCTGTACGGCGTCGGAAAAATTTTCAAGTTTCAAGAGCGCCTTTAGTAAAGGACTTAGAATTTCAGGATCTTTTGTATTGTCACGGCCGGCTTCAATGAGGAACTCTTCCGCTCTTTTGTATTCGCGAACCTCGGCATACCCCACACCTAAAGCTTTAAGACTTTCCGGCGTAGAACCATAGCGGCGCACTTGTGATTCAAGAGTGGTTACAATTTCTTTGTTGATTTCGCCGCCATTGAGTATTCTTCGAGAAAAAGCTAAAATTTTATGCTTTGCTTCTTCGGGCATAAAATCTTCACCGGCTGGAGTCCAGACTTTCGGGGTATTTTGACCGCAATGTGGACAACTCAGGTAGTCGTCGGAAATGGCAAGAAATCTTTCCTCAGAGAGAGTTTGGATGTATCCGCAACCGGGACACTTTACCTGAATCATTCTCGACTCCTTGCATGTGGTAAGCGCCTGATACCGGGAATATCAAAACGATTCGCTTTAACCGTATAAATCACGAAACGTAGTGGCTCTGGCGTAAGAATCAATCAACCCCACCATATACGGATAAACACGTGAATCAACTTTCATAAATTTAAGCAAATGTCAAGAAAAACAGTTTAATATTTCGTGGAGATTACATGTGCGGTATCTGCGGGCTGGTTGATTTTTCACAAATAGCTTCTGCTGAAAAAGTTCGGCAAATGAGCAGTCGACTTCTGCATCGCGGCCCGGACGCTCAAGGTATTCACATCTTTCCACATTGCGCTTTGGGCCACACAAGACTTTCCATACTGGACTTGTCTAATGCCGCAAATCAACCGATGATTTCAGATGATTCTCAAGTTGCCGTTGTATTCAACGGGGAGATTTACAATTTTCGGGAAATTCGCGCCCGCCTTGAGAACATGGGACATAAGTTCAGGACACAATCGGACACTGAAGTCATTCTAGCGCTGTATTTAGAAAAACAGGAAACTATGCTTGACGAGCTGAACGGTATGTTCGCATTTGCCATATGGGATGAGCCAAAGCAAAGTCTTTTTTTTGCAAGAGATAGGGTGGGCAAGAAGCCTTTCTATTATTTTACTCAAAACGGCGTGTTCCTCTGGTCTTCTGAACTCGATTCATTGAAAGCGGCTCAGATTGCTCCACTGGATGTTGATAATCAAGCGCTGTTTGAATATTTTTTGTACGATTTTATTCCTGCGCCGCAATCGATCTACAAACATATTCATAAATTACCCGCAGGCCATTACGGCAGTTTCGACAAGAAAGGATTAACATGCCGGCAATATTGGAATCTACCGTCCCCTGAGCCGAGTCTTAATTACAAACGCGAAAAAAATAGGTTAGAGTCGTTAATAAGAGACGCCGTTGAACTAAGGATGATTTCCGATGTTCCATTAGGGGCGTTTCTTAGTGGTGGCATCGATTCTTCGCTGATCACCTCCATGATGACTCAGCTTACGCCGGCAAAGGTCCAAACCTTCAGCATAGCGTTCCCGGGCACGACGCACGATGAATCCAAATGGTCCGGACTTGCTGCCGCGCGATTGGGCACGGCTCACTCGGAGAGTGAAGTCGATATGAATATACGCTCCACGTTTAAAAAAATTGCCCTCAGATTCGGGGAGCCATTCGCGGATTCATCGGCTCTGCCTACCTGGCATTTATGTAAGGAGACACGAAAAAAAGTTACGGTTGCCCTCTCCGGAGATGGCGGGGATGAACTGTTTGGAGGTTATGATCGCTATTTAGCGCGGAAAATTCAGGTTCTGTATGACCGCATGCCGGCTGCATTTATAGAGAGTGTTGTTGAGCCTGCGATAGACAGACTTCCTGCTACTACCGACTATTATGGGACGAGCATCGTCAAGAAACTGAAGCTGTTTAGCCTTGCCGCTAGACGTATGAGACACAATCCGGAAGCCCTAATCCCAAGGACTTTTTCAATTGATGAAGTTACTCGACTTACGGGAGTTACTTACGACATGGATTTAGATCCGGTGATTGAAATGGTGAGAAAATTGCCGGAGACAACTCCTGTCCTATCGATGATGTTTGCTGATATTCAAAGTTACATGGTGGAAGATATACTCACCAAAGTGGATCGTATGAGCATGGATCACGCGCTGGAAGTCAGAAGTCCTCTGCTGGACTACAGAGTAGTGGAAGCGGCATGTCGTCTGCCGCTGAATTTCAAACTAAAAGGCATGACAACAAAAGCCATTTTAAAGGACATTGCCGGCGCCTATGTGCCGCGTGAAATTATCCAAAGACCTAAATATGGTTTTCAGATACCCCTGGGTGAGTGGCTAAAAACCAAATTGAGGGAATGGGCGAAGGAGATCCTGTTCAGTTCTTCCAACGGTAAGTTGGATCAAGATATCGTCAGCAGGATATGGGAGAATCATCAATCCGGCAGACAAGATAATTCGCATAAACTTTGGTCCATACTGATGTTCAAGGCTTGGCCAACCTACTATAGCTGATCTTAATTTTGGGAGTTATCCGCAGGCATAATGCGAGAAATCATCATTCAGATGGTTTTTAGACACTTATCGTTTATTGTAAATCAATTCGGTCGAAACTACTTGAAATGTTGACATAAAGAACTCTTCAAGCTTAAGATGTTTTCAACACCGATGGGGTCAATAGATGAATAAATTCACGCGGAAAGACTTTCTGGAGACTTTGTTCCAGGATTATTTTCGGTCCAAGGAAGGTTTTATTGCGGTAAAAAGCCTCAAGAATTTGGACAAACGAATCGGAACCCGTTATTTTCCAAATACCGAGCTTCTTTCCAAAGAAATCTATTCTTCGGATCAACACGTGTTTTTCGGATGCTGCCCAAGAGAAAGCATGAAGCAGGATAGGCAGCATGTTCGCTACCTTGTGGCTCTTTGGGCGGGGTTGGATCTAGGCCCTGAAGGCTATTCGGGCAAACAGATTTATTTTTTTGGGCATCCTCAAGCTGCAAAGGCGGTAAGAAGTTTTCCGTTGCCTCCGTCCATTGTAGTTGAGTCCGGTTGGGGTTTGCATTTGTACTGGTTGCTGCGTGAAGTTACACCAATTAAAGACGGCGCCGGAATCGAGACCCTCCTGACCAAAATTAACAACTACTTTCAATGTAAGTCGCCGGTAGATTTAAACGCTTTTCTCCGGTTACCTGACACGGTAAACGGCAAAATACCATCCCATGTCGTAACCTGCCAGGTTAAATATATTAATTCTGATTTTCAATACGATTTAGAAGACTTTGAAAATCTTAACCTTGGAGGCGCAGCGCAAACGACAAAGACAAGCGCTTACGTCCGCGGCGCAATTACACCTATGATGGCGGACATAGCTAAAGCTGAGTCCGAAAGCTCTTATTATGACGGCGTTGACGAGTCTCTATCCAAAACTCCCGAGGCGGAAGACGACAACGGAGATTATCTGAACTCACACGAAGATTTTGAACCCGTTCCCTATGAAATAGACGAGACTGCCACAGAGGTAGGATTGGACATCCAAATGGCTGAGCGAATCGCCGAGCGAGTCGCTGATATAATCGTAGACCGTTTGACGGACACCTTAGCCGAGGCAATTTCCGAACGATTATTTCAAAAGCTTAGACGGGATACGGCAAAAAAATGATATGATTAGTTAGAGCCGGTTTGCCAAATACCCCCTTCCGTTAATCCAGATAATCAATTCCGTTCCAGTCCTTCAGGATTTCTTCACATCCAGGACTCTGATAGCGAGTTTTTAATTGCAGAAAAACTCCATAAATCGGCTTTAGCAAGTTACAATTTGCTCGGCGTGGTAATCTTTAACTTTTTTACGTTAAACAATTCATGTTATAGTACTTAGTGATTTGCGCTTTGGCGCTACGTTTTTATCACGACATTAAATTGGTAACATTTCTTCAGAAAAGACAATAAACTTTCGCTGCTTTTGACCTCATTTGAGGATATGTTCTTTTACAATACGGATTCATAAAGATTGACGGCCTACGGAGCTTCTATGCCGTACAGCATAACGCTTGAAACAATGAATGGACATAATAAAGGTCGAATTTTCACTTTCACGGAGTATGATCTATTTATTTTTGGCCGTGATCCCGATTGCCACGCTTGTTTGCCTGCCGATGACCGGACCTGCAGTCGTCACCATTTCCTCCTTGAAGTAAATCCACCATTTGCGCGGTTGAGAGATCTTGGAAGTTTGAATGGAACCTATATAAATGACCGTAAATACGGCGGCCGGTCTGAAGATGAATCCCCTGAACAAGCCGCTGCTCACAAATATCCCGAGGTGGATCTAAAGAATGGTGACATAATAAAAGTCGGGGAAACCATGTTTCTGGTCAAACATGAAGGCAATTCGTCTTGCGCCAAGTGTGGGATCGAAATCCCCCCCTCAATTCACCTCCGCTTGTCTTCTCGTATCAGGGGCTCTCTACTGTCCGGAATGCGCTAAAGATCAGGAAACTGAACCTGTGTTGATAATAGATATCGAGCCTCCGGCCGGCGCAAATTATCCTTTTCAAGCAATTGGATCTTATCGATAAGGTGTTTTTATCTGAGAGCGTTATCAAAAAGCAGGCCGTGAATTGGGGCAAGAAGTTATGAAAGCTGGTGCAGTTTCCGGATATTCTGCCATACCTGCTAACATTACAAGCCGGGCCTACGGCATCGGCGATGGTTATACGTAATGACTCGGATAAATTCATAAAAACGGAAACTCTAAAATTGCCGATCTATATGCCTCGGATAAAATAGAAAAAATTTTCGACCACAGCAAAAGAATAGTGTTCCAGTATCCTGAGAAAGATAAGCTTCCCTTTGAGCTTACTCAAATATTGTATCCTGAAGAACGCCTGAACATCCTGGCTTTTGTTAGTCCACAGATACAGGAATTGTGGTCCAGAGCTCTACCCGAGTTCAACTGGGTTGGTGTAACTTCCGGGAGAGAAGCCGTTCAGATGATCCGAGAGCAGCCCATTGACGTGATGTTGCTGGACCCCTTTGTTTCAAGAACCCAATCTGATCCCGAACTTCTTTTCATGGGGGCGGAACCTCGGGAGGAACAGGCCGTTGAGGCTTCTTCCAACTTAACGACAATAAAAAATATTTTATCCAAAGTTGCAGAACATTCTGTTGAGGCGGCATGTTATTTCGTGTCAGCCAAAGGTCAAGATTCGGCTAAAGATGAAACGTTTTATATCGAGTGCTTAAGAAAAGGTTTAGTAAGAGGCCGAATTTACATTTCTTTGCTGACGCATGACGCCAAGAACGCCGATGATATGCGGGCCAAGCTTTTAAAGATTCAAAGGAACCTTGCTTTGAATAAAACGGATATGAGAGACTTTCTTGCAACCAGAACTCTGGTCTTCAACACTCTGCCTCAATATTCCGAAACTGATGAGGCTTTGAATATTCAATTAACCGATTTGGAATTCCAGGTTCTATCCGGGACGCCTCAGGTAGAGACGCCGATAGGGCCCCCTCGGATTTCGGCTGCAAACCCGAAGAATGTCGTTTCGCAAGACAAGGCGCCGAAACAAGTTGTCCCTCAAAAGGATAGTGATCCCCCCAAACTCGGGAAACGTGTTGATTTCGATTGGGAATAGCGACAAAATGTGCTGAAACGAGTTACTTTTCGGAAAGGCTTGGCGCCAAGTTCGTTGCGTTTTGTCTGCGAACTGGGCGTCCCACATTGAATATTTAGTTATCGAACTTTGATCCCAGTTGCGGCGTTTATTGCGCCTCACTTTTCGCTTGTGAAATGAGGCGCAAGCAAGCCTTTGTTATCCGTCCCAAGCGCTACGAATAATCATACACTCCACGGCCTGTTTTCTTACCCAGTCTACCGGCGTCAACATATTTAATGAGCAAAGGGCAAGGTCTGTATTTCGGATCTCCGAATCCTTCATGCAGAACATTCATAATCGCCAGGCAAGTATCAAGACCTATGAAATCCGCTAGAGTCAACGGACCCATGGGATGGTTCATACCCAACTTCATGACTTCATCGATTGCTTCCGGAGTTCCAACGCCTTCGAACAATGCGAACATAGCCTCGTTAATCATCGGCATCAGAATGCGATTGGAGATAAACCCTGGAAAATCCTGTGCTTCTATTGGTATTTTTCCGAATTGTTTAGAAAGATTGACTGTCAGCTCGGAAGTTTCTTTAGATGTTGCTAAACCATTTATTATTTCAACCAACTTCATAATCGGAACCGGATTCATGAAGTGCATGCCTATAAAAAGCTCAGGTCGTTTAGTGCATGCCGCCAGTTTTGTTATGGATATGGATGAGGTATTGGAAGCGAGAACCTTGCCCTGAGGGACCACTTCGTCCAGACGTTGAAACACACTTTTCTTGAGTTCAAAATTTTCTATAACGGCTTCCACAACAAAGTCCGCGTTTTTGAAATCCGCAAGATCCGTGCTGCTTGTTACTCGTCCCACGATAGCGGCTTTTTCATCTGCGGTCATTTTGCCCTTGGAAACTGAACGATCCAAACTTTTTCCGATGGTGGAAAGTCCGCGGTCGACGAACTCTTGTTTGATGTCGTTCATTATTACATTTAGCCCTGCGGTTGCGGCAACCTGAGAAATACCTGCGCCCATCTGGCCGGCGCCTATAACTCCGAATGTCTTTACGTCCATACGCTGCCTCCTCAATTATTTGATTCGAACATCAGGTTAGCAATCAATTTCGTTTCACCACTCCCCGGCATGTGAGCCTTTGCAGGCTAGAAAGCAATGCCGTCTAAAGATCCGGTAAACGGTTGATCCTTCAAAATCGTACCTAAAGCTAAAGAGTTCGGGCATAGGATTTCTCGAAATTCTGTCGAATAAGGATTCTGATCCGTCGTCCCAGCGAACGCTGGGACCCAGATCTTCCTGGATTCCAGCTTGCGCTGGAAATGACGATGATAAGCCCTGAATACATGACGAAGCTTTACGGTTTTAAGCAACTCGGATAGCTGATTATTTTAAGACGTTATCATTGTATCCGTGATTACTTTCGAGAATCACTGTATTTCTCCATCTTTTCCTGTTTATGGTTGACGACTTCCACTGTGTTTGCAATACTGAATATAAGGAGACGAGCCTACTTACGCTTCTTTATGGAATACAGATTTAAAGCCGCAATCATTACTGAAGCGTTAATTTCTCCGCCTCTAATCATCCGGTCAATCTCCCCCACGGGAACAAGCACGGTTTCTATCTCTTCAGTTTCGTCAGGGTTTTTAGCGCCAAGCAATTCAGCGTTTTCAGCCAAGAATACGTAAAATTTATTTGTAAATATTGCCGGAACCGGATACATCCAGCCTAACTCTTCAAATTTCTGAGCAACATACCCCGTCTCTTCCTCCAATTCTTCTCGACCGCTTTGTTCCGCGTTTTGTCCTTCCTTGACCAGTCCACCAGGCGGTTCTAAGGAAACTCCCGCGATTCCATGGCGATACTGCTTAACCATAACCATTTCGTTTTTTGGAGTAACGGCGATAACCGCAACCCAATCAGGAGAAGTTAATGTTTGAAATTGATGGATTTTACCGGTGCGTGGCGACTTGTTTCGATTTACTGAAACGGAAAACAAATTGTACTTCCGATCAATTCGTGAGTCGACCAGCTCCCAATCGAGCTTTTTGGACCCCATAGGATTGAATCCCCTGCATCAGATCTAAGAGTATATAGCATTAGGGAAAAACATAATTCCCCGCCGTCACTGAACTGCCGAGTTGTACGTTTAAGCTGCGTAAATTCAGATCGTTTCGTATTGTGTCGGTATATTTGCGAAATCCTTCTCGTTCCCTCTCCAGATTTGGAAAGGGTAGGGAGGGGCGTTTCAACAAAATGTTTCAAACTAGAAGCGAAATATATCAGATCACATTCAATGGCACATAGGAAGAGTTCATGGTCACTGGAGTAAAAATGCCGGATGGAAGTATAACATGGTACTCGACCTGAGGCGGGAAAAATTAAAATAAAATGTGGTGGTGTTGGGCCGGTTCAAAAATTCGCCATGAGACAAGTCGTCAACTTATCGTTCATCGAGGGACATGCGAGGCGAAGATCTTTAAACGATACAGCCATCGAATTCTCACTTGTTTAAATAATTAATTACCCCGCCAACCCTCTCCAAAATTGGAGAGGGGAATTACAAGATTTCTCAGAATTTACCATTTTTACCGTAGATTGGTAGGAGCGTGCCTTAATCTGGGACTCGTTTGACCGTGCCTTCGCTGATCATATTATGGAGTTGGGCCAGCAGACTTTTTTCCTGGGAATCAATGTGTCCGTCTTTTTCAGCTTCAAACAAAATCTTATCAAATTCGCTATTGGTGATTTTACCATCTTGAATCGCCTTTCTTATGGCGTCAGAGACATCCAGGCTACCTTCGGAAACTTTCATGTAGACCTCCTCAAAAATGAGAATATTTCAACCGCGCATGGCGAACTTTAGGCGAATACCAAGCTCATAAGCCATGGGTGAGTAGTGTGATTACAGATTTGCGTTGCTCACGCAACTCCAAGGTAAAATTCCATGGCGCGGCGAGAAATCCTATTATACAAATTTAGCGCCCAAATGAAATGATAATCAACCTTGAAGTTGAAGAGCTAAACAAGGAAAAATTCGCCGCATGGCTTTTGCGACCGATTACCGAACATTTGGGTGTTTTGCTCAATCAATCTGGCGATTTCCTCGTGTCCCTCAAACAAAGCCCAAGAGCGGGGAGTGTTTCCATCATAGTCTTCAATTGCCGGATCGGCGCCCCATTCTCCAAGAAGCTGCACGATATCTAAACGCCCTTGGAACGCAGCCCAGAACAAGGCGGTGCGGCCTGCGTTGTCTTTCGCGTTTACATCCGCCATGCGGTGTAGGAGAAGTTTAATAATGGAAAGCCTGCCGTAATAAGCAGCTTCGATTAAGGGAGTGTAGCCATTGTTATCATGAGCGTTGATGTCCGCCCCGTAATTAGCCAATTCGTCGGTAATCGTGGAGTCACTTTGCACAATGGCTGAAAAAATAGCGGTGGCTCCATCCTGGTCTCTCGAATCCGGATTTGCTCCCAGGGATAGGAGAAATCGCACTGCTTCCAATTGATTGGAAAAAGCGGCTTCCATAAGCGCAGTCGTTCCAAATTCATCAGCCGAGTTTATATCGAAGCCGGAATCCAGCATTTGTCTCAGCTTAGGCAAGTTCCCGGAAGCTGAGTAATTCAAGAATTCAGGTATATTCATGACAATCTCCTTCAGCAGGCTTCTACAAAATCCGCCATTTAATTCTGTGTGTATTTCTGTAGAAACAACAATCATTCATCGAAAAAGTTTCCAGAAATACAAAATAGTTAATATCTGAGATAATTTAATTCGAAATCCCACGAGCGTTCACAAGGAGACACCCGCGAGGACTAATACCTCAGGAACTAAATAAAGAAATTATGGCAAGTTGAACTTTTCGCCTTATCTATCAAACAATTGTGAAAGAGGCAAACATAATGCCAAATTGAAACGTTTTAACTTCAACTGCTGCAACTTCTTGATATTTAAGATGATACGGTCTAAATGGCAGGATAATGAGGCTGGAGGCGTCAATTTTTTTTCATGTTAGCCGCAGGGCGCCGCAAATGACTAGCCAAAAATGGATTTCAAATGTTCGTTCTGCGCGCAACGCGTATGGAGGAGACAATACCGGTTCTCATTAAAATGTATAAATCGCTAAGTACTCTCAGTTCCTTCTCCATCCCTGGAGAGGGTTAGGGTGAATCATTAATCAGGTTACCTGCATTCCACTCTCTGTGTTTTGTTTTCTTGGCCTTCCTTTTGTCGCATGGATCCTGACCACATATCGGACAATCGGGATCGGCGCAAGGATCCAAATGAATCAAAACGTCAGAGAGACTCTTGTAATAATTAGTAAAAATAGCTTCCAACTCCTTCACTTCACGATGGCCATCCATCAAAGGGAGGTCTCGCGGTAAAATCAAATGGAAATCAATATGGACCCTGGCGCCGGACCGCCAGGCTCTGAGCTTGTGCACGTCAATCCAGATATCCTTTTTGCTTTTGTCCAGTATCCGGCTGATTTCTTCGAGCAGCTCCGGGTCGGATGAATCCATTAGACGGGCGAAAGCCTGTTTAATCAGCTTCACTCCCGTGTAGACGATATTTACGCCGGCAAGGCATGCAACCACTCCGTCCAATACATAATTTCCCGTAAGCTTAACGAGAAGCAATCCAACCAGCACGATTGAGGACGTGTACACGTCCGTCATAAGATGTTTACCGTCAGCCGTTAAGGCCATGGAGCCGGTGCGTTTTCCTGTTTTAATTAAAGTGTACCCGAGCGTTAAATTTACGACGGAAACTGCAAGTAACATCGCGAGTCCCCAGCCAAGTTGAGGTAGCGGCCTGGGGTCGAGAATCTGCCCTATACCCTCATAAAAAATCCCTATAGCCGCTATTACAATTAAAGCCCCCTCGAAACCGGCTGAAAAATATTCGATTTTACCGTGTCCATACGGATGGTCTCGATCAGGAGGCCTGGCCGACACTACAACGCCGGCAAGAGCAAAAGATCCCGCAGCCACATTTATAATGGATTCAAGGGCATCGGAAAGTATTGCCGAAGACGCGGTAATCCAATATGCGGCAAACTTGACGGCCATTATGAATACGGATATTACAAGAGCTAAAGTGATGACTTTAAAGTTCAATCTGCCGTCATCGGAAGAGTTGTGCTGTAGGGATTGATCCATACTGAATCTACTCTGAATCGGATCTCACGACCAACACGGGACAAAGAGCGGTTCTCAATACATTTTCAGCGGTGCTGCCGATGATGATACGTTTCACTCCGGTCCATCCGTGCGTACCCATAACAATGAGATCAACATCATTGTCATTTGCAAAACGCACAATCTCTTCAGCAGGGGCTCCCATAATTACATGCCCCGTCGTTTGTTCAATGGTCCGCCCCGTATCGCTGGTGATTAATTCCATTTGTTGCCGCGCTCCTTCGTCAATACTTTTCTGTAGAGCGGACACTTCCATGGGAACTCGTTCGACAAAGGTGGGATATCCGATTAACCTGGAATTAATGACATGTAGGACTATAAGCTCGGCCTCAAAAGCCTGCGCATAGCTGATGGCCAACAATCGAGCTTTGACGGAATTTTCAGAAAAATCCGTACAAACTAGAATTTTTTTGGGAATCATTCGGCCTACCCTCCAGTATTACTAAGTAAACGCAAATTTAATATATAGCAAACCCCGCATCAAAGGGCCCAGGGGTTCAATCCGAAGAACCGTGGATCAGGTTTTTAACTGCTCTAAGTATCTGCTTAGCCTCATAAGGTTTGGCGATATAGTTATTCAAGCCGGCCTTAAGATCCACATGGACTCCATTCTTTCCATAGCCGGTGGCGATCAAAACCTTGATATTCGGATTGATTTTAAGTAATTCTCGGTAGCATTCCTCGCCGCCCATCTGAGGCATGGCCAAATCCAAAATTACGGCGGAAATTTTTTGCCCCTCAGAACTATAAATATCCAGCGCCTCTTTACCGTTGATTGCGGTGAGGACATTGTAACCATTGCGCGAAAGTATCCTGGCGCCAAGTTCCCGGATAAATTCTTCATCATCAACCAAAAGAATTGTTTCAGATCCCCGCATCGGCGCTAGTTCTTCCATTACTTTAAATTCCCCTGATCGGATCGTTATGGAGGGGAGATAGATGTGGAAAGAGCTACCTTCTCCCACTTCGCTTTCACAATAAATTAAACCGTGGTGTTGTTTGACGATGCCGTACACGATCGACAAACCTAGACCCGTTCCCTTGTTGGCGCCCATGGCTTTGGTGGTAAAAAATGGATCAAAAATCCTGGCCAGGATCTCTTTGTCCATTCCCTGTCCGGTATCCGAAACAGTCAACAAAGCGTATGGGCCCGGTTGAGCGTCAGGGAAATCAACGCAATCTTTTTCATCCAGAATCACGTTCTTGGTTGCTATTGTCAAGCGGCCGCCGTCAGGCATCGCAGCCTTTGCGTTAACCGCCAAATTCATCAAGATACGCTCTATCTGAACAGGATCAGCGCTGGTAGCCGTCAGGCTTGGTTCAAGCTGAATTTCGATTTCAATCATCTTAGGAATACTTCGGGAAAGTAGCTTTGCCACCTGCTGGATTTCCATATTCAGGTCTATGGATTGAAATTTCGATTCCGACCTCTGACCAAATGTTAAAAGCCGTTGGACAAGGTCGGCGCCGCTTTTGGCTGATCTAACAATCACCTCAAGCTCACCAAATTCAGGTGAGTTCTGGTCTTTTTCGGATAACAGAAGGTCGGCGTATCCCAGAATAGCCTGGAGTATATTGTTGAAATCATGAGCAATGCCGCCGACAAGGGTTCCAAGGGCGTCCATCTTTTGGGATTGAATCAGTTGTTTCTCCAGCATAATCTGCTTTGTCACATCTCTTTTCGTGCTGACAAAATTTACTATGGCGCCTTCGGCGTTTCGCACCGGAGAAATTTTCTGGTCCTCATAATAAAGTGATCCATCCTTCTTTTTATTAATCAGACGACCCGACCACTCTTCGCAGCAATTTATAGTTTTCCAAATATTTGCGTAGAACTCGGCATTCTGTTTACCGCTCTTGAGCAGGTTGATATTCTTGCGGATGATGTCTGCGCTTGCGAATCCGGTAACTTTTTCGAATGCGGGATTTACATATTCCACTTTTCCGTGTGGGTCCGTGATTGCGATGGCGTCCGCTGATTGCGTTACGGCAGTGGCCAGCATTGCTTGAGTGCGTTCGGCTTTTTTCTTTATTATTGCAAGGGCATAATTGCGGGCCAGACGGTCCAGGGCCGATAAATCTTTGGAAGTGTAATCTCTTTGAGAGTTAGCAAGCGAAATTTGACCGATCAATTCTTCGCCTATTGTAATTGGCGCGGATATAAAACTTCGAATTGAGAAATGGCTTTTGGGTACGCCCGTTGCGCTCTCGTGTTCCGCCGCCGAATTCGTGAAAAAGCTTTCTTTGGTGTTAAGAGAATGCCCCCACAGTCCGTTGTAGATTCCATCTTCCCTGAGAGCGAACAATTTCATTTTGATATTCTTGTCCAGCATGCAATCGCTCGCTCTGACAATGAGATTGCCCTTGAATGTCTTTGTATATGAATTTATTTCAGCAATATACCCGGAGCTGCTCTGCGTCAGCTCCATGGATTTATCGAGAAGAAACTCTCCAATTTCGCGTAGTGAAGATGCGGGAGAAACTAATAAATCGTAGAGCTCCGCTATCGCGGAATTCACGGCGAGTTCCCAATTTAGGTTATGTTCGGTCTCTTTGCGTTCGGTTATGTCTTCAAGCACCGCCTGACAGCCGGTAACTTTACCGTCAATATCCCGCATGGGCGTCAGTATCCAACGTAAATAGACCCATTTGCCCCAGAAGCTCACGTAAGGAGCTTCCAGGGAAAGGACAACTCCTTTAGTCATACATTTTTTGCATAGATCGGAAATGCCGAATTTAACAAGATTAGGCAATGTGAACATGTTAATGGCTTTAGTGGCTTCGAGGGAATTCGATCCCAGCACATCCAAGAGCGCTTGGTTAGTTTCAAGAATTCGCCCTTCAGTATCCACAACCAAAATGCCGATCGGCGCATTTGCGAGAAAAAATTTGTATTTTGCTTCACTTCTCCGAATCGCAAGTTCCGCGGCTTTGCGTTCCGTCACATTACCAACGACTGAGACGCTTGATTTCCCCCACAGCGGGTCATCAATGACTACGGAATCCAGTAACACGTCAATGATCGATCCATCTTTTCGTATGTAACGGTATGATAGATCTGATATTTTTCCACTGGACCAGAAGGTCTTCATAACCCCATTGAGCTTATCGCTCGATTCTGCCGTCATAAAATCGGTGATTTTTCGACCTACTACTTCCCGGCGAGAATACCCCATCTCCTGTAGCCATTTGGAATTTACATTGAAAACGAGGGTGTCCGTTGAAATGGAGTGCATCATGACCGGAGCGTTTTCGTACACCTGCCGAAATCTCGATTCGCTTTCCCGGAGGGCCCTTTCCATTATTTTTCGATCCGTGATATTTTCTGAAAACGTGATTACTCCACGGACCTTGCCGTTGGAATCCAACCACGGCGAACATTCCCAACGTATGAAAGCAATCGATCCGTTAGGTTTAATGAAATGATCTTCTTGAAAACTTCGCGATTCTCCATTGACGGCTAGCTGTAGCGCCTCAATCCAACGGTTGGGAATATCCGGTATAACTTCCGCGATTCTTTTTCCATCAACATTCATAGGTTCCAGGTCATAATCTCGGAGATACTTATCGCTTACAAATATATATCGTAAATCTTGATCAAGAACCGCGAGCGCAATGGGATTTCGTTTTAATATGCTTTTCAGATTTTCGTCGGTAAATGCGATTGTGTTTTCAGGCATTTTCCCTGTTGTTGGATCAGTTAGAAGCTCAGACAATTCTTTCATTACTATTCCTCATCGGAAAACTTTATCACAAATGAGAAACGCTGCGGACTAGATCATGAGATATATAGTGATTCTCGAAAGTTCTGTCGAATAAAGCACCGCTGACTCGTCGTCCCAGCGAAAGCTGGGACCCAGATCTTCCTGGATGCCGGCTTGCGCTGGAATGACGATGATCAGCTCTGGGCGCATAACGAAGCTTTATGGCTTTAAGTAACTCGCACAGCGGACCAATCAGAATATCATCACTATGTCCGTGTTGTTTTCGAGAATCTATAATCGTATGACCCACTGGAGCCCGAAAAACTATTGTTGGCCAACAGGTCCTTTTCGCTATGCAGTTTTATACATGATACGCAGCTTCAAATAATCTTGAGGGAATAAAATGAGCGCATCTTGTGAATATTCCAAGTTGGTGACTCCAACGGATGTTTCATATTTACACGTTATTAAAGAATATGTGTCCTCAACAGCACAGGTCTTGGGAATCACGAAACCTCTTGCCGATTCTATCGGGGATTCGGTCTCAGACGCCGGCGCCATAGTGATGAATCAATCATACGGCCCGGAGCTGTGGGGCAATATAGAGATTTCATGCGATCTGACGGCCACCGGATTTCGCACAATCATCAAAGAAACGGGGTTACCCCTGGATCAGAGCGAAATTACCCAGTGCAGTCATGATCTGACGGAAGCAGGTTTGCTTTGCATAAGAGGAACAATCGACGAAGTGAGCGTCGTAAACCTTGGACCTGACGGTCAGGAAATTCATTTAATCAAATATTTGGCCGATAAATCGGTCACCGATTATTTCCAAGCTTGCGAGCTCAAAGCTTCGGCGCCTGCTATATCCATCAATACTAAACCCGTTTCATTCACAGTAAGATTTCTCAAGCCGGCCGACGCAATCGAAGTTGCCGGCATCGCCTACAGAACCTATGGCTATTCGTATCCAAATGAAAATATGTATTATCCCCAGCGCCTAAGCGCATTAAACAGTAACGGTCGAATTATCTCAGTCGTAGCTGTGACGGATAAGGGTGAAATCGCCGGGCATTCGGCGATATTTGGTTGCCATGGACGCCCTCAGGTATGCGAAATAGGCCAAGCCGTCGTCAGACCGGAACTAAGAGGGAAAGGCTGCCTACGGAAAATGACCGAGTTTCTTCTAAACTACTGCCGAAACCGTGGAATCCTGGGAGTCTACGTACGAGCAGTCACGGCTCACTCATTTTCTCAAAAAGTTTCAGACAAAATGGGTTTCAAATGCTGCGGAACAGTTTTGGCCTATGCGTCTATGAGCACAATTTTCAGAAACATAAATGAAAGTTTACCACAACGTGAAAGTTTTGTCGTTGAATATCAATACATTCTAAAGCCGAGACTATCAAAAATATTCCCGCCGGATAGGCATCGGGACATAGTACGAAAAATTTATTCAGAGCTTGGCGCCGACGTCCCGCCTGAGACTCCACCCGAGTCCAAAGTTAAGGAGCATACTATTTTGCTGGTAACTACAACGGCTTTCATGCCTGAGGGTTTCGCCAAAATTGAAATCGTACAGTATGGTTACGATCTCCTGGAGAAAATTAAGCAAAGTTTGGAAAAGTTACTCTTCAGGAAATTTGAAGTCATAGCTCTAACTTTGAATATGACTAAGCCTTGCGTTTATAGTCTGGTTCCAAAGTTGGAGGAGATTGGATTCTTTTTCACAGGGATGTTGCCGGGCGGTGAGGACGACGCCGCATTAACCATGCAGTATCTAAATCATGTAAAGCTTGATTACTCGAAAATGGAAACATATTCAGATTGGACGGCTGAAATAATTGAATACGTAAGAAAACAAGATCCAAACCAGAAATTGTGAAAACTCCGGTGGGTAACAGGGCTTTGGAAACATCATCCTTGCTATTGTGGGCGTCGCCGTGATAGCCCGCGCAAGTCATAGTTTCAGCCATTTTGCCTCGGTTGAAATCGGCAACCTGTTTCGGCGTGATCTCGATATGGCACTTTTCGCAATCGGGAGGCGTGGAGTAAACTTGAGGGGTCGACACTACAAGCGTGGCTGTAACAACTAAGAGCGCACTAATTAGCCTCTTCATATATCCTCCCCAATCAATTATATTTAGATTCATTGTCCTTGACTCTGTGGTTGGCGTCAAGGTCGATACGCGGGCAATGGATATGTTAAACAAATTGTCTCGCCGGGGCGCAGTCCAAGAGCTAAAGGAGTCTAGAATGAAGATATTGAGCCGAATTATAATTTCTTTGACCGTTATTCTCGTAGGAGCGTCGTTGGTCCAGGCTCAGGAAATCTCCTCTGGAGAGACGGTATATGTGCCGGTATATTCCAACGTCTTTTCCGGGCCCAGAAGTAGAGAGTTGGAACTCACCGCAACCTTAAGTGTGCGCAATACTGATCTGAAGCAACCGATTACAATCTTAAAGGTTGATTATTTTAACTCGGAAGGGAAGTTTATACGTAGTCATATTGACAAAGCTTTCCCAATAGGACCTTTGTCGTCAGTTCATTTCATTGTTGCTGAACTCGACAGTAGCGGTGGCTCCGGAGCTAAATTTATCGTCAAGTGGAAAGCGGAAAAAGATGTGAACGCTCCTATAATTCAGGCCATAATGGTCACGGCAAGATCAGGTTTGGGGGTTTCATTTATCACACAGGGTAGGGCCATTAAGGAGTAGTCGGCAGATACAAACTGCTTTCGCCAAAGTAAAAGCAACCGGTTCTTGCCGATTGCTTTAAATACTCTTTTCTGATCACCGTAAAAGTTTACGTTAGCTCAAACTTTGGTTCCGATTGTATCTACAATCACCCTCCTTTCTTCAGGGAGCGCACCTGTTATAGCTGGAATACTTGGATTAGTTAGATTATTTTATATAGGTATAGTCAAGATTCTTTACCTGCATATGGGAGATTTCCAATTTAGTTTTATTGTGAAAATTCCTCAAAGGGACGGCATATGTCAAAAAAAGACTCTTGCTTTACACCTGTGCCTCAGTTATCTCAAAAGTTGTTCAGAAATTCTGAGCTTCGAATCGCATGGAGGATTACGATGCGTAACTTTCTCTTTGTCTCTTGCCTAACGGTCACTATGGTTCTAGTCTCCTGGTCCGGCGCCGGCGCTTCGTTGGACGAAGACGTTCTTGAAGCCGCGTGGGCAGGCGACACCGGTAAAATTAAGGAGCTTTTATCCAAAGGGGCAAATCCAAACGCTAAAGATATCGACGGCTTTACTCCTCTAATTGTAGCTTCTTCAGAGGGGCATATTGACGCAGTCAGCCTGTTGCTCGAGAAAGGGGCCGCGCCGAGTCTTAAGAACGAAGACGGCAACAGCGCTATTATCGAAGCGGCCTTTGCCGGCAAACTCGACATCGTAAAGTTGCTCATAGAAAAGGGAGCGGACGTAAACGCCGCCAACAGTGATGGTGTCACTGCGTTACTCGGCGCGGTTTACGAAGATTGGCAGGAAATAGTCAAATTGTTGCTCGAAAACGGCGCGAATATAAATCAAAAAGAGTTGAGAAACGGCGCGTCGCCCCTTATGGTAGCATCTGTCGAAGGCAATAAAGCTATGGTTGAGTTGCTGTTGATTAAAGGCGCTGAAGTAAACGCGACCGATAACAGTGGAGATACCGCTCTCACTTTGGCCAAGAAAAGCGGGCACACTGAGATTGAGACGTTGCTGAAGGAAAGAGGGGCGGGAAAGACTCCATCCGTCGGCGCTCCTAAATAAAATTTCTAGTCGAGATGCTATAGACGAAAAATACATTAGGTATTTATATGATACTGAATACTAATATTCTTTAGAAACATTGATGGGTAATCTGCGCATTAGCCGATAACCGTTTCCGGCTCTGCGAGGCCAATTCATGAGAGGAACTTATGAGAACAAATATGCGGTTGCGGTTGAGAAGGAAAATAGAAAAACTTAACAGCCGACTTTTGTCATTAGGAACTCAGGTCGAAGAAAGCGTGCTGGGCGCAGTTAAGGCAATGGAGCGCAGAGACGCGGAATTGGCGGCCAAAGTTATTGATGATGATATGGAAATTGATCGTAATGAAGTAGACCTTGAAGAAGAGTGTTTAGAGATTCTGGCGCTACACCAACCTGTGGCGGTTGACCTTCGCCACATAATTGCCGTCTTAAAGATCAACAAGGACCTTGAACGCGCCGCTGATTTAGCCGTGAACATTGCGGAAACGGTCATTCAGTTGACCAGTGACTCGAGAATCGACATCCCTAAAGATTACTTCGTCATGGCGCTTAAGGCGGAGGGTATGTTGAAGAAAAGTCTTGATTCCTTTGTTAACATGAATGTTGAAGGCGCTTATCAGGTTTTATCGGAAGATGATGATGTGGATAGAATGAAACATAAGCTGCATCGTCATTTTGAACAAAAAGCCAAAGAAGAACCGGAACGTATATCCTCATTAACGCATTTATTCCTTGTATCAAGACACTTGGAGCGTATCTCGGACTTGGCTACCAATATAGCCGAAGAAGTAATCTACATGGTTACGGGTGAGATTGTCAGGCATGGTTCAAAGACACAGCCCGAGTTGTGGGAAGAATCCACAAATAATGGAAACATTGCGGCGCCTGAATTCAGGAAAAAGCAGGGAGATACATTTTGATTCGCTTAGGGGTGGAAGTCTGAATGAGTCGACGTCCACCTCCGGCGAAAATTATTCTGAAGCTTTACGATTTTTTTATGGATGACCTGGCGGTTTTGGACTTATGGGACTTATTTTTGTAAGTCTTGCGCTTAATATTTTTAGAGCTCTTCTTGGCTTTCTTTGAGGCAAACGCATGTTTTGACGACTTGCTCTTTTTAGTTGCAAAACCTTTTTTAGATTTGCTCTTGCCGGAAGTTATTTTCGTTTCGCTGGGGCTCTTTTTATAAGCCGTTTTAAGAATACCAGCCAGGCCGTCATTCGCTTTCAGCTTCTGAACGCCCTGGTCGCCGTCAAAGCTTTTGGCAAAGCTGTGATTTACCGAAGAGGCGGCAAAGCAAAGAGCCAAAAAGCATACGAATACCACAAGTTTTGGCATATTTGTTTCTCCTGATTGTAGTGATTTGATCGACCTTAACCAATTAATCTAAACTAGTCAACTAAATTCATATTCCCAAACTGTTACATTCCATCTATACTAAATATTCTAGGCACGGATAACATTATTGTGATGACAATGATTACAACCACCGAAATTATAACAAGTATATCCGGGACAATGGAAAAAACCGCTTCGCCTCGATTAATATGTCTTCGGACAGCCACAAACCGCAACCCGGAGAACAGAATTGAGAACCCCGCCAGGAAAAATGAGAATAAGCTTAGAAACATGATGTGTCTTGAGGGACTTAAAACATGCGAACTTTCGCTCAATTGAAGTATATGCCTCATGAATAGATCGAATCGTTCAATAACAAAACCAAAAGCCAGAAGCGAAATACTTGTACGAGCCCATGCCAAAAACGTTCTTTCATTGGCCATATGGCTACGCTGCCATGCAAGGAAAACTCTATCGTCAGCCATAATATCCGGAGGTCGCGCCGTCAGTCTTGCCAAAGTTTCCGTTGCTTTTTGTCGCTCGTCAGACATATACAAACCTCCACCAAAAACACGTCGCAATGGAGCAGTCCGGTAATGTGCAACGTCCATTACATGGCGCATTCAATCTTTATCAACAACATATCATTCAGTTTAGCAGCATCAGTATTTTTTGTCAGCTTTTCAGAGGCCATATTGGCGCATGATTCTGTATACGGTGTCCATATCGGGCAGAAAAGGATTGATGGGAGCATCCGGCAACTTTAATTGGTGAGAATCCAAGAATGGGGTAGAGGCAAGTTTTCTATTGTAGGCGTGAACCATGAGAATTTCCAAATTTACCGTGTCCAACACATTATAGGCGAGGAGAGTCTCAAGAGCTTTATCGTTACCATTGTAAGCGTAATCGTTCCAAAGGAGAATCGCCAGATAGCCGTTCATACCCGAGAGTTCCCGTCGGTCAATGCCAAGAGTCCGTTCACAGCCTTTCAAGCCACCTTTCAAGCCCAAGCTGTGCAGCACGTGCCGAAGATCTATATGACCTTGAGTCAATCGGATATTGAAATATTGCTCTATGAACGGAATGTCGAAACATTTACCATTGTAGGTAACCAGCAAATTATAGTTGAATATATCATCGACAAATTGATCGAGATTATCACCCTGAACATACGAGGCAAGATTGACGCCGTCGTAAAGAGAGATGGCGGTGATGTAATTGTCGTCACGTCCACCACTGGTTTCTATATCGAGGAAAGCAGTGGAATCTATAAAGTCGGCGTACAATCGCCAAGTTTCAGTCATCGGTAAAAGTCTCGAGAAGTACTCGGCTGACCCAAGTTCCAATTGTTTTTTTGATTCGGTGATCCCGCCGGCTAAGAATGTTTTGTTGACGCGGGGCAAGAGTTCAGCTTTAGTAAGAGCGTCATCCCAATCACGAATGCCGCTCGACCAAAGCTTCTGTTCAGATTTTAGTTTAATTCCGGGTATATGACAAAATGTATTACGTAGCATAACTCAATCTTCGTGGCGGCTCCCAACAGCGAAGCCTATTCGGACTCCTTAATTACTACCAGGAGCATTTTAAACTGTTTCGAGGCGTGAAGAGAATGTGGAACTCCCGCCGGCATAGCAATAGCCTGCCCTGATTTAACCACCGTCTCCTTTTTTCCTATCGTTATGTCCGCTTCACCTTCCAGGATATATACGAAAGCGTCTCCTGCCGCAGTATGTGAACTTAATCCTTCACCTGCGTCAAAAGCAAACAGTGTAAGGCTTGTAGATTTGGTTTGAGCCAAAGTGCGACTAACGACTTGTCCTGTTTGATAAGTCACGAGATCCAAACCAATAAGCGGTTCCGCAAACGGCAAATTCTTTAAAAATTTTCCTTCGGGCATCCGTCATCCTCCTCTTTAAATATTTGCTGAGGTCTTAATTAGACTTCCTGTAAGCCCACTTCAACCACTACGCTCTTTCAAAACTGTGACTCTGTGCGGCGGCCTAATTCGTAGCTATAACCCCTTAGTAGATGATATGGTATTACAGAATATAATCATTTTGAATGAATTGCGAGACTCCTAGGTTCAATAATGTCCATCCAACTAATTTGTTTGCAGAAAGGGAATGGCGATGTCTGAAAACAGAATTTTCTGCGAAGTATGTTCTGAGAAACGAGGTGTCAATCTGGACGTTCTGGAACAGGTGATAATCCTCGCTGTGGAAATTGCTCGAGAGGGTCGAGAAGGTAGAAAAATAGGTACCCTATTTGTAGTTTCCGATTCGGACGAGGTGCTGAAACGATCGAAAAATTTGATTCTTGATCCTCTATTTGGTTATCCCGACGAACGCAAGAATATTCATGATCACGACATGCGCGAAACGATTAAGGAATTAGCTCAACTGGATGGGGCTTTCATAATTACTGATGATGGAGTTGTGCTTTCCGCCTGCAGATATCTGGACGCCACATCCGACGGTATAAAAATGCCTCTGGGTTTGGGCGCCAGGCATATGGCGGCCGCGTCGATCTCAAAGAATACAAAGGCGGTAAGTGTTGTAGTCTCCGAGAGTTCGGTTGTCAGGGTTTTTGATGACGGCGAGCTTGTATCTGAAATTATTCCGGAGCTTTGGCTGTTTTCCAGATTCATCAGACGCTTTGATCATGTAAAAGAACATGTGGATGAGCAAGTAACCGTAGTCACAAAAGAAGAATAGGAACAGCAGCCATATATGCGAGAACTGGAAACCATCCTCAGTAAACGGCCCCGAGATGAGACTTCAAAATCACAAGTCAATTATCCCGTACTAATTGGGGCGCCGCTGACTCTCGTCTCATTCGCCGTAATACTACTGTTTATGATTGGGGACATTGGCTTTCAGGGGGATGATTGGTGGATCTTAGCTCGAGGCTATTGGCATCCCTTCTTTTCGGCCTTATCAACCTATACGGCGGATTCATCACGCCCCATTGAAGGGATCTACTGGATTAGCATTTTTAAAATATTCGGATTCAATAGATTTGCTTTCCAATTTTTTTCACTCTCGCTTTTTGTGGCCGGCATAATTTTATTTGCTCTGTGCGTCTATAAACTATTCCCCGAAAAGCCCATATTGGCCGTGATTTCAGCTTTTGTGGTTACTGCTCTACCTACAACCGCTTCTTTAACTTACATTCTACACACGGACAATTCCCGATTGGCGATAGTCTTTTTCTGGTTATCGGTCCTGCTCTTTCAAAGATGGACGGAGAAATCAACTTCATGGGTAGGGCTGATTCTGCCGGTTTTTTTGTACTGCTTAGGATCACTTACCTATGAAACAGCGACTTTGTTGATTTTTTCCATTCCATTTTTTACAAGCCCCATTTACTTGAGGCAGGAAGCGCCTAAAGAGCGTCCCGCTCAATTCTTTACCAGAATGGCTGTGGGAATATTCGGCGGCCTCGCCTTTTTTCTTGCGGTGCGGTTCATAGCTTTCAAGGGGGGCGCGGTAAGCCAAAGCTCTATATTTCCAGATCCAAAGCTTTTCTGGTCATATCTTTACTCGTTTGCGTCTTATTTAATGTTGCCTTTCATTGAACCCGCCCACAATCCATGGTCACTACTTTGGGGCGCCTCTCTCGCTTTAAGTTCAATCATTATTGCGCTGAATTTATTGATTCACTCAAAAGCAGTCCATCCAGGTAAATTCGAATCAATATACTTGCTGTTTTTAGGCTTAATCGTTTTTGCGTTGGGAAGTTTGCCATACATGTTGGCTGGTTACTCGGCGGAAATTGGATTGACCAGTCAGAGCAGAGTATTTTCCTCCGCAAGCTTCGGGTTTGCTCTGATTGCCGCCGCCTTGGTATCAGCGCCGCAATCTCGAATTGTGAAGGGGGGCGTCATTGTTGTTGTTGGATTGCTCATCGGAGTGTGGGGGAGTTTTTATGCCGAAATGCGGCTTAATTGGCAATTAGCGGCGAAAATTCGGGATAATTGCTGTTGCCGAATGTTGGCCGCTGTGCCCAATGTCAAAGATGGGACTGTGTTTCTCCTTTTTAAAGGACAGTCGTACATTCCCCAAAAAGCGGCGATTTTTCATGGAGTGGACGGAACTTCGGATTTTATTAAAATGCTCTACAACAATAGAAGTGTAGACGCATACTTTCTATATCCTGAAGCTGTCGCCCGAAGACATGAGGAAGGACGAGAAGCTATTGTAACCAAAGCAGGAATTAAACCCAGAGGTCGTATCGGAACGCCGGCGCCGTTAGACAATATGGTAATTTTGGAACGTTGGTCCGACTCCGATCTCGGTCCCTTTGGAGCGACATGGCAGGTCATGCCTTCTTTAACAAAGAACAGTGCAATAGCGGCAATCAAGTGGAAAGGTGTGGACCAAATAAGCACAAATCAAAACCTGATCTTACAAACCTATGAAGGAGACAATCCCGTAAGAGATTTATGTTCCTGCAGAGAAAACTAGCGATTTGTCAGATACCGATCGGAAGTTCCCTGAAAAACAGGAGATGAAAGCTGCGGTGGTCTGAGATTTTATCAGTCATGGAAGGCCGTTTCTTTTGTCTTGTGGTGTCGTATTCCTCCAAACCGTTCACATGAAAACAGTTATTAATATCATTAACTAAGCGTCTTCGCAGGGATTTACAGGCCAGGAAATTGATACCGTAGAACCAACTCCAACAGAAGATTCCAAGCGTATAACGCCATCCATGGAAGAAATTAACCCCAGACAGACTGCAAGTCCTAAACCGGTGCCCTTCCCCGGTTCCTTTGTTGTAAAAAATGGATCAAAAACTTTTTCCAAATCTTTTTCCGGTATACCTTGGCCGGTGTCCGACACTTTAATTTCCAAACGGTGGTCAAGCGCCGAAGTTTCAATGCTAATTGTTCCTGCGTCGGTTCCGATGGCATCCGCCGCGTTAAAGAGAACATTGAGCAGAATTTGCCTGAGCTTATCAGGTTCCGTGTACACAATTGGCACATTTGACGCCGGCTTAAATTCAAATTTATAGGAATCAAAACCTTTGCGACCTTTAAGTAACGCAGCCGTGTTTAAAACTAATTGGTTTACATCACACGGCATGACCTGTTTTTTTTCCGGCCTCGCATAGTCAAGTAACCTTTGGAGAATAATGTTTATCCGTTTCAGTTCCTGATCGGTTCTTTCCAGAATTTCGCCGGAGGCCGCGTCGGGTTTGCGTTGGAGTAATTCCACATAGCCCATGACAATTTGAAGAGGATTGCCGACCTCATGGGCGACTCCTGCCGCCAGTCTGCCGATGCCGGCGAGTTTTTCGCTGCGCACCAATCCCTGCTGAGCGGCTTCTAGATCCGAATTTGCCTTTCGCAAATCATCAACAAGCTTTTTCATTGTTGTCTTGTCATCAACGAGTTTAGCAACCATGCTTTTAATTCCGGAGGAAATTCCGGCAATATCGTTTGTGCCCGGAGATTGCTCCCAAACATTACCTGTCGTTGCCACACCGGCGCCTTCT
The DNA here is from genome assembly GCA_038250835.1 of Desulfomonilales bacterium. Taxonomy (GTDB): domain Bacteria; phylum Desulfobacterota; class Desulfomonilia; order Desulfomonilales; family Desulfomonilaceae; genus JBBSBY01. The sequence continues at coordinate 121,377 of JBBSBY010000001.1, read as the reverse complement.
TGAGCCAGTTTGGCGATATCAGTGACTGGTTCGATGATGGTCCTGTGAAATAACACATACCCGAGCAAAAATAGCGCAGCTTGCGTCAAAGCCAGATACACGCCAAAAAATCGCCATGCGGGCGCAAAAATCGAAGCGGGAATGTCCAATACAATTCGCAAATTTGCAATCCCGTTGGGGTAAAAATCTGTGGAATCCACAATCAATGCTCGTTCCTGGAATATGTTCGCCGGTAAACCTCGCCCGTAAACTTTAAATCTCTTGCCGGTTTCCTGAGGCGGCGGTTCTCCGAAATTAAGTTTCGTTTTACATCCGCCGACAATCTCCCCATTTTCATTGTACAAAATGAGTTTAATCTTTGGGCTGTCTGAACATATGCCGTTTACCTTTTCCACCAGCTTTTCTTTGGATGCCGCTTCCAAAATATACTGCTGTAGGACGTTCAACAGCGTTTCAGCTTGCTGCATTTTAAGATCTATCGTGGAACGCTCAAGGGACGCGGCGAAAACAGCAAAAAGAAGTATTCCGCTGACTACCAAAATAATAGCTAAATTGGTTAGAATTCCCCATCGCATTGCGAAACCCTTATAATACGATTCACGAAGGTGGGATTATCGAGTCAAAGCCGCGGCTTCCAATACCATAAAGGTTGACGCTATGCTCCTTGGGCCGGGTGAGTCGTCATTTCCGACAGTTGCCTCACCAGCGATTTCGACACTGCCGTATTCGCGGCCTTCAGAGTCACCGTCGGCACGCCGCCGAAAACATCGTATGCCCGGTTCAGAACTCTATCGTCCCAAATAGTCTCTATTTTATTCTTTTGCAATCCTTCTGCGCCGATCGCTGTCCTCCAATTATTCAACTTGCTGACTACCCACCGATTTGCTAGAGCCGCTACAGTCGGATTGTTGTCGATAAACCCGTCTTCGTCCGAGGAAGGAATTTGCTTTCTTGATTCCAGAAGCCATGCCAGCGAAACCATATCGTGGGCTACAACAGATTCGGAAGATATGATCAGCCCCGTATCCGGCTCGAAAACGAGACCCTGATCCGGGCCTATGGTGGTAAGTATTTTATCCGCAGCGGTGACGGTAAGCCGTTGCTTGTTCATCAATGTGGGGACCGCATTGCCTTCCGCCGTTTTCTCATGAAATGTGGAAGCTTCAGAATGATATTCGAAACGAGTGTCTGTGCGCCAGTAGCCTACGGCATTCTTCAAACCGAGCGTAGCGCCTGCCAACACATGACGACTGCACCTCGGAATAAGAACAATATGCTGAACTTCGTTGAGCACATTGGGCATCATGATCGCGCGCTTCCAATGAGATCCTGCCACTGGAGTATCTTCATAAAAGGCTTTCCACCCGGATTCCTCGAAAAAGTGCGGCTCACCGCCGGCTTCCTTGACCGCTAGAGTTATACCTGAAGATTCCATCAATGCCCTGGTGCTTCCACGACGCCCATTTTCCGACAGTTTGACATGCTCGATACCCGACATGTCCCCCACAATTACGCGACCAGCCCCCTTTTCCTTGAGGATCTGAATCATGGTTGAAATAGCGATGGGATTCGTCGTGGCCGGAAACGGCTTCCCGGAGTTAAGCGCCGGCTTGATGAATACAGCGTCCCCTTTAGATAACCATGAAAAATCTGTGGTGGCCTCTACCGCTGCCCGAATTGCCGTTTTCAAAGCCTCTGAATTCGAACCTTTTGTCACTCCGCACAAAACGACTGAGGCCGGGGGCCCAGGGGTATACCCTTTCACTTTGTTGGCGATAGTAGATGCCGGCGCCGTGCTTCGGCTCAACGCCAAAAGAGTGGCGGAAAGTCCCGCCGTCAGCCCAATAAAACCTCTTCTATTCATAAGGCTCCTTAATGGATTCTCGATGGATTTTGAACACTCATCGAATATAATGTTGGAGAAGTTTGAAACCGACATTCTCTGTAAGGCGAAGCAATTTCGATCACTTGAACCTTATCCTCGAACATATCACACCGAGAGTTGTACCGAAACTATAACCGTTAAAATTGCAACCAAGATAAATAAGCAATTCGCTGAATAGTGCACGATCTCACTCCGGATTCCGATTTTAAAGAAAATCCGCCGTATTGTTTTATGAATCCTGGATGTTTTTAACATATTCCAAAGATCATTACGTTGTTTCCAAAGTTTTTTGTAAACTCCCTTTATGACTGTGGGTATGGCCGGCCAACGTGCCAACTTGAAGTAATTTATTAAGTTTTTGTTCACTTTATGTCACTCACATAGTAGAATATCGGCCAAGAGTATAGCGATCATGGTTTGGTTGACTGAAATCCGGGTAACTAGATTCCAATGATCCTTAACTATAGGCGAATCTTAAATTAAAGCATCAAGCTTGACCATTTGATCATTTATGTACTAAACTAAACGATTACAGGCGGTATAAACGAGAGCCTCGTTCGGGGTCTAAGTCGTGTTGGTCGCATAATGCCCTCATAAGGATCTGACGGTTGAAGCCTGAAACGGTGCGCCTGAAAAAGTTTTAGAATGAGTCCGGCTCGAGTGACCCCGCTTAGCTCATTACCGTTACCCTTCAGTTGCAATTTAAAACTGATAAGGATCACAATCGATACTGAACATAAGGGTTATCCCTCTGAATGAAAGTTAAACTACCCTCATTCAAAACGGTTGGCTGGTTCCTCGTGGGACTTCCCGTATTTATGCTGTGCGCAGTAGGCGCCGGAGGACTAGGCGCGGCCCTTGGGGCGTACCTTATCTTTTCTGCTGATCTGCCTAAGATTCCCGATCTGCAGGCCTACAAACCCAAGACGGTGTCTACCTTTTATGCGGATGATGGTTCAGTTATCGGACTATTCTATAAAGAGAAGCGTTTTCCCATCCCGTTGGATAAAATCCCCCCAAACGTCGTCAATGCTTTCTTAGCAGCCGAAGACGCGCGGTTTTTTAGCCACACTGGTGTGGATATTTTTGGTGTGGGCCGAGCATTCGTGAAGAATGTTCTTCACGGCAATTTTTCCCAGGGCGGCAGCACAATAACTCAGCAGGTTACCCGTAACTTGCTGTTGACCAAAGAGAAAAAGGTCTCTAGAAAAATTCGCGAAGCTCTCCTGGCTTTTAGACTTGAAAAGACTTTAACTAAACACAGAATTCTTGAACTTTATTTAAACGAAATCTATATGGGGAAGGGCGCCTACGGGATAGAGTCCGCCGCACGAACGTATTTTGCCAAATCTACCCAGGAATTGACTATCCCTGAAGCGGCTCTGCTCGCCGGCTTAGTTGCCAATCCTTCGCGCTTTTCACCACATCGCAATCTCGAAGGCGCCCTCAAACGTCGGGAATTTGTCCTGGGCTCAATGCTTAAAAACGACTTCATCACTGAAGATCAGTACAAAGCGGCAATGCAGGACGCCCCTCTGTTTTCGGAAAGCAAACCAAATCCTTACGAGCGAGTTCCTTACTTCACGGAAAGTGTGCGTCAATACATTTTAGCCAAATACGGCGAACACAAGCTTTACAATGAGGGGCTTCAGGTGTGGACAACCTGCGACACAAATCTCCAAAGTCACGCGTCCGAGGCTCTAAATCAAGGGGCCTTGGCCTGGGAGAAAAGGGAGGGTCGCCCCGCCGGACTGGTGAAACGTCTAAAATCGGCTGAAGTCAAAGAGTTTCTGAATCAGCAACCGGACGTTACTTTGAAGGTCGGTGATTTTGTTCAAGCTCTAGTGATTGAGAATCATTCAAGGGCTAAGACAAAAGAGAATCGCAAGAAAAAGAAATCCCAGTCTGAAGATCCCATTCAAGATTGCGTGCTTGCTCTTCAGGGAAACCGCCAGTTTCGCCTGAATTTGGAAAGTCGCATTACATATCGACCCAATGATCTGCTCGAGTTTCGAGTAGTTGACGTGGAAAACCGCCGCCTCACGTTGGAACACAACAATGCGCCTCCCATTCAAGGCGCTGTGGTTACAATCGAGAATAACACAGGTTATATACGAACCCTTGTCGGCGGACTGGATTTCGATCGATCGCACTTTAATCGGGCGACTCAGGCGGTAAGACAACCTGGAAGCGCGTTCAAGCCCTTCATTTTTGCAGCGGCTCTGGAATGGAGCGGTTACAGCCCAAATACGGTGGTAATCGACGATCCCATAGCGGTAGTAATAAGTAAAGATGAGGAATGGCTTCCAACCAACTCGGACGGCGCTTTTCAAGGGCCGCTTACTCTCCGGCAAGCGCTGGCGCACTCCCGCAACATTGTGGCGATTAAGCTCCTGATGGATGTAGGACTGGATAATACCGTAAGACTTGCTCAAAGCATGGGCATCACTTCTCCTTTACGCAAAAATCTCTCACTGGCGCTTGGTTCCGCCGAAGTTAGCCCTCTCGATCTCACGGCGGCTTACACGGTCTTTCCGAATCTGGGAATCAAAGTGCAGCCCATTTTTGTTAAAAAAGTGGTGGATAGATTCGGGAAAGTCCTTGAAGATAATACTGTTGAACCGGTAAAGCCTGCGCTTCGCATGGTTCAGGATCAGACTGACTATGGCTTTCAAGAGGAAGGTATTACCGAGCAGACCATTTACGGGCCTCAGTTTTCCTCCGAAGAGCAGGGACAACAGCGGCAAAATCAAGCGATACGACCGCATGCGCCTATTACTCCGACAGTATCATTGCAATCATTAGCAAACGGCGCTCCCCGCGTGATCAGCGCCGAATCGGCTTACTTGATGCTTAGTATGATGAGGGATGTGTGTATCTCTGGAACCGCCGCAGCGGCTAATAAGCTCAAAATCCCCAATTTAACCGGTAAGACGGGAACTACTGACGATTGCACGGACGCTTGGTTTGTTGGATCCAACCCACAATATACAACCGGAGTATGGATGGGGCATGACACAAAGACTTCGCTCGGGAGAAGGGAACACGGAGCAACGGCGGCACTGCCGGTTTGGATGGATGTCATGCGTGAGGCTGTGGCCGGTAAGCCGGCAACCGACTACCCGACTCCGCCGGGGATAGTTTTCCTTGACGGCGCCGCTTATGCCGGTCGGATCCGCAAAAACGCTTTGCTCGAAGCCGGTCCGGATTTTGCCCCAAATCCACAACTAAAACAGATTTCACCTGTGGACATGCTCTATGGTCCAACCCCAGGCCAAGTTGATCCTTACACCGGCGCCCCGATGCTGGTAAATGCGGCATATGACGCCGAACAAGTGCGAGTGCTCACCACCACCGGTGAAACACTCGGCTACGGCTATTACACTAAGGACCAAAAAGGTCGCCCGGCGGTTTACGCGTTCAATCCACTAGAACCCGAATATCCTGCAGAACACCAGGACTATGCTCGAACCGCTCGAACTCAGGATTATCATGACGACGGATCTTGGCCCTCCTCCACAGGCGCCCGGCTCAAACAGTATCTATCTCCATATCTGCCCAACTGGATGTTACAATGAGCGGCTCAAGGAAATGGTCCGTAATTATTACATTTGTAGTGATCTTTCTTGCCGGTCTCATTTTTGGGCTTTGGTATCACAGACAACCCATTACAGTGTACGCTCCTCCTCCGCCTCCGTCGCCGTCCAAGTATGAAGCGCTCGAGAGCGGGGAAGCGGTCGTAATCAGCGTTTATCGCACGGTTAGTCCTGCTGTAGTCAATATTGTCGCCACAAGCCTATCCGTAAACTACTGGATGCAGGTTGTGCCCCAGGTTGGTCAAGGTAGCGGCTTTGTTATCGACGCCAATGGTCATATTCTCACCAACAATCATGTTGTGTCCAATGCCGAAGATCTTGAAGTCACTTTCCTGGGTGAACGTAAGATAAAAGCCAAACTCGTCGGCAAAGATCCGGTCAGTGACCTTGCGGTCATCCGCGTAGAGCCGTTTTCCGGTATGATGGTGGCGCCTTTGGGTAACTCGGATGACTTAGTCGTAGGACAGCGCGCTATTGCCATAGGCAATCCATTCGGATTCCAACATACTGTCACCGCGGGATTTTTAAGCGCTCTCAATAGAGATCTTACTATCGGTCAACGAACAATGATGGGTCTGATACAGACGGACGCCGCCATAAATCCGGGCAATTCCGGCGGACCTCTCATCAATTCCCGCGGCGAAGTTATGGGCATCAATACGGCAATATATAGTCAAACCGGCGGGTTTATGGGTATTGGTTTGGCCGTTCCGATTAACAAGGCTAGAAAAGTTGCAGATCAAATAATCAAACATGGCCGAATGATTTACCCGTGGATCGGCATTCAGTCGTACATGGATCTTGAACCCAGGGTTTCTGAGCTCATGGGAATCGGCAAGGTTCGGGGAGTGCTGATTTTTCAAGTCTCCCAAAACAGCCCCGCCGCCAAAGCCGGTCTGAAGGGAGGTAATCAGATTGCCTACTACGGTAACAGACCGGTGGTGATAGACGGAAGACCTTTGATATTGGGTGGCGATGTAGTCACCGCCGTGGACGGAGTCCCGATTTCCAATTATGAGGAATTCCAGGCAATAATTTTGGGCAAAAATGTTGGAGATACGGTGAAGATCACCTATCTACGAGACGGAAAAGAAGCTTCCGTTGACATCAAATTGACGGAAGATTCGAGGATTAGACAGTAGGAACAAGCTTGGATCCTGGGCGAATTAGAGGCGCTTCATCAGCTTGAATCCGGCGTAAAGTGTTTAAAGACAAACTTCGTATGTTTAACGGCAAGCAGTGAGTATTGCGAAATCATAAAAAGCTTTTCAGATGGCGAATTTTCGTGTAGTAAAAATTGGATTGACTAGACTCGCCTGCCCACGCAGGTTTTTGACGACAATAAAATTTATCCCATAAAGGAGTTCCCATGGCCTTCACTTCAGTAAACGAAGTTTTTGAAAAAATGCCCGAAGTATTTAATCCTGCCGCCGCTTCCGGACTAGACATTGTTTACCAGTTCGATATCTCCGGCGCCGAATCCGGGCAGTGGAACGTCATAATTAAAGATGGCGCCTGTGAAGTCAATAAGGGAACTCATCCGAGCCCGAATGTGACCTTGAGCATGGCCGATGTCGATTGGATCGCTATGAGCAACGGTCAACTAAATGGAATGACCGCCTTCATGACCGGTAAATTGAGAGCGTCAGGGGACATTATGGCGGCTCAACGCATACCATCGATATTCCCTATGGGATAAAACTGTTGACATAACGATGTTTGCGGTATAGACTTCGTTTTAACTTTTTAGGTGGTTTAAGTATGCTCGTAATCAAAACCAATTGGTGGCGCAGTTCAGAAAAACGACAGCAGAGGTTCGCCTAAAGGTTAATTTTTAAAGATCAATGTGATGAATACAAGCCATGGGCGGATAAGCTCATGGCTTTTTTGGTTCTTTCCAATCATTAATACTGATTGACCTAAAGCTTATATAAATCGTCCCTGCCGACTGCGGAATTAGCCGGCAATCTCCAAATGGCATGCTCATAGAAAAATGGATTGTAAATCGCACAAATCATTCTTCAAGGATTTAAAAGTGAACGCCATGTCGCAAAACGAGACGGTGTCTTTTGAGAAAACATCGGATAAGTCATATTCGATTTATACCCCCAAGCATAACTTGAACCTTTCTGAACCTGCAGCCGACAATTCCCTCTTTGGCGAATTGCACTCCGCTCTAATTCTTTCCTCATGGCGCCTCTGGCGCAGCTCCGCCGTATAATCTTTAAATCTACTTCGATCTAACGAGATAGTTTCTGAAGCAAAAGTCGGCTCACTAAGTTCCCGATTTACTTGGAACCCTGGAGAATCGATTCGCCTCAATCCGAGATTATCGCTAATCAGATTAAGCGCAGACAAGCGTGCTATGTGCCCTGGTTTTAAAGGACTAATCCGCCTGGGCGGTTTTCACGCGGTATTCATGCGGAAGCCAAAGGGCTACAGCCCTTTATTGAGGAAAAGAATTTATGATCAAACCCGATTTTCCAACATTTAAAGCATTAAGCAAACAGGGAAACCTCATTCCCATGACATACGAGGCGCCGGGGGACTTCGACACTCCCTTATCGGCGTTCACCAAAATAGATGATATGGCAAACTCCTTTCTTCTGGAAAGTGTGGAAGGGGGAACAAAGTGGGCTAGATACTCGATCTTGGGTTCAGACCCGCGACTTGTCGTCAAAATCAAGAATGGGACATCGACAATTGAAGAAAACGGCTCCTCGATAACATTCAATAACGTGACCAACATTGCCTCTTTTATGAAACAGGTAATGAGCGATTATAAACCCGCTGTTTATCCAGGCTGTCCCGGTTTCTACGGGGGCGCGGTCGGCTTCATGTCGTACGACGCAGCGCGCGGCTTCGAGAAACTCCCGGACCTCAAAAGAGCGGACCCCGGATTCTTAGAAGCGGGATTCGTGATCACAAAGGATGTGCTCCTCTTCGATAACCTCTTAAATAAAATCATATTGATTACCACAGTAGCTCCACGAGAATTTCCCGACTTAGACGCCGCCTATGACGAGGGGCGCCGGCGATTGGAAAGTCTCAAATATAAACTTACCCAGGTTCAGCGCGAACTATCGCCTGCCAAGACTTCAACTTTGGGTCAGTTTCAATCAAACATGAGCCGCACCTCGTTTGAAGCTATGGTCTCAAACGCTAAAGAAAGGATAGCCGCCGGAGACGTTATTCAAGTTGTGTTATCTCAACGATTTCAAGGGACTGTAGATTTCGACCCATTGAATGTATACCGCGGACTCAGGACGATTAATCCGGCGCCGTATATGTTCTATCTGAAAATAGGAGACGAAATCCTAGCCGGTTCATCTCCGGAAGCAATGGCCCGACTAAGAAACAACGAAGCCGTGCTTAGGCCGATAGCGGGCACCCGACCGAGAGGCGCCACTGATGAAAGTGATAATGCTTTGGCGTTGGATTTGCTTGCGGATGAAAAAGAAATCGCGGAGCACGTGATGCTCGTGGACCTCGCCAGAAATGATCTGGGTAGGATAGCCGCGCCCGGCTCCGTGGTCGTGGATGAATTCAAAACAATTGAAAAATATTCCCATGTTATGCACATGGTAAGCAACGTAAAGGCCACACCTGCTGAAGGAATTGACGCATTTGAGATCGTCCAATCCGTATTTCCCGCCGGAACCTTGTCCGGCGCTCCTAAAATCAAAGCAATGGAAATCATCGAAGAGATGGAGCCGGAGCGCCGGGGGCCCTATGGAGGATGCGTGGGCTATTTTGCTTTCAACGGGGATATGGACATGGGCATCACCATACGAACGGTAATCCTCAAAGGTAATCAAGCCTATTTTCAATCAGGGGCCGGGATTGTCGCGGACTCCATACCTGAACGTGAATATGAAGAAACCATAAGAAAAGCTGAAGCTATGAAGCAGGCATTGGCAATAGCGGCTAATCTGCCGGGGAGAATAAAATGATTTTCATCATAGATAATTACGATTCGTTTACATACAACCTGGCTCAGTATGTTCAGGAACTCGGCCGAGAAGTAGTCGTAAAACGAAACAATGTCATTTCCGTGGCTGAGATAAATGACCTCAATCCCGAAGCCGTAATAATATCCCCCGGCCCCGGGCGCCCTACCGAAGCGGGCATTTCTCTCGATGTGATCAAAGAGCTTGGGCCGCGTATCCCCATTTTGGGAGTCTGCCTTGGTCACCAAGCCATAGGCGCCGCTTATGGCGCAGAAATCATTCGGGCTGAGCGTCTCATGCACGGCAAGACCTCCAAAATCCATTTTAATGGAAGCAGGCTTTTCAATCTTATGCCCAGGCCGTTCACGGCCTGTCGTTATCACAGCTTGATTATTGACCCTGATTCCGTCCCTGATTGCCTTAAAGTGATCGGCGCCACCGAATCAGGCGAAATCATGGCTGTACAACATCGTGACTACCCTGTGTACGGCGTGCAATTCCATCCTGAATCGATCCTCACCCAAAACGGCAAGCAAATCCTCAGCAATTTTCTTGAATTAACTGAGAACTATAGGACCGATTGCCGGCCTCAAGAAACATTCAACCCGGTGGAAATTTTCGGCATGGCTCTAAAATCTGAACCGATGCTCATGCCTGTCGACCAAAATCCCGAACCGCTCCGAGTCTACATAAAGCATCTTTGCGCAGGGTCGGATCTCAGCCGCTCGGAAATGGAAACGGCAATGGACATCATCATGTCCGGAAACGCCACACCCGCTCAAATCGGGGCGTTCCTAATGGCCTTAAAAATGAAAGGTGAAACGGTTGACGAGATTACCGGGGCGGCGGCCGTCATGCGTAGCAAAGCCGTTCAACTCAATGTCAATCATAATGGGTCTCCGGTGATAGACACCTGCGGAACCGGCGGTGATGAAACAGGCACTTACAACATCTCCACAACCGTGGCTTTCATTTTGGCCGGTGCGGGGGCGCTTGTCGCCAAGCACGGCAACCGATCGGTTTCAAGCTCCTGTGGAAGCGCTGACGTGCTTCAAGAGCTGGGAGCGGACTTATTATCGGCTCCTGCGATGGTCGAACAATGTATTCAGGAAACGGGATTCGGTTTTCTTTTTGCCCCGTCATTTCATCTTGCGATGAAGCACGCCGCCGGACCACGTCGAGAGCTCGGCGTAAGGACAATCTTCAACGTCCTTGGTCCGCTAACGAATCCGGCAGGCGCCGCATATCAACTCCTGGGAGTTTACGACGCAGCTTTAACGGAGCCGATAGCGGAAGCCCTCAACGGACTCGGAATAAAAAGCGCCATGGTGGTTCACGGCCTTGATGGATTGGATGAAATTTCACTCTGCGCCCCAACCAAAATCTCGCGCCTTAAAGACGGAGTGGTCCGAACCACGATAATGGATTCTTCGCAGTTGGGATTGCCTCAGTGTGAGCTGTCCGACATCAGCGGAGGGACCGCAAAGGAAAACGCGGCGCATTTGAGAGACGTCTTGAAAGGCAAGCTCGGCCCACGGCGTGACATTGCGCTTGTGAACGCTGCGGCGGCTCTAATAGTCACTGAAAAGGCGAATGATTTTACCGAAGGTATTAAGCTTGCGGCTGAGATAGTTGATTCAGGGGCCGCTTTGAAGAAACTAACCCAATTTTTAGAATTTAGGGGGTAAATCATGAATGGAATTTTGAAACGCATAGTGGACAAGAAGATCGAAAGGATTGCCCAGGCCAAAGCTTGTGTTTCACCTTCGGAGTTAACGGAGATGATCGCAACGGCGCCGTCGCCAAAGAATTTCGAGTCGCCGCTGCGAGGTCCGGGCATTAATATCATTGCCGAAATTAAACGAGCTTCTCCCTCAAAAGGTTCTTTAGCTGAAAACCTGAATCCCTGCGTGACCGCTCTTTCCTATAAACAGGGTGGGGCCGCGGCAATTTCCGTAATCACCGAAGAGGACCATTTTATGGGTTCAGAGGATGATCTTAAAGCGGTTCGAGCTGTTGTCGATCTACCAATCCTACGTAAGGACTTTATTCTGGATACCTATCAAATACTAGAAACTAGAGCCTGGGGCGCGGATTCTTATCTGCTGATAACCAGTCTTTTGGGCGGCGAAAAACTGGAGGAACTCGTTGGGTTTGGTAGAGACCTTGGAATGGAGCCCCTTGTCGAAACGCACACGGTCCAGGACGTTTACGCGGCCTGGTCCTCGGGGGCAAAGATCATTGGTGTGAACAATCGTAACCTGAATGACTTTACAGTGGATTTGAACGCTACATACCAGGCGTTGCGGATAACCTCAGCGGACCATACCGTGGTTTCCGAGAGCGGAATCAAAACCCACGGGGACATAATGGCTTTGCAAGGGGCGGGGGTAGCCGCCTTTCTCATTGGTGAAACGCTGGTCAGGTCATCGAATCCATGTGAAAAACTTAACCAATTGAAAGGAAAATGCGCGGCTAATCACTTGCCTGAGAGCATTGCTTATGAAAATCAAAATATGCGGCATTACCAATATCGATGATGGATTGGCGGCTTGTGAAGCCGGGGCGGATTTCCTTGGTTTTGTCTTTTATCCGCCGTCGCCGAGATATACGCCGCCTGACACCGCCGCCCGTATCATTGAACGACTGCCGAGTTCAATTCAATCCGTTGGCGTATTCGTTAATGATACGGTTAAGAATGTCATTTCCATAGCCAAAACGGCTGCGCTCAATTTGGTTCAGCTTCACGGAGATGGATCCGCCGGAAACATGGGCTGTTACCCCACGCGGGTAATCAAATCCATAAGGTTTACGCCGGATCGCGACCTTCCGGACGTATCAGGTCAAGCAATAGACTACATCCTTTTGGACGCCTACAATCCGAAACTCTGGGGTGGCGCCGGCGCCCCGATGGATTGGAAGGCGCTTGATGCGGCTTTGGCGCATAACGCCGGCTATTCGGATCACCGGATATTTTTGGCAGGCGGTTTAAACGCCGACAATGTGGCCGAAGCCATTCAAACAATCAAACCCTTTGCTGTGGATGTGTCGTCCGGGGTGGAATCGGCCCCGGGCAAAAAATCCCCATTGAAGATCAAGGAGTTTATCAATGTCGCACGCTCAGCGATTTGACGTTATTCCCGATGTTAACGGCTACTTTGGAGAATTTGGCGGAAAATTTGTTCCGGAAGTTCTCATCACGCCTCTGGCCGAACTCGAAGCCGCGTACAAAGAGGCCAAGTCCTCCGCGCCTTTTATTGCCGAATTGGATACACTATTGCGTGATTACGCGGGCCGGGAAACGCCGTTGTTTTATGCTGAAAGATTCAGCCAGGCGCTCGGCGGCGGCAAGCTTTATTTGAAGCGAGAAGACCTTCTTCACACGGGCGCGCATAAAATCAACAATACCCTTGGGCAAATTCTTTTGGCCAAAAACATGGGCAAAAGAAAAGTTATAGCGGAAACCGGCGCGGGGCAGCATGGCGTCGCAACGGCAGCGGCCGCGGCTCTCATGGGAATGAAATGCAAGGTGTTCATGGGCGCCGAAGATATAGAAAGGCAAGCGCCGAATGTATTCAGGATGCGATTAATGGGCGCTGAAGTTGTTTCCGTGAATTCAGGATCATCCACTCTCAAAGACGCCATGAACGAAGCGATGCGGTATTGGGCCGCATCGGTGAGAGACACTTTTTACGTGATCGGCTCCGTTGCAGGTCCGCATCCTTATCCCGTAATGGTGCGGGAATTTCAGTCGGTGATCGGCAAGGAAACTAGACGGCAAATAGTCCACAAAGAAGGCCGACTACCAGCCAAGGTGATCGCGTGTGTAGGCGGTGGGAGCAACGCCGCGGGTATGTTTCAGGCGTTCATAAACGATGACATTGATCTCGTAGGTGTGGAAGCGGGCGGCCTGGGAATTGATTCCGGGAAGCACGGCGCCACATTGTGTTCAGGGGAGGTGGGCGTTTTTCATGGTTCAAGGTCATACGTGCTGCAGGATGATTGCGGGCAAGTGCTGGAGGCCCATTCTGTTTCAGCGGGCTTGGATTATCCCGGGGTAGGGCCGGAGCACTCCTTCTTTAAGGATTCGGGCAGAGCGCGATATGTTTCCATTGACGATAAAGAGGCCCTTGAGGCTTTTTCCACTCTCTACCGTCTGGAAGGCATAATGCCGGCTCTGGAATCATCTCACGCCCTTGCTCAGGCTGTGAAGGAACTGCCCCGCATGAGGCGGGATGAAATATGTGTGGTCAATTTGTCGGGTCGTGGAGACAAAGATATGCCTATAATTCAAGGGATCCTTGGGGTGTGCCAGTGAACAGCATTACCAAAACCTTCGATAAGCTAAAGGCTCAATCCAAAACCGCGTTTGTCCCATTCTCAGTTGCCGGTTATCCCGATATCGATAAATCAACCAAAGTTTTCAAGAAGTTGTGCTCCGCGGACGTAATCGAATTTGGATTCCCGTTCTCGGATCCTATAGCGGACGGGCCTGTTATTCAAGCCGCGGCGACAGGAGCGATTAAAGCCGGTGTCAGCATGGACAAAGCTTTCGGCATGATCCGAGAATTGCGCCGCCATTCCGCAACGCCGATCGTATTCTTCAGCTATTTTAATCCGATCCACAAATATGGGGTTGAGCGCTTCGTCTCCGAGGCTAAAGCAGCGGGGGTCAACGGCGTCCTCATTGTTGACCTGCCAATGGAAGAGTCGCGCTGGTTAAAACCCTTGACCGACGAAGCCGGCATGGCCTGGATAAATCTAATTACGCCCACAACCCCCACGGAAAGAGTCAAGCAGTTGGACGCCCACGGCTCCGGTTTTCTCTACTATGTTTCGGTTCTTGGGGTTACCGGCGCCAGGGCCGCTTTGCCTGATGATCTTGCCGAAAGATGCCGCCGAATTAGAGATTGCGCCAAGCTTCCTCTGGTCGTGGGATTCGGTATCTCTACGCCTGAACAAGCCGCAATGCTTAAAGGCCACGTCGATGGAGTGGTAGTCGGCAGCGCAATAGTGAGCAAAATAAGTAACGGCTTAGGCGATCTTGATGGTTGGTTGAAATCAATGAAAGAATCGCTGGGGTAATGCGCTAAGAGTGCGAAATGTATTTCACACTATTGTATGGTTAATCTGAGGCGCTTTCAATCGGAGTAAGCTTAACTTTTTCGCAGACTTTCCCAACAGACCTCTTCCGCCGCTTCAGAGGAGTAATAAGCTTCACTGAAGGGCTTGCCCGTTTGGCCTTTGGGAGAATAATACCAGTGGAGAGGCTTGTGCGAATCCGGGTCGGCGGCTTCGGAACCGGGATAGATGACATATTCTCCCGCAGGAGTGTCTATGGTGTAGGCTCTCAGCACTCCGGTCATGTGGCGCCTCCAAGGTTGATGATTCACGAGTCTATCACATCTTATCCATTTGGCGCATGGACTTTTTGCAAGAGGCTGTGCAACTACACGGTGCAAATCGGGATGAGTTTGCGTTTTCATTCCGTGACGCATTGGAATTCTACAACTTATTTTCTCTAAACGCCGCCGCTCTACTGTTCGACTTGTCCATTTTTCCGACGCTGGGCATATCTTCTCCTTCTAAAACTTTGGTTGCGGTTTCAACCTGAACAGGCGAAAATGGTATCTGTACGACCGGTGACTTTGATTCATCCAATGATCCAATTAAATAATTTAGGAGGCTCCCGTCCATGGCTGATTTAGACCTCATAAAAAGTATTACTCAAGCAGGTGATTCTAAGATTGTTCTGCTGGTTATGGATGGGCTTGGCGGTCTCCCAAAAGTTCCCGGCGGACCAACGGAACTCGAAGCCGCTAACACCCCTAACATGGATAGCCTCGCCAAAGATGGGATGATCGGATTAGCCGATACCGTAGATATCGGAATTGCTCCCGGCAGCGGGCCCGGTCATCTGGGGCTGTTCGGTTATGATCCTTTGAAATATCTAATAGGTAGAGGTGTTTTGGAGGCCGTAGGCATCGGCATGGAGTTGACGGACAAGGATGTAGCCGCTCGAGGCAACTTCTGTACTGTTGACCAGGATGGAATCATCACGGATCGTCGGGCCGGCCGCATTTCCACTGAGGAATGCGCTCGTATGATCTCGTTGATTGATGATATCACTTTGCCGGGAGTTGAAGTAATCGTAAAGCCGGTCCGGGATTACCGTTTCGTTTTAATCTTGCGAGGTTCCGGACTGTCCCCTGCTTTAAATGAAACCGATCCCCAAAAAACCGGCCTAAAACCTCTGGAAATTGAACCGCAGAATGAGTCTACCGAAGCGGCTCATACGGCTGAATTGGTAAACAAGTGGCTGACTCAGGTAAAAGAAAGAATCAAGAACCAGCATCCGGCAAATATGGTCACTCTAAGAGGCTGGTCAAAAGAGCCCGGATTACCGAATTTTGATGAGATCTACAAACTTAAAGCCGCTGCTCTAGCGGTGTATCCCATGTACAAAGGGTTGGCCAGTTTGGTGGGCATGGAACTGATTCAGGGTTTGCAAACTTTAGATGATCAAATTAAAGCCCTCAAAAAGGAATGGAACAATTTCGACTTTTTCTTTTTCCATTACAAATATACGGACAGTCGAGGCGAAGACGGTGATTTCGACGCCAAGGCCAAAGAGATCGAGAAAGTTGACGCCGTGATTCCCCAGATACTTGAACTCAAACCGGACGTGCTTGTGATTACCGGAGATCATTCTACGCCCGCCGTTTTGAAGTCCCATAGTTGGCATCCAGTTCCAGTGCTTCTTTGGGCGCCGGGTAAAACGAGAAACAATTTGGATGTTACAGGTTTTGGAGAAACTCAGTGTCTTCGAGGGGCATTGGGACATTTCAGGGCAGCGGACCTAATGGCGCTTATCACGGCCTACGCCGGGAGGCATATGAAATACGGAGCCTGACGGTGGCCGATTTCTGAGAACCTGGTGTTATACTATTATTAGTTAATGCAAATCATTTTTGGACCGAGGCTTAACGGACTGAGATTCATTAAATCATTTCGTGATTGCTTTCGATATAAGTGTCCCAACATCTCGTTCAGTTCGCAATTCCTGGGGCAAGGCGGGGGTTCTTATTGCATAGAATTACTTCGGGTAATAGCCTGCCGCGATATAGGCGTTTTGACCCGGTACTCTCATCACAAAAGTCTTCTTAAGAGAAGCCTCTTTGGCCCCTGGTTTAGGCCACATGTATTCTACCCAACCGGAACCAGGGTTTTCAGCCACTTCCTTAAACTTCACGAAAAAGAGGTTTCCCTTTGAATCCTTCATTTTACTCAGATCAGGCCCTACGAGCTTTGCAGCCGCAAATGGATGTGCAAGCAAAGTGACCTTGTTCATTGAACCGGCGAAGAGGTACAAATCCCCTTTGACGAACGGCCCCTTCGGATCACCGATCGCCTTCAATGTCGCATCTAGCCCCTTGTCCTCTACCATTGCGATCCCTTTGGCAACCAAAGCCTTTGTGTCTGCAGCCTCGTCAGCGGCGGCAACACTGATGAACATAAGGCTCAAACCAATGAGCAGCATTAGAATCTTTTTCATAGTAGTCTCCCTGTTTTTTGAAAGAAGCTCGAAGGTCTGAACACCCCGCCTCGGGTTCAAAGATACACCTTTCCACTAAGTTTTCGCAACATGTCTCCCGCTGATCGCCCGGAGAAATCAATGGTCCTGAGGCAGTTTCACCTCACTCAACATGGGTAAGGCTTGTTTATCGACCAGGAATCGAAGTGGCTGGATCAAAGCTTCCATTCAGAGGCCTATAACTCATTGAACTGTTGAAAGGAATCGGTTTGTTTGAATGTCAGTGTCGTGATATTATTAAAAAGCCGGGGCTATAGTTAATCGTTTGTGGGATGGGACGTTCTTTGAAAAGTTCCGGTTTCTGGTCAATATTCCTGCGCCACTTATAACGCTTTTGATCGCTTCAGTGACGCGGAAGGCTGGGCCTGCCGCGTATTGAACGCAAACGAAGTTTGTTTTGCCCGGCAGTTGTCCAATCTTCTATGGAACGTCTTTGCTGGTTTTTTTGTAGGGATTGCTCAAGCTGGACTATCAGTAGCTATTTGTAACCTGAGTTGATGTCCTGACTTCGAAACACCCATAGCTTTTCCAAATGACGTGAAATTAGCTTTGGGTCTTTCGTGATGAAGCTTCGTGTGATTATATCATTTCTCAAAAGTTCTGTCGGAATACTCTTTTCCCGTCGTCCCTAAGCCTGCCCTGGACTTGATCCGGGGAAGGTCGGGACCCAGATCTTTCCTGGATACCGGCTTTCGCCGGTATGACGTGGTGGAGCTGGATAGAAAGCTACACAATGTATGACGAGTAATCTAAGGGTCAATTTGCCGGTCAGAATAGGCATAGACCAATCCGTGATTACTTTCGAGAACCGCTATAAAGAACGGCGTTCAGTTGAATTGCGCTAATACAATTCGTCATCGTCGGCAACTGCTTGGCCTCTCGTGTATATAGTTTTATACTTGCCTTCCAAACCCGGAGATTCGAAGCAGGATCTGCAATCGCCATCTTCACCTGGCGCTCCATCTGCGACTGTAACCTCGAAGCCCAGATTCTTGTATACTTCTTTCATTTCGGACAGTCGGGGCTCTTCCGAAGTGAATCTTCGTATCCAACCATCTTTGATGAGCTCATAATGTTTGTCTATCATTTCCGGACGGGTCACTCTGATCATGTCCTTATCATCAAACGGCAATATGTTGGCTTTAAGATAATCAATTAAGTTAATCTTTATGACAAATCCAACTTCATTTCAGTAGTTTTTCGATTCATTAAATTTTGACCACTTTGTTGGTCAAAGACCGTTGCACCCGGTCTTTTGAGCCATTCGCCGCTTGAAGATGGAAAACCGCTATTTCAGGTGGGCAGTTAATGCGCCATGGCACGAAAGTTAAGCCCACACCTCGATTAAGATACAATCTGCTTTGTTTTTCCTGGTACCAACCATGCGTATAATTGGACGCTATGGAGGCTATGCTCCAGCCTTTGGGGTTCCCTGGTATAGGAACTATGATTTGTCCGCCGTGAATATGTCCGGCGAGAATAAAATCCATGTCGGTGACGGCAGCCGCAGGAAGAATGTTCGGTCTATGAGACAATAAAATTTTCAAACCCGAATCGGTAGACGCTTTACGAACAAAATCGGCGTATTTTGGGAAGTCTGCGCCCCAAACCCAATTAACCCTGGGGTCGTCCATTCCACCTATGTGTATGTTTACTTCACCAGCTCTATGTGTGATCCATTCATCCCGTAGAAGGGTCAATCCGCTGTCTTTAAGGGCCTTGACGACTCGAGCTTCTCCGGCGTAAAAATCATGATTTCCGAGGATTACAAAGTTACCGAACTTGCGTTCCCGTAACTTTGATAGAATCGGAACGGCTTCTCTAACGGGGGTCCCGGCGGTATGAAATACATCTCCGGTAATCAATAATGCTTCTCCCGCCGTGGAGTTCAACTGATCGACAAGTCCCTCAAGTTCCTCGTCCCGCATAAATACGCCGTAGTGGAAATCAGTCACCTGTATGACGGTAACGGGTTTGTCCAGGCCGTTCAGAGCGTGATGAAAGAAATCAAATTCTTCAATGAGCGGCTTTTGATATGCTTCTACCAGCCCGGAAGCGGCGGAGCCGGTTGCCAAAACGACTCCCGTTCCCGCAGTTAATTGCAAGAAGGCGCGTCGTGTGGGCAAATTGGGGCTATATTCGGAACTAGGTTCTGCTTTCTCCGGCGCCAAAGACTCACATTCATCATGCGGTAATCCTACACAACCGCGTTCGTTGGAGGGTAAAACATGGAAATTTTGCCGGGCCGAGCTGCGAATGCCCGCAAGATAGTCAAAAATCCGCATTGATCTATAGATCAGAGCTACTAACAAATAAATTATCCCCAGCAATAGAATCCACCCAAAATAAGTGAAATAGCTTAGAGAGAACAGGTATCGGATCAATGAATTTGCGGCAAAAAGCTGAGGGTGAAGGACAACACCGACGGCAGCAAGGTTGATAACGATGATGATAAACAAAACCAAATACGCTTGACTACGCTTCATCGGTTCATAAATTTTGAAAAGGTACCTGCGACCAGCCGAAAATACCCACCACTGAATCAGCGCAAACACTGAAAAGATTATGACTATCGCAATAAGAACTTTGTTCATTTCATCAGCTCTGTTTAGAAGTTTCTATACTCATCTCGTATCTAAATATAAGTATCGTCGGTAATAATCGAAAGTCTTATCCGTCAGACTTTTAGATCCGCGAAATCTTTATTCAATTGTAGCATGAAGGCGATAAAGAGAAAGGGATGAACGGTTCTTGAGTATGGCTTTACGCTAAAATCAGTTGTCCACAGTCCGCCTTTAAACAATCTGCGGGCATATTGGAAAAACTATACAATTTCTTGAAAGTTCCGCCGAATCGGGCTTCTGAAGACGATAAGCTCCGAATGCGTGACGAATCTTTATGATTTCAAGTAACTCGCATAGCCAATTACTTTGAGACATTATCGTTATCTGTGACTACTTTAGAGAAGGGCCATATATTTTTGGCTTTTATTGTCTAATATTAAAGTAATGGGGATATAATTTAAACCTAAAACATGACGACGGCGTCAATTATCTATAAATTACTTTAATAAATTTATATAAACATTCTATTTGACATTGGAATAATACAATGATATGCCCTTCACCATCCGGGAAGGAGGGAGCACATGCCCGCCATTTATCCCAAAATGCTACCAAAGATGCTCCTCTCATGGGGAACTGATTCGAAAGGAGATTATTCATGGGCAGACTTTTCATGATCGCGGCGGTCATCACTGCTTTTGCAGCGTCATGGGTGAGCGCCGGAAATTTCGATGTACTAGCGGACTCAGGGGGGAGTAAGCCGCCCACTTGGATGAAATCGCCTGCGGGCCAAGTGGTGAAGACCGAATATAAGGCAAGTCTTAAAACCACATCCGATGAGGAATTGGACTTGGAAGCGGATAAACTGCTATCGCCTCCCGTTGTTACAAAGCAACCCTCCATTAAACCTAAACCCACTTTGGCGTACAAGGAAAGGCCAAAGGGAATGGCGCCTCCCGAGGCGACTGCTCCGAAACTCACGGACTCGTTAGCCGCGGGCGCGAAAACTGAAAGCGTTGAATTAGACGCGGATCTTGAAAAAGATCTCGTTATTTCACCTCCACCTGCAAAGGCGGACGATCAGATTGAGCCTAAACCGATGGTGGAAAAAAAACCTGTGGATAAGAGCGTAGTGGCCGGCAAGAAGGCTGAACGCAAAAAAGCGGCGCCGAGGGTCCAAAAAGTTACCCCCAGAGGGCTCGACGCGTATGCTCAAGGTCCCCGCGTAATCCAAAAGGTAAAGCCCGTATCTCAGAATCCCTGGCAAACCGCTGCCGGGAACTATGCGGCGCCGAATCGTCCTGAGAGACACGGGGTTAGGATAGGTAACACCGAAAGTAGGAAAAGAGTTCCGGTCCCCAACTACGCGGCCATGGATCCATACGCTAATCAGGAAGAAACCAATTATGGATATGCGCCTCCGGTCGGACGCGCTATTCCGAACGACAGGATAGTGCGCGATGGAGTTACCATAAAGCTCACTCCCGCAAGCGCTCCACAGTTAGCCGCCGAATGCAGAGAAGATTCTTCCGAATCAGATCTTTTGGGCGCGGCCACGGAAATAATCGGACTGCCCTTTGCTCTGATAAGCGCCTTTTTCTAATCACCCCCACGTGTCTTCAAAGCGCCGGAGATTTCGGCGCTTTCTTCATTTCCAATCTCCGCTAATATCACTTCCTTCCGAAAATCACTTGACACGATCTTGACTGTAGACAAATAATTGAGCCGATTCGATTACATTCCAAATGAGCTGAGGATCGTGGAATATTATGGCTTCTATTTATGACATCTACGAACGCAAGGACTACAGGAATAAGATACCTCTGGCTCAGACTACAAGCTTTGAAATAGAGGTTCGAGAAACTCATCTGCACATCCAGGCGCAGACGGATTTGACGGCCAAGGCTAAAGATTCCGTGTTTCGCTATCGATACCAAATAGAAGAGTACCTGCGTCAGCATCCAGCGTTTCGAGAGGCCGGCAGTCCGATCCAGATTTATGCGTCCGCGCCGGAAATAGTGCGGTATACGGATATGGCGTGTAGATTGACTCAGATAGCCCCTATGATGTGCATGAGTGGGGCTATTGCTGATTTTGTCGGCAGGGATTTATTTGGGGATTCAACAGATATCATTGTTTCAAGTGGCGGAGATTCTTTTGTCAGGAGCGCTCAGCCACTTCAAATCCAGATCTATGCTCAAGGATCACCCTTTCATGATAAATTGAGATTGAATTTGCCTCTCTTGAAGAAGACTTTCGGTGTTTCGACGTATGTTCCTAAACGAGGTGTTGACGCGGTCACGGTTCTTTCCAGATCGGGGGCCTGGGCAACTTCTTACGCGTCAGATATCGGTATGCGTCTATCTTCGGGCGAGAAATTAAGCTCAGTGCTGGAAAGAGCCGAAAAATACGAAGACGTAGGCGGAGTTTTGATAATTAAAGATTTCAAATTAATCACGCTGGGGGATTTGGTCTTAGTTGGACCAAACGTCTCAGGACCGGCATAACGGGATTGTAAATGAGAATAGGAGTTTTTTCAGACACGCATCTGCAATACCCTGACGAAAATCTTGAAATTATTCTCAACGAAATTTTTGCTCAAATGGATCTAATTCTTCACGCCGGCGACATTGTATCCAAACGAGTCTTAGATCGTCTTGAAGAAAGCGGAGTTCTGGCTGTTTGTGGAAACATGGATGATTACGATATTTCGGACGCTATTCCGGATCGTCGAATTATTGCTGTTGAGGATAAGCGAATCGGCTTAATGCACGGTTGGGGATCAAAGGATGGAGTGGGAAAACGTATTTACGCCGTATTTGAAGGTGACATGCCGGATTTGATAGCCCATGGTCATACTCACGTGCCTTATTGGGGTGAAATAAAAGGGGTAAAAATGTTTAACCCCGGGTCTGCAAGTCGTAATAGGTATGCAGAATTGCCGACGGTGGGAATATTAACGCTTACCCAAGGTGAATTCAGCGCACAATTGATAAATCTTAATCGCTCCCGCTAGCGCAGAATGTTTATTGCGCTTGCCCAGAAAATTCAATACGGGTATAAGTAAATGAAACAAATGTGGGCCCCCTGGAGAATAGATTACATTTTGGATGAAGATCGGGAAGATGGCTGCATTTTCTGCAAAAAAGCCGCTTCCGACAAAGACGAAGAAAACCTCATCGTGCACAGAGCAGACGACGGTTATATAATGATGAATAAATATCCTTATAATAATGGACATCTATTGGTGATACCATACAAACATGTCCCGGATATATGCGAACTCAGCGCCGATGAGAATAGCTCACTGACTCAGGGAGTCTGCAGGTCCATAGAGGTTTTAAGATCGGTCATGAAGGCGGAAGGTTTCAACATAGGGATCAATCTTGGAGCCGTGGCAGGCTCGGGTATGGACGATCATGTTCATTATCACGTTGTGCCGAGATGGAACGGTGATACTAATATTATGCCTGTTCTTGCCGATGTTAAGGTGATTCCCGAACACCTGCGCAGCACGTACCGAAAATTGAAAGAGCGCTTTAGCACAATGTTCCCTGTGAATTCGTAAGAGGTGCAAATATGAGTCTTCCGAAACTGCTCCCTATCCTGCTGTTCTTTATATTCCTCATCACGGTATTTATGAGCAATTCGAACGTCGAAATGCAATTAACCTATTACTTGTTACCACATCCCATAAAGGTGGCGTTTTGGGAGCTGGTGACATTCTGCCTTTCTTTAGGAATAATAGTCGCGGCTCTGGTGGATTTTGTCAGCCAAATTGGTTTTATGCGGGAACGCAGAAAACTGCTCAAAGACGATAAAGAGCAAAAAGCCGAGATTCAGCGGTTGACTGAAAGTGTTCAAACACTTGAAGTCGAGAACGAAAAATTGCGCAGTGATATGGAAGGTAAGCCACGCGTTATCGATCCACCGGAAGACGCCGAGGCTGTAAATCCTTAATGCTTTGGATGGGTAAGTTCATAACGTTATCAATTATTAGCCAGCCCGCAAAAAGTTAAGCGGATTATGGAAATTATTCGCGTTCGCGAAAAGATTTATCATAGCTTCAAGTCGCCTTCCGTTGCCTTAGGTAATTTCGATGGGGTACACTTAGGCCATCAAGAGATTATACGTCGCACCGTCGACTCCGCTCATGCGAAAGGACGAGAAGCCGTTGTATATACTTTTGATCCCCACCCTCGTCTTGTTCTCGGTAAGGCGCCGGAAATACCCAGAATTACTACTCCACGAGAACGCGCGGAAATTCTTGAATCAATGGGCGTGGATGTCCTGATTCTAGCCGAATTCACAAAAGAGTTCGCGTCAAAGACACCTCTTGATTTTATGCAGGACGTGCTTGTGGAGGAGCTGGGAACCAGGCGTCTATACATTGGAGAGAATTACCGCTTCGGTCGCAATAGAGCCGGAAATCCTGAAGCATTGAAGAAAGCGGCCCCTGAACTTGGTTTCACCGTTCATATCGTCCCTTCAGTAACGGTTAATGGGAGCATTGTTTCCTCCAGCCGTATCCGTGAGTATTTGCTCAACGGCGATATAAGACAGGCAAACGAGCTCCTTGGACGTGAGTTTACCATAGAAGGTCGAATCATCCACGGTCACCATCGAGGCAAAAAACTTGGATTTCCCACCGCCAATATAAAACCGGAAGTCAAATTACATCCGCCTGAAGGGGTTTACGCAATCTATTGCACTGTAGGCGAACGCATTTATAAAGGTGTCATGAATATTGGATTCAATCCGACTTTCAATGACAGACGCGTGTCGTACGAAGCTCACATTCTCGACTTTGCCGAAGAAATCTATGGCCAAATAATCCGAGTCCATTTAGTTGAAAGGCTTCGGGCGGAAATGACCTTTTCTTCCGTGGATGACCTCAAAGAGCAAATTTGGCGAGATGTCGGGCGTAGCAGAAGCATCTTAAATGCAAACCCTGCTCTTGTTTAATTACTAAACCAAATCTTTAACACTGCAGGCTATACAGCTTCTTTTTATTTCCTCATACAAATATCGGAACCGTCGGTTTACTTACTTGACTCAGAATAGTAGTAAATAGCTGATGCGTCGACATAACGAGATTACCGTCTATCCGGAAACGGTCTTAACGGAATGTTATTAGAGCGTCTTCGTATGTAAAACAGCGCGGTCTGAACGTTGCAACATTGGAATATCCTTCTCAGGATATCTCTTGATGCAAAGATGCCTTATCTCTAAAGCCAAAGTTGTTTTGATGTTTTTCTTCAGAAATTTGGCGGTTATCATTATCTCCTCCGCCGCCGGGCGTTTCATTCCTGAAGATGTCTAAGTAGCGCCGTATTAAATTCTCCCTTGTCATTTGCTCCCGCCGATACTGGTAAATTGTGAATGAGAGATTCGGAAACAAATAATTGAAAGGTATACAAATGAATCTTGTATTGAAGAACAAAGTAATTACAACCGTGTTCATACTTGCCGGCATCTTGCTCTTGCCGTCCATCAGTATAAGACCTGCTCAGGCGGAACTGGGTAAAGCTTTAAAAGAATTTCAGGATGCCTTCAGAATGGTGGCTAAGAACGTGAAGCCTGCCGTGGTCAACGTAACAGCCTCAAGAACTTCGGCGCCTAATCGGTCGATCCCTGACTATGAAGGTCTGTTCGAAAATCATCCCTTTCGAGAATTTTTCGGAGATGAATTCTTGAGGCGATTTTTTGGAGCC
The DNA here is from genome assembly GCA_038250835.1 of Desulfomonilales bacterium. Lineage (GTDB taxonomy): Bacteria > Desulfobacterota > Desulfomonilia > Desulfomonilales > Desulfomonilaceae > JBBSBY01. Next base: position 96,074 of record JBBSBY010000001.1, on the reverse strand, counting down.
CCTGGAGGGGGGCGTCGGGAGCGAGACGTAGGAATCGGCTCAGGTTTTATTTTTGATCCCAGGGGATATATACTCACAAATCGTCACGTCATTCGCGGAGCTGACGAGATCATAGTTACTCTTGAATCGGAAAAGAAATACAGGGCCAAGCTCGTAGGCGAAGATCCAAAAACCGATATAGCCGTTTTAAAGATTGCGGGGAGATCCTTTCCTTACGTTCCATTGGGCAATTCGAAATCTCTTGAAGTTGGGGATTGGGTTGTAGCAGTCGGTAATCCCTTTGGGCTAATGCGCACGGTAACAGCGGGAATAGTAAGCGCAACCGGCCGAAATAAAATGGGTATTTTGGATATTGAAGATTTTATTCAAACCGATGCGGCCATTAATCCCGGCAATTCAGGAGGGCCTTTGGTGAATTTAGAAGGTCAAGTGGTGGGAATTAATACGGCCATTCTCTCCAAAACAGGCGGGAACATGGGTATAGGATTTGCCATTCCATCAAATGTGGTTAAAAAGCTCGTCGGAGACGTATTCGCCGGAAAAGCAAGCCCTCCCCGCGTCTCAGCTCCGAGACGGGTTCAAAAACCCAAAAATGCCGTGAATTACGATCCTAAACGACAAAGGAATAGCGCGCCGAAGGGATTTATTGGAGAATTGAGATGAGTGAAGAAGGGATTAAGCCAATAATTTTACCGGATGATCTAAGGAGTTTAATTGACGATCTTAGTCGACATTACAACGAAAGCGCCCGAGACTTGGTCATAGCGGCCATAGATCACTTTACCAGAATATCTGAGGAACAGCGCAAAGCTATAATCAGAGGAACTTCACTACGGAGAAGGGGCGCTTAGCGTAGCCGTGGCTTGAACTCACAATGAATTCTCATAAATGTTTTAATCAATAAATTTGTCTCGTGTTTAGAATTTGTTTTCATTTTACGCCAATAATTGTTAAGCGTATGCCACTTTTCTTGGAATTGCTTGTCCTAAGCTGCAGGAGCTAATTGCTAGTCAGGAGATGGAAAATGTTTCCAATTGAATTTAATCATACATTATTAGACAGTTTACCTTTAGTTAATGATGACGACACAAAACGTGTCAGTCAAATATTAAAAGCAATATTAATTAAACGAGTTATTCCCTATTTTAAAAAAAATCGAGGAGCAGACCCCATCATAATTGCTCAGACGCTCGAAAAGCTGTCAATCGAGCGACTCGAAGATGAAGCCAACAAGATTAGGGTCGTTAGTCTGGTTATAAACAGACCTCCGTATCATATAATTTATTTTCATGAGCGAATTTTTGACTATATATCCTTTGTTGTTCCGACTAATGCGGACGCAAGGCTTGGAGAAGGCGGCATTGAAGAGCAAAAGATGCTTGCTTTTGCAGAATTAATTTTAAAGCATCAGTTCGAACAAATACTTTATCCCCATAAAACTACGCGAGAACTCATTCATTCCGATATAAGCTTTTCCAATCTAAGGCGAAATACCGATCCCACATTTCACATTATCCTCAAGAAAGTTCTTGACGATGAGTTAAACGGGATCAACGGCGAGTGTTACCTGACTTTATTCAATAAAGCCGGTAAAGGTTCCAATGTGAGTGATGCCATAACTCGCATCACAGCATCCTACGTAGACGCATTAGGTGATGTTCCTGAAGATCTACTTCAGCTAGTTTTTCCTCTGCTGGACACTGAACTGCAAACCAAGACGTTAGGCGCTTGTTTCAGGAAAACAGGCGACACGGGCTATTCTTTATTAACACGAACGCTATTTCTGCATAAGCTCCTACGGTTATTTCAGACTTTGACGGAGGGTGATCAGACCCAGGCAGAGGCCGTATTTGAAGCTTTCAAAAATAGGTGGGGCTTGCTGCAACTGTTCCGCGAATTGGATATTCCAGAGACAAGTGTGGAAGGAAAAACTTCAAAGCAAATTTTTGAACTTCTCAAAGAAAGCCTCATGCTGGCAAAGAATACGTACTCCGCTCACAAAGAAGCTACCCCCATTCGTATAGACAAACCGAAGATCAGCAATGCCGGAGGAAAAACTCTTCGAGAGCGTATCGAAGAAGCGCGTGAAAACCCGGCGGTTCCCAGATCGGCAATCGAAATAATTGATAAGAACAAGCTTAACGCCATGGGACAGAGCGGCTCTAAGTACAGTGAGCTCATCGAGACCTTGCTTGCCATACCCTGGGGGATAATAAAGAAAATTGACGTCACTGCCGCCGAATTTGAGCAGGGTCTTAATCTATCCCATCACGGTTTGGTAAAGCAGAAAGAGATAACTTCCGATTTCTTCTCGAATCTTATTTGGCGTTACACGGATTTTGATTCCGACGACACGCCTGAATGGTCCAAGACCGGCAGCGCTTTTTTGTTTGTGGGACCGCCCGGCGTAGGCAAGACCTCTTTGGCTATTTCTATAGCGAAAAATCTCGGGATTCCTTACCATAAACTTTCTTTAGGCGGCATGCGAGATGAGGCGGATCTGCGTGGTCACGGCTTTAGCTACGAAGGTTCAAAACCCGGCGCAATAGTTCAGGGATTGATCAAAATGGGCACGATGAATGGAATGTTCATCATGGATGAGGCGGATAAGACCGAAAAATTCGCAATAGCTACTCTCCTCGAGATTCTTGATCCCGAACAAAACCATTTATTCCACGATAAATACATTCAAACCGCGGTAGATATAGATCTCTCTAACGCTCATTTTATATTGACGGCGAACACGCTGGAAACGGTGCCTCCACCGGTAATCAACCGTTGCGAGGTCGTATTTCTTGATAGATATTCCCTTGATGAAAAGGTCACCATCGCTCGCCAATACCTTGTCAATCGCGTTAGACAAAGACATCAAATCAGTGAAGACCAAATAGTCCTTTATCCAGGTTATGAAAATGACATTCTGAAATACTTGATCAAAAACTATACTCACGAAGCCGGAGTCCGAGAACTCGAGAGGATCATCCGCACCTTGTTTTTAAGGGCAATGCGCAAAGAGGTTATGGTTTCCGGTCAACGTTCCGTAATTGATCTTGCAAAAGCAAGAGAATACATTGGAAAGACCAGGCCGAGCAAAGCCATTAACGAGACCGACGGCATAGGTGAAATGTTGGCTCTGGGAGTCAATACGGAATATGGTGTCGGTTCACTTATTCCCATTCAGGCCACTTCGGTTCATCTATCCAACGGAGAAAGCAAAATTGGATTTTTAAGTTCCATCCATGCGACGGGAAATATCGAGAAAGTCATGGATGAAAGCCGTAAGGTGGCCATGACGGCGATTTTACATTCAGCGGAAATGTTGGGTATTAACCTTGAAAAATTTGATAGCCCAATTCACTTGCATTTCATGGGGGGCGCAACACCGAAAGACGGACCTTCGGCCGGTAGCGCTATAGCTCTTGCTTTGGCTTCAGTGTTGACGGGTCTACCTATCAGACGTGATTTGGCAATGACCGGCGAAATAGACACTCAAGGGCGAATTTCAATGATTGGTGGGTTGGATATCAAACTTGAAACTGCCGTAGACGCGGGTTGTAAAACAATAATAATTCCGAATGAAAATTTACGCGAAATTAATAACGACAAGAGCAGCGTCATAGTTAAAAACAATAGATTGCAGATGCTCACTTATGAAGAATGGAAAAACGGCGCAATGGCTTTCAAAAATGATAAATACTCCGCTCAAATAATTGGGGTGAATCATATTCTACAAGCTGTGGAAATTGCATTTATTTATCTCGAAGAACTGCTGTCGATTGAAGAGACTTTGATTCCGCATGCCCATTTCGTTTTAAGCGCTGTAAGTGTGGATCCCACGCCGAAAGCAATCAATGTGTGGTATATGGATGAGATTCCGGCTAATGACCCTGCGGCGGCCAAATGGAATTCGCTGAATCAGATATTCTTAATTAAATCAGACATCATGAGTGAATTCTTGGATAAATATCCGGAATTCAAAAGTAGAAACGACGTATTCAGGTTTGATCCGGAAATTCAAGGCGTCGGGGCTATTTTAGAAGCTGTGGAAGTTATGTACAGTGATTTGATGCCGGAGTCCGAGATATTTGTTTACGGCCCACATGAAGCAATGGTGATACCGGCCCCGGATGCCGGCACGAATATTAATTTCTTCAGCTTGGATTCTTCGGTTCAAGGAATAGACCTATCACCGGCTTCTGAGGCCATGGTTTCAGTTTACCGTTATTTATCACTTCTTGGTCATGATCAGCTTGAATCGTGTCCTTTCATCGGCGAAGCCGGCGGAATTAAGGCGCCGGATCTTGAATTCATCCATGAAAAATATAGACTCGACGCTAAAAGGGCCGCTGATATTTTTTCTGGGGCAATTCAGAGGTGGTTGAAGGTTCTTGACGAACAAGAGGCTGAAAATGCAGGCGCTCCGACATTTAGAATTGTGAAGGACGAGTCGAATACGAAAATCCACGCCTAATGTGATTCAAACTTGGTGTGGATATAACGTAGGTCTGTTTTTATGCCGCTCACTCACAAGTGGGCGGTTTTACGATAATCGCATTCACATTCATAGTATCAATCAATCTATAATCCAGAACCTTGGAGTTTCGCCCCAATTTACGTGTTCAATGATGATTAGTGGAAAGCCCTGTTTGTCACACAAAGGAATTATCGAATCTCGAAAGCATCCTTTTATCGATCAACAATCATCCAAGAGCAAACCTGAAGGGGGAGCATTGTGAAAAGCTTTGTCGCGGCCTTATTATGCTGCACAATTCTATTTTCCGCAGGAATATCCTTCTCGGCAGGTTTTGAAAACGCAACACCGGGGCGCATTCTTGGATTTCCTAAAGATCACGGCAAACACCCGAACTTTAAAACGGAATGGTGGTATTTTACAGGAAATTTAGATGCCCAGACCGGGGAACAATTTGGTTTTCAATTAACCTTTTTCCGATTTGCGTTACTCCCGACGCAATCAAAGTCGAACTCGGCCTGGGCTATCGGGGATATTTGGCCCGCCCATTTTGCAATTACGAATGTAGATAAACAAGAATTCTATTTTACGGAACTAATGTCCAGGACCGGACCGGCTCTCGCTGGAGCGCCAAATAACGATCTGGACGTGAAGGTTAAGAATTGGGGCGCAAAACGAGAAGGCGAAAGCATCAGAATACAGGCAAATGAAGGTGATTACGCAATCGATCTGGATCTGCGGTCCAATAAGCCCATAGCGCTCCACGGGGACGGAGGTTTCTCAAAGAAAAGCGGTAAAGGTGATCAAGCTTCATACTACTACTCATTTACCCGGCTGGATGCTGAAGGAACATTGACTTATAAAGGTAAGGTTTTCAATGTAACGGGTTTGGCGTGGATGGATCATGAGTTCGGGTCAAGTATTCTGGAAACAATGCAGGTTGGATGGGACTGGTTCAGTCTTCAACTTAGCGACGGTTCCGAACTCATGGTTTCATACATTCGCAACAAGACCGGTGGATTTGAACGACCGTTTGGATCTTTTATCGCAAAAGACGGAACAATTACCGATTTAGCCTCCAAGAAAATTGTCGTAAAGAACACCGGTAAGTGGCGGAGTCCGAAATCGAAAGCTGAATATCCTTCCGGTTGGGAAATCCAGGCGCCGGAATTGGATATTGCATTGGAAATTCAGCCGCTTTTGAAAAATCAAGAATTAGTTACCGCAAACTCCACGGGCATCGCGTACTGGGAGGGCGCCGTTAAGGTAACAGGAAAGCGTGAAGGAAAAGAAATCTCAGGTCGAGGTTATGTTGAGCTCACCGGATACGCAGGCTCCATGGGGGGACTTTTGTAGAAAAGTACTCCTTATTACAAATATCTATTGACATGGCCCTGCCCTTTTGTGTAATCACAAATGTTGGTGGGAGGTGAATGAATGGAGATACTTTTTCTAGTTTCAATAACCGCCGCAATCCTATGGCTCTTTTTTGGAGATAAAAGAGACTGGGCGGGAATGTAAACGGTAGTTGAAAATACCTGGAAACCGGAAGAGTCCCTATGTGGCGCTTCCGGTTTTTGTTTTATATGAAAGCCGCCGTCTCGGCTGAACTTTGAAAAACTCAATAACTTTGAGTAGGTTTGCTAATCGCTCTAGTTCACAATAAAGAAATAAATTTAGTTTGACACTAAATTACCTTCCGCATAAAATACATTCCAACAAATAACAAACTGTCTTCAGCTCGGGGGAATGTTCTTCATGGTGAAATAGGCGCCAGACCGCCGGGTAAAGTGTGACGTCTATCCATAAGAAAAGAAACGACTGCGCGTTTTTACTACAATCAACACGCTTTAAGCTTTTATATTATTCAACGCCGGCGACCGGAGGATTATATGACGAGTAGCAAATGGATTCATATGGGGACCGTTCTCAGTCGACATGCGGCTCAATGTCCGGATAAAGTGGGGTGCCAGGACAAGAACAAAGACGTCTCTTTTAAAGAATGGAACGAGCGCGGTTGTCGCCTGGCCCATGCTCTTAACCATTTGGGGTGTGGTCACGGCGACAGATTTGCCGTACTGGCGTTCAACAGGGTTGAATGGATGGACATTTACGCGGGTTGCGCCAAGGGCGGTCAAATCTGCGTGCCGTTAATGTTTAGGCTGGCCGGTCCTGACATCGAATATATCGTCAATGACTCAGGATGTAAGGCTTTCATAGTAGAAAAACCCTTTGTTGATCTAGTCAATAGTATTAGGAAGAAGACTCCGATTCCGGATGCCAATTTTATTTACCTGGGCGCAGCCGGTGATGCCGTTCCTGAAGGTTATGTAGAGTTTGAAGCATGGCTGGACGCTGAACCCTCAACTGAACCCCCAATTCTCGTGGACGCGGCAGACCCTTGGACATTCATGTATACATCGGGCACAACGGGTAAGCCCAAAGGAGTTGTTCGCACCCATGAAAGTTACATGGCAATGTACTACCTTGACATAGCAAATATGGGAATTCGACCTACTGATAAAGTCATGATGGTTATGCCCATGTGTCATGTAAATTCAATCTTTTACTCATTTCCATATACCTTGGTTACCGCCCCCGTCTCCGTATACAATGAATCAAGTTTCAGTCCGGAAGATTTCCTGGAGACGGTGCAAAAGCAGGGGATTACCTTTGTATCCCTGGTGCCAACGCATTATATAATGATTTTGTCGCTGCCTGAAGACGTAAAAGAGCAGTTTGACGTTTCAAGTATGCGACAGTTGCTTATTTCTTCAGCGCCCGCCAGAAAAGAAACCAAAATCGCCATCCTTGAATTCTTTAAGAATGCCGAGCTTTGGGAGGCCTACGGATCTACTGAAGCCGGTCTGGTAACTCTCTGTAGACCGGAAGATCAATTAATCAAAATGGGAACAATAGGACGAGAGATTTTCGGAATAGATCGCATCAAGGTATTGGATGAAGAAGGCGAGGAGGTTCCGGACGGTCAAGTCGGTGAACTGTATGCGAGAACTCCGATGCTCTTCAAGGAATATTGGAACTTGCCCGAAAAAACACGGGAAGTATTTCAAGAGGAGTGGTTCACAGCCGGGGACATGTGCTACAGAGACCCTGACGGCTTTTACGTCCTGGTGGATCGTAAGGCTAACATGATCATTACGGGCGGCGAAAATGTTTTCCCATCTGAAGTTGAGAATGCCATAGCTTCGCATCCGGCGGTAAAAGACGTAGCGGTAATTGGAGTGCCCCACGAAAAATGGGGTGAATCAATTCACGCGGTAGTCATTCTGCATGAAAACGCGCCTGAAAGGGACGCAATGAAGGATGAGCTTAAAAAGCAGCTCAAAAAGCAAATAGCCGGCTATAAAGTACCCAAAACATATGATTTCATAGATGATGACGACATGCCCAGGACCGGCACAGGCAAGATACTGCACCGCAAACTCAGAGAAAAATACGGCACATGGAGTGATCAGCGTTAGATTAGCGGATGTGAATAGAGCGTAATCAGTTACAATGTGTAGGATTTCTCGAAAATTTTATCGGAATCGCTCCACTTTCGCCGGTATGACGTTGCTAAGTAGAATCGCCGGTTAAAGTTCAAATTCTTCTTGGACCGAGCCCGTATGGACATCCAAGAGATTCATCAAAATCAATCCGCGATTACTTTCGAGAACCGCTCTGTTTTCTGTGGTGTCGGGTTAAGCAGCCAGTCCCAGCCGTAATTTAAAAGCTGGAAACAGTTACCGGTTCGTTTCCAGGGCTATTCCGCCTCCGGACAAGACGGTATTATAATTTTTGACTGTTACTTGTCCGGGAAGAGCGCCCTTGGCTTTTCCTACATTTTTTACTCGCGTTAGCATTACTTCTGTTTTTCCCTTGCCTTTTGCTCGTGAAAACTCGACCGCCAGACCTGCGCAAAATTCTATATCCTGGTCAGTGGGCTTCGCTCCGGTAACTCGTAAGATCACATGCGATCCAGGCTTACCTTTGACGTGAAACCAAAGATCATCTTTGGAGGCCTTGTGCCTAAGTATGTAGTCGTTTCCCTTTGAACTTTTTCCCACATAAACTGAAGAGCCGCTCGGAGTTTTGAGAAAGCGATAGGGTAAACTCTTCGGCGCCGTCTCCCATATTTGCCGCTGGCCATTGGGCTGCGCCGACATATTGGGGGTTAGATCCGATTCATCTAAAGTGGAGGCCGATAGAACGTAAAATAGTTGTTCTTCCAGGGCGATTTTTTCCGCAGTAGTCATCTCCAGGCGATCTTCAACAAATTTTTTACCCCTTTTACCTTTCGCCGCTTTTTTGAAGATTAAATTCATATTCGCTACAGGATCCAAAGAAGGATCAAGCCGCAGAACGACCGGATTACCAGACCAGTCGGTCACGTTGACCTCAGTCATTCCTTTTTTAATTCCAAAGAGATTCGCTTTAAGAAGTTCGCCGTGGTCCTGCAATTCAACAAATCGCGTCAAACGTTCGGCGTCGGCGCGGATTTTGGTTAGACGTCTTTCTAATGATTTGATCTTGTTGATTATAGGCGCAGAAATGTTTCTTTTGCGCAATTCGAATAGCTCTGTGGAAACACGAGGATGGTAAAACGCCTCGGCGGCTGCGTTCATGGACTCAAATACTTGATGACAATTCTGATCTGCTGAGATAACCAATCGCATTTTGCCGTTAATTTCGCAAATACCCGGTCTGACGGAAAGGTTGTTCTGAGCCGGCGAAACTTTGGTATTTGGATTTCTCGGAGGAGGGGTATAACTTTTGCCGGTAAGCATGGCTCTCGTTACGGATTCCTTTTCAGAAATGTGATGAAGCAAATCCATGATCATTTCCGTTTTCTTATTTACCAAAATAATATTTGAATCCCTACCAAGTAACTCCAAAATGAGAGCCAATTCCATTCGATCAAACTCAGGACCTCTCGTGGCATGTATAAATACGACTCTGTCGTTGTCGGCTGCTTGCACATGACTAATTCTTGCCCCTTGCAAATGAGCCCGCAAATAGGCGCAAAAGCGAGGTGGAACCGTCGGATTGGGAGTTTGCGATTCGGTAAGATGTACACGTCCTAATTGAGGATCAGCGCTGATTACCAACTTTTTGGCGCCCGGGAACTTACCCCTGATTGTCAGCACTATTTGGCGAGGAAGCGGCTGATGAATCTTATTGATGAACCCGCCTGACAATTCCAAGTTGAGTTCATCGGCAATCATTTGTAAAACAGCTAAATTCATACTGTTAATTTCGACAAGGACGAGGCAGGTAATGATCTAAACATTACATCCACAAAAATTGTAGGCGCAGTATGCGATGTGATTCGAGGTTGTCCCTATTTTTCTCCTGATATTACGCCCGCCATTGAAAATACCGGCAGGTACATGGCGATAACCATACCACCACAAACCCCACCCAGAAATACGATCATGACCGGTTCCATGAGCTGCGTCAGAGCCTCGACGGCGGCATCGACTTCTTCGTCGTAAAATTCGGCGATTTTTGCAAGCATGGCGTCCAAGGCTCCCGTAGCCTCTCCTACGGCAATCATGCGAACGACCATGCCGGGGAAAACCCCTGTTTCCAGGAGCGGTTCGGCAATTGATCGTCCTTCGGCAATCGCGGACCTCGTGTTCATAATGGCTTTTTCGATTACAACATTACCGGCAGTTTTTGCCGTAATTTCCAGAGCATCCAAAATGGCGACGCCGCTGGATATCATTGTTCCTAAAGTCGAGCAAAACCTTGCCACCGCCACTTTCTTGAGAAGCGGACCTATCACCGGCGATTTGAGCGCAATCCTGTCCAGGATTTCACCGCCTCGTTCGGAATTCTTAAACTTTTTGAAAGCTATGAATAAGACCACTAAACTTATAATGATATGCACGATATATTTTTGTAGTCCGTCACTCAAGGCCATGACGAGCACGGTTGGACCAGGCAGCTTTTCTCCGGCGCCTTCGAACATTTCCTTGAAAACCGGGATAACGAAAAGGAGCAATACCGCTACGACGCTAAGCGCAATGGTAATGACGACTCCGGGATAAACCATGGCGCCTTTAACCTTGCGTTTGAGAGATTCGGATTTTTCAAGAAAAACAGCCAAACGCCTAAGGATGGTATCAAGAATACCTCCCATTTCACCGGCGTGCACCAAATTGACGAAAAGATCGTCGAATACCTCAGGATGAGCCTTGAGGCCTTCGGCAAAAGTGCTGCCGCCTTCGACGCTGGTTTTGACGTCGGTAAGCACTTTTTTGAAAGTCTTGTTCTCCTGTTGACTGGCAAGAATCTCCAAACACTGAACCAAAGGTAACCCGGCGTCAATCATTGTTGCAAATTGCCGCGTAAAGATAACCACATCTTTGGTGGAAACTTTTGGTTGAAAGAATGCTATATTTTCAAACAGATCTTTTGGTTTTTTCTTAACTTTAATGTCGGAATAATTCATCTTTTGGAGCTTGACTTTAACGACCGACTCGTTAACCTCGTTCATCTCCCCTTTTTGACTCATTCCGGCGGAACTTATGGCGGACCATACAAATTCAGGCATTATTGACGACCCTCCTTTGGGCGCTTGCAGGACGGGCGGTTTCCAATCTGAACGATATGAGCTTCATTACGAATAATTGGACAAAAGTTCAACACTTTAATAAATCCATTAAATGACGGGATCTGTAAATCCAATCTACTTTCCGGGACTTAGAGGTCTATTCTGCGTTTTGGCCACGTTGGACATCATCTGTTTTAACTCTTCCGGATCGCTTGATCGAGCCATAGCGTCATCAAATGATATTATCCTGCGTTGATAAAGTGTTAGCAAGGATTGATTCATGGTTTGCATGCCCGACTTGGCTTGACCTATTTGTATTTGAGAATAAATCTGATGCACTTTGTCTTCTCGGATCAGATTTCGAATAGCCGCATTAGGAACCATTATCTCGACACCTAGAGTTCTACCCCTGCCGTCCATGGTAGGAATCAAAGTTTGACTCATCACCCCTTCAAGCACAAAGCTCAACTGGGCGCGCACCTGCGGCTGTTGATGCGCCGGGAAGACGTCGATAACGCGATTGATGGTTTGAACGCAGGAATTTGTGTGCAAGGTTCCAAATGTGAGGTGTCCTGTTTCAGAAACCGTGAGAGCCGCCTCTATGGTTTCCAGGTCCCTCATTTCACCTATAAGCACAACATCTGGGTCTTGTCGTAGTATTGAACGCAGCGCCGAATGGAATCCCTTTGTGTCCTGATGGACCTCCCGTTGGTTTACTATGCAGTTCTTATGCTGATGAGTAAATTCTATGGGATCTTCAATGGTTACTATATGTTCTTTACGTTCAGTATTGATTTTGTCGACCATCGCCGCAAGAGAAGTTGATTTCCCGGACCCGGTGGGACCGGTCACAAGGATTAACCCTCTTGGTTTTTGACAGAGATCGTTGACTACCGGGGGTAATCCTAATTCTTGAAAATTTCGTATCTGATAAGGAATGAGACGAAAAGCCCCGGCCAAGGCCCCTCGCTGGAAAAAAATATTAGCCCTGAATCTACTGAGCCCGCGTACACCAAACGAAAGGTCCAACTCGAGGTTTTCTTCGAAACGGTGCTTCTGGGTGTCCGTCAAAATGCTATAGCACAGTTGGCGAGTGTCTTGAGGTTTTAAAGGCGGATAATCTAACGGCGCCAGTTCGCCTCTAACACGGATCATGGGCGGAACGCCCGGTGTGACGTGTAAATCGGAGGCGCCACGCTCGACCATTTCTTTTAGGTAATCATGTAAGGTCGGCAATCCTTGATCCTTTCAGGTGGATTTACGGCAGTCTGAATTGCGACGAAAGCGCATGCAATCTTTGATTCAACTTGTCCGCGCAATCATTAGTCGGACATGGTGCTGCGGGCTATCTCTTCGATTGTGGTTATTCCGTCTTTTAGCTTATTGACGCCGGCCATTCTCAAAGTGTCCATACCAATGCGAATAGCTTCTCGTTTGATTTCCGTGGCGGAGGCGCCTGCCAGAATTAGTTCTTTTATTTCTTCCATAATGGGCATGACTTCGTAAAGAGCTATCCGACCCTTGAAACCCGTGTTGCTGCACATAGCGCAGCCTCGCCCCCTGTAGACGGGAAACGTGCCTATGTCTTCCATCTTAACGCCCAAATCCCGCAGCGCTTCCGGCTTCGGGTCTATTTCTTCCTTGCAAGATGGGCATATTCTTCGAGCAAGCCGCTGAGCAATAATGCAGTTGACGGAGCTGGCGACGAGGAATGGTTCGATTCCCATGTTCAAAAGGCGGTTAACCGTTTGCGGAGCGTCATTGGTATGCAATGTGGAGAGCACCATGTGCCCGGTCAACGCAGCCTTTACGCCTATTTCGGCTGTTTCAAAATCCCGGATCTCACCAACCATTATAATATCCGGATCTTGACGCAGGAAAGATCTCAGGGCCGAAGCAAAGGTCAGTCCAATTTCTTCGTGCATCTGAACCTGATTGATCCCATGTAAATTGAACTCTACGGGATCTTCCGCTGTGGAAACATTCACATCCGGGGCATTCAATTCCGACAGCGCGCTATAAAGAGTAGTGGTTTTGCCTGAACCGGTGGGACCGGTGACTAAAACCATGCCGTAAGGTCTATGGATAGCTTCCTTGAAATGCTTGAGCGGTCTTTCTTCAAATCCCAGTTTAGTCATATCCAATTGAAGATTGGATTTATCCAGGAGACGGAGAACCACTTTTTCGCCGAATAAGGTGGGCATAACCGAAACACGAAAGTCCATATCGCGGCCTTTACCCAACTTGAGTTTAATACGGCCATCCTGAGGAAGTCGGCGTTCCGCAATATCAAGTTTGGACATGATCTTGACACGGCTAACTACAGCGTTTTTTAGTCTCATGGGCGGCTTCATAATTTCATAGAGCGCCCCATCGATTCGCAACCTTACCCTGAATATTTTTTCGTACGGCTCAATATGTACGTCGCTGGCCTTTTTCTGAATTGCGTCTTTAAGCACATAATTCACAAGTTTTACCACCGGCGCCTCTTCCGCCGCTTTAGCGGCGTCGGCAAAATCTAAGTCCGAGGCATCCGATCCAATTGATTCAATGTCCTCGTCCTCGAACTCCTCGAGCACGTTATCCACCGTCATGCCTACGTCAAAAAACGTATCAAGAGCTTTTCGAATCTGAGACTCGGCTGTAACTTCAACTTCTACGTTGAGACCGGTTGCAAATCTAATATTTTCTACTGCTTCAAAGTCGGTGGGATCGGCCATAGCTACTTTGAGCATGTTGTTTATTTTTAAATAAGGGATGGCCATATACTTTCGGGCCGTTTCCGAGCTAAGCATCTTAATAGCGTCCGGATCTACATCGACTTCGTCCAGTGAAATCATTGCGTGGCCGTACTGTCGGCACAGGAATTCAACAAAGTCATCTTCATCCAATAAGTCCAATTTAATTAAGGCGCTATATATCTTGCCGCCTTGCTGTTTTTGAAAATCGGCTGCTTTTTCGAGCTTTTCGTCATCAATCAAACCAAATTGCAGGAGCAGATTACCGATACGATCTTTCATAAGAATTCTTCTGTTTGTTTTTATTGGTGATTAAACATAATTGTGCCGTTATATTACCGCGCTTAATGGTTTTTTCAAAAACATTTTTCTTGTGATTTCAATTATACTGCGTGATAATTTTACAACATTTGTAGAAGCTTGGGAGAAACTAAATTGGGATCAAAAGTTTATGCCGTTGATTTATCGGCGGGCTGGAAAAAAAGCGTGCCGGCCAAAGTATTAGATTTGCTGTCAAAACTCAATTCTGCTGAGGCATTATCAAAAAAGGATCTAGTTGCGATTAAACTCCATTTTGGAGAATCAGGAAACACAGCGCATATTCGTCCGCAATTTGTAAGGAAAGTGGTTGATTTCCTAAAGCAAATCGGGACAAAACCGTTCCTTACCGACACCAACACACTTTATGTGGGCTCCAGAACTGAAGCATGGTCCCACTTGAATACTGCGTTTGATAATGGTTTTACCAGAGACGTCACCGGAGCGCCGGCCGTAATAGCCGACGGTCTCCGCGGCAGTAACCAAGTCATTGTGCCTATAGACGGAAAGCACGTCAAAAATGCGCATATAGCCGCGGACATTTATAACGCTGACGCTTTGGTGGTGTTATCTCACTTTAAAGGCCATGAACTTAGCGGTTACGGCGCCGCCATAAAGAATGTGGGAATGGGTTGCGCCGCACGAGAAGGAAAGCTTGAACAACATTCCAACATATCACCCTCAGTCAACCAAAAGAAGTGCATAGGATGCGGAGAATGTGTTGTCTGGTGTCGGGGCAAGGCTATCGAGCTTAGGGGCGCTCCAAAAGAAAAGAAAGCGTACATCAATCCTGAAAATTGTGTGGGATGCGCTGAGTGCATTTTGTCCTGCGCCCAAGGCGCCGTTCAGATACGGTGGAATGAATCCGTGCCGTCTTTTATGGAAAAAATGGTGGAATACGCTGCCGCGGTTCTTTCAAATAAGAAAGACAAAAGCCTTTTCATGACTTTTATTACGGATGTGTCTCCTCTTTGCGATTGCAATCCCTTTTCGGACCGTCCGATAGTTCCCGGAATCGGAATATTGGCGGGGTATGATCCTGTGGCAATTGACCAAGCCGCTGTTGACCTGGTAAACAATGCGCAAGGGAATCACGATTCTGCGCTGAAATCCGCTTACGATCCCGGAGAGGACAAGATCCGCGCCCTTTATCCTGAAATCGATTGGGCTCATCAGTTGCAGTACGCCGAAGAGTTCGGCCTCGGATCAAGGAAATATGAACTAGAATTCCTGGACAAAAAGTAATTGACGATCAAGAGACATATCAGGACCTCACCCCAGACAGGTAATTTGTTCGGTAATTTTGTTTTCTGAAGCGGTTGCAGTCCCAAATCGGTGTCGATTGAGAAAATTGACTAAGTTAAAAATATAGGCTTCCGGTTGCTCGTCATAAGTATTATGACCGCAATTCGGAAGCACCGCCAATTCTGAGTCCGGCAAAAGTCTGTAGAAACTGAGTCCTTGTTCCACATCAAAAAGGAAACTGCGATCAGGATATATAATCAATACCGGTTGTCGTATCCAGGGCAGGATTGGTCGTAAATCGAAAATGTACTTTCCGTATGCTCCCCCAAAATGCCTGAACTGGTTGTAAAGTGTTTCAGCCTTTTCCCCGTGCCAGTTCATGAACTTAGCCCGTTGTTCAGGATGGAATTGATCAAAATCCTTGACGAACTTTTCTTCATTGAAGTTCCACATCTCCTTTGAACCATGACAAAGTGTGCTGGAAATCGTCACGGTCATTACTCTTTCCGGGAACTCCCAGGCATAGTCCAAAGCGATAACTCCGCCCTCACATTGACCCAGTAAGTGGAATTCAGATATACCGAGGCAATTGCGCAACGCTTCGAGCTCTACAACGCTTGCTTCCCTGTAGCCGTCGTCGACATAAAAATCCAAGAAATCGTCGCCCGCTTCCGATTGGCCGAAACCCCGTCGATCATAACAAATTGTTTTGAAGCCTTGTTCCACCAGCCGGGGGACGATTTTGTCCCACATCCTTACCGATGCAAAACCGTGATGCATCAAAACAATCGGTATCCCAGTGCCTTGAATTTCATAGTAAATATTGTGACCATGAATTTCTGCAAAAGACATTGAAACTTCCCCCTATGTAGGTATTCTTAAAATTGCAGAAAGTGAAAATCGTGGTTCAAAATCACTCCTACCGAACTTTATCTCAAATTGATTTCTTGTTCAATCTCAGCCATTAGTTAGTTGGGGCCTCAAAATTCATATTGTGATGCGAACACTGAAGTGAAAAAACCCGTTCATTCCGACCTGCGGGCATATTCCACCCGTTTATCTGACGGCCGAGTCCGTGAGCAGATACATGGATACCATCTCAGCTAGTATTTAGTTCATCCGAAACGAACGGCTCCATGTATTCTTCGCGAGTTTAAAGATATGATCGCTTCTTCAACTGAAGTTTTGGATGAAAGCGGAATGTTTAAAATTGCTGAAATCGTAAACAAGCGGGCAATAGCGTCTCATGCGCTATGACTCGATCCGTGCAACATTTTCTTACGCCGGTCATTGCAAATTGACGAACTCCATTTCCGGGCTCCACAGGCCGGCTATCAAAATTCAATAAGTCAGGGTAGTTTACTGCAACCAGGATTTAAACGGCTTGCTAATCCGGCAATGGATCATATCGGAGGAACCAATGTGAGCAAATTGGCCGCAAAAGCCAGGTCCTCGGGAGTCGTGATCTTGATGTTGTAATTGGAATCAGGAACTATACTAACCTTATGGCCAAGCCTCTCAATTAACACTGAATCGTCGGTTCCTTCAAAGTTGTCTTCTTCTGCTCCAGTATGGGCTCTGGTAATGAGATCGGTTTTAAATGTTTGCGGAGTATGAGCCAGCCATAAGCCTTGTCTAGGTATGGTTTCTATATACTCGCCGTTGAGTTTTTTTATCGTTTCCGCAACTTCGGCGCACGCCACTGCCGCTCCGCTTTGTTCCGCAGCCAAGTAACACTGCGTAATGACCGCATCGGTTACCAGCGGTCTTACCGCATCATGGATTGCCACGTAGTCGGTATGTTGCGCAAACGCAAGTCCATTTCTCACCGAAGCTTGTCTGGTAGGACCGCCACGCGTAATTCTCGCCGGCTTATCAAGCTCTAGTAAGCTTAAAACCCGCTGTCGGTAATAATCAAAATCCTTTTCAGGAAGAGTAATGATTATGAAATCGACCATTGGGTGGTTATTGAATTTGCTAAGTGTTCTTGCCAAAATAGGAACGCCCTGCAACTCAAGGAACTGCTTAGGCGTATTTGCGCGCATTCTGATTCCTACACCGCCTGCGGTTATAATCACGGATCGTGTCATATCATCTAGTCCAGTTTGTTGGTACTTGTTTGAATTGTGATGCGTGCATTTCACGCGTGCCACATTATGGCAATTTGCCGAACCGAAGCCTCCGTAAAGATAGCAAAAGGCTTCTCTTAGTCAACTTTTCCCTACCAATCAGCATCAGTTTGCGCCTGCCGTTTACCCGCAAAACCGCTATTGTTGTGGCAATCACCGCAACATGCTATTATGCCGACACATTGCCATATGGCGCACAAGTTCACTTGAATGCGCTATCAGCGCGGCTGGGTTGGATCGACCCCATACGTTGCTCCATTTAATTCGGAGGCCATTTTGGATTTATTGGATTCCATTCAATCCACGATGCAGAGCCTTGAGCGTGATCTTATCGCTCAGATCAAGAGTCGGGTACCGGTGGCTTTCGAGATCGGCGCCCATTTGATGAGCAGTGGAGGCAAAAGGATCCGCCCTCAACTTGCGATAATAGCAGCGCGAATGGGCGGGTACTACGGACCCAACGCCGTCAAATTATCCGGCGCTATTGAGTGCATTCACACCGCCACTTTATTGCATGACGATGTTGTGGATGCCGCGGACACGAGGCGGGGAAATCCATCGGCAAATTCGCTATGGTCCAATGAAATGTGTGTTTTGGCCGGGGATTTTATTTTAGCAAAGGCTTTCTCCGCTCTGACATCCATCGGAAATCTACGAATTTTGCAACTGGTGTCGAAAGCAACGGAACGCCTTAGCGAAGGTGAATTGTTTCAGATGTCGAACATCGGAAATATTGATTTAACTGAAAGTCAGTACTCACAAATTGTCATAGATAAAACGGCGGTTCTCATGGAAGCCGCCTGTCGGGGAGGCGCTATTCTCGGCGCCTTATATGCGGAACAGGAGAATGCGCTCGCCGAGTTTGGGTTTAATTTAGGAATAGCTTTCCAAATGACTGATGACGTTATTGATTATCGATCAGACCTGAATACAATGGGCAAGAAACCCGGTAAGGACTTTGAAGAGGGAAAATTGACTCTTCCACTAATTGCGGCGCTGAAAAATGCCGATTCCGATGAGCGGTCCAAAGTGGCGGTAATGATCGAAGCGAGACAAATTGATGATTCTGAACTGGAATGGCTCAAAGCCTTTTTATCGGACAAGAACGGCATAGGCTATACTTTGGAACGCAGTAGGTCGTATTTAGATAAGGCAATGGAAAGTTTAAAAATATTTCCTGAATCCGAAGAGAAGCAATCCTTATTAAAATTGACTGACAGAATTCTCCACCGGACTTATTGAATCGTATAATAAAAATCATATAAGGCTTTTCATCTTACACATTTACTGCTAAGAGAACCGGCGCATGAATGTTTTCGGAAAGGACATGAACGGATCAAATGGAATGAAAAAAGTATTCGGATTTCTGATGGCGGCAATTATTTTTGTGTGCTGCGCAGGTTGCCCTTCCATGTGGTCTGTTGAAGAAACAAAGGACAAAGCAACTCCTGAAGCGCTGTTCCAAAAAGCGGAAGATTTGTACGATAAGAAAAAGTATGCTCAAGCTATAGACGCTTACGAACAGTTGAAATCCGCTCACCCGGACTATAAGGATTCATCCAAAGTTTACCTGAGAATTGCCGACGCTTTTTTTGCTGAAAAGCAATACGAAAAGGCTATTGGGCGATACCATCAATTCGTTGAATTGTATCCGAATGACAGGGAGGCTCCGAGGGCCCGTTACAATATTGCCATGTCACTATTCAGCCAGATCAAAAATACTGATCTGGACAGCAGAATAATTCAGAAGTCCGCGGAAGCTTTCAAGGCTTTGGCTGACGATCCCGATGCCGGTGAATGGGCAAAAAAGGCTGAAGAAAAATATAGAGAATGCCGTCAAAAATTGGCCGAAAAGGAATATTATAAAGCTAAGACTTACATTAGCATGGGAAATTACAAAGCGGCCAAACTGGTGGCCAGAAGAATACTTGATGATTACCCCAAGCTGGGATTCGATGAACAAGCCAACACCATTCTGAAAAAGTGATATAGCCGGCTCGTTTAGTTTTTTCGGAAGATCGAGATTATGATGGAAATTGCCCCCGGTTTCTAATTTTTTGTGGATATGTTACTGAAGCTCAATATTAGTCGGTGAGAAATGAAATATACCGTAATTCCCATCTGTATATGCTTGGTGTTATATGCCGTATCCTTCGGCGCTCAATCTAATCCGGAAGCCAGGCAGGGGAATGATACACAGTGGTTCAGTCACCAAATGAATCAGCCGCCTCCAAATCCCGATAAGAATGTGCCTTCCCCTGCCAGAGTGGATGACATAAAACAACTTTATCAAGACGCAAAAGCGGAATCGCTTAAAGAGCCGAATTCAGTTCAGAAAGTTCCAGTCAATAAACCTTAATATCAGAATCGTTAAGATTTCGTTTTTACCTAGCTGAACCATTGTTTGTCTAATGCTGATCACCTATCATAAACACCCACCTGAACAGCGGCTCATACGAGAGTAGATGATCAAACAGAGCTGCAACTTTTTTGACTCTCTCCGGGTACGAAATTCCTGGAAACAAACCCGCGGACATTGCCGGTATGGAGAAGAATTCTCGCAATTGAGTTATTGGGAGTTTCAGATCTTCTTTCCAAATGCGGTGATTTGGGAACAGATTCGCAAAAAACACTTCCAATTCTTTTAATTGCACCGGCTTTTTTAGACTCACACCCTGCCGTGCGCTTCTATCGGCAATGTCAAACATGTTTGCATTAGATGAATCATAAACTCCCTCCATGAAAGTCAATGCCAATGTTCCCCAAGGTTTAAGCAGCGCCGCTGCTTGACGCAAACTTTCATGATAATCGGGAATGAGGAAGATGGAAGCGCTATAAATTATTGCGTCGAATTTTGAATTAAAGAATTTCGGCAGACGAGCGGCGTCGCCTTCCACAAATTGGATTCTAGCAGCGTCTGCGTACTTTTTCCGCCCCACTTGCAACATTGCAGGGGATATATCCAAACCCCAGACAGCGGCGTCGGGAATGTCTTCACTGATTTGCCTTGTGCTTGCCCCGGTTCCGCATCCGATGTCCAAGATGTCGGGATGCTCTTTAAATGAAAATCCGGCGATCAGTTTACGATTAAGGTCTCCAAAAAAGCCGTAAGCGTTTTCATACTTTTCATACAGATCCGGGCTGGTTTCAAAGTTGTTTTTGACGGCGGATTTGATCTTTGAGATCTTAGCTAACTTATCGTATGACTCCGACATTAGTCTCGATCCGTCTTGGCCGGAATATATGGGGCGATGTTTGACAAATCGATGAGTCTCTCAAGCTTCCGTTTTAGGCTTGATTCACTATGATCATCCCCGTGCTTCCATTGCCGCAGCAAATTTCTGGCTTGTGTTTTATCCATACCCAATATTTCACGCAATTGTCCCATTGTGACACATTCTTTTTCGTATACATAACGTGCCAGGAGTTCCAACGGTAACTCCCGAAGTTGCTCAATGGGGGTCTTAATGCCCTTGGATCTGAGGATACCATGTAGTCTCCGATATGGGTCCGCGCCCTCTTCAGAGACTTGAGATACTCGACCCTGCACAAAATCCTCTCGTATTGGAGAAAAGAAATCAATCAATACGCCGGGTTCGGGACCCACTGTGACGGCGTGCGGCTTTGAGGCTGGGATAAGGAGCATATCACCAGCCTTTAAAGCACATTCCGCGCCATCGTCGAATAGTACGACCACTGACCCGCTCAAGACCATAGTTAGCTGCTCCGACACGTGTTGATGTGTTTCCACGCTGGATGAAGCCGCCAACTCCACCCTGACGGCCATGATGTTTTCTCCCCAAATCATTCGTCTTTTGAAGTTTTCGTTCAGGATTTCTTCAGTGATTTCATCCCATGATACGGGTTTCATAATATTAGGCTTCCTCCAACGCTACTTTGCGGCCTCATCAAGTTGTCTGTATTTTTTTTCTTTATCAAAACCAAGTGGCGTCTCCTGAAATTGTTTTATAGTGGAATCAGGCGCCTTCTTGGAGTCTTTATTATCATACAAGAAGTAAAATATTCCGTGATGGACGTCCATTAAGTAAGTTGAACCCGTAGCGTCATCAATTTTTTCAAAGAGCGGGGATTGTCCGATAGCGAAATATCCTCCGGCGAAAGTTATAACTAACACTAGGGACATTATTATGGCGAGAGCACGCATGTCGTCTCCATTGCTGATATTGAATAGTAGTTGATCACAATCGGGCGGATTCTCTACTACTTTTGAGATATTGTGATTCAATAACTGCCGGCTCAAATGTGGGCTTTGATATCAGATCCAATGAAACCGGGCGCTATTTTTCCCAATCCTCAAGATCGGAACGGGTTGGATCTATTACCGTTACTTTAGAGTTCTTGAGCGCCAGCCATTTATTACATTTACCGCAGTGTATACGTACGCCTGTTTTTTTGATGGTTTTAGTAACGGGTATCTTGCAATCGTCGCATTTTATTTCCGCCGTTTCCAATGAATCAAGAGCATAGGCTTCCCACACCTGACCGCTTGCAGGTTCAATTTCCAATAACTTCTTGACCGCGGATACCATTGTCGCGGCGTCGGATGTCCCCATTTTATCTCGATCACAAACTGATTCAATCGTTTCAATCAAGGACTTATAATTGTTTGATTTAGGCGGTTTCATGGCGCCGTTGTGCGCTCGAACATTTTTTGATTTTTTCGGCCATCTCATATTGAATTTGGGAATATTGGCGCTTATCCCAAATCGATCCGGATAATTCTTTACATACCATATCAAGAAAATAACTACCCAGATAAGTATCCCGACAAGCACATCCATTAAAGTTCCTCGATTACTATGCGCATATCTTCTCAAATCGTTCTCAAATAGATTTCATTAATGGTCCTGGTCATTCAATTACGTCGTGCAGCTTTCCTCGTCTAGGGGCTCCTTCAGATCTAAGTATACCGACCAGACTGGTGACCTGACTCTTCGTATTTTCCGATGTTCCTGCATTATCAATAATAAAATCAGATAAATCTCGTTTTTTCTCGATATCCATTTGAGCCTGCAATCTGAGAGAAGCTTCTTCACGATTCATAGAATTTCGATGAATCAGCCGGCGCATCTGAACCTCTCGCGGCGCATAAACCAGTACAATTGCGTCAAACATCGGTTCCCAATTGCTCTCCAAAAGTAGAGGAACATCCACAACGACCAAATCATGTCCCAGCCTTTTGAGTTCGCGAGCATATTCAATGGTCCGTCGCATTACCTCGGGGTGGATAATATTCTCAAGCTGTTTTCTGGCCGCAGGATCATTGAAAACAATTTTAGCGGTTTTTACGCGATCCAATCCGCCTGCGGAATCAATAACATCGGAACCCCATACCGCGCGAATCGCGTCCAGCGCGGGACTCCCGGTATTAACCGCAGCATGGGCCAATTCATCCGCGCATATTACGGGAATCGTCGCCTCAGAAAACATTTCAGACACTGTGCTTTTGCCTGAGGCGATTCCGCCGGTCAAACCAATAATTAACATGGTTTAAAGCGCTACTCCTCTTCTTTCTTCCATTCTTCCCAAGCAGCGTTCACTGATCGATCCACCCTTTTGCCTGTTCTGTCCATCTGCTCCTTAAAAGCCGTCCATTGGCCTTTAAGGGAGTTCGCCCAGGTGGAAGTTTGTTCCTGGATTACCTTTAGTTGGTCATCCCCAACATTGTCCATGCTTTTCCATTGCTTGTCCAAATGCTCTTTTGCGCTGTTTATAGCTGATTCAAATGCTTCTCTTGTGACGGCGCCGTACTCCGAAAGTCGGTTAGTAATATCTTTTAACAACGATTGGCTCTCGTGTTTATCCTGAGCTTGCAGCAAGTCCCATGATTTGCGGATCTCTTCGTAAGCTCTCTCAATGTCGCCGGCAGCCCACTTACCGGAACGTATCATTGTTTTTTTGACACGGTCAAGTTCGGATATAAATTCTTCTCGACTTCCGCCCCAGCTTTTCTTCATAGAGAGCCAAAGCTCTTTCAGCATAAACGCGCCGATCACTCCCAGGTTGTCCAGAAGTTCAGAAAATGAATCCCGTATTCCTTTGCCCTCGGCCATTGTGATCCTCCTCTCCTTTACGGAATTTAAAGAAACATTAAACCATAATATACCACTTGAAGAAAGCACGCTGCTGCGAGAATACCGTTCTAAGCAAATTCGATCTTCGTAAATTCATCCCACAAACTTGACAGATTATTGTGATTTTACTACAAGACGCTACCATAATAGATCGTTTGGAAATTTCAGGGGGCATTATCATGGAGGTCTTTCATGCTGGAACGCCTATTCAAGCCTGCTGAGGCGGCGAGGATCTTAGGGATCTCCAAGGAACAGCTATTAAGTTTCGAGCGCGAAGGAAAAATTCCGGATTCAAGCCGTAATGAAAACGGTTTCAGAGTCTACACTTACCAGGAGATTGAAGAAATACGCGACTGTGCCAAGTTACGACCCAAGCTTTCAAGATCGCCGCTAATCGTAGCCGTGTTCAATATGAAGGGAGGAGTGGGTAAAAGCACAATTTCATCAAATCTTGCCTGGCGTATGGCTGAGAAGGGTTACCGCACACTTGCCGTGGACGCTGACCCCCAGGGACACATGACCACATCTCTGGGCATGGAACCTGCTGATTTTGAAAAAACTCTTTTGCAAATATTGGTTCCAAACGGCAAGCGGGAGATTGCTTCAATCGAAGAAACCAAGTTCACCATTACCCCCACACTTCATCTTATTCCCGCGAAGTTATCAATGTGTTCACTGAATCTGCTCTTGTTCCAACAGCCGGAACGAGAGTATAGATTTAGGCGTGCTAAAGAACAAATAGAAAAAACTAATCATTAGGACATCATAATCGTAGATTCTCCTCCGGCTTATGATTTAACCAGCCTAACTATACTTTTAGCTTGCGATTTTCTCATAGCTCCTGTTAAACTAGATGGCAACTCGTTTTATGGTTTACAGTACCTGTTCGACTCAATAACAGATATATCAAAGACTTACAGGTACGACATCCCAAAGATCGGCATTGTCGCCAACCATTATAACGTTACCTACTCGGTGAGTAGGCAAATTTTTGAGGGCCTCAAGAAAAATTATGGTCCTCATGTGCTTTCAACAGTCATAAGACAAGATGTAAGTTTTGATAAAGCAAACGCTTTGCGGCAGCCCATCTTCACGCTGGGACACGCCGGCAAAGGCTACAGAGACATGGAAGCGTTGACGGTCGAAACACTGAATATTTTTAAAGCAAATAACATGAGCAAAAAGACATGAAGAAAAAGACAAAACCCGATTATACAAAATTTATGAAGAAACCCGCCGCCTTGCGGATGAGCGCCCCGGACAATGAAAACAGTGATAGTCCGACGCCAAACAATTCAGACACCGTCCCTTATGCCGAAGTTTTGCTCACCCCTGAGCAAGAAGCGCTGCTGAAGCGGCAGCTTGCTAAGAAGCCGCTCACTTCTACAGCGGAGGCTTCGCCTGTCGAGGATGTTTTTTCATCCGGACGTCAGGTCGGTGTCAACGCCCCTGTAGTCATTACTGATCCGGAACCCCCCTCAAAACAACAACCTTTTTCTCCGGATGCGCGTGATCGGCAGATGAATGGGCCGCCCCCTTTGGCGATTCTTGCGGTGGCTCTTTTCGTAGTTATAGGCATGCTGTTGTAGCCGGCGCATGAGCACGAGAATACTTACCTTGACATGTCTGTGCCGTATTGATAAAAATTCATAGTTACGAATTTTGGTATCTAAGTTCTAAAAACTTATGATTCATTTTTTCGTGACTTCAAATTAATGTCAACAGCCAAATTCATCAGGATAGATCATCGGCTGCCATAACAGTCGGCGGATTTACGGCGATTTTGCAAAACAGCCTGACCCAAACGTAATGGATGTTGTGGATTCCATTAAAGGCTCGCCATTCAGGCTATGTTTCACAATTTATATTTGGTAAACTCATCTATGATAATATGAGCGCAGTTTTCATGATGTGCAACGATAGAGAAGTTCTTGTCGGGACTTAAACTGTGGGATAAGGCGTCAATTAGCTTTTAACCGTCCCATTTAGCTCGGGCGCCTCGTTATACTGACGCTTCGCTTAATCTGCTTACGTATTCTTCTCTACTTCTCGCTTGGCAATAATCATCCCCTAAGGAGGAACATACGGTGAAGGTCCTCGTCTCAGATAATCTTTCTGATCTAGGTGTCAAAATTTTTAATGAGGCCGACGATATCAGCGTTGATGTCAAGGTTGGGCTCAGTCCGGAAGAATTAAAATCCATCATCGGGCAGTATCACGGGTTGGCTGTTCGCGGCGCCACCAAGGTTACCGCTGATATCATTGCCGCGGCGGATAACCTCAAAGTTGTCGGCCGCGCCGGAACCGGTCTGGACAATGTGGATATTCCCGCGGCCTCTAAAAGAGGCATCGTTGTCATGAACACGCCCGGTGGAAATACTGTGACGACCGCCGAGCACACTCTGACCATGATGATGTCTCTCGCTAGGAACATTCCACAAGCCAATGCCTCCATGAAAGCAGGCGCGTGGGAAAAGAAGAAATTTTCCGGCGCGGAAATCTTTAATAAAACACTTGGTATAATCGGCTTAGGAAAAATCGGAGCTGTTGTCGCTGATAGGGCCAACGGACTCGGGATGAACGTCTTGGCTTATGATCCTTTCCTCTCTGAAGATCAAGCCAAACAGCTTGGAATAAAACTCGCCACGTTGGATGACATTTTTAAAAATGCCGACTTCATCACACTTCACGTGCCTCTTACAGACGACACCCGCAACATCATAAATAAAGGCAATATTGCCAAAATGAAGGATGGAGTAAGGATTATCAACTGTTCACGCGGCCCTGTGGTGAACGAGGATGATTTAGCGGAGGCGATTGAGTCCGGCAAGGTTGCCGGAGCCGCTATCGATGTCTTTGTTACTGAGCCTCCCGGTTTGTCTCGACTGATTAAATTGGACAAAGTCATTTCCACCCCCCATCTGGGAGCTTCAACCAAAGAAGCTCAAGATAATGTCGCCGTCGCAGTGGCCACCCAGATTCGTGATTATTTGTTGACCGGTACGATCAGAAATGCGGTGAACGCCCCAGCCGTGGCCGGCGAAGCCCTGGTGAGACTAAAACCATATCTTGATCTGTCACAAAGACTCGGTCTGTTCATGGGCCAGATGCTAAAAACAGGCATAAAGAGCGTTGAGGCTCAATATTCCGGCGATGTCGCCGACATGGAGCTTAAACCTATCACCACTTCATTTCTAACCGGCCTTCTCACACCAATTATGCAGGAAGACGTCAACCAGGTTAACGCCCCGGTAGTGGCTCAGGATAGAGGCATTGTAGTCTCCGAAACCAAAATCAGCAAAGCTGAGGATTTTATTTCGCTTCTGAGATACAAGGTAGTAACCGAGCGTAGGGAGCACGTTGTCGAAGGAACTCTGTTCGGCAGATCGGAACCTCGAATGGTAAGATACCAGGGGTTCCGAGGAGAATTCGATCTCTCGGGTGACTTGATCCTCATCCACGGCATCGATAAACCGGGTGTTATCGGCAAAGTGGGCGCCACCTTAGGTTCAAGAGGAATCAATATTTCGCACTTCCAGTTTGCAAGACAAGCTCAAGGTGGGGAAGCTCTACTCTTTCTTAACACGGACTCCAGAGCCGACAATCAGTCCGTCACGGAACTCGAAGCTTTGGAAAACGTCGATATGGTCCGGAGAGTCACTATTTAGCTCTGGGGATGTTTGGACATGCTTAACATTAATGATCTTTCCAAACCTGAGATTCCCAACAGGAGCAATTACGAGCAGGCGCTCAAGGTAGCTTTTGAGATTTTTGATCGAAAGGACCCGGGGCGTCTAACCGACAAATCCGGCGCCGAATTGATCGGCAGGTCGGTGATCGTTCCCCATTTGAATAGGTCTATTTCACTAAACCTGGATACACATCATATAGCGATCAGAGAAACCGCAGAAGAGGCGCCCATTTGGATCCAGATTCTATTGCTTCATTATATAAACAACGCCGATGGTAGACACCCGACGGGAAAGCTCAAGCATTTCCGAGAATTTAAAGAAGGTCAATTCTATGAGCCGGCGTTTAATCGGGGGACCAAGGAAGTTTTGATTCAAGTCTTTGGTTCCAAACCGGAAATGATGAAACAAGCGGGTCTTCATCTAAACGCCAAGATCGTGGGAAACGCCGACGTAGGTTTGGAATTAAAGTATTTCCCTTTTTTGCCGATTACATGCCTGCTTTGGCTTGGAGACGATGACTTCCCGGCAGAAGCTTCGGTTTTGTTTGACGAAACCGCTGAATTATTTTTTAGCGCTGAAGATATGGCTGTAGCGGGGCAAATGGCGGTTCTGGAATTAGTGAGAGCTTCAAATGATTGATCTTACTTTATGGCTGCTTATGCCCTATGTTTTTAATGATATTAGCGAAACATTATGAGAGGTCAGCCATGAAAATAGCCGTTTCCGGAAAAGGTGGAGTAGGAAAAACAACTTTAAGCAGTCTGCTTTCAAGATATTGGGCCAGAAAAGGATACCGTGTTTTAGCTGTTGACGCGGATCCCGACGCAAACCTCGGTTCAGCCCTCGGGATAGATACCACAGGACTTGTGCCCGTGGCCAAAATGGAAGAGCTCATTCACGAACGCACCGGTTCCAAGCCTGGGACTGTCGGCGGCTTCTTCAAAATGAATCCCAAGGTGGATGATTTACCGGAGTCTTTGGGCAGAGAAAAGGACGGAGTGCGCCTGCTTGTAATGGGCACGGTAAAGAAAGGCGGAGGCGGTTGTATTTGTCCGGAGAGCGTGGTGCTGAAAGCTCTGATCAACCATCTTGTTTTATACGAAAAAGACCTCGTCATTATGGACATGGAAGCCGGAATTGAACACCTTGGGAGAGGAACGGCTCAAGGTGTGGATAGGCTCATCATAGTGGTCGAACCCGGTAGACGCAGTATTGAAACAGCGGCAAAAGTCCAGGAGCTTACTTCGGATATTGGGCTCACCAAAATTTCGGCGGTTGGATCCAAGGTCAGAAATGAAGAGCAGTTAGACTTCCTGCGTAATAATCTCAACGGCATACCGCTTATTGGCGTGCTGCCTTTTTCGGAAGAAGTAGCCCGAGCGGACCTGGAAAGTCGGCCACCGGATTTGGATGATCCGCAGATCTTTGCCGCGATCAAAGAAATCGCGGATTCCATCGAGTCCTGAGGCATTCAGTTTTAGATTTGAACATATAACTAGATTTGAACATATAACGAGATAGATTATTTATGTTTTCGGACGACCCTCGTCGTTTGATTATATCGAATCATGTGAAGGAGAATTTCAAATGGCTGCCAAGATCATTAACGGAAACGAAGTTTCCAAGCAATTAAAAGACGAAATGAAAGAGGAAGTTGCCGGGCTCAAGGAAAAGGGTTTGAATCCCGGTTTAGCTGTAATTCTAGTAGGCGACAATCCGGCTTCAAAGACATATGTAAAAAACAAGAAAGACTCCTGTGAGTATATCGGGATTAAGTCTTTGGAAAGTAGACTCCCCGCCGAAACCACCACTGAACAGCTTCTCGAAGTCATTGACGGTTACAATAAAGATAAAGCCGTTCATGGAATTCTCTGCCAATTGCCCTTGCCGAAGCATATTCCTGAAACCAAGATTTTGCGGGCCGTATTACCTGAAAAGGATGTTGACTGCTTTCATCCTATGAACGTCGGTCTAATCTGCATCGGTGAAATGAGATTTCTGCCCTGCACGCCTGCCGGTGTAATCGAGCTCATTAGACGCGGCGGATTCGAAACAGCGGGCAAAGACGTGGTCATCCTGGGTAGAAGCAATATCGTTGGTCGGCCCTTGTCCAATATGTTGGATCAAAGAGACATGAACGCCACAGTAACCATGTGCCACACTAAAACCAAGAACCTCAAGGAACGCTGCCTGGCGGCTGATATCATCATTGCGGCAATCGGAGTCCCTGAGTTTCTCAAAGGAGATATGGTCAGCGAAGGAACCGTTGTCATTGACGTGGGAATCAACAGAGTCGACGCTCCGGGAACGGAAAGAGGCTGGAAATTGGTCGGTGATGTGGAGTTCGACGCAGTTAAAGAAAAAGCCGCTGCAATCACCCCTGTTCCGGGTGGTGTTGGACCCATGACAATCGCAATGTTAA
This sequence comes from Desulfomonilales bacterium, assembly GCA_038250835.1. Lineage (GTDB taxonomy): Bacteria > Desulfobacterota > Desulfomonilia > Desulfomonilales > Desulfomonilaceae > JBBSBY01. The sequence goes on along the minus strand of JBBSBY010000001.1, from coordinate 66,405 downwards.
TGAAGAATACGTTGACGGCAGCCAAAGAGGCCGCCGGTATGCGCTAAGTAAGCGTATGTTGTTCCTCTTACATTTCGCTGCGAAATCAGTGATATTATAGATTTCTTTCGGCGCACTTTCGATACTCGGTGTGGGGACGATAAGGGATCTTCTACAGAATGTCACGAAAATGCAGAGCGCAATGTCGAAAGATGTAACTCAGTTTGTCCAGTAATTAAAAAAACCTGGCCGCGGAGTATCGCGGCCAGGTTTTAATGTTGACCATGAACGTAAATGTACTACAATGCTAATGAATGATTAATGGGTCTTTTCTGATTACTACCTTATTCCTCGGGGAACGGTATATATAAAGTGGAATTCCCAAGCCGGCCTATTTCGATGGGCATGATAGAGGCTTGTTCCTTCCAACGAATTTCGATCCAACCTATGGGTAAGTCGATCTATCTTTGTACACAAAAACATATTCTTGATCATTAATGCTAACTTCTATATTCCCGCCTCTAAATTGAGCGTATACCAACCAACTCGGCTTGTCCTGACAACCATAACTAATATTCGGAGAGTGTACTCCCTGTTTGCCGTCATACCAGGCAAGCAGCATCGGATCTTTTGTTTTCTTCTTCGCTGTATGGTCCGCTATTGTTCGTGCCGCTTCAAAGTTCGGTAGTTGATCAATTTGTATATCAATTGGTTGGTTTAACATTGATCGTCTAACAATTCGATCATCCATTGCTCATACTCCTAAATTCATAAAAATATTAATTAGCAACATTATCGGAGTCTAATTATTATTTTGTAAACTAATGGAGCAACAAATGTGCCAATTTGGGAAATGCAGGAAAAAGTAAACGATTGCGATGGAATAAAATGATGCGCCGACAAGCTCTGATATTTCTTAATTGATATCCTATGGGTAAATAATGCTCTTTAATCATAACGTGAGTCTATTCCACCCATAATCCGAACACAGGCTTCCATACCGATTGTAGTATAAAAGTATGGGAAAACGAGTAGGAATAAGTGAGCTGCATATTTATGATCAATTTATATTATCGCTTGTTCGCACTACCTCATTTCTCTCATTCACGTACACATTTTTTGACTTGTGACCTTGAGCTTCTGAATTCTCCATACTGGCGTATGAACAAATGATAATAATATCGCTAACGGAAACCATCCTCGCCGCTGCGCCGTTCAGACAAATGGCCCCTGATCCGTGTTCTCCTGGAATGGCGTAGGTGATGAATCTGGCGCCGTTAGAAACATTGTAGATGTGGACTTGTTCGTATTCTAAAATGTCCGCTAAATCCAACAGCTTAGGGTCAATCGTGATGCTTCCCTCATAATCTATGCAGGCTTCGGTAACTCTTGCCCGATGAATTTTTGATTTGAGCATGGTTCTCAACATTTTCGTCTCCAGAGAATGTTATTGAGTGTTGTTACATTTGGTGATTGCCTTAAAATAGCGACTGTCTTTGCCTGCTTATTAGACGCTTCTGACGATCTTAAATCGAGTTCAGACATTCCGTCCAAGGAGCATGTTGTCTATCAAGCGAGTTTTGCCGATTTTCACCGCAAGTATTGCCAGGGCCTGATCTTTTATTGTGTCAAGGTCCTCCAGCGTTTCCGGATCGACAATTTTCACATAATCGATATCTGCCGACGGCGCCTCGTTGATGGTGTTTACCATAATGTTTAAATATTCTTGTAAGTTAACTTCCGATTCCGAAAACATCTCCTGCGCAGCCAACAAAGCTTTGTGAAGACATAACGCCTGCCGTCGCTCATCAACGGTCAGATAGGAGTTTCTCGAACTCATGGCGAGACCGTCAGCCTCACGAACTGTGGGACACGCAATAACCTCCGTATCCACATTTAAGTCCTTCACCATGGCTCTGATTACTTGAAGTTGCTGGTAATCCTTTGATCCGAAATATGCGGCTGTGGGTTTTACTATATTGAACAATTTGAGCACTACAGTGGCAACCCCTCTGAAGTGTCCAGGTCTGGAAGATCCGCATAGGTAATTTTGGAAATTTTCCACGGCCACGTAAGTCTGATGATTTTTTCCGTAAATTTCCGATGAGTCCGGCATAAACAAAACCGTGACGCCGATTTCTTTACATTTACTCGTGTCGGACTCCACATCACGTGGATATTTTGCGAGATCTTCGTTTGGGCCGAATTGAGCGGGATTAACAAAAATGCTGGTCACGACAAAGTCATTTTCGATCCAAGCTCGGCGCATTAAGCTGAGATGCCCTTCGTGAAGGAATCCCATAGTTGGGACAAAGCCCATGCTATTTCCTGCGCGCCTTCGCTTCTTTGCCCAATCCTTCATTTCGGATACGGAGGTAAAGATATGCATATATGTGAACTCAAATAAAAAGGCCTTCCGCAAGGGAAGGCCTTAGAAATACTTCTGTTACTCAGTCCTTCCGTCCCGGTCATGTAGATCCAGGCGGTTCGCAATATGGTAAATTCAAAGTCCGGACTTCCGGGTTCAAAAACTCCAGAGTCTCTTTTCACTATACTCTATTTCATTGTAGGGTCAAGATGAAGATAATCTCAATGGACATTTTCCGAATGCTGACACTCACCATATTTCAGGTTAAAGTTAAGTTAAACGAGAGTATAGGTGGGAGGATTTCTTACGGAATGTTAAGAAATCATATAAGATAAACAACGCGCTTTCCATATGGGACGATCAAATCCTATAAATTAGTTCATTTTTTTCACATAACTTACAATTCGTAAATTCAGTTGCGCAGAAACTGAAAACGCGTATCTAAACACAAATAACAACTCTCATCAGATTTCGCGATAACCTATTATAAAGACCCGATTTTAAAGAGCACAAGTTACTAGCGTAGATTGCTATAAGCTTGACTTTTTCGAATGAACGAGATAAAAGACCTTTCTGATTTTTATAGTTAAAACGGAGAATTCCAGTTGTCCGATTCTTCCAATGATAAAAAATTCGCAACTTCTTCTTTAATGGAGGTCCGGCATCAGAAAATCCGTGACTTAGAGGCCGCAGGAATACCTCCGTTTACTTATGGTTATAGACCCGAACTGAATTCGGCTCAATTCAAGGATAAATTTGATTCACAGGATGTTTTTTCCGAAGAGGATAATCAATTTGCCATGGCAGGGCGCATTTTGGCCATGCGGATTTTAGGCAAAGCCACCTTCCTGCGTTTAAGGGACGAACTTGGCGATTTTCAAATCTATTTTGCCAAAGATGTGCTTGGCGCTGAAACATACAAACTCATCAAGAAACTCGATATTGGCGATATTGTATGGGTCAAAGGTCGTCCATTTAAGACCCGCACCGGTGAACTGAGCCTGATTGCGCATGAGTTCCAGATTTTGACGAAGTCTCTGAGGCCGCTTCCCGAAAAATGGCATGGTTTGTCGGATGTGGAGACAAGATACCGCCAACGCTACGTAGACTTAATCGTAAATCACGAAGCACGGGATATAGTGCGGTCAAGAAGCAAAATTATTTCGTTTATCCGAAATTTCCTGACTTCGAGAAATTTTCTTGAAGTCGAAACGCCCATGATGCAGGCAATTCCGGGTGGCGCCACTGCAAAGCCGTTTGAAACATATCATCATGCTTTAAACCGACCGTTATATCTGCGTATCGCTCCCGAACTATACCTTAAACGACTCCTCGTCGGCGGCTTTGAACGTGTGTTCGAGATTAATCGCAACTTTAGGAACGAAGGCATATCCACTCAGCACAATCCTGAGTTCACGATGCTTGAATTTTATATGGCCTACACCGAATATGAGCAACTCATGGAGTTTACGGAAGAACTGATAAGTGGAACCGCAAAGGAGCTTATTGGTGCGCAGGAACTGCGCTACGGCGACCGAAGCGTAAATTTGACGCCGCCATGGCCACGAATGACTGTGAACGAAGCTTTACTCAAATACGCAAACTTGTCGGAAAATGAGCTTGATGATAGGAACGCAATTTTTATCAAGGCTGTGGACGCGGGTCTGGACGTAAACAAAGACGAGTCTCTGGGAAAGCTGCGAATGCTGCTATTTGATGAACTCGTGGAAGACAAGCTGTGGGGACCGGTGTTCATTCATAAATATCCTGTGGAAGTATCGCCGCTGGCCAGAAGAAATGATGAAGATCCGACCGTCACTGATAGATTTGAACTGTATATTTGCGGTAGAGAAATGGCAAACGCCTTTACGGAGCTGACCGATCCAATTGATCAACGCTCCAGATTTGAGGAACAGGTCAGGGCTCGCGACGCGGGAGATGAAGAAGCCCATTTTCTTGATGAGGATTTTCTACGCGCCCTGGAATACGGGATGCCTCCTGCGGCAGGAGAGGGCATAGGCATAGATCGCCTTGTTATGCTGTTGACAAACTCCCCGTCAATAAGAGAAGTTATCCTCTTTCCCCACATGAGGCCGGAAAAAGGCATAGGATGAATCTCCCCTTCGAGATAGGTGTTGGTCTTCGCTATATGAAGGCCAAACGTAAACAGGCTTTCATTTCCGTAATCAGCGCATTCAGTGTCCTTGGAGTAATGCTGGGAGTCATGACCCTTATTATCGTGCTGGGAGTCATGAACGGCTTCGAAAAGGATCTTAAAGAAAAAATCCTGGGCACCGTTTCACATTTGGTGGTAATGAGCCACTCCAGCCGACTGATTACCGAATGGCCGGAGTTGATGAACAAAATCAACGTCTTTGATGGGGTAGTAGCCACTACGCCATACGTTTATGGACAAGCTATGCTGTCCACAAAAGGTAAAGTAAGAGGCGTTATAGTTAGGGGTATAGATCCGAATACCGCCGGCAAAGTCATATCTCTTGGAAAATATTTGCAAAAAGGCGCAGTGGACTCACTTCGAGATGTTAACTCCGGATTGCCGGGAATTATCATCGGCAAAGAACTGGCGGTATTAAACTCGGTGAGGATGGGAGACGTCGTTCAGTTGATTTCACCACAAGGTAAACGAACTCCCATAGGGGCCTTGCCGCGCGTGCAGAATTTTCAGGTCGTCGGTATTTTCAAATCCGGAATGTATGAGTTCGATTCTAACTTAATATACATGAACCTGGCTCAGTCGCAGAAATTCTTTGAAATGGGCGATGGTGTAACAGGCATCGAAGTCAATGTGAAAGACATATATTACGCGCCCAAATTAGCCGCCAGAATAGAAACCATATTGGGCGCCCCATTCTGGACTCGAACATGGCGCGACATGTACCGTAACCTTTTCAGCGCCCTGAAACTCGAAAAAATTGCCATGTTCGTGATTCTCACATTTATTGTGCTGGTAGCCGCATTTAATATAATTATCTCACTCATTATGTTGGTGATGGAAAAGAGCCGTGATATAGCGATACTTAAATCGCTCGGCGCCACCTCCGAACGAATAATGAGAATTTTCATGGTTCAAGGAATGATAGTCGGAGTAGTAGGCACTTTTTTGGGAGCTGTCGGCGGGTTAGCGGGCGCCGCTTTGTTAGCCCGGTACCCCATTATCGAACTTCCTGAAGAGATATATACGATTTCCACATTACCGATCTCGATCGAACCGATCGATGTCATAATAGTATGCGGGGTTGCTCTGACCATTTGCTTTCTCGCAACTCTTTACCCTTCCTTTCGGGCCGCCAAGCTTGAACCGGTGGAGGCGCTCAGGTATGAGTAGCCCCTGGATTTACGAGGTCAACGATTTGTGGAAAAGCTATTCAAACGGCTCAAAGCAAGTGGAAGTGCTCAAGGGAATAACTTTTCGCGTAAAGACCGGTGAAACGGTGGCCATTACCGGGCCTTCGGGCGTGGGGAAAAGCACTTTTTTGCACATACTCGGACTATTGGACCGGCCACTTCAAGGAAGCGTGCTTCAAGACGGGGTCGATGTTGTTGCATTAAACGATTCCGAGAGAGCAAGATTGCGGAATAAGAAAATCGGATTCATATTTCAGTTTTTTCAGTTATTGCCTGAATTTTCGGCATTTGAGAACGTCGTTATGCCTGGATTGATCGCCGGAGCTAAACGTGGCGCTCTAAAGAAACGAGCGGAACAGCTACTCAATGAAGTGGGGCTTGGCGATAGAATTACTCATAGACCAGGGGAGCTCTCCGGCGGTGAACAACAAAGAGTGGCTATAGCCCGAGCCCTAATCATGGAACCCGAAGTTCTCTTAGCTGATGAGCCCACAGGCAATCTGGACCCCGAAACGGGTGAGGAAATTGAAGCGCTCATGAAGAACCTCAACCAGAATCGACACACTACGCTCATTGTCGTGACTCACAAGGATTCCCTGGCAAATTCCATGGATCGCAGAGTCGGGTTTGTGGCGGGCAGGTTAGAGGAGCTCCAATGAAGCGACTTCTCATTGGACTATTATTGATCTTGGTGGCGCCCGCAATGGCGGCTCAGGCTCAAGATAAGCTGAAGAAACTGATACTCTTCCCGTTTACTGTAGGATCAAAGGATATTTCCGCCTCCACAGGCGGCGAACTCGCCGGTGTGCTTGGCTCAGAGTTGTCCAGAGAAGGCGACATGGAGATCATCTCAGGAAAGCCTTTCGAGGATGTAGTCCATGTCAAGAAAGTAGATATCAATAGAATTCGAAGAATCTTGTCTCGCATGGATGCTGAAACGGCGGTTTGGGGCGACTTGACTAAACTTGAAGACGGCTATTCCCTGGAAGTGTACGCGCTGCAAAATGATAAAGCCGGTAAGCCTCGATTTTTCACTGTTAACGGCAAAGACATGGAAGATCTCGTCAATCGTATCAAAGATCTCGCCGTTCAGATCAGCAATGTTGCCGTAGATCGCTTGAAAATAGGGGATATTAAAATTGAAGGAAACAAGCGCATACAACGTGACGCTATTCTCAATAAGCTGGACGTCCGACCGGGAAGTTCCTTCAGGAAATCAGGAATAAGTGATGAGATCCGCGATCTCTATTCAATGGGATATTTTGATGACGTTCAGATTCGAGCGGAAGAAACCCCTAAAGGAGAGGTCGATCTTTACATTACTTTAAAAGAGCGCCCATCTATTAAGGAAATTGAGATACAGGGAAATAAGGTATTCACTAAGGACAATATACTGGATGCGCTCACTACGAAATCTTTCGCTGTAGCCGGCGTTGAGAAAATACATAAAGATATAGATAAACTCAAGAAAATGTACGAGAAGGAAGGGTACTTTCAACCCAAAATAGACTACGAACTCCAGGAAGTTTCGCCTAACGAAGCCAAGCTTGTCTTCAAAATAGATGAGGGATCAAAGAGCTACTTGACGGAATTGGATTTTGAGGGAAGAAAAAGTATCCCCGAAAAAGATTTGAAAAAAGTAATGAACGTGAAGGAGAAATCGTGGACCTGGTTTTTGGACGAGTCCGGCACATTCACCCGTGAAAAGCTCGATGAAAATAGAATGCGGCTTATGCTCTACTATCTCGACAATGGGTTCATAAATGTTCAAGTAGGAAATCCCGAAATCGATATCAAAGATGGTCGGGTCAAAGTTACGTATCCCATTAGAGAAGGGAATCGTTACCAAATTCGGAAAGTGGCAGTTGAGGGCGATTTGGTAATTCCAGAGGAGAAACTGATTGATGTCTTGGTATCCAAACCCCACACATGGTTCAAAAGATCGTCAGTCGGCGAAGATTTAAAGGCGATAACTAAACTATACAACAATTTGGGGTATGCCTACGCTGACGTAGAACCGCGACAAAAGGTAAATGACAAATATGATTTCGTAGATCTTACCTACAAAATTAACAAAGGCGATCGGGTCTCCATTGAACGAGTCGATATCGCAGGTAATGAGCGAACACGGGACAAAGTAATCAGACGAAACATTGATATCAGCGAGGGTGATTTATATAACGCCGACAGGTTCGAACTTACCAAAAGCAAGCTCGATTCATTGGAGTTTTTTGAGGCGGTCAAATTAAAAACATCACCGGGTTCAAGATCCGACCTCATGAATGTTACCGTTGAGGTTCAAGAAAAGAAAACAGGATCTTTGTCCGCGGGTTTGGGTTATTCGTCGCAGGACGGCGCCATGGGAAACGTGAATCTCAAGGAGCGCAATCTTTTCGGTTTGGGCATCATTGCAAACGTCAAGACCAATCTTTCAGGCAAGAAAAACTCCTACGAAGGTTCTCTCACGTATCCCTGGTTATTCGATCTACCACTAAGCGCCACAATGCGTGGTTATAGGTCCGCAGGTCGTGAACAAAATTACACTAGAGAGAGCGAAGGTTTCGGGGTGACCGTAGGTTTTCCGTTGTACGGTCTATGGAGCATGACTGGAGGTATCGGAAGGGACGGTACTAAACTCAGCGGTTTTGAAAACGCGTTCGCGCGTTCCGTGGTCAACTACTATAAACAGTATGGTTCCAGTCCCCAGAAATTTACAAATTTTGCCGAAAACTCTTTATCATTAGGCTTTAGCAGGGACACCAGAGACGCGTCCGTTATTCCGACTTCGGGCGCCAAACTCGCCCTTGGAAGCCGCTGGACCGGATTCGGCGGGGATGTGGCGTTTTCGAATTACTTTTCCGAGGCGGTCTACTACAGGCGCTTGTTCTGGAAAGCCATATTTAAAGCCAAAGCCAATGGATCCATGCTCCAAGAGTTTGCCAACGATCCAATCCCCTTTGATAGGAGGATAAATCTAGGTGGAATATCGAGCATAAGAGGCTACCGACCCGGTGAAATCGGTCCTAAAGATAAATACGGCAATATTCTAGGTGGAGACAGATCTCTCTATACGAATTTTGAAATTTTATTCCCCATCTTGGAGAGTTTAAAACTCAGCGGCGTTGTCTTTGCCGACGCGGGCAATGCGTGGAATGTATCTGATAGCCCCTGGCTCAAAGAAGTGAAAGCCGGATATGGAGCAGGTATTAGGTGGATGTCTCCAATGGGGCCGGTTCGTTTCGAATATGGTTGGAAAATAGCCCCTAACCCAGGTGAAGAGCCCGGAGCGTTTGCATTTGGCATGGGGCAACTATTTTAATTCAGTTGTTTGTGGTATAAAGACCCTTTTCTTTTTTATCAAACTAATCTATACATCCTTCCGGTTGATTAATCGTATCGCCGGTGATGCGCACAAGGAGCACAATGATGATTGGCCGACTACTGTCGATTGGAGCCGCTATTTTACTTGTCCTTGCATTCTCCGTCACGGGATTCGCAGAGGATTCTAAACTTGCTTTTTTTGATATGAACAAGTTCATGGCCAAATCCACTAAAGCCAAAGAGCTGCAGAAGAAGTTTACCGATTTTCTCGAGGTCAAAAAATCAGCCCTGGAAAAGATGCAAAAAGAAATTACCGCTATGAAGCAAGACTTGCAAAGCAAGAGCTCAATGTTAAAGGAAGATAAGCTCAAAAAGGACTTTGCCGATATCAAGAAAGCAGAAGTTGATTTTGAGCTTGCGCAAAAGGACGCCCAAAACTCAGTTCAAAATGAGGAACGTGAGTTTATGGCGATTATTCAGCGCGACATCACCAAAATCATTGGTCAAATACGAACTCAGAAAAAGTTAGCTCTCGTTTTCAATTCAGTCGCTATGGTTTCGGCTGACGACGCATATGATATCACAGAGGAAGTAGTAAAGGCTTATGACGCCTCCCCCGATACGGCCAAGGCGCCTAAACCAAAAGCCCCCACAGCCGGTATAAAGCACAAGCCTGATACAAAAAAATAATTAAGGTTGGCTTCAATGCCTTCGCTCAGTCTTGCAGAATTGGCCGGCTTGATTCAGGGGACCGTCTCTGAATCACCCGGTCCGTTGATTCATGGCGTTCGTCCAATAGAGTTTGCGACTGTCGATGATATTACCTATATTACCGGTCCGCAGGTCTTGGACAAACTGAGCAGAAGCGCCGCCGGCGCAGTGATCATTCCCTACGATCTTGATTACGGTGAGCTGCCGCACATCAAAGCTAAATCGCCTGAGGTGGCCTTTGCAATCCTCACGGAAGTTTTTCACGCTCCTCCCAGACCGACTGCGGAGATAAGCTCGAAAGCGGATATTTCGTCTGACTGCCGAATTGGAGCGAATGTGTCGATCGGCTCCTTTTCCGTATTGGAGGCGGGTGTCAATATAGCCGACGATGTTTGCATCGGCCATAACGTGGTGATCGGAGCGGATTCCAGTATTGGTCGCGGCTCAAGGATATACTCCAACGTGACTATTTACCCTGGAGCAAAAATCGGGGAAAATGTAACTATTCATTCGGGCTGCGTTATAGGCGCCGACGGATTTGGTTATGCCCATGAAATCGACGCTAACGGTAGCCCCAGACTTTATAAAAAATATCATAGCGGTTCAGTCGTAATCGGGAACAACGTAGAATTGGGCGCAATGGTAGCCGTGGATCGCGCTCTCGCCGGCTATACCACCATAGAATCAAACGTGAAAATAGACAATCTCGTGCAAGTTGCGCATAATGTGGAAATTGGCTCAGGAACCGTAATCGCCTCCCAGTCGGGAATAGCCGGCAGCTCCAAAATTGGAAAGTCGTGTCTTCTCGGAGGACAAGTCGGAATTAGGGATCACGTGACCATTGGAGACGGAGTCATGCTTGCCACCAGGGTGGGCATTTATCGAGACGTCGCCTCCGGGTCAATTTTGGCCGGATCTATGCCGCCTATGCCGCACAAAGTGTTTTTACGCGTCCAAACACTCGTCAAAAGGCTCCCGGAACTCCTTGATAGAATTAGAAAGCTGGAGGGCCTCCTGAATAATAAGTCCAAGGAAACTTTATGATTCATCCGACTGCCGTTGTCCATCCGAATGCGACATTGGGTCAGGACCCGGATATTGGTCCCTACGTTGTCATCGGAGAGCATGTCACGATCGGAGATAGGTGCATAATCGGATCTCACTCGGTGATTGAAGGGCATTCCACTATTGGTTCGGATTGCAAAATATCCCCGTTCACGTCTATCGGCGCCCCTCCGCAGGATTTATCATATCAGGGCGAAGCGACCACCGCGGTCATCGGGGATCGAGTTCGTATAAGAGAATATGTTACCATACACAAGGGAACAGTACGCGGAGGGGGAACCACAATAGTCGGCTCCGATTCTTATCTTATGGCGTATTGCCATGTGGCCCATGATTGCATCCTGGGAGAGGGAGTTATCATGGCCAACTCAGCCCATTTGGGGGGGCATATACAGATAGGAACCAGAGCAATTCTTGGAGGACTCGTTGCAGTGCACCAGTTTGTGCGAATTGGTGAATTTGCCCTGGTAGGCGGCGTTTCCGGTGTGGCAAAAGATGTGCCGCCTTACACTCTCGCCTCAGGGGCGCGAATTTACGTTTATGGGTTGAACGAGGTTGGACTTCGAAGAAATGGCTTTTCGAGAGAAACAATCCGCATGTTGAAACGCGCATTCAAAATCGCCTTTAGATCGGGGCTCACGGTAGCTCAGGCTGTACAACGAATAAGAGCCGAGATGCCCGAATCACCCCAAGCTCTCAAATTTGCTGAATTCCTGGCCACATCCAAAAGAGGCGCGGCACGAGTGTCATTGAGCAAACATACCTTTAGGTCGGTCTGAAGTGGAAACCATCGGCTTAGTTGCCGGGACGGGCAATCTGCCCATTAGAATTATAGACGAAATTCGCGAGCGCGGCCACAAAGTGGTCGCTATTTGTTTTACGGGATTTTCAAATCAAGCAATTGAGAAAAAAGCGACTAAGACGTTTTGGCTGAAACTCGGACAGCTCGATAAAATCATCGCTCTGCTTAAAAGTCATAACATCAGTAAACTCGTTATGGCCGGTAAAATTGAAAAACACAATATGCTAAAACCGTGGAATGTCCGACCTGACCGCCGATGTCTTCGTATGGTGAGATCCTTAGAAGATTGGAGAGACGATACCATCCTTGCCGCAATTGAGAAGGAGTTTCGACAAGACGGAATTATTATCGAAGAAATCACCAACTGGGCGGGTAAATTAATGGCGCCTTTGGGGGTTTTGACAAAATTTTCACCAACAACCAGGCAATGGATTGATATTGAATTCGGGCGGAAAATGGCTTTAGGGATTGGGAGCCTGGACATAGGTCAAACGGTGGTTGTGAAAAATTCCGCCGTAATCTGCGTCGAAGCTATAGAAGGGACTGACAGAGCCATAATCAGAGCCATTGATTTGAAAGTTCCGCATTCGGTAATAGTGAAAATGGCCAAACCCTCGCAGGATATGCGTTTCGATGTGCCCGGCATCGGACCTAAAACCATAGAAAGCGCGATTTCGGCACAAGCCAAAGTGCTCGCCATTGAAGCCGGCAAGACTATGATTACCGATTACGATGAAACCATTGAAATGGCTAACCGGGCGAAAATTATAGTAGTGGGCATTCAAGCCGATGGTCCCATCGCTCAATGATCTAATTCCAATCGGAGTTTGATGTGCTTGTTTACAAGCGACTATTGAAATATTTAAAACCATATTGGAATAAGCTCATTTTAGCCGCTTTCTGCATGTTGGGCGTAGCATTGCTGACCGCGTCACTGGCGTATCTGGTTAAACCCGCCCTTGATGAAATTTTCTTTAATCGCAATGAGCGCATGCTGATATTGATCCCCATAACCATAATGATTGTTTATATTTTCAAGGGTTTGTGTGACTTCGGACAATATTATATGATGTCGTTTATCGGTCAAAGCGTCATCCGTGACATTCGTAACGAGATGTTCATCAAACTTGAAAATATGTCGGTTGGATTCTTTGTGAGACATTCCACGGGCGAGCTGCTGTCCCGTATGAATAACGACGTTTCTCTTGTGCAGGGGGCAATGACCAGCGCCGTTACCGGAATACTGAGAGACGCTGTTACTGTGGCGGCATTGATCTTCATTGTATTTTACAGAGATTTGAAGCTGGCCCTGATAGCAATGCTGATTTTCCCTGTCGCCATTTACCCTTTGCTGGTGTTCGGCAAACGGTTAAAGCGTTATTCTCGAAGAATGCTTATTACTCTTGAGGATATAACCGAAAGAATCGATGAAACTATAAGTGGAATAAGAATAGTCAAAGCCTTTGCGATGGAAGATTACGAACGCGCCAGATTCGCTGAAGTAAACGAAACATTATTCAGAGCCTTCATGCGAAGATTTAAAGTAAGAGCTCTCTCGAACCCGGTGATGGAAGCGCTCGGCGGATTCGGCGTATCGGCAATCGTCTTCTATGGCGGGTACCAGGTGATTAATGGAAATTCTACGCCGGGTTCGTTTTTCTCATTTATGGCTGCTTTGATTATGCTTTATGAACCGATAAAGAGAATAAACGAAGTCAATATTACGATTCAGGAAGGTGTGAGCGCAGGCGAACGCATATTTGCATTGCTTGACACTCCTTTAGATATCGAAGACAAACCCGACGCAAAGGTTTTGGATAAAGTGCAAGGCGAGGTGTTTTTCGACTCCGTTAGCTTTGCCTATGAAGACACTATGGTCCTGAAGGATGTCACTATTTCCGTCGGCGCGGGTCAAGCGGTTGCCATTGTGGGGGAGAGCGGTGTCGGCAAGAGCACGCTCTTGGATCTGGCGCCGCGATTCTATGACGTCACATCCGGGCGTATTCTGGTTGACGGAATAGACATACGAGATGTGACGCAAAGATCTCTTCGAGAAAACATTGGAATAGTAACTCAGCAAACAATACTATTTGACGATACCATTCGTAACAACATAGCTTACGGCCGTCCCGATATGCCCATGGAACGCGTTATTGGAGCAGCGAAAGCAGCTCATGCTAATGACTTTATCGCCACTCTACCGCAAGGTTACGAAACCATGATCGGTGAAAACGGCATCAAGCTTTCCGGCGGTGAAAGGCAACGAATTGCCATCGCTCGCGCTGTTCTCAAGAATCCTCCAATTCTCATCCTGGATGAGGCAACATCCAATCTGGATTCCGACTCAGAAAAGGCCGTCCAAAGCGCCCTCGAAACGCTTATGAAAGGTCGTACCACCATAATGGTGGCCCATCGACTCTCCACGATTAGAAATGCGGATAAAATCTACGTCTTAGTTGATGGAGCTGTGGCGGAGTCCGGGGGGCACGATGAGCTGTTAACAAAAGGCGGAGAGTTTTCAAGGCTTTATAATTTGCAATTCGCCGTGACTAACGGTCGTAAGGCAATTCCGGCCAATAAGCCGGTCGCTTCAGAGTGCGCATAGAAGTGGTCGGAGAACTCTATTTTACAGCACCGCTAATCTCATCATGAAACCTTCTCATCTGATTTTCCTTCCGTTTGCCGGTATCATCGCCGGGTCTTACTATTTAGTTCAAAGAGGCCGGGTCGCAGCTTACAAATTCGGTTTTTTGACCTCGCGAAAAGCCCTGGCCCCGATTATTTCCCTGGGCAATATTTCCATGGGAGGCAGCGGGAAAACTCCTGCGGCAATCTATTTGGCGGCCAAGCTGCGCGAAATTGGTTACTCACCCGCCGTGGTGAGTAGGGGATATAAAGGCGCCTACAGGAGCGACCACTTAATAGTTTCAGATGGGGCGGGTAAAGCGGAATTACCCGCCGCATCATCTTGTGGTGATGAGCCCTTACTCATAGCCCGTAAAATTCCAGGAATACCGGTTATCGTAAGTCGAGAGAGAATAAGCGCAGTTAATGCGGCAATTGGGCTGGGCGCCAATTTAATTATTTTGGACGATGGTTTTCAGCATCTCAATTTATTCAGAGATCTGGATATTGTAATGTTAACCGGATCAGAAGATTATATGTTTCCAATGGGATACCTTAGAGAACCCATCTCAGCTCTTACGAGAGCGTCTATATTCCTGAAGCGTTCCAACGTGCGGCTAAATTCAAGAATTCGGAATACTATACGAGATAGTCCTGTATTTGACTACCAGGTGGAGTGTTCGGGAATTCGCTTACACGATGACAAAGTCCAGCCGATCTCGCAATTAGAGTCGAAAAGCGTATTGCTGTTGTCCGGAATAGCAAATCCGGATAGGTTTGAAACCACGGTTAAATCCAGCGGTTTTATTGTTAAAGATCGAATTGACTTCCCGGACCACCACAGTTTTTCGGATAATGACTTAAATTTGGCTCTTGAAAGGGCTCAGGATTGTTTGGTGGTCCTCACTGAAAAAGATTGGGTCAAGCTTCCAAAATGGTTTCGGGGATTAAGTAACACCGCTGCTTTGTGCATAGAATTACGAATTTGCAAAGAACCGAAATTTATGGATGTGATAAAAGAATCGGTAGGGGCGCCTCGCTGATGAAGTGTGACGGACTAAGACAAGATCCATTCAGCTTGGCTCACAAACGCGTGTTGATTATCAAGCCAAGTTCCCTTGGTGATATAGTCCATACAGTTCCCGTAGTTCATGCTTTAAAGCGTTGTTACCCCACAGTTGAGATTGGATGGGTAATCCAAAAGCAATTCGTTCAACTGATTGAAGCTGATCTTGATATCGACGAAATCATACCAATTTCCATTCCATCCACAAGCGATCCGGGGGCGGGGGCAGGCGTTTTCGTAAAAGCCGCAATGGCTACTTTCACTGTCATGAAAAAATTAAGAAGTCACTTTTCCAATAAACCTTACGACTATATACTTGATCTGCATGCATCGTTGCGCAGTGGGTTAATTGGAATATGCAATCCTGGAGGCATGAGAATAGGTTTCTCGGACGCTAAAGAATTTAATACCCGTTTTCAACATTATCTGGCGCAACCTCGACCCGAATTCCCGCACGCTGTCGACAAAAACCTCCTATTTGCGGAGCAATTCGGTTGTGAACCTATTCCTGCTGATTTTATGCTGAGAGTTGCCGCACAGGATACGGCTACGGCGCAGTCCTTTGTGGCCAAAGCCGGCATTGGCTCCGGACCTAAGATTGTTTATGCCAACCCCGCCACCCGATGGGCCGCTAAATTTTGGATTGATCAGTATTGGGCCGAATTGGCCGATATGATAATACGGGAGCTTAACGCCACAGTCGTTTTTGCCGGAGCTCCCACCGATATTGACTTAATTGGACGAATCATTGACCAAATGATGGAACAACCGCTGGTGTCAGCCGGTAAACTCAATCTTCGTCAATCTACGGCTCTACTCAAATTATCCGATATTTACGTAGGAGTGGATTCCGGACCCATGCACATTGCCGCATTTACCGGAACGCCCGTAGTCGCAATTTTTGGCCCCACCGATCCCGCCAAGGTGGGTCCGTACGGTAAAAATCATATTGTTTTGAGAAATAATTCCTTGGACTGCATTGCTTGCCGCAAGCGAGAATGCTCCAAAATGGCTTGCATGAAAGGGATTACACCGGAAACGGTGTTTGCGGCCGTGCGCAGAAAATTGACCGAGAAAGAAAAATGTTCTGAGCTAAATTAAGCCGAGCAGTCCTGTTCCGCGTTCCGTTGAGCTGTTCTTTGCTCACGTCTCAATTGTGCCTCGCAATTTCGTCTTTTGTCTTCAGCATCCTCAGGAATCAACGGTGGAACACCGGCAGGCTTGCCGGCTTGATCAAGAGCCACAAATGTTAGGTACGCCGAGGCCGTATGCTTGATTTTCCCTGTAATCAGGTTTTCAGTTTCGACCCTTACTCCAACTTCCATGGAACTTCGTCCGACGTAGTTCAAGCTTGCTTTCAGTATCAGCAAATCACCAACATAGACCGGATGATGAAAATCCAATCTGTCAATGGAAGCGGTCACCGCCAACCGGCGCGCATGACGGATTGCGACTACTCCCGCAGCCGTATCCACGTACTTCATTATGACCCCGCCGTGAACATTACCCGCAGGATTAGCGTCTTCAGGGTTCATCTGAATCGCCATTGTCATTCTACTTTGTGAAGCAGGTTTGCCTTCCATACATCCTCCAATTCAGACAACATGGTCAATTTAGACGGACGGCTAAGCCATGTCCAATTATTCAAAGCGCATGGCTTCAGCCGGGTCGAGTCTACTTGCTCGTTTTGCCGGCAGATACCCGGACAAAGTTCCTAGAAGGAATGCGAAAATAACTCCTCCAATAAGGCTTTCAAGCAAAACCCTGTAGTTCGGCTCAGTGCCGAAAACAGTTTTTAGACCTTCAATAGACATTGATCCCAGTAATATACCGATTGTTGCGCCAATTAAGCTAATTAAAATCGATTCAAACAAAAACTGCGACATAATCATACCCTCGGTTGCTCCAACCGCCTTCCTGAGGCCTATTTCAGTGGTTCGTTCCCGGACTGCGGACAGCATGACATTAGTAATTCCCAGACCGGCTAAAATCAACGTAACGCCTAATGCGGCATAGAGAAACAGCTTGACCAGCAACACCGCGTGCTGAATTGTTTTAATTCTTTCGGGATAGCTCTGAATATTCATTGCGTCCGCGTACCCGGGTTGGTTAGATTTCAGCGCGGATTCCGCCTGCCGGCGCACCGAATCCACCATGTTCCAATTTTCGGCCCTAATATAAATATCTTTAATTGAATACATGTTGTTAAAGCGAGATCTGGCGACGGGAAATGGAATCAGCACGGAGTCCAGAAAACTAGGATCCTCGACACCTCCAATGATGCCGACAATTTTAAATAATTGTCCTGCTATCGACAGATATTTGTCTATGGGCGCCGGGTCATCAGGATAAAGATTTTCGATTATTTTTTTGCCTATAACGCAGTTGCTGCGTCTGTTGTTGACATCAGTGTCGGAAAGTCTACGCCCATGCGCCATCGGTAAATGAATAGTATCAAAAAAGCCCGAATCCACTCCCATTAAACGTAAATTAAATTTCCGATTGTTAGCCGTTACTGTTTGACCTGTCCAGACAATTGCGGATACGGAACGAACGCCTGGTATTCTTCGCAAATCCTCCACATCCTTCTCAAAGTATTGTCCATGGTGCCAACGGTTACTTCGATCGAAATCCCAGGCGGCCTTGATAATTGTGGCGCTTCCCAGCAATTCCAAATTGTAGCCAAGATCCGATTCTACTGAATCTCCCATTGTCAGCACTGTAACCAAACCTGCGATTCCAAGAGCTATACCCGCTAAAACGCTTTTATAACGGCGCTTCTTCCTGTAAATTTGGAGGGTGGACATCTTTAAGAGATCTGAAAAAAGCATATAAGCACCTGATAATATTAATTGGCGGCTATAAATTAGACTTATCTACGATCATAATATGGCGCCAAGTCCGATAAAACTCAATAAATGAGGAAAAGATAGATGACCGTCCGACGCTCTATCTCATCAACACCGGACGTTTGACGACTATTTAAAGGAGAGATATGAAACCATCTTTTTTTAGATTAGCTTCCATGAACGAGACGGAAAGGAGCAATCTCAATAAACGGTCCAGCGTCAAGCCGGCTGAATTGATAAAAACCGTGGCGCCTATTCTTGAGGCCATAAAGGACAGAGGGGACGAAGCCGTACTTGAATATACAAAATTGTTCGACAAGGTCGATATGAGTGCGCAAACTCTTAGGGTCACTCAGAGAAAGTTGACGGAGGCGGTTAATTCCCTTGAAGCGGGTTTGAAGGAAGCCCTGCGCGTCTCCATTGCCAACATAACCAAATTCCACGAAAAGCAGCTTGAACCCGCCACCTGGGAAATGGAAATCAGCCCTGGGGTTGTCGCGGGGGAAAAATCTACGCCAATCGCTTCGGTAGGGCTATACATACCAAGGGGTAAGGGATCTTTTCCCTCAATGATGATGATGGCGGGCGTCCCCGCTAAAGTCGCCGGCGTGAAAAGAATTGTGGTCATTACTCCACCCGATGCAAATGGCGATGCCGATCCAGCCACCATAGCCGCTGCTGAAATCATGGGAATCAATGAAGTTTACGCTGTGGGTGGAGTTCAGGCCGTCGGAGCATTGGCCTACGGGACTCAAACGATTGCTAAAGTTGACAAAATCGTCGGCCCCGGCTCAGGTTACGTGCTGGCGGCGAAACTACTGTTGTCAACCGAACTGGACACTGGGTTACCGGCAGGTCCGAGTGAATCAATAGTCCTGGCCGACGGCTCGGTATCCGTTGAGCTTGCAGTCACGGATCTTCTCATCGAGGCCGAACATGGACCGGATTCCGCGGCGTACCTGGTCACCTATGAAGAAGATTTCGCTTTGAAGGCGCTCGAGGCGCTGCCTCAGTTCACAAAGAAATTACCGCATGAAAGAAGGTCATATTGCGAAACCGTTTTGCAAACAAACGGCGGCGTAATCTTGGCCGAAGACCTCGATGACGCTATAAAATTCATCAATGATTACGCGCCGGAGCATCTACAGATCCTAACGCGTGATCCGGAATTAGCTTTTAAAAAGACGCTGTATGCCGGAGAAGCGCTAATTGGTCCCTATACACCCGGAACCCTTGCCAACTACTCAATTGGCCCAAATGCTATTTTGCCAACTTCTCGTTTTGCAAGGACCGCTTCCGCACTTTCAACTCGAGATTTTGTGCATAAGATGTCGTTTGCCAGGGTAAACAAACAGGGCTTTGCGTCTTTAGCGTCCCAAACATTAGCACTAGCGGAATATGAAGGATTTGCGGCGCACGCGGCCGCTTTAAAATTCAGGTTGGACGAGTAATATCGTGCCGGCGCACAATTTGGTTCGGATTGACATACGATGCGCTATCAGAGCTTGGGAAAATTCGGGGGGCGATATCTTCAAAGCGCGTTGAACTAACTTAAAAGCCGTATTGTACAACTGAAAAAGGAAAACCCATGTCCGAATTCACCCATTTTGATAACAACGGACAAGCGCTCATGGTGGATGTGAGCGATAAGGACACTACTGTTCGGATAGCCGTCGCCAAGGGATGTGTGCATATGGCCGAGGAAACATTTAACCTGATCCAAGAAGGCAAAGCTAAAAAGGGCGATGTCCTCGGTGTTGCTCGTATAGCCGCCATAATGGCCGTAAAGAAAACCCCTGATCTTATTCCTCTTGCTCATCCACTGCCGATTTCGTCGGTTAGCATAGAATTTACCGCAATTTCGGCGCGCTCTATCATCGAAGTTGAGGCTACCGTTAAAGTGACTTCCAGGACGGGAGTTGAAATGGAAGCATTAACCGCAGTCGCTGTAGCGTGTTTAACGATTTATGATATGTGCAAAGCAGTGGATCGGCAAATGACAATTTCGGAGATTAGATTAATGGAAAAAAGCGGCGGACGATCCGGCCATTTCGTTAGGGATTAGTTTATACACCCGGCAATTCCAGTTTAGCGAATTTGTCCCGAATACAAGGAGAATATTGTGCATGAATCAAGAGAGGTCACTCAGCTTTCCAAAGAAGAATTACTGAGTTTGATGGGTGTATATCTCAACGAAACCTTTATCCATTATGGAATGTGGTTCACTGAGACGGCGCGACGTAACGGAGTTGAATCAGCTTTAGAACTGGAAAATCGGGTGATTGGGCCTTATGCAAAAGCAGTTATAAAACGACTTGCCTATCATCTTGGAATCGAAATTAAGAACGACATTCCCGCTTCCTTTCTTACCAAGTCCAGAGAGGAACTGTTGATGCTAATCGCCGACATTTCCAAGCTGTGGTTGGCCGGGGATGGAATCTGGTTTCAAGCAGTTGAGCAGGCCGAAGGCATGGATTCCGCCAAAGCCATAAACGACGCCTGCTGGTCTCACTTTGCCAAAATGGAAGCTTTTAAGATTAAGCGGCTCCTCGACATGGGAGACCGCCCAGGTCTTGAAGGATTAGAGCAAGCTTTAAGGCTGCGAATATACTCTTCCATAAATGCCCATTCCGTAAAATGGGATGATGACGGTATACAGTATACAATGACGGAATGTCGGGTCCAGTCTACCCGCCGAAGGAAGGGCATGGAGGATTATCCTTGCAAATCCGCCGGCATGGTTGAATACTCCCAATTTTCTTCGGCAATAGATCCTAGAATCAAAATGGAGTGCCTATGGTGCCCTCCTGATCGTTTATGCGATCAAGATTTTTGTTCCTGGAAGTTTTACCTCGAATAAACGAACGACAGCTTTTATCGGATATTGGCGTATTTATGGCCGTTTAAGTCAATTACCTCTCTTCAACAGCGCAATTTTTTCCTGGATATTTTTTGCCTCGCCGGCTTTACCGGTCCCATTGTAAAACTCCGCAAGATTTTCTAGACCTAACAGCGCGTATGGGTGCGAAGCGCCAAAATTCTTTTCCAGGATACTTTGCGCCCTAATGAATAGTTCTTCCGCTTCGGCATAGTTTCCCAACCCCACAAGAACGCCGGCTAAGTTGTTTAAAGAAGATGTAACATGAGGATGAAATGGACCGAATGTTTTTTCCGCAATAGCCAGGGAGCGTCTGTAAAGGGGCTCTGCGTCGGCAAACCGTTTCTGTGATTCATATAAGCCCGCCAAATTGTTTAGGGCGCTGCCCACTTCCGGATCATCAGGTCCCTTGGCCTTCTCCAAAATGGCGATTGCTCGATCATAAGTGGCTTTGGCGATGGGAAATTTTCCAACAGCTCTGTACGCCGCCGCCATATTGTTTAAAGCAATCGCTATATCCTGATGGTCTTTGCCAAGTGTTTTCTCCATAATATCAATGACGCTCTTGAACATTTTTTCAGCTTCGGGGAATTTACCTTGCTCAAAGTACGCCCCCGCAAGATTGTTCATAGACATTGCAACATCAGGATGATTTCGGCCCAAAGCTTTAATTCTGATTTCCAGCGCCCTATTCCAAATAGGTTCCGCGGAAGCATAATCAGCTTTGGCTCTGTATATTTCGGCTAAATTGTTCAGAGATCTCGCTACTCTGGGGTCATCCGCTCCAAATTCCTTCTCAGCTTGATTCAGAGCTTCTTTGGCCGTGGCCAAGGCCTCCTCGTAATTACCCGCGTTGAACAATTCTATCGTGCGCTTATTTAAATCATCCCACATGTGCAGTCTCCTTCAATTAACTACGGACTCAATTTTTGTAACATAATTGTAGTTCTATTAATATATGCAGCGGCGACCGCTGATTAATACAATTTCGCCTTTGGTTCCGTAAGTTTCGTTGAAGCTCTTCTCCCCGAGCGTGGGCAAGCGCGGACTGGAACGAGAGGATTGCGCCTAAGCCGGCAACTCCTGCTTTGAAAAGTAGAATCGTTCCCGCAGAGAAATGAATCAGCGCTTTATAGCGCTTCTCGAAAGTTCCGTCCGAATGGGGCCTTTACCGTGATCCCAAAAAGCTGAGAGCCATATCTTTCTGAATTGCAGCGTACGGTTGAATGACATTGGTTCGTCTCTGAATGTATTATTAACTTTTATAGCTTTCGAAGTGACTCGAATAGTAAATAGACAAAATCGTCATTATTGAATCCAAGATTGCTTTCGGAATTCCTATATTTTTAAAAAGATGTGTTTTCGACCCGCGCAACCGTCCACAAGGTCTGAAGTCGAATTTATTTTGGAAAAAGTTAGGGCTGAGACATTTTTCCCTTGCAAGAAATAGAAAATGGAGAGATAAATAAAGTGAAACCTTTTTGAAACTTTTGATACGCTCCAGTAGAGCTGTAGCGTTTTTCTTTGTTTGTCTTTCTCTCCAACAATCGCTGGAAGCAGTGATTCCAAAAGGACTATATAAGCATCAAATCCAAAAGGAGGACGTCCTTATGCCAAATCTCCTCGCAGATGAACGCGACATAAAGTTTGTTCTATATGAACAACTAAATATCGAAGAACTCTGCCAACATGAAAAATTTGCCGACTTCTCAAGAGAAACTTTCGACATGGTCCTCGAAGCCGCCCAAAAATTGGCCGAAAAGGAACTACAGCCCACCAACAAGGATGGCGACGAAAAGGGCGTCAAACTCCAGGATGGAAACGTTAAGGTCCCGGATTCCTTCCATAACGCCTACAGATTATTCTGCGAAGGCGGCTGGGCCGCGCTCCCCATCGATCAGGATATGGGCGGACAGGGATTTCCCAGCGCTATTTACGGCGCCTGCCTCGAAATGTTTGGAGCCGCCAACCAGGCTTTAATGATGTATCCGGGCCTGACCATCGGCGCTGCTCGACTTATCGAACTTTATGGTGATGAAGAGCAGCAAAGAACTTACATGGACAACATGTACACCGGTGAATGGTGCGGCACTATGTGTCTCACGGAGCCGCAGGCCGGTAGTGATGTCGGCGCGCTGCGGACCAAAGCCGTCAAAAAACCCGATGGAACATACGCAATTACCGGTTCAAAGATTTTTATATCAGCAGGCGATCACGATTTAACCGAAAACATTATTCACATGGTACTGGCAAGGATCGAAGGAGCGCCTGCCGGCACCAAAGGTATCAGCATCTTTATTGTTCCCAAGTATCGCTATGAGAACGGAGAGTTGGTTGACAATGACGTAATCTGCACCGCGACTGAACACAAAATGGGTATTAACGCCTCATCCACCTGCGCTCTTAATTTCGGCGAAAAAGACAATTGTGTAGGCTATTTATTGGGCGGGGAAAACCAGGGCATGAAGATCATGTTCAACATGATGAATGAAGCGCGGTTAGCCGTCGGAATGCAAGGACTTTCTCAAGCAAGCGCCGCTTACATGCAGGCTCTGCGTTACGCCAAGGAAAGGTATCAAGGCCCCGAAATCACCACAATGAAGGACCAGGCAGCCCCCAAAGTGCCCATCATGCAGCATCCCGATATTCGCCGAACCTTAATGTGGATGAAAAGTGTCACCGAAGGCATCAGATCTCTTCTGTATTATGCTCATTACTGTGAAGATAGAGTAAGAACCGCAAAAGATCCTGAAGAAGCCGCAAAATATCACGGCTTCCTGGATATTCTGATCCCCATTTGCAAAGCCTGGAGCTCCGACATGGGTTTCAGAGTCACCGAGATGGCGGTTCAGATCCACGGCGGTTACGGTTATTGCAGAGAATATCCTGTGGAACAGTGCCTTAGAGATGTGAAAATCGCCTCCATTTACGAGGGCACCAACGGAATTCAAGCTCTTGATCTAGTTGGCCGAAAACTCAGCTATAAGCAAGGCGCTTTATTCAAGAGCATAGTTACGGAAACCGGCGCGCTCCTCAAAATTGCAAAGAAAAACTTCAGACTCAAAGATATAGTTGATCCTTTTGATGAAGCAAGAAAACAGCTCATCGAAGTAACGCGCTATTTCGGTCTTAAAAGCATCACAGAGGATTTTATGGTCCCGATCCTTTACGCTACTCCGTATCTTGAACTTTTCGGGGATGTAGCGGTGGGATTTATGTTGCTGTGGCAAGCGGTTATCGCCGATCGCCGTCTACATGATCTTTACGAGGACGCCAAAGCCGATACGCCTGAGAAAAAGGCTGAAATAGTGAGAACCAACAGAAGCGCCGCTTTTTACAGAGGCAAAGTGGCCTCGGCTCAATTCTTTGCCAATACGGTGTTATCATTGGCAAAAGGCAAGGCGAAGTCTATAATGACCGGTGAGCGTTCGGCCATAGACTTACCCGAAGAATCATTCGCATTATCCTAATCCATTACGGAGTCTTGATATGAAAAGCAGAAAAGTAGTTCTTATTGACGCTGTCAGAACCGCTTTCGGTCGAGCCGGTGACAAAGGTATTTTTTGGAACACCAGAGCCGATGACATGGTTGTGAAGGTGATCCGAGAACTTATGCGCCGGAATCCGGAAGTGAAACCCGAGTTGGTTGGAGAAAACGCCTGGGGAGTATTCTGTCAGGAAAAGGACCAGGGTTTGACTCTCGGTCGCACTTCGGTAATTTTATCCGGTCTTCCTGAAACAGTCCCAGGCTATTCCATAGATAGAATGTGCGCAGGCGGCATGAGCGCCATTACTACCGCTGCAAGCCAGATAGCCTTCGGCGGCTGCGATATAGCAATAGCAGGTGGTGTCGAGCATATGGGGCACCATCCCATGGGGGCCACTGCCGATCCCAATCCACGTTTCCTTACTGATAAGCTGGTTGATCAAAGCGCTATGTCCATGGGTGAGACGGCGGAAAATCTACATGATATGTTCCCGCACATAACTAAAGATCGGACCGATGAATATTCGATGCTCTGCCAGCAAAAAGCGGACGCTGCGCGAAAATCCGGCAAAATTGCAGAAATGATTGTGCCTATGACCGTTTACACCAAAGACGGTTGGAAAGTGGCGGACACGGACGAGCAGCCCAGGCCTGAAACCACTTTGGAAGGGCTCAAGAAACTTAGGACGCCGTTCAGGGTGATGGGAAGAGTCACAGCGGGTAATTCCTCGGGTTTGAATGACGGAGCCGCGGGCTGTATTCTCATGGCCAAAGAAGTCGCAGAGGAATTGGGAATTCAGCCCAAAATGGAAATGGAGGCCTTCGCATATGCGGGCGTAAAACCCGAGATAATGGGAATCGGCCCCATCCCTGCGACTCACAAAGCTCTCAAAGCCGCCGGCCTAACGATGGAAGATATCGGCCTCATCGAATTAAATGAAGCATTTGCCGTTCAGGCCATAGCCTTCATGGAAGAATTTGGTTTGGAAGTTCCGGATGAACCTAAAATGAATATCTACGGCGGCGCCATTGCGTTTGGTCATCCGCTGGCCTCTTCGGGCGTTCGTTTAGCTTGCCACCTTATGCACGCTTTCGAGGAGCACCCTGAAGTAAAGTATGGTTTAACCACCATGTGTGTGGGTTTGGGGCAAGGCGGCACGGTGATTTGGAAAAACTTGGCGCATAAAACGGATTAAACGCCTCCGGGCCTTATTGGATATCCTCATCCGGCTTCCGCATTAGGCAGAGACGGCGGCGGATGCGCAACAACCAGCGAAATACCATGAAAACTCAGACAGCGGAGACTGTATACGAAAGGAAGTACCATGGCTGATGCTCCGACTCTCTTCCATGTAACGTACTATAATTCTCGTGTCGGCAAAATCGCCATCGTAACCATGGATAATGGCGAGGATTATAGAAAGCCCAATACTTTCGATGAAAAGGCGTTGGGTTCCCTACAAAAAGCGGTAGATACCATAGAAGCCGATCCTCAGATCAAAGGCATGATGCTCTGCGGCAAACACTATATTTTTGCTGCGGGCGCGGATCTTATGCAGGTGCCTTTTATCAACACCTTTGAACAAGGTCGCCAAATCGGCGCGGCCGGTCACGCCGCCATGAAACGAATCATGAATCTGAAGATCCCCACTTTGGCGGCAATCAACGGCGCCGCTTTGGGCGGGGGTCTGGAAATCTCTTTATATTGCGATTATCGAACCGTATCTAAAGGCGTTCCGGCAATTGCTTTTCCGGAGTGCTTCCTGGGCTTGGTACCCGGATGGGGCGGGTCTACTTTGACTCCTCGACTCATAGGACCTGAAAAGGCCCTTGAGCTGATAATCTATAATCCATTGAACCAGAACAGAATGATCGACGGTTCCAAAGCTTTTCAAATGGGGTTGGCCGACAGGCTTTTCGAAGCAGTGGAATTCTTCGATGACTCTCTGAAATTTTTTGAAGATATACTCAGCGGCGCTGAAGTGGTTGAACGCACCCTGCCCGACATGTCAAGGCTAAAATCCCAATTGGACGCGGCGAAAAGCTTCATAGATATGAAGGTCCACGGAGCGGCGCCGGCGCCTTATCGAGCCCTCGAAATAATCGAAATGGCTTGTGATTTGAACAAACCATTGGAGGAGTGTTTCGCTGCCGAAGATAAGGCTCTGGGTGATCTTATTAAGAGCAGACAATGCAAAGCCGGAGTTTACAGCTTTGATTTGGTTCAAAGAAGGGCCAGGAGGCCCGCGGGTGTGCCCAAAGACGTAAAGGGACGTCCAATTAAGAAAGTCGGCGTAATCGGCGCGGGCTTGATGGCTTCTCAACTAGCCATGCTGTTTTTGCGCAGATACGGCGTTCCTGTTGTTATGAAAGACATTAAACAGGAGTTCTTGGACAAAGGCGTCGGTTACATTAAAGGCGAACTTGCGTCGCTTGTGTCTCGCGGCAGGATGCAGCAAGCAAAGGCCGATCACCTGTTCCACATCCTGATCCCGACCCTTGACTGGAACGATTTTGCTGATTGTGATTTTGTCATCGAAGCCGTGTTCGAGGAAATGAACATTAAACAGCAGGTATTTGCCGACGCGGAAGCGGTCGTCTCTCCGACATGTATTCTTGCGACAAATACCTCGAGCTTGTCCGTTACCGAAATGGGCGCCAGGCTTCAGCACCCCGAGCGCGTGGTGGGGTTTCACTTCTTCAACCCGGTAGCGGTTCTTCCTCTCCTTGAGATTATAAAAAGTGAGCAGACGGACGACGCTACTCTTGCAACAGCTTTTGAATGCGCCAAAAAGCTTCGAAAGACCGCCATATTGGTGAAAGACTCGCCTGCTTTCCTTGTGAACAGGTTGCTTACAAAGCTTCTAAGTGATTGTTTTGAGATGGTGTCCGAAGGCGCCGACTTTCAACAGGTTGATGAAGCGGCTTTAGCTTTGGGTCTGCCAATGGCGCCTTTCGATCTCCTCGCCTTAGTCGGCCCGGCCGTAGCATTTCACGTTTTGGAAACTTGCAACAAAGCCTGGCCGGAAAGGTTTCCCATTAACGAAAAGTTTAAGAAAGCCGCTGACGCTAAGATAACGCAGATTTATCAGGGATTCGGCCCATCCAAGCAGTTGGATCCCAAAGTTGCCGAAATTTACGCGGACAAAGGTGAGAAAGAATTCGTCACGGAAGAGATTCTGGACAGATTACTGACTAATCTAACGATCGAGGTAGATCTCATCCTTAAAGAAAAGGTTGTTTCCGATCCAAAGGACATTGATACGGCCATGATTATGGGAGCAGGTTGGCCTTTCTTTAATGGCGGAATAACCCTCTATTTGGATGTTGTCGGCTATACCCCGAAAGTCCTACAGAAGGTATTTTTCAGTATCTAATATTGACCGATAATAGTTGAAGTTTAAATAAGGGCGCTTGCTGCGCCCTTATTATTTTCCTTTTAAAAAAATTACGAACCCGAACCGTATCAGCCTGGAAATTCCAATGACCCAACGTACGTGGAAGAAAACTCCGGCTTGGTCGCGAGTTCCACATATTCCACTTTTCCTGCAATCAATTCCGCAGTTTTTCTCTCATGCGTAGAAATCAGGCACAAACGAGCCCCGGTTCCGGCGGCGTTACCGGCGTTGATGAATTTCTCCCGATCCAGAATGGTTGAACGCTCCAATTCCACGTCGAGTCTCTTGATCGCCGGCGCCGGAGCGATGTCAATCTTTAATCCCGTTGTCTGCAATTCTTGCCGACCGGACAGGGACTCCGGTGGCATCTTAACTTTTAATGAACTCAAAGCCTTGGTCTGACAGGCTAGTCTAACGCCTGCCGCTAGTTCAGTCTCTGAAAGAAGATCAAGTTCAGCGTCCGCCGGATCTGTAACGGCGCCCACAGGATTTGCACTCGACACTTGCCGCAGGTTCCTTTTCCCCCGCACGGCGCCGTGAGGGATTTGCCTCCAATGATGATCGCGCGAGCCGCTTCAAGTATGGATTCATGGTCTTCTATTTCAGTTCGTCTGCCGATGGGTTCAAAATCAATGGAGTGGCTCAAAGGGGACTCCAGCAACAAAAAAAGGAGGGCGTCCCGGACCACCGATGTCATGGATATCGCCCTTAACTGTGCCGATTACCACTTTTCCACCGGCTTTTGTGTCCGTCTGAATTCCCGTGAGAAGCGGGTCCAGTTTTTTCATTACTTGTTTGAGAATTTCAGCCGAATAGATCAGTTGGCTAATAAAAAAGTTTTGTTCGGAGAACAACTCTCCTACGCGAATCATGCCCTTATTACATTCGTGAACTATCTCCAAAGGGTTTACGCCCTCATTGATTTTTGGTCAACTATTTCATAAACCTTTTTTTCCTCAAGATTTGCTAACAGAATCCTGTAATGGTTGTAATCATTTTCGAGAGTTTTGGCGGACAAGATCCTGTATTACCTTGTTCAGGTAGATAATATCCACAGGCTTTTCGATAACTGCGTCTACTCCGGAATTAACGCTTTGCTCATGTGGAAATTGGTCGCCCCAACCGGTCAGAAGTATAAAAGGGAGTTTTTTCATTCCGTTTTCATGACGCTCAGTCGCTATTCGCTCCCCAACTTCCCAGCCGTTCATTCCGGGCATTCCCAGATCGCAGATTACCAAGTCGGCGCTGTTTTGCTCTAACAGATTAAGACCTTCAATACCGGATTGAGCCGTAAGGACGGAGTAGTTGTAATGTTCCAGCGCCATGCCGACCGTTTGCAGCACGGGCTCGATGTCGTCAATAACTAAGATAGTCACATCCTTGATCGTTTCCGTATCTGAATGTTGAGCTTCTTGTCCTTCGTGGTCCCGGGCTAAAGGTAGCCAAATAGTGACGGTGGCGCCTTGATGTTCATTGCTCTCAATATCAATTTTACCTCGGTGATCTTCCACGATTCTTCTGCTCGTGGCAAGACCCAGACCTGTTCCGGTGTCGGATTTTGTCGTGAAAAATGGGGTAAAGAGTTTAGATTGGTCTTTTTCAGGAATCCCGACGCCCGTATCTTGGATGACAAGTTTGGCTAGATTGTTTCTCGTAACGGATCGGATGGAAATTTGGCCATCTCTATGTATTGCTTCAGCGGCGTTTTTGATGATGTTTACGACAACTTCGAATATCTCATTTTTATGCCCATGAACAATACATTCTCGGTCCAAATCCATGTCAAGAGAAACTTTAATCCCTTTTTTCTCAAGATCGGTTTTCCACCAACTACTGGTAAGTTCGGCGGCTTCCCGCGCCAGGATCGAAAGATCAAAATCAGTTGCTGAACTGTGGGAATTGGCGCCCATGCGAGCAAAGGTGTTGAGGCGACGCACCGTTTCGGCCCCAAATTTGGAGTGCTCCATTATTTGCTCGATATTGGCCTTCAAAGCGGCTAGATCCCCGGTTTCGAGATTGATCATAGCGAGATTGCAACTACCAAGAACAATTTGCAGCAAATTGTTGAAATTGTGGGCCACCCCTGCGGCAAGGTCGGCTACGGCTCTGAAGCGTTCGGTTTGTATGAGAATTTCCTCATTGCGTTCTCGCTCGGCCAAAAAACGGGCTTGTTGGACATTCTGATAAGCCTTCACGGACAGCTCTTTGGCGAAAGCGAATACAGCGTTTGCCACTTTGTCGAACTGCTCTCGAGACATAATATTGACTTCCGCTAAGGCTTCTCTGTAGACTTGTCTATCAACACCGATCTTGTCCGCATATTCAAGCATCTCTTCTTCATCCAAATCTGCGTCGCGGACTTGCCCGACCAGCCAATTGGCTATGTGTTTTCCTCCCACTGTGATACTTGCGCCCGCGTCCCAAATTCCTCCGCTTAGACAAGGCTGAATTGTAGGTCCGGTAGTGTTTAGTTTACCTAGAAGGGCATCGGATAAGTAACAGTTTGCCAGTCCCACTTCGGTTTTTCGGATTATATCTTTGCATAATCTACAGAAATTACTTGGTCGCGTTATTGGTGTTCCGTCGGGATAGGTAATAAGAGAGGAAACTCCCGCAGCTTCAGCGAAAATATCCTGAAGATTTTGAATTTCGTCCACATCAAAAAGATCGGAAAACCGTATGGATTCAGGATCATTGAGCGGCTGAGTCAAGGCTACGACTTTTCGTTTTATTGCTTCTTCCCACATAACTCTATCGGTTATGTCGTTCAGTAAGCCGAAGATTGCTTCCTGACCATCAAAGTGAATTTTGCCGGCAGACAAAAGTATCCATTTACTTACTCCCGAATGATGCTTCAGTTCGGCCTGGAAGTTCTCCACTTTTCCGTGTTTCTTAATCAGACTTGCGAACCTGGTTCTTTCATCTAAGTTTGCCCAAAAACCCGAGGTGTTTCCGATCAATAATTCTTCTATGGATGCGCCGAAGTAATCCGCGGCGGCTTTGTTTACGAATAGTATTTTACTGTCATCCAATGTTGTGACCACTACGGGAATCAACGAACTCTCCACTAGTCGGCGATACCATTCTTCGCTTTCCCGCAAAGCCTCTTTGGCTAGCTTTTGGTAGGTAACATTTTGAGCGATTATGATCATGCCTGTTGAGCCGCCGGACTCAGTAGAGAGGGGAGAAACGGTAAGATGAATCCAGACGGTTGAACCATTCTTAGTGAATCGCTTCACTTCCTTTGAAAAGCCTCCTTCAGCCGCAAAGTCGTAAGGTTCGCAAGCCTTTGCGGAAATTTCCAGTTCATTGGGACTAAAAAGTTTATCCAGAGTCTTTGAAGCCAAATCCTCCGCCGAGCAATTGAAGAGATCACAAAAAATCTTATTTACCCTGAGGAACCTCCCGGATTTTGTGCAGCATTGCGCCACTCCGACACCCGCTTGTTCAAAAATCGTCTGGAACAGTACCTCACTGTCTTTAGTGGCCTGTGCCGAACGCTTCAGTTCCGTGATATTTCGCATTATGCAGTGGGTCTGCCTGAACTCGCCCGCCGAGTCGTAACCAACCTGACCGTCAAATGCGACCTGGACAATTTCACCGCTCTTTGTTGTCATATCAATTTCTACGGAATGAATTCCGCCGGTTTTTTTAAATTCTTCAAATTGTCTCTTGAAAGGCGCTACATATTCCGGAGTGAGAAATTCACCGAACCATCTACCGATGACTTCGGACCGTTCGTACTTCAGGGTCTCCAACCACGCTTTATTTACTTCCGTCATGCGCCCGTCAGCGTCTAAAGACTGGTATCCTAATGGACTGTTGTCGAACAAAGATCTGAAGCGTTCTTCATCATGGCGCAACGCTGTTTGTGCAACTTCCAACCCAGTCTTTTCCAGCTCCATTTCGGCAATGGTTTTCTTTAGACGTTCAATTTCGTCCAGCAATTGTTCCGTGGTCATTATTCGCTCCGATATTGGGGGCTGGTTGGGGCTAAGGTTTATCTTTTTTCAACAAGGAAGCCAAATCGGCAAAAGGATCGTGCTTAAGACCCGCGGAATATTCGTCATCATCTACGAAAACTTCATTATTTTCCAAATCTCTGGCATGTTCTTTCTCATGGCATCTGACGCATAAAAGCTCCCAATTACTCCCATCGCCTGGATTATTTTCATGGTTATGATCTTTGTGGTGAACCGTTAGATCAATCAATTTTTTTCCAGTGAACTCCTGACCGCATCTGGCGCAAACGTGCGGAAAAAGTTTTAACGCCTTGTCCCTGTATCCCGCTTGTCTCGCTTCCTGGGTTTTTTTGACATCCGATAAAATTTGATCCAGCTTACCGCCGGTTGGTGTTTTTTTCACGGGTCTATTGAAGCGCATCTTTCTTCCTCATAATTGTGAGCTTCCAGAGAAAAATTATGGGTCGACCGGAGGATCGAACTTTGATTTACGCTTTCGCGAAAGTTTTGTGAAAATGGATTCACCTCGTCGTCCGGCGTACCCTCATGAGCGATGACTTTAGCTGAGATCAAAAGTTATCTCAGCGACTAAGTAATTAAGTACCTCTAATAAGGGGGATGTTGGGGTTATCTTTGCCTGCAACCGTCATTTCTCTGTGATTACGAGATGACGTCAATCGAGTTTACTCTTCTTCGCCGAGCGCAAGCAGATCTTGTTCTCGTCCAATAAGAACGAGCACGTCACTAGGTTTAATGACAAACCTCGGTCCAGGCAAAAACACGAATCTTTCAGGCACCAATTCCTTTACGGCTATTGCAAAAACGCCGAATCTATCCCGAAGCTTCAATTCTTGTAATGACTTACCATGAAATGAGTCTGGAGGCACAACGTCCATAACTTCAAAATCTTCAGCTAAGGGTATAAAGTCCAATAAATTGGGATTGATGATTTGGGTCGCCACACGCAAGGCCGTCTCTCGTTCCGGGAAGATGATTTCGGAAGCGCCGATTGCTCTCAATACGGAAGCGTGGTCTTCACTTGTAGCTTTTGCTCGAATTGTTTTCACGCCTAGTCTTGTAAGGTGCAATGTGCACAGAATACTGGCCTCCAGGCTTTCGCCTAAACTCACTATAGCTTCGTTGAAATCGGGAGTAATCAGGGCTCTTAACGTATTATAATCACGAGCGTCAATTATCATAGCCCTTTGCACTTGATCAACGACTGCGTTAACTCTATCCTCGTCTGCGTCAAGCGCAAGAACATCACATTGTTTGGCTAATGCCCGAGCCAATTCACTACCGAACTGGCCGAGCCCAACTACACATATGAGTTTTCTCGAGTTCTTCATCCAATCATTACCGTCCCTTTTGGGTAGCGTATATTGGCTTTACCGGACGAAAACATCCAAAGGGCCATGGTGAGAGGTCCTAATCGACCCACATACATTGTCATGCAGAGCCACAACTTACCGAAGGTGGTTAGGTCCGCAGTCAGTCCGGTTGACAGTCCCACTGTTCCAAAGGCGGAGATTTGTTCAAACAGAATGTCGAGAGATGTATATTTTAAATGGGTCTGCGTTGCCAGGAGAATTAGAAAACCCACAAGATTCCAAATGACCGCCAGTCCCAACAGTAAATCCATTCTATTAATTTGTTCATGCGGTATTCTTCTGTTTAACAAGTTGACTTCTTTGGCGCCCCGTAAACTTGCCATGAATCTTCCTATTAGAACGGCAAAGGACGTAGTTTTTATTCCTCCGGCGCACGATCCCGGGGATCCGCCAATGAACATGAGCATTATCAAAATTACGAGCGACGGAGCGGGAAGCTTCCCGATATCTATGCTATTGAAACCCGCGGTTCGGGCGGTTACCGATTGAAAAGCCGCGCCTACGAGTTTATCACCAACAAATAATTCATTAGGTGTAAGCCCCAGTACCAAGAGAGCAATAGCGCCGAAAATCAGAAGAGCGGCAGTGACTCGAACAACAATTTTAGTATTTAGCGAAAATCTACCTGAGTCAAGGCGGCCCGGTCGCACAAAACTTCTGATCTTCATCCACAATTCAAAAATGACGGAATAGCCAAGTCCTCCTGCGATGATCAGCAACATTATTATCGCCAATATTCCGGAATTTGCTTTTTCATCCATGAGATTCAATGTGAAAGTTGAGAATCCTGCATTGCAGAAAGCCGATATGGAATGGAATAATGAATGAAAAATAGGGTCAGGAAATTCATACGGCAGGAAAAAGAAAAATAATAATACGGCGCCCAATCCTTCTATAGCGAAGGTGAAAAGGAATATGGATCGAATAGTCTTACGAAACTCCGAACCGGCATATTGATGAAAATAAGTGTCGTTTACAAGAAACTGCGACTGTAAGGAAAGCCTCTTACCCAGAAGAACGAAAGCCAGGGCGGTAAAGGTCATGATGCCGAGTCCGCCCACCTGAATGAGGCAGATTATCACAGTCTGACCAACTCTACTATAGTCGGTCGCCGTGTCTACAACAGTGAGACCTGTGACGCAAACAGCCGAGGTGGAAGTGAAAAGAGCGTCAACGAAAGAGACTTTTCCCGATGTTTGTGAAACAGGCGTCCAGAGAATAATGGAACCAAGTAAAATCAAGCCGGCAAATCCGGCGAGTAAGGCGCTTTCAGCAGATCCGAGAAATTTGATGACCGCCGCTATAAAGTAGTTAAAACGGTTGGGCATGTAATGCGTTTGCAATCTCATAATTTATC
Source organism: Desulfomonilales bacterium (assembly GCA_038250835.1). Taxonomy (GTDB): domain Bacteria; phylum Desulfobacterota; class Desulfomonilia; order Desulfomonilales; family Desulfomonilaceae; genus JBBSBY01. The sequence goes on along the minus strand of JBBSBY010000001.1, from coordinate 31,780 downwards.
GGATTACCATAATATTAATCTATATCAGACTCCTATTTTGATATGCCCCGTCCCGGAAGGCCGCCCACCGGAAAAAACTCCCGGGACGAGGTACGGTTAAACCCTCCATCCAAAACAAAAGGAAAATATAAACCCGGAGTGCGGTAAACGTGAGATTATGCAAACGGACTTGTTTTAGTCAAGCTTTTTTTATTACAAGCCTGCAGCCTGGCCATTTAACTTAGACTACGCTACATTTTTTCTGAATACTTCCGATTCTCTCTACAATCTTAGAGAGGGTTGAGGGCAACACCTTCAAGAAAAGGTCACTAAATTTAAAAGCCGGCATTAGCCCGCTCTTGATTATCCCGGCTTTCGAAGATCTTTCCTCAAAATTTTACCAACGGCGCTCTTAGGAAGTTCGTCAACGAATTCAACATATTTAGGGGCTTTGTAAGGCGCGAGCCTCTCTTTGCAAAAAACGATGATCTCCTCCTCGGTTGCCGTTTCATCAGTTTTCAGAACAATGAATGCTTTAACTCGCTCACCGGATTGCCTGTCCGGAACACCCAGGGCGCAGGCTTCCAAGATCTTAGGGTGTGTGTAGAGAATTTCATCTATCTCACGTGGATATATGTTAAATCCACCGGTGATGATCATGTCTTTCTTCCGATCAACGATGGTGAAATAACCTTCTTCATCCATGACGGCCACATCCCCCGTATGCAACCATCCGTCTTTCAATACCTCAGCGGTTTCGTCCGGACGGTTATAGTAACCCTTCATCACTTGCGGTCCTTTCACGCAAAGTTCTCCAGGAACATCACATTCGGTAATTTCAAGTGACGGGTCTTCGACGCTTACCAGCTTAGCCTCCGTGTTTGGAATCGGCAATCCGATGCAACCTGGTTTAACTTTCCCGCCGAAAGGTATTGCGTGAGTGCAGGGGGAAGTCTCAGTTAATCCATAAGCCTCTGAAATGAGAATGCCCGTTAAAGCTTCAAACCCTTTTATCGTCTCAAGCGGCAAAGGCGCCGCGGCGCACAGACATTCCTTCACGGTGTTTAGTTTATATTTGTGAATGTTCGGATGATTAATCATGGCATTGAACAACGTAGGCACACCGGGTATGAACGTCACCTTGTATTTATCAACGGCTTCAAGTATTGCGGTGGCTTCGGGCTTTGGAATAAGCACATTTTGCCACCCGTAATAGATTGACATGTTCATGGCCGCGGTAAGTCCATAAGAATGGAAAAACGGCAGGCAACCAAGCGCTACCTCTTGTCCGTCAACGAAATCCGAGCACCATGCGTGAGCCTGCTGACAGTTTGCCGTTAAATTGCGATGAGTAAGTTCAACTCCCTTTGAGACGCCGGTTGTGCCGCCCGTGAAAATAAGAACAGCAGTGTCATGGATGTCGGACTTGTAGTTTTCAGTAACAGGAGTCATTTTTAAAAGGTCCATGAATTCATAAACGCCGCTTTCTTTAGGCGTTTTCAAGTGTAGGTCCTTTTTTAAAAAAGGAAAAAGCTGTTTGAGCGGAAACGGCAGATAATCCTTTATGTGGCATGACACAATGCCTTTTAGGCCTAATCTGTCACGCATTTTAACGATTCTGGGAACCAGAGTGTCTAAACAGATCACAACTTTGGCGCCGCACTCGTGAAGCTGGTATTCTATTTCTCTATCAGTGTACAAAGGATTGTTAGGCACTGCGATGGCGCCGATTCTGAATACTCCATATATGCCGACGACGGTCTGCGCCAAATTCGGCATCAAAAGCGCCACACGATCTCCGGGTTGCACGCCGAGATAACTTAATCCCCCTGCAAATTGGGAGACCAGCTCATCCAGCTTTTGATATGTAATAACCTTTCCCTGAAAGAGTAACGCGGGACTTTCCGGAAGCCGGGAAGCCGTCCGACTCAACGCCTGCTGTAAAGTGAGGTTTTCGAACTCTACGGTGGCGGGCACACCCTCGGCGTAAGATTTCAACCAAATCTTTTCCATTACTGCCCTCCTTGGGCGAAAAGCTACATATTGTTATGATTATGGCTAAGCTTAGTGGACATCTAATGCTACACCCGAAGCAGGTTAAATACAATTGTAAACCGGGTTCGGCATGCGAAAAAACAAAAGTTTATCCACAAGTGGATTAAAGGAGTCGTGGTTCAAAATCCGGGATTCAAGTTCTAAGATAAAATAGACTGAATCGGGCTAAAATTCTTTTGAACTGAAGCGCGTTGGTCCCTTTACAACGAGCAAAAACTTGCGCTATTTTTTTCTCGGATGAATAGTGTGTTCCAACCAATAATTTGAGTGAAAGTGTTCAATGACTCACCATGTACCCGATAGCGTTGATTTTGATTCAGAAGAGGCGCTTGAACATAAAAAAGCGGCGCTCCTCAGGCTTTTTCCTGAGATCCGCACTGAGAATGGCAAAATAGATTTTGAGCGGCTGAAGTTGTTGTTGGGAGAAGACCCTGACGTCACTAACGAACATTACGGCATGAATTGGCCGGGCAAAGCCGAATGCTTCAACACTATTCAGGCTCCAGGCACAGGAGCGCTGCTGCCGTGCCGGGATGAAAGTGTAAAATTTGACAATACCGATAACGTAATAATCGAAGGAGACAACCTCGAAGTATTAAAGCTCCTTCAGAAGTCCTACGCCGACAAGATTAAAATGATATACATTGATCCTCCTTATAATACTGGAGGAGATTTCATTTACCCGGACAATTTCAAACAGAGCTTGCAGGTTTATTTAAAAAATACCGGGCAAACGAATTCCAGGGGTAAGCGTTTTGCCGATCCTGAGACAGACGGGAGATTCCACTCTAAATGGCTGAACATGATGTACCCGCGCCTCTATCTGGCCAGGCGCCTTATGCGGGAAGACGGCGTAATATTCATTAGTATTGATGCTAATGAGATCAAGGGCTTGCGTGTTTTAGGCGATGAATTGTTTGGTGAGGATTGCTTTATAGCCGAGTTAATCTGGAAAAAGAAATCAGGCGGCGGCGGCGATGTAGGTCAAATAGTAGTCGATCACGAATACATAGTAATTTACGGCAAAACCCCTTCAGCCACGATCTTCAATGACCCTGAAGCTCAAGTCACCACCAGTTATAACAAGCTTGATCCAGATGGGCGACGTTACAGCCTGGACAGGTTGGACAAGCAATCCCTGGGATATCATCAGACTCTTGATTTTCCCATACAAGGACCGGACGGTCGAGTTTACCAAGTGGTTCATAAAGACCCAAAACACAAGGTGGCCCGTTGGCGGTGGGGAAGGCAAACAGTAGCAAACAGATATGACGAATTGGTCTTTCAATGGCCCTACGTTTACACCAAAAATTATGAAAAGGATTCAGGCGCAAAGCCGAGAAGCCTGCTGGTTGATGAGCGGTTTGGTAGAACTAGAACAGGTAAAACGGATTTAAAAGCTCTCTTTGGCGTTGCTCTCATGGATCATCCCAAACCGGTTAAGCTTATGAAGCATTTAATCAAAATTGCGACAAAGGGCGGTGATTTGATCCTGGATTTCTTTGCAGGGTCCGGCACAGTTGCTCAGGCTTGTCTTGAGCTTTCCAGTCACGACGGGATAAGGCGCCCCTTCATAATGATTCAAATTCCTGAGTCGACGCCTGAGCATTCACCCGCGAAAAAAGCGGGCTTTTCCAACATTGCGGATATCTGCAAAGAGCGAGTCCGTCGCGTGATCGATAAGTTCGATACGTCCTCGGAAGAACAACCCACATTGGAGCCATTTCAGCCGGACCTGGGTTTCCGGGTCTTCAAATTGGTGGAATCGAATTTCAAGATTTTGGCCGGCGAAGCGCTGAACGAAAATTTATATGGGATGAAACAAGAGCCCAAAATACTATTTTCGACCATTCACGGCGATAGAACCGAGGAAGCTATTTTGTACGAGATTCTTCTGAAAAGCGGGCTGAATTTAACGGAGTCTATTGAAACTCTGACTTTGGTAGGAAAAATTGTCTATTCTATCGCCGAAAATAAATTTCTCATTTGTTTAGAAAAAGATTTGAACCTAAAACTCATACATGCAATGGCCGATATGAAGCCGGAGCGAGTCGTCTGTTTACACGGCGGCTTTGAAGGAAACGATCAGTTTAAGGCCGACACCGTTCGGATCTTTGAGGCAGCGGGTGTAAAAAGCTTTGAGGCGATTTAGACCGGTATTAATGAGATTTAAATATTCCAATCAGGTGCTATGGCAGGCCCATTTCCGCTCTTCCTTCAAGGCAAAGACTGATAGCTTCCTCTACGTTCGCCAAAGCCTCATCTTTTGTTTTGCCCTGGGTTACGCAGCCGGGAGTGGAGGGCCATTCCACCACCCATACGCCGTCTTCGTCTCTATTTAGAGTGACACAAAATTCCATAGCTTGCCGCCTTTAACCTGAACTATGCTGGATTATCCAGCTTTATTGTGTATCTAATCTGGATTTCCTTTTCGCGTGGGTGATTTGTTTCCAGATTAGCCCTGCCTATGTAATATTCTTTGCCGGGTGTTTTTTTGAGCGAAACCTCTATTTTAACAGGGATGGTTGAGTGAGGCTTGAGAGTCAATTGCTCAGGCGCCATTTTTACTTCAGGAAATCCTTGCACTGGAGCCAATTTGGTAATCATCAAAGGCATATCGGAATCGTTTGTAATTTTAAATGGCAGATCGACGGTTTGCTTGAATTCCGGAATTTTGGCCGCTAGGAAACGAGGTTCTACACTGACTTCACGAATTACGTCCGCTAGCAGCGCCAATTTAACAACTGGTCTTTCAGGATCGTTGGAATATACGGTGATGGATTTTTGTTTCTTGCCGCCGCTCAGGCCGTTAGTGTCGAAAGACGCAAAGATCTTTGTTTCCCCGTTAGGTGGAATTTCGGAGGCGCCCTTTATTACCTTGGTGCAGCCGCAGCTCGCTTCGAGTTTATCGATCTTTAGCGGCTGATCGCCTGTGTTTTTTATCACAAACTCGTCTTTTACGGTGTCGCCGTACAGCACCCGCCCATAATCATGGCGTTCTTTGTCTATGGTCAATTTGGGAGCGGCGTAAGTTATAATCGGCACACAAAGAATTATCACTAATATGTATTTTGTTAATCGCATTTAAACTTCCTCCGGTATGGTATATGGCTCCAACTATAACGAGCAGATCAAAGGGAAGTAATAATTCTAAGATGTCCATATACTCTGATGATTTTTTCTTCATCTCGACAGGTCCGTAATCACAATTGAAGATTATACTTCTACGGCTCGGATATGCAAGATTTCGCTTTAAGAATAGCGCCGTTGATTTAAGATTATTGTTTTGTTGCGGCATTTTGATCTTCAAACATTGCGTGTAACGCAATTCTCTCGTATAAATGGGGGCAAGGCGACTCAGGGTTGATCGATACAACACGCATAACTCTCTAAATTCAACTACAATCTGAAAGGTTAGCGCAATGAGCAAGGCTTCAGAGCAAAACCGGTGCTTTATATGCAAAAAAGAATTGAATGAACCCGGTATGGAAGAATCATCCATGTGCCGGGAATGCGAAGATATTTCCGAGCAGCTTTTTGACAATGAAATGCGCCTAGTGGAACTCTTGAGATTAATTCGAGGCCAAGATGTCGAACTCTATGACATTATACATCCTGCCTCATCTACGGACGATCATCATTGTGGCCAGGTAGTACTGATTAAGGCCGGTCAAGGATTTGAAGTAAAGATTTGCCTCAAATCCGGCGCTCTCGATTGGGCGGCTCCAATATCGGACGGCGCAGGGTTCACATCACCCGATACCAGGCTCGACGCGTTGATAGGCAATTTAACATTACTAATTGAATCCTGGGGTGGTGGTCCTCATTACATGGACATTTTCTATATTGATAAGGTATTATCCATTGAAGGGGAGCTGTAGGCTCAGCAACAAACTTATCGTGATTCGGGAAGATTCGAAAGTCGGAGAGTCGTTCGGTTGACTTCCCTGCCGTATCTATCCTGATGATCCGAAATGTGAGGCAGAAGTGTTCGGCGTTTCTATGTGGGAACTCATTTTAATTTTGGTTGTGGCTCTGATAGCATTGGGGCCGCGGCAAATGGCCGAAACCGCAAAAGTATTGGGTAAACTTTATCGTGATTTACAGCGCATGTTGACTGATGTGAGAAGCACCATAGACTTCGATTCTCTGACCAATCCCACAAATTCAAGTTCGAATTCCAATCCGTCTCCTCCTCCGCCCCCCACGCCGCCTCCTGCGAATCTTTTTCCTGAACCAGGAAAGAAAAGCGGTCCCGATTTTTACGCGGAATTGTTGGAAAAATCAAGAGAGGACGCCGTTGAATTATCCGATGAAGATGAAAAAAAGCCTGAGCAATTTGAGGAAATGCAAAAGTCTGAACCTGCACTAGATAATACAAAGGAGCCAACTGAATCCGGAGACAAAAAGCTTACATGAACGTCATTGCGCTTCTGCTGAGCCCCAGATACAAAAAATTCAGACATAAATTGAGAACTCCCGGTCGTGAAAAACTCAGAATTCTACTTCCCATTATTCTAATCATGGGTCTGTGGGCGCTAATATACATTGCCTTTGTCAAAGCCCTTTACTATTTCACCGCGGAGGAAATGTTCGGGACAATAGCCGCTGTTAAACTGTTGTCCATGCTTTTAGTTACTTTTTCTTTTGTAGCGCTCATCAGTAACATAATTGCAATTTTTTCGACCTTTTATCTGTCCGAAGACCTGGAGCTTATAATCCCCTCTCCAACTCCGGCCTGGGCTGTTTACTCGGCGAGATTTATCGAAACCATGTTCGACTCCTCCTGGATGGTGCTGGTTTTCGGTTTTCCTGTGTTTCTCGCTTACGGGAAAGTCTTTTCAGCTCCATTGTCTTTTTATTTGTTGAGTTTCCTTGGTTTTTTTTTGCTTCTTTCAATGCTTACTTCTTTGGCTGTTTTGCTGGTAGAAACCCTTGTCCGTGTCTTTCCGGTTAGACGCTTGAGAGATCTTTTCGTTTTTATTGGACTATTAATTTTTATAGGGCTTTATCTTCTGTTTCGCATGATCCGTCCTGAAGAATTCTTGAATCCTGAGGGCTTTGCGTCGGTTATGGATTATCTGTCCATTATGTCTGAATCCTCCTCACCTTTACTGCCGACAACATGGCTTATGCAGATTATCCGCCCATATGTCACCGGTTACGGATATGACAACATACCGTTAAATTTCGGCTTATTGTTCTTTGGCGCGGCGACTCTGTTCAGATTGGCCGGTCACAATCATGAAGTGATACATTTCTTCGGATTTTCAAAGGCCGTTGAATCACGAGGCGCCAGGCTGAGTAAAAGCAGGTTTATTTCGGCGCTGGGAAAGGGCCTCGGAAGGTATTTTGACGCTTCCACATCGCAATTAATACTTAAAGAAACTTTACTTATGGCTCGTGATTGGGGCCGTTTAAGCCAGCTTTTGCTTTTGCTGGCCCTGATATTGGTTTATCTATACAATTTTAGTGTTTTGCCGTCCCTTGATTCTCCGGAAGCCACTTTCTTCCTGAAGAACACCATTGCTTTTCTTAATATTGGTTTAGCGGGATTTGTCCTTTCGAGTTTGGGAGTCAGATTCCTTTTTCCTGCGGTCTCTTCCGAAGGTCGGGCATTTTGGATTTTGAAGGGGGCGCCCGTCGGTCTGAGACGAATACTATGGGTTAAATTCGGCTTTTATCTCATTCCTATGCTAATGCTGGGCCTGTTTCTGGCAATGGCCACAAACAAACTTTTGGGACTCGGCCCCGCCATGTTTATCATATCCACTACAACCATAGCGATTTTAACCGTAGGAATAACTTCACTTTCCCTGGGTATGGGAGTTCTTCACGCAGATTTGAAGGAATCGGATCCCAACAAAGTATTTAGCGGAATCGGCGGACTGCTGACCATGATCTACTCGGCCCTGGCCGTTGCCGCAATTATAATGTTGGAGGCCGTGCCGGTTTATAGAATTGTGACTGCCGAGTATTACGGACATGGGTTTCTGATAAAGGATTATTTGATAATAGCGAGCGGGTTTTTCGGGGCGATCGCCGTAGCGCTCTTCTTAATAATTAAGCCTTTGAAATCAGGGTTGGATAAGATTACCGAGTTACAGATTTAACGATTTTTCAAATGGATCGCGATCTATTTATATGTTCCATATTCTAATCAATAAATTAATCTGTTGATTTTTAGGTTGCGTAAGTGTCGACGTTTAGCCTAATGCTCCGCTTGCAAGGGTTCTGAATGAGGTTTTATGGAAAAGCGAATTGATGTGAATATTCCCTGTGGCGAACTAATGCTTGAAGGGGTGCTGGAATACCCCAACGATAAAACGGGAAAATTGCCGGCTGCCGTAATATGCCATCCTCATCCTCTTTTTGGCGGCAATATGCACAATAATGTTGTTCGAGCCGTCAGGAAGGGGTTGCTTGAACGCGGCTTTGTCTGCTTGAGGTTTAATTTTCGCGGGACCGGCGGAAGTTGGGGGGCATATACAAACGGTATAGGTGAATTAGAGGATGTAAAAGCAGCCGTGGATTTCATAATCTCGCAAGACGCTGTTGACGGTGAGCGCCTATTGGTTGCAGGTTATTCTTTTGGTTGTTGGGTGGGCATGCGCGCGGGGCATCAGGATGTTAGATTGAAAAATCTTATTGGAATTTCACCCCCTCTTAACGAGTATGACTATGATTTTCTGGAAAATGAAACCAGGCCCAAGTTCCTTATTGTGGGGGATAACGACTTTGTTTGTTCCGTAGACAATTTTAAAAAATTGTTAAATAAAATTCCCGAACCAAAAACCGGAATCATATTGCCCAATACCGACCATTTGCATATCGGTCGCGAAAATCGATTAGTGGACGAGATCAACAAGTTCTTAGATACATATGCTGTGTAAAACACATGCTACCGATAAAAGGACGGCTGGAACGAAATCTACATGGTGATCCGGAATTCATGTTGATTGATAAAGCCTCACCGGCAACACGAGATGTAGATCCGCCACATTACATGGAATTCATGTTGATCCGGCCAATGGGCGCCGGTAAATACAAACCAAATTGTGGATTTAAATAAATTTGTCTTGTTAATCGATAATTACTCTCAATGATTTAAACAACGTTATGTATGTTAATTGGAGATATTTATAAATATTAATTTAAATATTTTATTCTTTACGCCGATATATTTGACAAAACTCCTCCATAGTTGCTAGAATTGATTAGTCCGGGGAGGGAATCCCATTTAGGAGGGATTCGCCTCATGTCTTTTTGTTCTAGCTACCAAACCAACTACACGTGGGCCGCCGTTCGTTTGTTCGCGCGAACCATAATTCCGGCTCTGATGGTTTGCGCATTCTCCTCATGCACTCTTTTGGCCCAATCTCCGCATTTAAGCCAAGTGACGAAGATCTCCATTCTAAAAGGTAAACAGGGCCTCATTACCGGTGGGGGAGGGGAATTGCCTTACCAGCGCTGGCGACTCACACCGTGGGATTCAGATATGCGCTATATGTGGCTGGTGGGAAATTACGACTTCAGAAAGGCCGACTCGGTTGACCTGGTTCTCTATTTCCACGGAATGCATTCGAAGGATTACTACAATGTATTCCGAAAGGAACTTGAAGCTTTGGCCGAAAAACGGCCCAACAAACCTTTCATCTTTGTAGGATACGTGGACACTCCGTACATAGAACACAAAGAGCAGTCAAAAAACCGTTGGAGCTTCTTAATTCCCGAAACCGGTGAAAAACCCGAAGCATTGATTACAACTATTAACGGAATCTACAAAGCGCTGAAGATTCGCTTCCCTCGCATTCGCAAAGAGAAAACACGGATAGTTTTGGCCGGCTTTTCCGGAGGCGGAAAAGTGCTGGACGCTGTGGGAAATTGGCTTGCGAAATCTACCGATGATCCCTGGGCGGGTGTGCTGCGAGCGCGACTTTCTAAAATAATTTACTTTGACTGTTGGTTCGATAAAAGGATAGTTGAAACCGTTCCTGAGTTATTGGAAAGTAATCCCAAGATGGAGATTGTGGGTACCGTTCACATGAAAAAGCCGGCTGAACACGCAGCCCTTTTGGCCGATAAGTACAACATGAAAAAAGTGAAACCCAGCATGCTTACCGGGTTGGACGGCAGACTGACGATCTTTCATAATGATTCGCATTGGAAGGCGATGATCACCAGGCTAAGAGAGGCATTGTAAGTATCCTACTGTTCGCGGATGCAGCAGTTCTGAATTTGGTAGATCGCGGCAATTCTGCACAGAAGACTTCGTGATCGTCCTCAAAGTCGTTCCTGGCGTCATATCTTCGAAAAAGAAGGGAGAGGATCTCCGATATTGTGACACGGAATCTCTAAGCGAACCACACCGGGATTCGACATTATTCCGCAATCAACCCTTTAAGTTTGGCCATTGTGGCGGATGATCCCTGAGATTCCAAAATTGGAACCACTTCCGGGGATGCGGCCGATCCACGAAGCTTAACAAACAACGTCAAAGTGGTGGGCTTATTCACAGCAGGCGCCTTATCGGTTGAACCTTCTTTATCGGCCTCTTTTCCACCAAGTATACCCCAACGTTTCAATTCCTTATCTAAGCCCGTCGCCTTCAAAAGACCTTCATTCTTTTTCAAAAGTTTTTGAACACCCGGCGCTTTACTTAAAATGTTTCCAAGATGTGTAGCGGTTTTTAAACCCATGACCGCGTCCAACTCCGAGTTTTGTAAATCCATGTTTCCAACAACTCCGGCGTTTAACGCCGCTCCTTTAAAGCGAAGATCCTCGGTATGAACAACTCCCCGTTTGATGTTAAATTCACCGGTAAGAGATTCGAATTCCAACAGATCCGGATTTCTCGCGTCAGGTTTGGCCCGCAACACATTAGCAATAAGATTAGCGTTCTGCAGGACGCTCCTGAGCCTTTCGGACTTCAGCCGTCCCGGACCGCCGTCCAAATCTATTTTGCCGGATATCGCTCGGATTTGGTGAAGATTTTCTAGCTTCCCTTTAACCTTAAATGGAGATTCCACCGCTCCGGTGATTCTTCCGGAAAGTTCAGGAATTTTTGCGTCTAATCCTGAAGGTTCTATCACACCTTTGACTTGATGAAAGATTATGCCTGACTTTGCGGGTTTCAGTTCCAATCCATGGAGTTTAATTGAACCGTAATGCAAAAGATCGCCGTTTTGATTCTTTAGCAGCACATGTCCGCTTAGTTGTCCGGACGGCTTCAATGATGCCAACTCAGGAGCGAACTTCGCCAACTCCTTGAGATCCGCCTTCTTAATGTCCAAAGCCACATTCGCGAATGAACCGGATTTGTCTGTCACGGTTCCCTTCGCGATGACGAGCAATCCCGGCAATGTTAGAACTCCGTCTGAGAGCTCAATAGAACCACGGTTAAATTTGCCGTTCGCTTTTAAGCTCCCCGCAACGCCCGCAGGCTTCTTGAATTCTTTACCCATACCCAGAGCGATGTTGTTTAACGGAGCTTCCGCTGAAAAGGTGAACCGTTGGGGCTCGCCGGAAAATTTACCGGTAATCCGGGAAGATCCTTCTATCAGAATGTCTGAAGGTAAAGGTTCCATTATGCTAAGTGTGTTTTTATTAATCACAACGGAAAAATTTCCTTCGAAATCCGGACTAGTGGATCCAACATTTGTGAAATTGCCCTTTGCGAAACCAATGATTTCCTTATCCCTACCAAGCTCGACAACAGCGCCTCTCAAATCAAGAAACTTACCTTTATGATCCACTTTGGTTTTGAGGCTAATTCCTGTTTCCAACCGCTTTCCCTTTATAGTCAGAACAGCCGAAGGGAAGTCCAAATCGAGCGCCGTGGGATCGACAATTTTGGATTTCAAGGCGTCATAAGTCGTTTCTACGGCTAGCCTCCCGGGTACACCCGAAGCTTTGTGGAAGTCATGATTCCACGCAATGTCGGCATTCTTCAAGTTACTGTTCAGATCCAAACGCAACGATTCGGGTTTACCTTTAATGGTCCCTTTTATGAGGATTTGACCCTTAAACCTCAACTCCCTGGGCATCGGCGGGCCCATTGCCTGTAGGAATTCCGGAAGCAAACTAACTTCAAGCTTCAAATCACCTTGTTTGGATTCATCCAGGGGGTTTGTTACCTGGCCTAAAACCAATAATCGGTTCTTTTCATTCCCCAATTCCAGGCGTTCAATATCGAGGAGACTTGGATTGATCGTGAATTTTGTATTTAAATTGAGGTTGGAGGAAAGTTTGCTCAGAACAGGCGCCAACATTATGTTATTTGCTTCTAACGTCGCATCAGCGTTCCAGTCATCCGAGTTTTTCCAAACTCCCTCAATCTTACCGCTGATTGCGCCTTTTTCTAATTTCAACGCCGGTAATTTGGGTCTCGCCATTTCGTCGAACATGGATAAAGGGACCGACAGCAGATTGATCACGCCTTTTGCATTTTTTAGTTGCCGAAAGTTTTCATCCAAACTTAACTGGATTTCAGCCGTAGCATTTGCCGGACTACCCTGGGAAGTGAACGCCGCGGCGTTGATTCCGGCGCCTGAGTCTTTTCCTTTCTCATAGGAAACATCGATCGTGGAGTTTACACCGGAAAACTTCTCCGCATATCGGCCCTTCGGGCCGAGGTAAGGCGAAAACAATCTCACGGGCAGGCCTTGAGTATCAAGTTTTGCGTCCGCTTTACGAACGCTGTTTAGATCAGGGGCCAAATATATATTGCCGGTCGCTTTGTAGGGGGCGGAATGATTGTCAGCGTCGGCAATCTTGCCGTGTATATCAAAAGAGAAGGCCTCCGACCCTTTGGATCGCGACATTTGGCCGTCCATCGTAGTCTTAAATACCAGAGGTTTATCAGGAGAAAAATTTTGGTCTACAAATTGGACTTCTGCGTCTATTAGATCGACGGAATCAATGGACCACTGAAGGCGCCGTTTCTCCGAGGAGGAATTATGTTGGGTTTGAGTTGGAGTGGTCTCGGTTTTGCTTTCCTGAGGCGCCGGCGAAGCGACTGGAACAGGAATAATCATATCCGTCAGTGATCCGTCTTCCCGTTTCTGCAATTTTGCTCGTAACCCATATAGTTTAATGGAATCAATGGAAATTTCACCCGAAAAAAGAGGCAGTAACGAAGGAATAAAAACTATTTCATCCGCAGACACAAACGGAGCTTCATCGGCGCCCTTCACTTGAAGACCCTGGACACTCAAGCTGAGTAGCTTAGGAAACGCCGGTCTTACGCGTATATGCCCTATAGTGAATTCTCTGCCCGTCACAGCGCGCAGGTGTTCCTCGATACCGGTTTTTATCCGGTTGGAATCTGCGACAACGTACATGAAAAAAATCGTCAATCCCACAATCAGCAACAGCAGTACAAGAATAACGATCAAGATTATCTTCCAGGCGCTCATACTTTCTCCGGTGGATTTCATAACGAAGTAGATCGTAACGACCCTGCAATTGATAAGTTTTTCATTTGATTAATGCTTCATGCCATAGGTTAAAAGCTCACGTTAATGTTGACAGATAGCTGTAAATATTGCAATCCTACTAAAATATCTGCGCTATTCTAATACGAAAGGTAGCGCGTAGACGGCAATATGGCCGGTCTGCAAGTGAGACGCGGGCGCAGGCAAAACCACGCGCAGTTGAATTGCATAATTCCTGCAAAGTGGAATAGGCAAGCTGTAAAGATCCGATATCGCAAGCCTCCGGGATGACGCTGAAGGGCTTTAACGACGCCAAGCCGCTTTTTTTACATTCGGACATTTAGAGAATCAAGCCGTTGGATAGTCCAATGGCCGTTTTCATCAACTTCCATCGAAACGTCTGGATGATAAAACCGTCGTTCGTTTGCGTTTCATGACTTTCCGTAGGGCGCCGGTGTCGGGTTTTAAAGTTCCAGCGTTTAGCGGTTACTGACGCACCCAGGCTTCCAATTAGACCCCAGAAAGGTTTTAGTCGGCATGAGCAGAAAAATATTTGCAGTCGGGGACATTCACGGCTGCTATGATAAATTGATAGCGATGATGAAAATCCTCCCCTGGAATAAAAACAATGGCGATCTCTTGGTTTTTATTGGAGATTACGTTGATCGAGGTCCCAAATCCAGGGAGGTGGTCGAGTATCTTGTCCGTCTCAAGAAGCAGGGCGGCGACTTCGTATTCCTTAAAGGAAATCACGAGAAGATGTTGCTTGACTATTACATTGAACAAAAGGACCAGATGCTTTATGTGGCTAATGGAGGAGCTGAAACAATAGCCAGTTACGTCGAAGGCGCCATTGGAAGCAAAGCCTTTGTCCTTCCTGAAGAACATCTGGACTTTTTACTGTCTCTAAGCTTATTTTGCGAATGTGACGATTACATCTTTGTCCACGCAGGATTGAGGGACGGAGTCGCTTTGCCGGAACAACTGGAGGAAGATCTTCTGTGGATTCGGGAAGAATTTATTTACTCACCTTATGAGTGGAACAAACGAGTTATTTTCGGTCATACGGCGCTGGAAACCCCGTTTGTTACCCCCGGTAAAATCGGGATAGACACGGGCGCCGTGTACCACAACAAACTGACTGCCGTCGAACTCCCACGGATGAAGTTTTATCAAGTCTAATCCGTCAACCAGCCGAGTGTTTTATAAAACCATCTTTTTAATTGCTGGAAACAGCGCTGATCAAGTCTTAACCTGTGAACGCCACCCGGAATGATGATCAATTCCGCAATGCCGGCGGGCGCCAGTTCGTATAACTCCTGCGCATGCTCGACGGGTACGAGTTCGTCCGCGTCTCCGTGCATTATCAGCAAATGTTTGCCCTGAAATTGTGAAATCCAACGCCGCGGCTCAACTTCCTTAAAGTCGTCTATCCATTTCTCGATATTATACGGAAAGTTCGGATTACGGATAATCCCACGCTCTTTGAATTCATCGACAATCTTTTCGGGAGAATCATCGAAGATTTCAAATCCTGCCGGCGTGCCGACTACCGCAAGACTGAAGATACGATTTGTCTCAGCGGCTACACGAATTGCTGCGGCGCCTCCTCCACTGAATCCTAACACCATAATTCTGGTAGGATCAATGTGAGGAGTGTCATAGACTTTGTCCAAAACACGTTCCAGATCCCGCGCCCATCCCACCATATCAAAGTCACCCCCCGAAGGGCCGCAGCCACGGAAATTAAAAAATACAGCGGCAATCCCTGCGGAGGCAAATTGCTTGCAGAGTTTTTCGTATCCCGGATCATTAGCGGGCCGAGCGGTTCCACTACCCGGAATACCATGACAAATTATGAGCGACGGATACAGTTTCGGACCGGTTGCCGGAAAAAAGATTTGACCGACAATTTTGATTCCCTGAGAATCGACGGTGAAAGGTTCCTCAGGTTGAATGGTTGCGGATGTGATTGGCGGCGCCGGGTTTATACGTAACGCTTCGAGAAGTTTTTCCCATAATATTTTCAGCAAATTGCCTTCCATAAAACTTCTCCTGGTAATTTATCCGTCGTAATTAAGAAATATAAATTCCTTTATTATGTTATAAGGTACTTAAAAACTTGTCCACCCGTTCCAATGCGTCCGTCAGATCACAATAAAACGTATACACTTCAGGGTCCGATTCCAGTCGATCAAAGTCCAAACCGTCCCACATTTCTATGATAGTTTCTCCATTATTGCGGAGAGTTTGGTCATTTTCCGCGACAAAACCATCCTTATGGCACTCGGGCATCGTATCCCTCGCTTTAGCGCCTTTTGTGCAGAAGCAAACTGCGACGCCTAAAATTTATACTTCCCTATGATAGTTAGACTCCGAACGCGTTCCGGCAGTGTCGATGCGATAGGACACGGTGTATACAGTAACGATAATGACTTTTTGTTAGACCGGCTAACCTATGGGCGACTCTTCAGCGTCTCCAACGGGTGGAGATTGAAGCATTCGTAAACTACAGTGTATACGGTATACAATACTGGTTTGCGTCGGAGACAAATTAAATAGCCAAAATTTAGTAAATGATTTATCCTCTGGGATAAACTCGTCCGCAAGTTGAACAGAAAAAAACACGCTCACGGGCGAGATAGATGAATGAACCCACCGCAAAGAGGCCGGCGCCGAACAATAGGCTCAATCCCACTGTAAAGACAATCGCCAATCTGAAGAGCGAAAAACCGTCCATGTAGTTTATGGCTACGCTTCCCATAAACGCCACCAGAAAACAGACTCCTGAAATGATCAAGCCTAAACGCCCTCTGGTGTGATCGTACGTATCTTTAAGGGCGGGGCTCATTTCTTCTTGACAGTTTGCACATTGAATGGAAATCGTCTTTTCGGTTTCGTCCGCACAGTCCAACGGCAGTCCTGATACGACTTCATCGGCGGAATCCACAAATCCGGCGGATACATTATTAATGTGCGCCGCGCCGAGGAGATCACTCTCATCAACGCTTGCTTTATGGTAGTTTTTATCCAGAAAATCCGCCATCGGAAACTCAACGGAATCCTGCGCAGGTTTAGGTTCCACTTTGTTTTCAATGTTGACATTTGAAGATAACAATAAGTCGCATTGCGATTTTTCCAGGTTTTCTCGCTCGAGCAATTCCTGAAATGATACTCCGCAATTCGGGCAAATATCGAACATTGTTTCTTGAGAAATCAAGCAGCATGGACAAATGTAGCTCGATTTTTCAGAGTCACACTTTGCAGCCGTTTCCATAGATCCATCACGGCTGTAATGGTCTTCCAATTCCTGATGTTCCAGAATACCTCTTTCGATCAGCATTGAATAAAATTTATCCAGGCCTCCCTGGGTTAAATGATACTTCTCAAGGATTTCAGAATCGATCATCCCGGATCTGAAATCGTCAAGAAAATCCTTTACTTTAATAGTTCTTTTTTCCTGGTTCGCCTGTGTGTTCATAAGTCTCTCCTCATATTGCCGCGCATAGTCCTTATACCAATAAATAGAATTATTATCAATGAATATTGAGCTATTAATTGTATTTTATAATGTACTACTTTGTTTTTACCTAAGGTTCAAATCAAGGAAACTTTTTTGCTGTTTAATTATCTGACCTATAAATGAACTATGTAGATTTTATTGCCAAATAGTATAGGAGGAGCGATGGCTGCAAATGGTAGTGTTACCGGACCTTTTGTTGTGAAAGATTGTGCGCTGATTACAGTAGCTACAGGCAAAAGAGCTCAGAATCTTAGAGAAATGAGAGACATTCTGCAGAATATACATGAAGGTAGCGTTTACCATCATTTTTGGGGCGGCTTGCTTAGACCCAAGTTTGATGATCCTCAATTCAACAACGATTTTGCCGTTTGGTGCCATTATGCTCTACATGATGATGTGTTGGCCGAACGATTGGCCGTCATAGATCCCACCGATTTCGCGAATCTTCAGGAGCTGCGTTTAAATTTGTTGGAAGTCATTGAAGAAAGGTTGGACGAAGTCGAGCGACCTCAATGGGCCAAGTACAACCAGCAATTCAACTTCACAAGGTCGCAGATTGTCGTGTTCGACACGTCAAGAAATATTAACGCTCCTGAGGAACTTACCGAAGCTGTCGATAAGATGAGCGTCGGTAGTGTTTTTTATCATTTCATAGACGCCAGGCGGAGACCTCCCATGGCGATGGATGACTTTCGAGCCTGGTTACAGGGGTGTGATGAAGATTTTGAATCTCTGTGCGATAACCTTGCGTCCATTGATCCGTATTTTATTACCCTGACGGAGCTACGAAGCCAACTGTTAACGGTCTTTAGCAATTATTTTGGGAGGACTGCTTGATGAACACTCTTGCAGCGTATGCGGCGGTAGCCGGTGAGGATGTAATAGACCATCTGAAACAATTGGCGGGATTGCTCAAAGGTGTAAAAGTGGTGCATGTCAATTCCACGCGCGTAGGCGGTGGAGTAGCGGAAATTTTGACAAAACTGATCCCGCTACAACAAGAATTGGGGCTGGATGTTAGTTGGGAAGTGATACGAGGCGAAGAAAAATTTTATGAATGCACAAAGATGTTTCACAACTCACTCCAGGGAGATCCCGTCAATGTTAAGGAGTTTCTGCTGCGAATATTCGAAGAAACAAATGTTCATAACGCCGAAGAGCTGAGACCTAAACTCGAAGATGCGGATGTTGTTTTCATCCATGATCCGCAGCCGTTACCGTTGTTGATTAACACGCCGAACCGAAAAGGCAAATGGATTTGGAGATGCCACATTGACCTTAGCCATCCTTACCGGCCGGTCTGGAAATATCTGCGCAATTATGCAAAAGATTACGACGCAAGCATTTTTTCACTTGCCGATTTTGCTCAGCCCTTGCCGCACACGCAGTATTTGATTCCACCAAGCATTGATCCCTTGAGCGATAAAAACAAAGATATACCTCGAGAGGTTGTTAACAAAGTATATGACGAATTCTCCCTGGATCCGGAACGTCCAATCATGTTGCAGGTTTCAAGGTATGATAGATTTAAAGATCCTTTGGGTGTAGTCAAAGCATATCAAATGGCAACAACGTTTTCTCCGGGTCTCCAATTGGTCTTGGCGGGCGGCGGAGCAACCGATGATCCGGAAGGAGAACAGGTTCTAGCTGAAGTCAAATCCGAGATTGGAGATGATCCTGATATTCATGTCCTACTTTTACCATCCGACGCTAATTTGACGATCAATGCTTTGCAGCGCGCATCCACAATAATCCTGCAAAAATCAGTTAAGGAAGGTTTCGGTTTGACCGTCACCGAAGCTCTTTGGAAGAGCAAACCGGTAATAGGCGGAAACACGGGCGGAATAAGGCTACAGGTTATCAATCACCACACCGGTTTTCTGGTTAATACTCCGGAAGGCGCTGCTTTGAGAATGAGGTACTTGCTGCAACGACCGGATAAAATCCACGAAATGGGCCGCAAAGGAAAAGAATTCGTGCGCGCTAATTTCCTGAACACCAGAAATCTGCGGGAATGGCTCACTTTGATGGTAGCGCTGCTGTACGGCAATGATGAACGCATCGAATTAGAAGTGAACAGGTAAAATTGACCCATTCAATTTTAACTTGGCTCCTATCGAATTTTGCGTCTTTATCGGAGCACAATAGAACAGATCGATTCGTCCGCTCATACTGTTAAGACGCATAGATCCAACTGGAGACACCGTAATTTTTTTGCACGCATTCTTTTCACTATGAAGTGAGGTTTATTAGGAGAATTTCTCCGTCATTTGCAGCACGATTTGTAAATCTCGCATATCCGGAGAAACTAATTTATTGGTTGCGAGTCAAAGAACTTAATTTGAAAAGGTCGAGAGGAGATTATTACATGGTAAGAGGCTTTCGTAAGTCGCTTTTAAGTTTAATTGGCGTGGCCGCATTGATTGGTCTGGTCTGCACACCCGGAACATCTAACGCGGAAGCCCCCGCTGTGCTGCAACAACTTCAAGACGCTTTTGTTCATGTTGCTGAAACAGTCACCCCCGCAGTGGTCCACATAAGCTCATCAAAAAAAGAAGCATCAGGTAATGAGGGTGATCTTGAACCATTCTTTAAGAATCATCCCTTCCGCGAATTCTTTGGAGATGAATTCTTCAAGCGTTTCAAAAAAGGTCCGAAAGACCATGGCGGCGGCTTCCGCATGCAAGGCATGGGATCAGGCGTTATAGTTTCCGAAGATGGATACATTCTCACAAATGCCCATGTAGTAAAAGACGCTGACGAAATTAAAGTAAGTCTTTCAGACAAAAGGACCTTCACGGCCAAAGTCATCGGAGTAGACCCTGAGAGCGACATCGCCGTCGTCAAGATCGACGCTAAGGGACTACCGATCGCCAAACTCGGAGACTCCTCGAAACTTAAACCCGGCGCCATAGTATTTGCCATCGGCAATCCCTTTGGTCTCAACAGAACCGTTACGCGTGGAATAATCAGCGCAACTGGTCGCCACAATGTTGGAATCATTGATTACGAAGATTTCATTCAAACGGATGCGGCCATTAATCCCGGAAATTCCGGCGGCCCATTGGTAAACATTTCGTCCGAAGTTATTGGAATCAACACTGCTATTGCAACGCGCAGTGGTGGTTATCAAGGCGTCGGTTTTGCCATTCCTTCCAGCTCCGCAAAACTGATTATGGATGAATTGATCAAGACCGGAAAAGTTCGCCGCGGACTCATTGGCGTCAATATCCAAGATGTTTCACAAGCCTTGGCTAAATCCTATGGTCGTTCAGATTCAGAAGGCGCTCTGGTATCGCAGGTAGTTGAAGGAAGTCCGGCTGAAAAAGCGGGCATTAAAAATGGCGATATTATCTTGAAGTTCAATGGTCAATCTATTTCCGGCGCAGCTAACCTCAAGAATCTTGTTGGTGTCGAAAAACCCGGACAAGAGGCTACTCTAACGATCTGGCGAGATAAGAAAACCATAGAAGTGAAAATTACTATCGGTGAAAGGAACCAGAAAACAGCGGCATCAGGATCTCCCATACAGTCCGGTGACACTTCCAATGAACTCGGAGTGGATGTGGAGAAGCTACCCGCGAGTGTTGCTGAGCAAATGGGGATCAAAGACGGCCTGGGCCTGCGCATTAAGGAAATGGATCCCGACGGCGCCGCCTCAAGAATGGGACTTAGGACCGGAGACGTGATTCTCGAGATTGATGGAAAAACCATAAACGATCTCAGCGAGTTCAACAAAGCTGTAAAGGAAGCTAAAAAGAACAAGGTCATAAGATTGCAACTTCAAAGAGGCAAGAACAGATCTTACGTTGCTTATAACTTCGATTAATTCTAAAGCGATTCACTGGAAAGAAACCGAAGGATAGCTCCTTCGGTTTTCTTAATATTGAAATTTAATGTTTATAGTGTAGCCATGCGGTTCAAGATTTTTTAGCAGCGCATGGGCCGCATGTTGGAACAAGGATTTATGATCTTTGGCGCATCCTATTCTCTTCATTTCCCCTGGAAACACCGTTTCCCTACAATCAAAAATTTCTTCATTGAAGTATTGATCCAAAGCCTCCTGCCATTTTCCTTTTAAACAATGATTGTCGGTATGAACAAGTTCAAAGGAAATGTCCTGGGTTTGGTAAGCTTCCGCAACACTGATTTCAACCAGCATACCAGGCTCATATGCGGCGCCGGCAACAGGAAAACCATTTTGTAATATTTCGACAAGTATCATTTTGAGGGTTTCCCTCCTGGGTCGGAGCCAGTTGATTGCCCTACTTACATTAGCTTTGATCAAACCTGGATAGATCAATTATCGAGGGATAATTCGATTAATGAGCAACCGGTCCTCAATTTTAGCAATTCTGTTTACAATCGAATGCCGCCGTCCTGAATTGGAAAATTAGATCAATTTGCAGCGGCGATACGCGTAATTAATAACTTGGATAAATTACCAGTAATTGAATAAAGTGTCCACACGTTTTTTGCCGGCAATCAAGGTGAATTCAGTAGGTTGAGATGGCGACAAGATCTTTTAACAACCGTCCGTCTCCTTCTGTTTTTGCCGTTGCGGACACGACCTTAATCTGAAATCCACCTATCGACTATTTCTTTTAATTTTTTAATTATTTGATGCAAATAATTAGCATCCATGTTATAGATTCCGTGAAATTGATCCTTGCGGATATTACGATAAGATTAGGAAGGTTGTTGGAATGCGATTGCTTAGGATTTTGTTCGTCTCAATCATTCTCACTACGTTTTTATCATCTGTAGGCGAATCAAACACGGTAAATCTGGAATCTCTGGTCTCAAAAGATTTAAAGGAGCAGGCGCCGGAAGACCAACCCCTCGAATACTCATCCACCTGGATTGTAGTAAATATGTTCACGGGTAGAACTTCGCGGCAGGCCGAGTTGGTGCGTGACATCATGGTTAGGCTTGGGGCGCCCGGGCATGGAATAGTGTTGCCGTACAAAGATATTACCATTGAAAATATGAAGAAGTTGAAGCCCGCATTTTTGGTGCTGAGTCCAAATGGAATTCCCTGGTGCAAATATAAAGGCAAAAACGGCGCGGAACTGGAGGCGTTTTTCAAGGCTCTACCGATAATTGCGGAAGAGATGAATGTGCCGATGATGGGAATTTGCGGTGGTCATCAAGCTATTGCCTTAGCTTTCGGCGGCAAAGTGGGGCCAATACGTGGTGGCGAAGATGATTGTTTGCCTTACGGCAATAATCCGACTGAACGTGGTAGGCACAACATTACCGTCACGTCGGATGATCCGTTGTTCGAGAATATGGGTAAAACCCTCAATTTGGTGCAAAACCATTATGACGAGGTGAAGAAGGCGCCGGTGGGATTTGTCTGCCTGGCTGAAAACCGGCTCTGCAAGTACCAAATCATTAAGCATCAAACTAAACCGGTATATGGAGTTCAGGCTCACACCGAATATTATCTCAAGAATAGGCCTGACGGCGGAATTTTACTTAAGAATTTCTTGACTATAGCAGATGAGCACAATAAAGCGTTCAGGATGGCTGAACCCCATACATCAGAGACAAAGACAAAAGCGGGTAAAAGCAATAATGAGAATCATCGTAACTAATTTGGATAATGATTGATAAGAAAACCAACCCCTTACGTTACGCGAAAGAAGTTGTAGGGGGAGATCCGTTTGCGTCTTTATTGGGCATTGTTATCGAAGACGTGAAAACTTCGTACGCCAAAGCGTCTTTGACTATTAAGAACGAATACTGCAATTCGGAAATGCGCACACATGGCGGTGTCATTTTCGCTCTGGCGGACGAGACGTTTGCCGTAGCCGCTAATTCGATGGGGTACACGGCGTTTGGTTTGGAGATGAAAATCAATTATTTCCAGGCCACTGGACCGGGAGACAAAATTATTGCCGAAGCCGTTCCTATCGATTTGCGCAAACGAGTGAGTTTGTGGAATGTGGAAATTAAGAATGATAGGGGCGAAAAAATTGCGGTAGCCCATGGGATGGCTTACCACTTCGTCGATTAGGAGGCTATTTTGAGCGCTTCCCAGGCCAATCGTGTGCTGATTGTCGAAGACGACCCATACAATGGTCCCTTTACTCAAGAGCTTTTGAACTCAGCCGGTTTCGCAGCGGAATTAGTCGTAACGGCGGAGGACGGCATTGGAGTTCTCGAAAATCAACCTGCTGAAGAACCGGACATGATTCTCCTGGATGTAAACCTACCTGGAATGGGCGGTTTCGAATTAGTGCAAAAGATTAAATCTCACCAGGCGTTCCAATATATCCCGGTCATGATGTTTTCTGTACATGATTCATTGGATTTCAAAATTCAAGGATTAAATAACGGCGCTGATGATTATATAACCAAGCCCTACGCGCCGGATGAATTGATCGCGCGAGTCAATTCGATGCTGAGAACCAGAAGTTTGTATCAGCATTTACGACACGAGCGACAGGTAAACCGAAAACTTACTCGCACTTTGGACCTGGGTGAGCGCCTTGCGGATTTATTGGGTAGATCGCGCCAGATGCGGCGGATTGAAGAGCTGATCATGGATATTTCCGGTACTGACTCGCACGTGCTGATTCAGGGTGAATCCGGAACCGGAAAAGAAGTGCTTGCCAACACAGTTCACAAGGAAAGCGGTCGCTCCCGGGGGCCATTCGTTGTAATCAACTGCGCTGCTTACCCTGAGACGCTATTGCACTCCGAGCTCTTCGGCCACGAAAAAGGCGCTTTTACCGGCGCCATCCGCAAAAAACCCGGTAGATTTGAACAAGCCGAGGGTGGGACAATCTTCCTGGACGAAATCGGCGAAATTAGTCTACCCACACAAGTTATTCTGTTGAGAGTTATTCAAGAACGTAAATTTGAAAGAGTCGGCGGAGAGCAAACCCTGGAGACGAACGCCAGGATAATCGCCGCCACCAATAGAGACCTGAAACAGGCTATGCGTCAGGGCATATTCCGAGAAGACTTGTTTTGGCGTCTAAATGTTATTCCCATTAATCTTCCTCCATTGAGAGAACGCAAAGAAGATATTCCGCAGCTCGTGAATAATTTTCTAGTAAAGTACAACGATCGTCTGGGTAAAAACATCAGGTCGTTTTCACACGACGCCATGGATTTGATTTTCAGTCACCATTGGCCGGGCAACATCCGAGAACTGGAAAACACGGTGGAACGAGCAATGGTGCTGGCTAAAATGGACGTGGTAGGTGCCGAAGACCTGCCCGCCGAGCTTCGACAAGGTTTTTCCAGGCAAGTTATAGATCCCCTGACTCATCTGGATCGTATCGAACGCGACCATGTGAGGTCGGTGCTTGAACAATGTGGATGGAACAAGTATAAGGCCGCAAAAGCCATGGGTATTAGTCGCAGCACTCTGTACAGTAAAATTAAAAAACATGGTCTCAGCCATCCGGGATTAGGGCGTCGTGATGGCGATGGACGTAACTTTGCCGAAAGTGAATGGGAATAAACTTCTACAGAAGGACCGCAACATCCAGAGGTCAAAAGACAACAATAGAGTGGGCTGAAACTGTTTTCGGTTCGATTGTGCCGGGCGCCGAACCGGGCGCAGTAATCTACATCAAGAAACCTGTCGGAATCGAGAAAGAGCTCATATTAAAATTGGACATCCCAGATTTGGACAGGGAATCTATAGAAGCGGTTGCAGAGGCTATCCTGCGAAAAAAATTACCTCTCAATCCTAGCGCGACAATCGATTCCCAACTGTATACCGTCGTAAACGAAGCTATTCATAAGCTGGAAGAAATTAAAAGTTTGGACGAGTAACTCTTTTATATTTTGCGATAATAATATTGTCGATTCTAATTCGCCTCACCCAACGCCACTCCTTCTGATTTTCCACTTGCCGCAAAGACGTACTTGTATTGATGCCGGCGTCCACGTGACATACCTTATGCGGAACGGTAGCTTTTACGCCGAATAGGCCGGTAGAAAGTAACAGAAATGCGCGAGGAGGCGAGCTATGGCAAAAATTAAAGGTGTTTGTAGAGAAGTTTTCGACAATGCGCAATGGGTCGCCATTGCAACAACGGGACCCGACGGAATTCATCTCGTCGGCGCCTGGGGCGCATACATTAAGACAATGGGCATAAAAGATGATGAGATCATTCTCGTGCCGGCTGGATATTATCACAAGACGGAAGAAAATCTTGTCAAAAACAGCAGGATAGAAGTGTTGGCCGCCGCCCGAAACGTCAAAGGGACAAACGGACCGGGGAAGGGCTGTCTAATCCGAGGAACCGGAGAGCTTCAGACCTCCGGAGAATTCGCTGAATTGGCAAAGAAAAAGTTTGCATGGGCCAGAGGCGCTCTGGTTATTAAAGCGGAAGAGATAGTGGAACAGCTTTGATTTTAAAGGTCCCAAAGGTTTGGATAATAAAGAGGACCGACTCATTCTTTTACATTTCTCGAATCCGCCACACGTTTGCCGGACTTCAACCATTTCAGAGCCATACCCACCAGCGGATCTTTATCAGGATAGCCGCGTTTAAATTTTTCCTCGTCCTTTGCGTTTGGCTCGGAAATCTGCAATACCTCCCCGTCAGAGTTTTTGTGTGGCAAATCCGGAGTAATCCCATTTTTAAATATGTTTTTTCCTTTGGGTGTGTGTAGGTAAGCCGTTGTCAAACTTATAGCGGCGCCGTTGCTCAGAGGAATGAATTTTTGAATAGAGGCGTTTCCGAAAGACTGATCTCCAAATATTAAAGCTCGATCATGATCCTGCAAAGCGCCCGCAATTACCTCCGCCCCGCCGGCGGTGCCTTCATTAATCAGAACCGCCATATCGGTCCCAAAATGCGAACTGTTTTTGGGCGCAGTGAGATCTTCCTTTTTAGACGCGCGACGTTCCGCGTAACAGGCGGGTCCTTTATCGGTAAATAGGCTAACTATCTTTAAACATCTGTCGAGTAGTCCTCCAGGATTATCGCGCAGATCAAGAATTATTCCTTGAAGCTGATTGTTTTCATCCGCTGTTTTCAAAGCTCTTTTCAGAGCGGCCTCAGTGGTTTCCTGGAAATCGGAAATTCTAACATATAGATAACCGTTTCCAAGGTCTTTAACGCGTAACGGAACCAATGAATATAGATGCCGCTTCACCTTTACGGTCTTTATTTTATGAGTTTTGTTCTTAACCAGCGTCAGAGAGATTTGGGAGTCGGCAGGTCCGTCAAGTTTTTTCCAGGCTTCCATAACAGTGAATCCCTTGGTCATTTGATCGTCTAATTTAACAATTTTGTCTTTCGATTCTATACCCGCTTCATAAGCTGGAGAATCATCGGCGACCGCCACCACGGTCAGAATACCTTCATCCATACTAAGAGCCAAACCCAAAGGGCCGAAAGGTTGAGCCGTCCTGAGCTTATATTCGGGCAGCATCTTCGGAGTCAGGTACGCGGCGTAAGGATCAACCGATTTTACTAAACCTTCCACTGCGTTTTGAATAAGCTCGGATTCGTTTACCTCGCGAACGTAATTAGTTTTGACAATTTTAATTATTCGATTTAAGAAACGTTCCTCGTGAGATGGAGATGCGCACGAAGCGGGTTGGGGAGTAGCCAACAACAAAACTAGCGTTGAAGTATAAATTACGACTGTTAATTGTTTTCTGAAACCCACGTGGATCTTCCTTCTCGATCATGAAATAATAGGGCTAAGTTATTCAATAATAGATTCTTTAGCGGAAAAAAGCGAGTTCCCAATTTATAAATTGAGATTTTTCAGGATGCATGACTCGGCATTTGAAGGGATAGCGACTCAACGAGTCCTTTTTAATAAATCTCATCCCGCTTCATTAAGAATTCGTCACATTTCCATTTTGTTCTAAATCCTCTTCATGCCTGGAGATGATTAAGAAAAGAATGGTAAAACAGAATGTCGCCAAAATATGGATGAAATCGGATCATTTACTTTGGGATTAGGCGCGGATGTTACTTTTATGGGCCCTGAGAGCGGCCCGGTCTTAATATGAAATGAATTGCTCAATGAAACTAAACTTAAAACGTGAACCAAAATTGAATAGTTCGGGGGAATAGCGATGTCGAAACGGAAAATTGTAGCCAAGGACATTATATCGAGTATCAACGCGAGTATGACGAATCAAGAACTTATGGAGGCATACAACCTAACTGTGAAGGGTCTTGAGAGCGTGTTCATAAAATTAGTTGAAGCAAATCTCTTAGAACGCTCCAAGGTTTTCGGCAGACTCAAGATTGTACCCCCTGAAACGGCTACGGTTATCCGTAAAATAGAACGCAAAGAAATATTTGTTCCTTTACGGATTGAAACGGTTGATGAACCCCCCAATTCGGGCGTCGTGATCAATCTGACTTCGAAAGGCCTTGGGACAAAAGGTTTGGCCGTCATTCCGGATAAACGCTACAAGCTCCGGGTCCTGGCTGACGAATTTTTTCAATTGGATCAATTCACTCTGGATGCACGGTGCCGGTGGGTGCTTGAAAACACGGAAACAAGCGAAGCTGAGGCCGGTTTCGAGATCACGAGCATAACGGAACAGGATCTTGAGCGACTCCAAAATTTGTTGGAAACCTTTGACTATATGTTCCGCGGGTGCTGATCACTGATCTTAAATTTGAGACTATTCCCTTAGAACTAAATTCCAATTTATGGATATGGGATGCTTATCTCCGCATCTTCCGCATCAAATCCGGTGGCTACTACTTCTCCGTCACGGATGCGAATAATTCTGTCACAGGCATGGCCGATTTCGTCTTCGTGGGTAACTAAAACAACAGTGAATCCTTGCCTTGCTATCTCTTGAAGTTGGCTGATCACGATATCGGTATTTGTTTGATCCAACTGGCCCGTGGGTTCATCGCCCAAAATCAAGGACGGATTATTCACCAGCGCTCTTGCTATCGCGGCGCGTTGTCTTTCCCCTCCGGATAATCTGTTCGACCAGTGGTCTACTCTGTGGGACAGTCCGACGCGATCAAGCGCCTCAAGAATTCGTTTTCGCCTGGCGCCTTTGTCGGATTCCGCATAAATCAGCGGAAGTTCGAGATTTTCGAAGACCGTCGAATTAGCTAAGAGATCACAACTTTGAAAAACAAATCCCAGCTCACTATTCCTGAAATGCGCCTGTTCTTCTCTGGTAAACTCCAGTATATTTTGACCTTTGAACAAGTAAGAGCCGGTGGTCGGAGGATGCAATAATCCCAGCACGTAAAGTAATGTGGATTTGCCTGAGCCTGAGGGTCCCATTATGGCGACAATCTCACCCCTGTATATTTTCACGTTTACATTTTTGAGAGCGTGAATGACGTTATCGCCGTCAAAGTAGTCTTTACCCAGATCTCGGGTTTCAATTATTAAATCATTAGTCTCCATAACAAACCAATCCGTATTAATAGCCGACGTGGTTATCGCAAGGAGCGAAAAGCCAACTTTACCCGATTCATTCAGTCTTTAGTATACTCTGAAAAATCAGGAACCGCCGGCCCCAATAAATCTTGGAATAATCACCATCGGCTATGATATATTACAGCAATGTTCAGAATTATAAAACAAACTGATGCGACTAACGGCGTATTCGTTAAATTAGTCCATTTGGAAGGAGACGACTTTGCCGTGATATTGAGAGCTTCAAGTGACGGTAAGTTAATACATAAGTATATTGGTCCGGATTCCGCAAAGGCCGATGAGGTGTTCGAGGCTGAATCGGCGAAACTTTTCAGTCTGGTGGTGTAAACCGGAGCTCACAGTAAAACGGATATTGCTCGTCCAAATATTCCGCTAATCCATTCACGGATCAGTTGCAGAAAATTTGTTCCTAATTTTTGGGAAGCGCAAACATGAGTAGCCGTGGTATGCGCTGCGCTTCACATTATGTACTTTTCGTCCTCGGATACCATTAGTTGTTGCAAGGAGAGTTAATGGCAAAATTAAAATTACAGCAGGAATGGAAACTATGGGCCGGCCTTGGAGTAGTATTACTGCTGATAATTGCCTGGCTGTATTTTGCGTCAAGACCGCCTACTGAAGGCGGAGAAGCTTTGTGGAAAGTTACCCAGGTTGTCGATGAGAAGACGCTCACTATTAAAGGCAGCGGCAAAACACTTAATTTTCAACTAATCGGACTTAACAATCCCAGCTCACAAGTCTCTGCCGTAAAAGATTATTTAAGCAAAAGTCTTGAAAATAAATGGGTGCGCATTAAGCCCCTGAAAGACTTAGGACCAGGACAAAAACTTGGTTTTGTCTATCATGACGGTGAGGATATAGTGGCTAGAATGGTGAGGCAAGGTCTGGCTGAGGTGGACCGGACTGAATCCGCTTTTGATGTTAGACCTTACATTGAACTGGAACAGGAAGCTCGCCGCGAAAAAAGAGGAATGTGGCGCCAATCCGATTCAGGAGCGAAGTAAGTATGAAAGTCTTGATAGTCGGATCAGGCGGGCGTGAACATACGTTGGCTTGGAAAATCGCCCAATCGGATCTGGTCGACCAGGTGATTGTGACGCCTGGAAATCCCGGTATCGTTCTTGAACCAAAATGTAAGAACGTACCCATTTCAAGCGACGACATACCGGCTCTTCTGGAATTGGCAAAAAAGGAAAAGGTGGATCTCACGGTCGTCGGGCCCGAAGCCCCTTTGGTCGACGGCATCAGCGACATTTTCGTGAACGCCGGTCTCAAAATTTTCGGGCCTTCCGGTAAAGCGGCGATGCTTGAAGGAAGCAAAGTCTTTTCCAAAGATTTAATGAACAAATATGATATTCCAACTGCGGATTTCCGAGTGTTTGACGATTACGACTCCGCCCTCAATCACCTGCAAACTATAAGCGGACCGATTGTTTTAAAGGCGGACGGTTTAGCGGCAGGCAAAGGTGTTCTGGTTTGTCAAAACCAAACTGAAGCGCATCAAGCGCTAAATCTCATAATCAAGGACAGAGCGTTCGGCGAGGCCGGCGCCAAAGTAGTCATAGAGGAATGTCTCGAAGGAGAAGAAGCTTCTTTCATAGCCTTTACCGACGGCACAACCGTTTTGCCTTTGGCGGGTTCTCAGGACCACAAAGCCATTTTCGATGGAGACAAAGGCCCCAACACCGGAGGCATGGGCGCATATTCTCCTGCGCCTGTAGTTACCCCTGAAATCCATGATTTCATAATGAATAGGATCATGATTCCCACCGTCAGGGCCATGGAGTTGGAAGGATGTCACTATACCGGCTTCTTATACGCAGGGGTCATGATAAAGAACGGCGTCGCAAAGACCTTGGAGTTCAACGTCCGTTTAGGCGATCCTGAAACTCAGCCGTTACTGTACCGTATGAAAAGCGACATCATGCCGGCTCTAATCGCCGTAGTCGAAAACCGTCTACGCGATGTTGCCCTGGAATGGCTTGACGAAGACGCTGTATGCGTTGTCCTGGCTTCCAAAGGATATCCGGGCTCTTACGAAAAAGGAAAGACGATTCACGGATTGCAAGATGCTGCGCAAATGGAAGACGTGAAGGTTTTTCACGCAGGCACGGCTCAAAAAGATGGAGAAATCGTTACCGCCGGCGGCAGGGTATTGGGAGTAACAGCCAAAGCGGCAGGGATCGAAAACGCTATTTCAAAAGCTTACGCGGCTGTAAGCCGCATCAGTTGGGAAGGAGCTCAATATCGATCAGATATAGGAAAAAAGGCGCTGAAATGACGGCAATTTTACGTTAAACGAGGAAATCGAAAAGCATTCCTGCTAGATATGGTGGTTATCGAAATGCTTCCCTAATGGGTACATTTGTTGTGCAGTTCCGTCGAATCCGCTCATGCGCGGCACTATATTAAACTCTATCTAAAACCAATTATACAATCAGCCACAAAGGTATTTAAAGTCCCCCTGAAAAGGGGGATTTAGGGGGTTAATGCCTTTGCGCGACGAAATAACAGATGTTGAGCCGGTTTTCCTCTCCTACGTCCAATCTAGTGAAAAGGTTTATAGAGCGCCCACACCTGATCCTTCGGATTGAGCGACTCGATCTCGATATTCGCAAATCTCTCGAGCCGCGGCTTCAGGGTCAGCCGCTTGAAATATCGCTGAACCAACTATTGCAGCCGATTCAGGGCCCACAATTTCGGCCCAGGCTCTGAATTGCTCCTCCATATTTCTGCCTTGACGGTCCTGTCGGCCAAAACCGGGGCACCAGATCGGCTTGGATGTCAGCATTCGATAACGCATCAAATCCGTAGGCCTTGTCGCTGGTCCAATATAGCCTGCCGCCCCCAAGTCCTCGCCAAGTGAAATTATAGCCTCGGTTACATCCTTGGCCTTGGTATGCAGTGTTGATTCTATTCCGGCCTCGGCCGCCTCGTTTTGAATATCTACACCGGCCACCGGGCTTGAGAAAAATAAGCTCGCTCCCGCATGACTCATTAGGGGTAACAGCAAGACTTGAATATTGGAGTCACGACCCGCAGATATTGCTTCAGCTATTGATCCCGGCCCGGGGAAGCCGTGAACCGTCACGTGGGTAGCTCCGGCGCCGGCCAGGGCCTTAATTATTTTCGAGTTTGTTCCTTGCCAGGCGCCGGTTTTGCTGAGAAAACCTATATCCGCTATCTTAAGGTCCATCAACAGCGGTTTATCACCGATAAGATCGCGAGTTTTCGACAAAATGGACTTGCCGGCTTCAAGAATAGTCGTCACTCCTATTTTAATACCATCAACTACGTGACCAACCTTCTTGGTTACATCCAGTACATCCTGAGAGGAAGCAAGATCCGCGGCTAAAATCACGGCATATTTTCTCAT